>NZ_CABFKI010000006.1 GCF_901764995.1 Actinobacillus porcinus
TTATCCACAGAAACTATGGATTAAAATTGAATAAAAATTTTTTTGTTGAACACAGTTGCTACGGTTCATTTGCCTTAGCAAAGGGAAATAGAATATAACTTATTGTTTCTCTTGCGCAAAACGAACGATTTCGTGCATTTGCTCCATGGTTTCAGTACGAGCCAAAATACCGTGTTCGCCCATAATTTTAGCAAACACACCTGGAACAGTTTGCACGCTGATGATATTGCCAGCGTATTTTTGACATACTTCATCAATGCTGTGTTTGTAGTTTTTGTTTGCCTTACGAGAAATATAAACCACATTCCAAGGGTGCGTGATGTTTGAGTAGAATTTATTTTCTTTCACGATATTGGCATATTCTTTGAATACATCAAAATCGTTCGCATAGTTCCACATATCAATGGTTAAACCACCCGGTGGACGGCAGTTGATTTCAAGTGGCATTAATTCGCCAGTTTTCTTCACACGGAAATATTCAAAGTGGAAGAAACGTTCACGCACTTTAAAGGCTTCTACACATTTTTCGCCTAATTTGACTAAATCTTGTTTAATTTCACGTGGCACGTAATAGAACATATCGTTGTCTTTTTCAACGGTATCTAATACCACTTCAGAATACTCAAGGCTTGAGTAGAATACGATATTGCCGTCTTTATCAGTTAAACCGTCAAAGGTCACGATATCGCCTTCAATGAACTCTTCCATAATGTATTCAACGTGGGCATTTTTATAACCAAAAAAGGCTTCTAATTCGTCCGCACTTTTGATTTTGTAGGTATCGCTCGCCCCAACGCCAGAATTTGGTTTGATAATTACAGGGAATTTAAGCTCTTTGGCTAGTTTGCGTGCGTCTTCATCATCTTTAAACACACGACCTTTCGCCACTTTTAAGCCCGCTTTGCGGAACACTTCTTTCATTTGTGCTTTGGTTTTGATTGCCAACATATCTTCGTTTTTATAGCCCGATACATTGAAATCTGTACGCAATTTTGCGTCTAACTCAAGCCAGTATTCGTTGTGCGATTCCACACGATCAATGCGACCATATTTGTGAGCAAAATAACCGACTGCACGGTAAACTTGCTCATAGTCTTCCATATTATCCACACGATAATACTCAGTTAGCGAGTTGCGTAAGCCTTCGCTTAATTGCTCGTAAGGTGTGTCTGCAATCCCCAAAGTATTAAAACCACTTTCACGCAATCTCACTGCAAAAGTCTCGAAATTGGCAGGAAAATGTGGGGAAATCATTACAAAGTTCATTGGTCTTTGCATAGTGCTTCCTTTTGTTACAGATTATAAATAAATCGGATAAATCCTTTCAGCTAGGATAGATTGTAATCGAAAAATTAAAATTGTCGATATAAAATTTAATCGTTTGCGTGGAGTTTTGAGATTGATTAAGTAAAAATAAAGGAGAGAACAATAAGAGCGAGTTTTATTCGCTCTTATTTATAGGTGATATAACTAGATATTATGCTGCAAACGGATCTTGTAAAATCATGGTTTCTACACGATCCGGACCGGTTGAAAGAATGGCAACAGGCACGCCTGTGACTTCTTCAATGCGTTTCACGTAGTTATGAACCGCTTTTGGTAATTTATCGTATTCGGTTACGCCAAAGGTGTTTTCTTTCCAACCCGGCATGCTTTCGTAGATTGGTTCAACGCCTTCCCAGTCTTTGGCTGACAGTGGTGCATAATCAACCACTTCGCCATTTGGTAATTTGTAACCTACGCAGATTTTCACTTCATCAAAACCATCCAATACGTCAAGTTTGGTCATACAAAAACCGCTGATGGAGTTCACTTGAATTGCACGGCGAATTGCTACGGCGTCAAACCAACCACAACGGCGTGGGCGACCTGTTACGGCACCAAATTCATTCCCTTTACGTGCGATTTCAGCGCCCACTTCATCGAATAATTCCGTAGTGAATGGACCGCCGCCAACACGCGTACAGTAAGCTTTGATGATACCTAATACGTAGTCAATGTTGCGCGGGCCAAAACCGGCACCGGTTGCAACGCCGCCTGCTGTCGTATTTGAGCTGGTAACGAATGGATAAGTACCGTGATCGATATCTAACATTGCGCCTTGTGCACCTTCAAATAAGATATTGTCGCCATTTTTGCGCGCAGTATCTAAGATGGTGCTGACATCAGCTACCATACTTAAAATCACATCGCGAATGGCTAAAACATCGTCTAAGGTTTTTTGATAGTCAACGGCTTCTGATTTGTAGTAGTGAACCAGTTGGAAATTGTAGTAATCCAACACATTTTTTAATTTTTCCGCGAATTTTTCTTTGTCGAATAAATCGCTAACACGTAAACCACGGCGTGCTACTTTGTCTTCATAAGCCGGACCAATACCGCGGCCTGTTGTGCCGATTTTGTTGTTGCCAAGTGCCGCTTCGCGCGCGTGATCCATGGCTACGTGGTAAGGAAGAATTAACGGACAAGCTTCAGAAATTAATAAACGTTCACGAACGTTGATACCGCGGCTTTCCAATTCGCCCATTTCTTGCATTAATGCGGATGGTGAAAGCACTACGCCGTTCCCGATTAAACAGGTCACGTTGTCGCGTAAAATGCCGCTTGGAATTAAACGTAATACGGTTTTTTCACCGTTAATGATTAAAGTGTGACCTGCATTATGACCACCTTGGTAGCGCACCACATATTTCACGCGGTCGGTTAATAAATCAACGATTTTACCCTTGCCTTCATCGCCCCATTGAGCGCCAAGGATGACAACACTTTTACCCATAATTTTATCCTGTTGTGTTTGAAAATAATGCTCAATACTTTACTCGTTTTTTTGCTAAATCTCAACGAGAAAGCCCCAATTATTTGATCTCAATCGCTTTTGGTTGTGCAATTTCTAAGCGTAAAGCGCGGTCAGATTTCACCACATTTTGACGATCACGAATAAAGAAACGTGAAGTCATGGCTTTTTCACCGCGGTTTAGGAAAATTTCACATACAGAGCGGTCGAAGAAGATTTCCACTTGCTCAAGTTGTTCAATTTCGCAATAACGTTGGCTGTCAAATTTTTCCATCCAATCCGTTTGTTCTGTTTTGGCGCGGTCTAAGCAAAGCAGTTTGCCGTCATAGGAAAGCGTGAGGGTTTCGCCTTTTTCGTTGTGGAAGAAGTCCAATTTAAAGGGCTGTTGTTGCGCATCAAATTGGATATAAGCGCGGTCTAATTGGGCAATTTCCGCGGTATTTTCCACTTGAACCGCTTGAAGTGCGGTGAGATTTTGATAGATTTCACGCGCCGGCTGTTGATAAATTTTGCCTTGTTCGATGCGCAATTCTCGTGGCATGGTGAGCATCGAATGCCATTTGTATTCGTCCGTTGGGTAGGTTAAATCCGGTTGCCCAATCCAAGCAAGCAAGATCGTGCGATCAGCGACATTGGCAACGGTTTGTGGCGCATAAAAATCAAAGCCTTGATCTAATTCCGCGATATACGTGCTGTTTAAGGTTTGTCCCTCTAACTGCCCAATCGCGTACGTGGCGTGATAGTTATTTTGGAATTGGTGCGGTTCGCGGGTTTTGCCCTGCGGCGACCAAATAAACACATCATTGTCTTTGATTTTGAGCAAATCAGGGCATTCCCACATAAACACGTTGCGGTTGTCAAAAGCAGGCAACGCCAGTTCGCCGATAACTCGAGGTGTGTCCTCTAAATTATCCATTTCAAATATCACGGCTGTGCCGGTGAGATTTTCACGTTGTGCGCCGCAAACAAAACGGATTTTGCCTTCTGCGGTGAAATAAGGTTTTGGATCGCGGAAATGTTCGGTGTAACCTTGAGGCGCATTTTCAATTAACGGACGTTTGGACAGTAATTTGCCGTTTTTGTCGAAAATGGCTAAGTTTTGGAACGGCACGCGTTGATTATCGCTCGGACGGCGTGTGTTGCCCGTATAGAAACACGCAATGTTGTCGCCCACTAATAATGCGCCGCCTGAATAACAACCGTGGCTTTCAAACAGTTCATCCGGAATCAGATCTTGCGCGGGGGTAAAATGAATAAAATCTTGTGTAGTGTAATGTTTCCAATGTTTCATTCCGTGAATGGCATCAAATGGAAACCATTGATAAAACACGTGATATTTCTCGCCGTCCCAAATTAATCCGTTAGGATCGTTGAGTAAACCTGTTGGTGTCGTAAGATGATAGTGCGGCCGAAAATCTTTGTCTTTTTTTACCGCACTTTCGATTTGTGTGAGTTCACCTGCTGCCGCAGCATGTAGCGATTTGTATTTGCCGTTGTTGAAAATATGCATTGTAAAACCTGTATATTTCGGGAAAAATTCGGGCGGATACTTTCAGCCCTAGACCATGGATCACCCTATACGAGCCGTATAGGGTTCTTTAATCTGAGCCGCTCTGCGGCTCTTTTTTCAGCCCCAACGGGGCTGGGCTTAAGGAACCTAGCACGGCTCGTGCTAGGTTATTTCTCAAAGATAAACCTTGTCAACAATCAGGGCGGATACTTCGATCCGCCCCTGTGATTAATTGGCTAAAAAGTCTTTTAGCTGTTGTTGATTTGGTAATGCCGACATTGCGCCTTTGGCTGTGGTGGCAAGTGCGCCGCACGCGTTGGCTTGGCGGATAACTTGTTTTAAGACATCCAAGTCTTGCCAGTTGTCATTAAGCGATAAGCCGGCTAATAAGCCCCCTACGAAGGCATCGCCTGCGCCTGTGGTGTCCACAGGTTTGAGGGCTTTGCCGCTAACGGTTTCACGGTGACCATTTAGGTGGAATAATGCCCCATCTTTACCCATAGTGATGATGATCAGTTTTTCCGGGTAAAGTGCGGTGATTTTCTCGAAAGCTTCCTCTAAGGTAGTGGTGTCCGTTAATAAGGTTAATTCTTCTTCCGAGAATTTTAATACGTCCGCTAACGCTACCGCTTGATTAACTACTAACTTCATTTCCGCCACAGACTTCCACAAACTTTCGCGTAAGTTTGGATCGAAAGACACTTTACCGCTCACTTCGCGAATTTTTTGCATGGCACGAATTGTTGCGGTACGGCTTGGTTCATTTAACAAAGCAATAGAACAGCAATGTAACCATTCGCCTGCTTGGAATGTCGGCAAATCGTGATGGTCTAAAAATTGATCCGCACTTGGGTTAACCATAAAGGTAAAGCTGCGCTCGCCGTTGTCTAAACCGACTACCACCGTAGAAGTACGATGGTCAGGATCAAGGTGCATATAATCCGTGTTCACGTTTTCATTGCGCAAGGTTTGTTGCATAAATTCGCCTAAAGGATCTTTGCCTACGCGACCGATAAAGGCACTTGGCACACCTAAACGCGCCACACCCACCGCCACGTTAGCCGGTGCGCCACCTGCGCATTTTAAGTAATGCGCCTCGCCGTCCGGGATAAGATCCACAACGGCATCTCCGAGAACCCAAATTTTGTTTGGCATAGTTATTTTCCTATTATTTCACTGTAATACGAGCAAATTTGCGTTTACCCACTTGGTAAACAAAGGTGCCTTTTTGTGCATTTTGACGAGCATCATCGATTTTTTCACCATCAATTTTGACACCGCCTTGTTGTGCACCACGAATGGCTTCGGATGTCGAAGACACTAAACCGGCTTCTTTTAACAAAGTGGCTAAACCAATGTCGCCTTCAAAGGTGAATTCAGGCATTTCGTCCGGCATTGCCCCTTTTTGGAAACGGTTGATAAATTCTTGTTCTGCCGCATCTGCCGCGGTTTCATCGTGGAAACGGGCGATAATTTCTTTGGCTAATAAAATCTTCACATCACGTGGGTTTTTGCCTGCCTCAACGTCTGCTTTAAGTTGGGCAATTTCAGCTAATGGACGGAATGAAAGTAAGTTATACCAATCCCACATTAATTCGTCTGAAATCGACATGATTTTACCGAACATTTCGCTTGGTGCCTCGGTTACGCCGATATAGTTGCCTAAAGATTTAGACATTTTTTTCTCGCCGTCTAAACCGACTAACAATGGCAATGTGATCGCCACTTGCGGTTTTTGACCGGCAGATTTTTGTAATTCACGACCCACTAACAAGTTGAAGGTTTGGTCGCTACCGCCTAACTCTACGTCTGCTTGCAATTCTACGGAATCATGACCTTGCAATAATGGGTAGATAAATTCGTGAATCGCAATCGGCATTTGGTTGGTAAAACGGTTTTTGAAGTCTTCACGTTCCAACATACGGGCAACGGTGTAGTTGCTCGCTAAACGGATCATGCCTTCCGTGCCCAATTTGCTCAACCATTCAGAGTTAAACACGATTTTGGTTTTTTGTGGATCTAAAATTTTGAAAATTTGTTCTTTATAGGTTTCCGCATTGCGCAAAACATCTTCGCGGCTTAACGGCGGACGTGTGGTGTTTTTACCGGATGGATCGCCAACCATACCGGTAAAGTCACCGATTAAGAAATACACATCATGACCAAATTGTTGGAATTGGCGTAATTTGTTTAATACCACCGTATGACCTAAGTGGATATCCGGTGCAGTAGGGTCAGCACCTAATTTCACTCGTAATGGACGGTTCTCTTTCAATTTTTCGATTAAATCTTGTTCAGAATAAATTTGATCGACACCGCGCTTTAGTTCCGCGAGAACAGTATTCAAATCAGTCATCGGTTTTGCCTGTATTGTAATATCATAAAAAAGAAAGGTTTCATTATAGTGAATATAATGGAAATGAAAAGAGTTAAAAGGTCAGTTCTTTGATTTTTCACAAAAGAAAAGGCGTTGACCTGTGGGGAAGTACAACGCCGAAAAGTTGGAGTGATTATCTATTATTGTTTGAATGGTTAGATGATAATAGTTCTCAAAAACATTGTCAACAATAAATGCAAATAATTCTCAAATAATTTATTCCTAAACAAACGGCACCGCTTTCGTTAACGAAAGTGCGGTGGGAATTCCATCTGTTTTTTCAAATTCGCCCGCATAAGCGTACGCCTCGACTCCTTCTTTTAACGCTTGTTTTAGCAACTTATCGTATTCAGGATCGATATATTCCGCAATTTTGAAACAATCAAAACCATCGTGTAGCCCTGCAAATAAAACCACGGCGCGATGTCCTTGTTTTTTCATTGCCATGAGTTCGCGCAAATGTTTTTGTCCGCGTGTGGTAACGGCATCCGGAAACATGCCAATGTTATTTTTCACTAAGGTAATGGATTTTACTTCCACATAACAATCGGGCAAGCCTTCCCCTTGTAATAAAAAATCAATGCGGCTGTTTTCTTCACCGTATTTCACTTCAGGCGTGATTTGTTGATAATCCGCCAGCTCTACAATCTGCTTATTTTGCAAGGCTTCGTAAACCAACTGATTTGAGCGGTGTGTGTTAATGCAAACTAAATTGCCATTGGGCAATTCCGTTAATTCCCAAGAACAAGGGTATTTTCGCGTGGTGCTTTTGGAATCGGAAAACCAAACGGTATCACCTTTTCCACCACAACCTGTCATCGCGCCGGTATTGGCACAATGCAAGGTGATTTGCTCTTGATTCTCGAATTGCACATCCGCCATAAAACGTTTGTAACGGCGAATAAGGATAGCGGATTGAAGTGGGGGGAGTTGCATAAATATACCTCTAAAGTAGGGTTAAAATTGTGTTATTTTCTTGATGTATCGGTAAATTTCCCCGTATTTGTTTACGGTAGTTCATCGGGGAAAAACCGGTATATTTTTGGAAATTTTCATAAAAACGACTTAAGGAATTAAACCCGGCCGTAAGCGAAACATCCAACATCGTTTTATCGGTATCGCTCAATAAGGCTTTGGCGTGATTAATGCGCATCATCGTAATATATTGTTTGATGGTGAGTTGCATCACGCTTTGAAACAGTCCCATGGCGTAATTGACATTTAATCCCACCGCACTTGCGACCTGTGAAACTGTAATGGATTGATTAAAATTTGTGCCAATATAATTGAGCATTTCAATCACATAATGTTGTGTATGGCGCGAGGATTTACCACCAAAATTAGGTTCATAGCGCGTTTTTAGTAGCAGTTCCCAACCATCTAATTCTAAGCGTTTTAACAGTAGCTGTATTTCGCTATAGACCAACTGATTATGATTAATATCATTTTTAGCGAGCTCATTCTCCCAGCGCGTAATTTCAAATGAACTCGCCAGATCTGCGCTTTTAGATTGAATGACGACACCGTGAGTAATATGCGTGACGAGATTATCCGCTAATTGCCAAGAAAGAAATTGGTGAACAGGTACATCGATGACCGCCATTTGAGTGCAATTTTTGCGATTAACCAAACTGTGGGGAATGGATGCCCAAAAGGCAGCAATATGATTTTTTTTGATGGTCAGAAATGAACCGTTATAAAAATATTCTACATCACCATCAAAAGGAATGTTGATTTCAATATGTCCGTGCCAATGGTGTGCCGGCATATTCACAGGCGGTTGCCAAAGTTTTACGCGTAGCGATTGTTTGTCTAAGGGGAGCGCTAATGGGCTGGTGGTTTTACTGCCGAGAGAATTTTCCGGATCAAAATAGCTGAGATGTTCAATGTTCATAAGCAACCTTTACGAATGAAGTGCGGTGGTATTATAGCGAGTTTTTTCGATAAATCCTATTTCCTTATGAAATATTCCTGAAATCTCAGTTTTTGTTATGCGGATCTAGAAAAATGAGATTTTGGGAATTTTGCGTGAGAAAACGATATAGGAAACCCCTTGCCTTTTTGTGATGATAACAGTGAATAATGATGTAACTGATAACAATAAAGGAGTTGAGTATGAGTTTATCTATGAAAACAAAACTCAGTTTTGGACTTGGTGCTTATGGTAAAGACTTTGCCATTGGTATTGTGTATATGTATTTGATGTTTTATTACACGGATATATTGGGCGTTTCCGCCGCGATTGTCGGCAGTATTTTTATGGTTGCGCGTGTGTGGGATGCCTTAAATGATCCTATTATGGGCTGGATTGTGAATAATACCCGTTCACGTTGGGGAAAATTTAAACCTTGGATTTTAATTGGAACCATTCTTAACTCAATCTCACTCTTTTCTCTTTTCTGCGCTGATTATTTCTCCGGTAATGCGTTAATTGTTTATATTGCGGTGACCTACATTCTTTGGGGGATGACTTATACCCTAATGGATATTCCATTTTGGTCGCTTACACCAACTCTAACCCTTGATCAACGCGAACGCGAAGAGCTTGTGCCTTATCCGCGTTTTTTTGCCAGTTTAGCGGGTTTTGTCACAGCGGGAATTTGTATGCCGTTTGTTGATGCGGTTGGCGGCGATGATAAAGGTTTTGGCTTTAGAATGTTTACCTTGGTGATTATTGCGTTCTTTGTGCTTTCAACCATTATTACGTTGGTCAATGTGAAAGAAAAATATTCTTCTGATGCCCTTGAAACCAACGAACCACAAAATAAAGTGCCACTTAAAACCTTGGTGTCATTGATTCCACGCAATGACCAGTTATCCAGTTTGTTAGTGATGGCGCTTTGCTACAACATTGCAGGAAATATTATTTCCGGTTTCGCGGTTTACTACTTTACTTACGTAGTCGGCGATAAAGAAATGTTCCCATACTATATGTCTTATGCCGGTATTGCGAACCTGGCGGTGATTGTGTTATTTGCGCGTTTAGCCAAAATATTTTCACGCCGTAAATTGTGGATCAGCATTTCGGTATGTTCCATTATTAGCTGTGCCATTTTAGCTTACACAGGGATTACGGATCATGTCAGCGTATTCTTGATTATTCTTGCCGGTATCTTTATGCAAATCGGTAGTGCTTTATTCTGGACATTACAAGTGATTATGGTGGCAGATACGGTGGACTACGGTGAATATAAATTAGGGATCCGTTCTGAAAGTATTGCTTATGCGGTGCAAACAATGGTGGTTAAAGCAGGCTCAGCAGTATCCGCTTTCTTAATTGGTGTGTTGTTAACGGCGATTGATTATGTACCTAACCAGCCACAAAGCGAAACCACGTTGTTCTATATGAAAATGATTATGATCGGTTTGCCAATTTTCTTCTATGCGATCAAATTATTTGTGTACTTCCGCTATTACAAACTCCACGGTGATCTATTGGCAAAAGTGAACATCGCCTTATTAGATAAATATCGTAAAGTAAACTAAGGATTTAAGCTATGAGTGAAATTATTCGATTAACAAGCAAAGAGACAGATTTAATTATTCGTACAGAACCGGCTGAAATTCTTTATTGGGGTAAACACCTTAATATTGATGATATTTCTGAATTCGATGCTATCGCCATTGATCGTGGTGTGGCAAATGGGAGTCTGGATGTGGATATTCCCGTGACCTTTGCCGCAGAAAATGGACGTGGCTATTTTGGTTGTTCCAGTTTAGAAGGACATCGAAACAGTTATGATTGGGCGCCGGTTTTTGTGACGAAAAGTGCGGTGAAAAATGGCAATCATTTAGTGATTGAGGCAGAAGATCCTATCGCGCAGTTAGCCTTTAAAACAGAAATTGAAGGTGATGAAAATGGGGTGTTTAAATTCCGCAATACGGTAACCAATTTAGCGGAAGGCGAGTTTACCGTGAACCGTTTAGCGGTCACGTTGCCTGTGCCGGAATATGCAGATGAAGTACTGAGTTTTTATGGACGCTGGTGTCGTGAATTGCAAGAAAATCGCTTACGCTTAAAACATGGTGCATTTACCCAAGAAAATCGTCATGGTCGCACGTCTCACGAATACGCACCAAATCTTGTGTTAGGACGACCGCACTTTAGTCAACAACAAGGCGAAGTTTGGGGTTTTCATTTGGCGTGGTCGGGGAACCACCGTATTCGTGCCGATGTATTAATTGACGGTCGCCGTTTTGCGCAATTAGAAAACTTATATTTTCCGGGGGAAATTGTGTTGCAACAAGGGGAATCTACATCAACCCCTTGGGTTTATGCGGCCTATTCGGATACGGGCTTGAATGGCATGTCGCAACAATTCCACAATCATATTCGTCAGCATATTTTGCACTTCCACCAACCTGTTCGTCCAGTGCATTTAAATATTTGGGAAGGGGTCACCTTTAATCATGAGCCTGCCCATATTATTGCCATGGCAGAAAAAGCGGCAGAAATGGGGGTAGAGCGTTTTATTATTGATGACGGCTGGTTTGTGGGGCGCAATGATGACTTCGGCGGATTGGGGGATTGGTACCTTGATGAGCAAAAATATCCCAATGGTTTAACGCCGGTGATTGATGCTGTGAAAAAATTAGGTATGCAATTTGGGATTTGGGTTGAGTTGGAAATGATTAATAAGCGCAGCAAATTGTATGAACAACACCCTGATTGGTTATTGCAATTAGACGGCTATGATCAACCTGAAGAACGTCATCAATATACCTTGGATTTAGTGAACCCGGATGCCTTTAATTATCTCTTAGAACGTATGGATTGGTTACTGGGTGAACATCAAATTGATTACATAAAATGGGATCATAACCGCCGTTTAGTGCAACCGGGGCATTTAGGTAAAGCCGCCGTTAAAGCACAAACGGAAGCCACTTATCGTTTATTTAGCATTTTGCAACAACGCTATCCGCAGGTAGAAATTGAAAGTTGTTCATCAGGCGGCGCGCGTGTGGATTTTGAAATTCTCAAGCGTTCGCAACGTTTCTGGACGTCAGACAATAATGATGCGTTAGCCCGCCAAAAAATCCAACGCGGAATGAGTTATTTTTATCCACCGGAAGTGATTGGCGCGCATATTGGTGGCGCACCATGCCAAACCACGCATCGCCATTTTTCTTTTGATTTCCGTGGCTTAACTGCATTGTTTGGACATATGGGCGTGGAGTTAGATCCTGTGAAAGAATCTGAAGAAGAACGTGCAGGTTTTGCAAAATATATTGCCTTGCATAAACAATTGCGTCCGTTGTTGCATAGTGGTGACGGATTCCGTTTGGATTATCATGATGAAAATACGTTGATTAATGGCGTGGTGTCTAAAGATCAATCTCATGCTGTGGTATTAATTAGCCAATTGGATATGCCTGATTATAAGCAAATGGGCAAATTACGTGTGCCTTATCTTAAACCTAATGCCACTTATCAGGTTAAGGCGATTTCTATTCCTGATTATATCGTGGCAGGGCAAGCCGGGCATTTAATGAAAACTTTCCCGCAATGGTTGAGAGACAGTTTTGATGGGAAAGCGATAACCGTGAAAAGCGATTGGCTGGCTTATGTGGGATTAACCATTCCTGTGTTAGATCCGCAAAGTGCCATGTTGATCGAGTTTCAGGCGGTTTAAGAGAATTAAGGTGGGTGATAATCCCACCTTTAATTTTTCCATTTTTTAACCGCACTTCATAGAATTTCTAATATCCTTGATTGTTTTTTCCTTTTTATGCAATTAATCACTATTTTATAGCGTTTATTCATAAAAAAAGGGTTCCAATTCTGCGTTGTTTAGTGGTAAAGTTGAACACAGTTTGACTTTTGTCATCGTGGGTATTTGGGCGGCTGAATGGGTTGCTCAATATGTCAATATCAACCAATTGAGAAGGATACGTTATGTTAATTGGTGTACCTAGAGAACTGCTAAACGGTGAAACACGTGTTGCTGCAACACCGAAAACCGTTGAGCAGATCAAAAAACTTGGCTTTGAAGTCATTGTTGAACACAATGCCGGCTTTAAAGCGAGTTTTGAAGACGATGCATTTGTAAAAGCAGGTGCAGCTGTCGGCACAACAGAAGAAGTTTGGAATTCGGACATTATTTTTAAAGTGAATGCGCCGACTGAACAAGAAATTGCGCTGATTAAAGAAGGGGCAACGCTGGTTAGTTTCATTTGGCCTGCGCAAAATCCTGCTTTAATGGAAAAATTGTCCGCGAAGAAAATCAATGTGTTAGCGATGGACGCAGTGCCACGTATTTCTCGTGCACAAGCGTTAGATGCCTTGTCTTCAATGGCAAACATTTCAGGTTATCGTGCGGTCATCGAAGCGGCTAATGCATTCGGTAGCTTCTTTACCGGGCAAATTACCGCAGCAGGTAAAGTGCCACCGGCAAAAGTACTCGTGATTGGTGCGGGCGTTGCCGGTTTAGCGGCAATTGGTGCGGCAAATAGCTTAGGTGCGATTGTGCGTGCGTTTGACTCTCGTCCAGAAGTAAAAGAGCAAGTGAAATCAATGGGCGCAGACTTCTTAGAAATCGACTTTGAAGAAGAAGGCGGCTCAGGTGATGGTTATGCTAAAGTGATGTCGGAAGAATTTAACCGCCGTGCAATGGCACTTTATGCAGAACAAGCCAAAGAAGTGGATATTATTATTACCACTGCAGCAATTCCGGGCAAAGCGGCACCGCGCTTAATCACAAAAGAAATGGTGGATTCAATGAAACCGGGTTCAGTGATTGTGGATTTAGCAGCGGCAACAGGCGGTAACTGTGAATATACCAAAGCAGGCGAAGTGGTTGTTACAGAAAACCAAGTGAAAGTGATTGGTTATACCGACTTCCCGGCACGTTTACCAACGCAATCTTCACAACTTTACGGTACAAACTTAGTTAATTTATTGAAATTATTAGCACCAAATAAAGATGGTGTGATCGATATTAACTTTGAAGATGTGGTACTTCGTGGCGTAACGGTTATTCGTGATGGTGAAGTTACGTGGCCGGCACCACCAATTCAGGTTTCAGCGCAACCGCAACAAAAACAAGCGGCAGCACCTGTTGAGAAGAAAGAAGAGAAACCGGCGGATCCACGCAAAAAATATGGCGCAATGGCAGCTGCCGGCGTATTGTTCCTATGGATCGCTTCTGTGGCACCAGCGGCATTCTTATCACACTTTACCGTCTTCGTATTGGCTTGTGTGGTTGGTTATTACGTGGTGTGGAACGTTAGCCACGCATTACATACCCCGTTAATGGCGGTAACGAATGCGATTTCAGGCATTATTATCGTTGGGGCGGTGTTACAAATTCGCCAACCAACAGGCAACTTATTTATTGATATTCTTGCCTTTATTGCGATTTTAGTGGCGAGCATCAATATTTTTGGTGGCTTTAAAGTTACCCAACGTATGTTGGCAATGTTTAGAAAAGGTTAAGGAGAGCAACAATGTCTTTTGGTTTAGTTACAGCGGCATATATTATTGCTGCCATTCTTTTCATTATGAGCTTAGCCGGCCTTTCTAAACACGAAACTGCCAAAGCAGGCTGCTGGTACGGTATCGTGGGTATGGGCATTGCTCTGGTGGCAACCATTTTCGGGCCGCAATCACAAGGCACACTTTGGATCCTGATTGCAATGGCAGTAGGTGGCTACCTTGGTGTACGCAAAGCCTTAAAAGTGGAAATGACAGAAATGCCGGAATTAGTGGCAATTCTTCACAGCTTCGTAGGTTTAGCAGCGGTTTTAGTAGGCTTTAACAGCTGGGGCTTACACATTGAAGCGGTGCCACCGGCAAATTTAGATGAAGTGGCTTTAGCCGCATTCCACGCAGAACAAGCGACCTTAGCGAATATCCACAATGTTGAAGTGTTCTTAGGGATCTTCATCGGTGCGGTAACTTTCTCAGGTTCATTAGTGGCATTTGGTAAATTAAGCGGCAAATTATTTGGTCGTAAAGTGTCATCAAGCGCGTTAAATTTACCGCACAAACACAAATGGAACTTAGCGGCGTTAGTGGTTTCAGCCTTGTTAATGGTGGCGTTCTTAAATAACCCACATAACATTTTCCCGGTCTTGTTAATGACGGCTATCGCATTAGCATTCGGTTGGCACTTAGTGGCTTCTATCGGTGGTGCGGATATGCCGGTAGTTGTTTCAATGCTTAACTCTTACTCAGGTTGGGCAGCCGCAGCAGCAGGCTTTATGTTAAGCAACGACTTGCTTATCGTAACCGGTGCGTTAGTCGGTTCTTCAGGTGCGATTCTTTCTTACATTATGTGTAAAGCGATGAACCGCTCATTTATTAGCGTGATTGCCGGTGGCTTCGGTAACGATGTTCAAGCAAGCAAAGGCGATGAAGAATACGGCGAACACCGTGAAACTACTGCGGAAGAAGTGGCAGAAATGCTGAAAAATGCAAGTTCTGTGATCATCACGCCGGGATACGGTATGGCGGTTGCGCAAGCACAATATCCGGTGGCTGAAATTACAGCAAAATTACGTGAGAAAGGCATTAACGTTCGCTTCGGTATCCACCCTGTTGCAGGTCGTTTACCGGGTCATATGAACGTATTACTGGCAGAAGCGAAAGTACCTTACGATGTGGTATTAGAAATGGATGAAATCAATGATGATTTCGAAGATACTGATGTCGTATTGGTTATCGGTGCAAATGATACCGTAAACCCGGCGGCATTAGACGACCCATCAAGCCCAATCGCAGGTATGCCGGTGCTTGAAGTATGGAAAGCACAAAACGTTATCGTATTCAAACGCTCAATGGCAGTAGGCTACGCAGGCGTACAAAACCCGCTATTCTTCAAAGAAAATACCCAAATGTTATTTGGTGATGCGAAAGAACGTGTGGATGATATTTTACGTGCGTTAAATAGCTAATTGAAATAACAAATAAAATGACCGCGCTTTGAAAGTGCGGTCATTTTTTTAGCTATTTAATACTAAACAATCACAATATTATTATGATCCAAGGTGGAAAGATGATTTTCTAAGGTAGCGAAATGAATCAGATCGCCATTACCTTTAGCATCATAACTTAATTGCCCATTGGTATTATCATACTTAATATGACGTGCGATACTTTCCGCATCACTTAAGGCTTGGAATACGGTTTTGGACAATTCAATTTTATCTTCTGCACTGAAGTCCTTGATAATATCCACGTTACCATTGAGAGTCGTATTGAACACAAAATGATCTGAACCATCACCCCCAATTAAAGTATCCGCACCGAGTCCACCGATAAGTCGATCATTGCCCGCGCCACCGTTTAATGTATTGCCGATATTATTCGCTGTTAATACGTTATCCAAATCATTACCGTAGGCTTCTTTAGCCGTGTTTCCAATTAACGTAAGATTTTCTACATTTTCGGATAGACGATAATTAACGGTGCTGTAAACGCTATCGGTCCCTTCGTTTTGGGCTTCGATAATGATATCTTTTACATTATCCACAACATAGATGTCGTTACCTAAACCACCTATCATCTTGTCTTCGCCAAGTCCGCCATCAAGATAATCATTTCCGGCACCTCCTTCAATATGGTCGTTGCCGGCACCACCAAAAATATTATTATCTGCGGCATTACCGATTAAGGTGTCATTAAATTCCGAACCAATAAGATTTTCGATTTGCGTGCCTTGACCAATATAGACTTGTCCCGAAGTATATTCAACATCAGCAATATTTAATGCAGCATTAACTTGACCATTGCCTGTCTCTACAATGGTTTTTTCCGGTAAATCGAAATATTGATGTACATCTTGAGTATTGCTGTGAATGTTTTTTACCAAGAAGTTTCGTTCTTGAACATCACCAACATAACTCCAGCTGCCTGGATTTAAATTGACATAAACATTTTGTTTTTCTTTTGACGCATCAAATGTATCAACCCCGTTGCCATCCCAAATATAGCGACCACCATCGGAAGCATAAGTATTATAATTGGTAAAGCTATACACATCGTCACCCGCACGCGCATTTGGGTTTACCCCAAAGCGATAATGTAAATAGGCTAAATCATAAGGGCGCAGATCGCGCAATGATAAATACAAGTTATCATTGACATAGCGATTGTAAGAAATAATGGAAAATTCCGCTGTATTTTCATTGCCATAGCCATTTTCTTTAAAGGTTGGGATATCACCGGCATTCGTATGCACCATGCCAAGCGTATGCTCAATTTCATGTAGCGCGGTGTAATAGAGATAATCGATTCCCCAATCTTTCCAGCTACTGCCGGCATTCCATGTAATATGCCCACCATTTCTTGCTACAGCAGCAGAGCCATTCGACATTGGTGAATAATGCACAAACGTATCGCGATCGCCGCTAATTTTACTTTCTACAAATTGGATATTGGTGTAGCTAGATAAAATGGCATAAGCATTTCGGAATACGTCTTTTAGCCCTTCATCAACTAAAGCATCAGTAGGCAATGCTTTATTAGCTTCGAGTTCTTCCGTGCCGTGGAAATAATATTTAATGACATAAGGTTTATCTTGTGTTCCCCCCAAAGGCGCGCTATAGCCATTTTGGTTTAAACTTCCCACTGCTTTTAAGAAATACGGCGTTGTCCATCCCTCTTTGGAATGATCATCTTGTATTGGATTCGCAATAGGAATTAAGCCAATTCGTTTTTCGCCATCCACGGAAGCGGCAACAGTATAATTTTCTTGATCAGAAACTTTAATTGCCTTGCCTGCCCGATCGGTGGTTTCCAAGGTAGCAGAAATCTGCTCCGCTGTACTCAAGGTTTGCTTTGACACAGTTGCTGAAAAACTTAGATCTGCCTCTACCGTTGTTTTAAGCGTTTTATTGCCAATATTCAAGGTGACAATATCTCCCTCTTTAGCGGTTCCTGAGACTACACCGCGCACAACCGCCATATCTTCGTGATAAGCCACAAAATATTGATCTTTATTCTCGACTTTTACATAGTCGCTGGTAAAGGTAACACTTTTAGTGGTGACTTCAGGGGCGTTAATATAAGCAGTTTTATAAAAGCCATCCGCTTTGGTTAATTCATACACTTTTGGATCTGGCGTAAATTTTACAGAAACCTGTTGCCCATTGAGTCCTTTTAAATCCTCAGCCGCAATATCCACAAAGAACGTTTTATTATTTACGCCCACCTTAAAGGATTGATTACCGATGGTGACGATCGCTTGACGGACTTCGTTGTAATTTTTACCTTGCGCATACACGCCATCAAATTCTACTTCACCCCAAATTCGTACAATAGGTGATTTTTCAGCGATACTTAAGCTAAAGTCCCCTACTTCTGTAATATCGATTTGAGCAGCCACTTCCGTAGCAACGGTAAAGTTTTTGGTGGTGTCAGCACGACTGCTACCCGTTGAAGCAGTTGCTGAGATTGTATAATTCGGCGTTTGGATAAGTTCCGTTGCCGCGATCGCTAGTTTAAAACTGAGATCAGGTTCAACTTGAACTTGGTGTGTTTTGCCATTAATTTGCAGTGAAACTTGTGTTCCCGTTGAAGCATCCGCGCCAAAAATCTTACCGGACAGAACCAAATGACCTTTCGCTTCTGTGACATTAATGTGATTATCTGCTGTAATATCATTCAATAAAATCCCGATATTACCTTGGCTAACGCTATAAGATAAATGGCTTTGTGCGGTGCCTGTATTGCCAACCGCATCCTTAGTGGTATAAACCGCAGACACCATGAGCGTATTTGAAGCAGCTAATTCAGCCGCTGAAATTGTTAAACTAAATGAGCCATCGTCTTGAATTTTCACGGATTGGGCTTTGCCGTTATACTGCAATAGGATCGCTTCACCGGCGGTAAAATCCCCGCTCACTTTACCGCTTAGCACCACAGAATTTGTCGCTGTTTTGGCGATAAGGTTATTTTCATTAATTGGATTTAAGGTAATGATGGGCATCGGTGGCGTCAGATCCACTTGAAAATCCACCGCACTTTCTGCTGTCGCTGAATTTCCGGCAATATCTTTGGCAATGACATTAACCTTCAATGGATTATTACCTTCAATTAACGTGCTTTCGTTAACCGGTAAGTTTAGTGACCACTTTTTGCCCTCGACAGTAGCATCATATTCTTTGCCGTTTAGGCTAACCTTAACTTGAATGTCTTTGGCGTGAATATCTTGTTCATCGTAAGTTAATGTGCCGCTAATGAGCGTGTTTTTATTCAAACGCTCAGCCGAAATGGTTTTCCCTTCATTCACTTGATTTACTGAAACGGCAATATTGGCTTCGGTATCGTAACGATAGGAGACTTTTTCTGCTACTTCGTGGGTTTTTCCTGTTTCTTTATTGCGAATAGTGGCGACTACATACATTTCATCTGTATTAGCAAAATCTGCAGTATTTAATTTTGTACTAAAACTACGTAACACATTACTACTGAGGCTTAAATTAGTAGAATAGGTTTTTCCGTTCAGTTTAATTTCAACTTTTTCAACTACCTCTTTCGAGTTAAGAATATCACGCCCCCATACGGTTCCGGTATAAGTAAAACTAGGCGTCTTTTCTACAAAGGCTTTATTAAAAATATTGTTTTCACCTACAGCTGAGAGATTTGTCAGGTTGGCATCACTGCCTGACGTTGCAACCGTATAAGCTTGCGAAGTTTCGGCTTCACCATGATTACCTGCTTTATCTGTTCCGATAACTTTAGCACGAATGACTTTATGGTTGCCAGCAGTTAAAACAGCTGTGGCAAATTCCACTTTAAAAGATCCATTGACCACCTTAGTTTGGATTGTATTCCAATTGCTTGCTGCGCAATAAGGGCAACCACAAGAAACTTCCACTAAATCCCCATCATTTGCTCCTGTCACACTTCCGGCAATAACGGTCGTTTCTTTCGTAGCTTCTTCGGCATTGATCATATTGTCGCCGGTAATTGGGCGTAGCGTAATGGTTGGTTTGTCTAAAGCTGTTTCATATTGGAATACTTCAAGCGCGGTCATATTTTCCGTATTTTTGACCACAGCCCGAACAGTATTATTTTTCGCTAACAATTCACCGCTAACCTTCGCTTCAAATTCGCCATTAATGACTTGTGCTTTGATTGTTTGATCACCAATAGTTAGCTCAACAACAGAACCATCATCTGCACGCGTGACTGAGCCGGATAAGGTAATTTCCTGCTGAGATTCCGCGATATTAAGGATATTATCCGTGGTAACCGGATTCATCTTAATCGTTAACGGCGTTTCTTCGACATTCGCATAAGTTTCCGCAACGCCTTTCGCTGTGCTGCCACTGATACTTTGGGTTTCAATAGAAGCAGTCACTTTTTCATGAACGATTAAGTTTTGAGTATTTACCTCTTTAGAAAATTTGCCATTTTTCACTTCGGCATAATAGACAGATTGCCCAATTTCTAACTTCACAAAATCACCGTCTTTGGCATGTTTTACCGAACCAGAAATCGTGGTTTTTTCTAATTTTTGCTCGACAAAACTTAAGAAATTATCACCTGTAATTTTATCAAACGTAATTTCAGGTTCTTGAGCAACGGTGTCGACAATATATTTTAATTTGGCTTGAGCCGTACCTCTTAAAGGTTTGGTATCGTGAAAGGCAGTAATAGTCGCGCGAAGTTCTTTCTCGCCTTCTCCCTTTGCCACCAATGCAGAAGCGTTAATATCGACCCACCAAGTTTTAGTTACAGGATCAACTTGCGCCGGTCTAATCGTATCCGCTAAAACGGTAATCATTGGCGGCTTCGTTGAAGCCCCTTTAACATCATAACTACCTGATAATCTAATGATATCATTGGCTTCAGACTGACTAATCACACCGTCATCACCACCGACATAATTTGTCCAAGCGATCGCCACAACAGGTGCTTTGTCTGCTGCGGGTTTGGTTAATTCCGGTAGTGTCGGTAAAGGTTCCGGTTGTGGTTTTGTATTATTTTTTGCTTCGGGTTCAGGTTCGATTTCCGCTTCCACAGCCGTTTTTTCTTTAGGCGTGACTACCCAAGCCGCATTGGGATCTTTATCAATGACAGTTTCAGGTTCACTCGGCTTGTTTTCAGGCTCAGCAGGCTTATTTTCAGGCTCGGTTGGCTTAGTTTCAGGCTCAGTTGGCTTGTTTTCAGGCACAGTGGGCTTGTTCTCAGGCTCGGTTGGCTTGTTTTCAGGCTCGGTTGGCTTGTTCTCTGGCTCAGTCGGCTTGTTCTCAGGTTCGATTGGCTTGTTTTCAGGCTCGGTTGGCTTGTTCTCAGGCTCGGTTGGCTTGTTCTCAGGTTCGATTGGCTTGTTTTCAGGCTCAGTTGGCTTGTTCTCAGGCTCAGTGGGCTTGTTTTCAGGCTCGGTTGGCTTGTTCTCAGGCTCGGTTGGCTTGTTCTCAGGCTCGGTTGGCTTGTTTTCAGGCTCGGTTGGCTTGTTCTCAGGCTCGGTGGGCTTGCTTTCAGGCTCGGTTGGCTTGTTCTCAGGTTCGGTTGGCTTGTTCTCAGGCTTGGTTGGCTTGTTTTCAGGCTCAACAGGTTGTTCTTCCGGTTTTGATGGTGTGTTTTCTTGTTCAGCACGCGGAGAATTATGATCTTTATTCCGCTGATAAAGACTTGTAGCACCAACAGCTGCAGTAACAGCACCTAAAGAAATACCTGTTAATTGCACCGCGCTTAATGAGCTAGCGGCAACGCTTCCCGTAACAGAAACGCTGTTTTCAACTACGCTGGCAAGATCTTCAATGGAATAATAGGCGTTGTATTCTTCCAAGACGAAAAGCGGTTCTTCATTGGCTGGCGTGGAAAATACTAAATTGTCACCAATTTGTTCGACTTGTACATTGTCAATTAATACACCATTTTCATCAACGATGCGATAACGTGCCGCCGCTTCCGCTTTTTTGATGGATGTTTTTCCTTGTTGCAATGCAATAGATTCCGTTTTATTGCCTTTTACGATAGTTAAAATTACTTTGCTCATAAAATGACCTTTCCTAGAAAAAAGAGATAAAAAATTATCCCAATTCTACTCGAAATTGCAGAATTTTGCTGTAAAAAAGAGAAGAAAAAGGGAATTTTTATTTGATTGACGGCAACGGATAGGAGAGCATTCTGTCCGTTGCTTTTAAGGAAATAGAAGATTGTTAGCCCTGTTCCTTCCACAAAAACGAAAGCCCAAACAAAAGGGCGGAGCAGATTACTACAGAAGGGCCTGCCGCGGTATTGTAAAAGGCGGAAAGTGTTAGGCCCATGGTAATGGCTAACATACTAATGATTACTGCAATGCCCGCCATCATTTCAGGGGTTCGTGCGAAGCGGCGTGCGGTGGCGGCTGGGATGATCAGTAAGGACGTGATAATCAATGCCCCCACAAATTTCATGCTTAACGCAATGGTAAGTGCGGTTAAAATCATCAGAATAAATCGCATTCGTTGAATATTAATCCCTTCCACTTGTGCCAGTTCAGGGCTGACTGTGGTGGAAATTAGCGGTTTCCAAAAGTACATTAAAATCCCAAACACGATAGGCACACCGATGGAAATGGGGATCAGATCTTCAAAGCTGACGGCAACAAGATCACCGAATAAATATCCCATTAAATCCACACGTACATTTTCTAATAACCCCACAGTTACCACTCCAAGGGATAAACAACTATGGGCAATAATACCGAGAATGGTATCCACGGAATATTGCGTGTTGTTTTCGAGCCAAACCAACAGGAATGTGATCAATAGTGTTAAGAGCAGAATGGCAAGATAAGGATTGAGATCAATAAAAATGCCTAAGGCAACCCCTAAAAGGGCAGAATGAGCAAGGGTATCGCCAAAGTAGGCCATTTTGCGCCAAACTACAAAGGCACCGAGTGGGGCGGTGATAAAGGAAAGTAGAATACCGATAAGCCAAGCAGGAAGAATAATTTCAAGCACGACAGATTGCTCCTAGTGATTATGATGTTGTGCGCATTGATATTGCCCCGAGCAACAGATGTCGCCGTGCATATCGTGGCGGTGGTTGTGATGGTGCGTATAAAAGGCAATATTTTTAGAAAATTGATCGCCAAAATGTTGAATAAAAGTCGGATCGTTACCGACTGTTTCAGGCGTTCCGGCACAGCAAATATGTTGGTTGACGCACAATACTTTATTGGTATCTGCCATCACAATATGTAAATCGTGAGACACCATTAACACCGCGCAATTTAGTTTTTCACGCATTTGATGAATAAGCTGATAAAGTTCAATTTGTCCATTAATATCAACCCCTTGTGTCGGTTCATCTAGTACGAGTAAATTGGGTTTATTTAAAATCGCACGGGCGAGTAAAACCCGTTGCATTTCCCCACCGGAAAGCTTTTGCAATGAATTTTGCATAAGATGCGAAATAGACAGCAATTCGGCAGCCTGCCGGATATCTTGTTCGGTTATACCTTTTTTGAGCGAAAGAAATTTTTTCACGGTAATGGGCAAACTGTGATCCAAATGGATTTTTTGCGGCACATAGCCAATGCAAACATTTTGTCCATAAATCACTTCGCCGGCGCTGGGTTTGATTAATTTGAGCAAAATTTTTAATAGCGTTGATTTCCCTCCTCCATTTGGGCCCACAATCGTGGTGACCGTATTGGGGTAAATCGCCATATTAATTTGCTGTAACGCTGTTTTTTGCCCAAAATGCATCGCAATATCTTTTAGCTCAATCAATGGTTTTGCAAAATGAGCAGGTTGCGCAACGCGTATGGCATTAATTTGCATAATAAATTCCAATGGGTGAAAAGGTTTTAAGATAGCGTATTTTACCCGATGAAACAAGATAAACCGCCTAAACTTTAGATCGTAAAAAGTCCGTATTCGTGTATAATGAATTTTTTCTTTATTTTATGGTCTTAATTCCAAATATTTTTTATAGGATGATTTCTCTTGGTTCAACACGTTAAACTTGCCCGCGAACGCCGAAAAAGAAAATCACGTATCAAAGCGTTGATTTTCTTTTTTGCGCTTATTTGTATTGGGGTAGGTGGCTTATTGAGTTTGAAGGATACCGTGGAAAATAAGGGGGAATTACCAGCAGAAACCTATAGCTATCAATCATTACATGAAGATCAAACGCCGGCCCCATCTAGCGATAACGCGAATCAAACGGCATTAAATGATGAAAAAGCAAAGGATAGCGCTGACGATGCGACATCTTATGACGATGATTTAACAGATAAAGATGATGAAAGTGAATCTATTGCTTTTGACGATGATATTTCCTCATCAGAGCCTTTACCTAAGGATGCGCAATCTGCAGTAGATAATCTATTAGACGCCGTTGCACAGGCGAAACGTATTACCGAACAATTTAGTCACACCATTGCGCGTGGCGATAAGCTAAAAGATGTTTTGGAACTGTCAGGTTTAGAAGACAATACCAGTAACCAATTAATTGCAAGCTATCCCGAATTAAAAAATTTAAAAGCGGGACAGCAAATGTATTGGATTTTAGATAATGAAAATGAACTGGAATATTTGAATTGGTTGGTTTCTGAAAAAGAAGAACGCATTTATGAACGTCAACCTGATGGCAAATTTGCTCGTCAAATTTTAGAGAAAAAAAGCGTTTGGAAAAAAGAAGTACTTAAAGGAAAAGTGACTTCCTCATTTCGCGCAGGCTTGAAAAATTTAGGATTGGATAATCGCCAAATCAACCAATTAACAACCGCACTTCAATGGCAATTTAGCATGAATAAATTGAAGAGCGGTGACGAATTTGCCATTTTGATTTCACGGGAATATTTGGATGATAAATTAACCGGGCAAGGAAATGTGGAAGCGATCCATATTAAAAACCAAGGCAAGAGCTACTATGCAGTTCAAGCAGAAAACGGACGTTATTACAATCGACAAGGAGAAACCTTAGGTAAAGGTTTCACCCGTTACCCGCTGCAACGTCAAGCACGTATTTCTTCAGGCTTTAACCCAGGTCGCCGTCATCCCGTCACAGGGCGGGTTCGACCGCATAAAGGGGTGGATTTTGCCTTACCAAGTGGTACACCGGTTATTGCCCCTGCTGATGCGGTGGTGGAAAAAGTGGCTTATCAAGCCGGTGGTGCAGGGCGTTATATCGTTTTACGCCATGGGCGAGAATACCAAACGGTTTATATGCATTTGAGTAAACCGCTTGTTCGTGCGGGACAATCGGTTAAACGCGGTGAACGTATTGCTCTTTCAGGTAATACAGGGATTTCAACAGGCCCACATTTACATTATGAGTTTCATATAAACGGTCGCCCGGTTAACCCTATGACAGTGAAATTACCGGGAACAAGCAATGGTATGCGCGAAGACGAACGCCGAAGTTTCTTAACAAAAGTCAGAGCGGTAGAGCGTCAGCTTAAATTCTAATTACTTAAATTCTAATATAAGGTGCGTGCGAACGCACCTTTTTTACAGCCAGTCTCAGATGATGCATAGAAGTGAGAAGATTTAACTGACACAATGACCTATAAACATTTTCCATTTGAACCAACTTATTTTTAGGTATAAAATCCATTCATTAGTATTAAACGCTTTTGTTCGTTGCTATTGAATAGTTTTGTTCACTAGCATTAAACAATTTGTTGGGAGATAAAATGTTATTAAAAACCGAGATCAAACAAGCCATTCAAACTCAGCAGAGTAAGTTGTTGGAACAAAAAACATATCCACGTCAAATGCTTAGCAGCATTAAAGTGTTGCCTGATTTTGCTTTGGTTGTGTCGGGTATTCGCCGTAGCGGAAAGAGTACGTTATTAGCTCAACTTATTGAAAAACAAACGGAAAATAGTTATCTCTTTCTCAACTTCGACACGCCGCAATTATTTAATTTTGAGTTTAACGATTTTGCGTTGCTCGATGAAATTATTGCGGAAAATACACAAATCCAAACGCTTTATTTTGATGAAATTCAGATTATTGAGGGGTGGGAAGTTTATGTGCGGGGCAAGCTCGATCAGGGCTATCAAGTGGTGGTAACAGGTTCAAATGCCTCTTTGTTAAGCAGTGAACTCGGCACAAAACTCACAGGGCGACACATTAGCCGTGAGCTTTTCCCTTTCTCTTTTTTGGAGTTTTGCGAGTTTCTTGGCAAAGAAAAAAATGCCGATGCCGTGGCGGATTATCTTCATCTAGGCGGTTTTCCGCAATATTTGCAATTCAATGAAGACGAGATTTTGAATGCGCTTATCAACGACATTTTGTATCGCGATATTATCGTGCGTTTTGGTATCCGTGATGAACGTTCAATGAAGCGTTTGCTGCTTTTCTTAGCGGGCAACGTGGGCAATTTGATTACCGCCGGCAAACTCAAACAGAGCCTTGAAGTCAAAAGCACCGCCACTGTGCAGGAATATCTCTCGCATTTAGAGCAAGCCTATGTGATCAGTTTGCTACCGAAGTTTTCCTATTCTTACAAAACACAGCTTGCCAACCCACGCAAAGCCTATTTTATAGACAATGGATTGCAGCGTGTCATCAGCCCGTCTTTCACTCAAGATCAAGGAAGAAAGCTAGAAAATGCAGTATTTTGGGCGTTAAGAAGACAATTTTCAGAGCTGTATTATTACAACGAAAACAACAAAGAATGCGATTTTGTGGTATGTAAAAACGGCTCGCCCGTACAACTTATCCAAGTTTGCTGGCAACTCAGTGCGGAAAATATCGCTCGTGAACGAGATGGATTGATTGACGCAATGAATTTCTTCCATTTTGAACAAGGCACGATTATCACTTTTGATCAGGAAGATAAGATGATTGTAGATGAAAAAATTATTGATGTTGTGCCGTTTTGGAAGGTGTTTGGGCAATAATACTAACTTACTAAAGAGAAGTGTGGTGATCTTAGGGGCAAATCACGTTTGCCCCTTTATTAAACCTCCACCCTTTTCCCAATATCCTTCAACTTCGACAATTCTTCCACCAATCTTGGTGCATCATCTAAGCTAATGGCGAAGGTCCAGAGATAAGTAATCACCGCATAAATATGCCCTGCGGTAACGCCTTGTTTGAGGGTTAAAGCCGTGAGTGTTACGCCAAACAGCACGCACATTGCCACGCCGATACACAAAAAACTGAACGCTTCTCGGTTGGAAATCAGGATACGGAAACGTTCCACCAAGCGATAATGTTTAATCAGCTCGCTGTTTTTGGCACGTTCCACCCGATCCACTTCTTTTTCAAGGCGGTTGTTGAGTTTGAAGTACAGGTGGTCATTGACCTTCACATAATGGGGCAATAGCAAGCCAAAGCCCACCACAATCAACAATGCTACCACGCCCGACCAAAATTCAATCAACAGCAACATCAGCACCGCCCCGATAATCGAAAACGCCGAGGTAATCAAGGTTGGCAAATGGTGTTCAAAGAAATTCACAAACTCACGGGACAACGCCACACGCGCGGTGGTGGTTGAAGTATCAATGCCTTTAATCCGCTGGTTCAAAATCACCGGCACGGCAAGTTCTGTGTAAATGCGAGTGAAGGCACGAGTGTCCACCGCACGGCGAGCCGCCCCCACGCCCCAAATAATCAGCACCATTAAGGCATAAGCGAGAGCGGAAACCAGTTGCCCGTTTAGCACCGCATTTACCGCAAAACTGCCCACCAAAGGATAAATCAACAACAGCAAATTTTCCGCCGCCACCAAGCCGAATGTGGCAAACAGCCGTTTTTTATGTTGCAAGGCAAGGGTTTTGAGCGAACGGAACATTGTTGGTGCAAGGGTTGGCTCAAAGGTCGGTTCAAGATTTTCTAAGGACATCAAGCCACCGTATCCGTTTTGTCGATTTGCTCACGGCAAACCATGCAAAATTCCGCCAACAAGGCAAACAGTTGAGCGGTCTTTTTCTCGCCTAATTTTGCAAAAGTTTTATCCGCCAACTGCTGTGTCGCCTGCCAAACCGGTTCCGCCTTCGCCTTGCCGTCTGCGGTCAAACGCATCATTTTTTCCCGTTTATCCACCGCACTTTCGCTAAATTCAATCCAGCCTTTTTCCTTGTATTCCTTGCACACGTTAAACACCGTCTGCTTCGGCAACAGCCACTCATCGCAAATCTGCTTTTGCGTACATTGCCCACTTTCCGCCGCTGCCAACGAATACAGCACCGCAAAATGGTTATAACCCAAGCCTAATTTAGCGATCCAAGCGTCCATTGTGGCATCTACTTCACTAATTTGTTTGCCTAGTTTGTCGAAGTTGCTCATGGCTTAAAGTCCTAAAAATTACTAAGTTGAGTGCTATTTTAGATGTGAGAAAGAGAAAAGGCAAGGGGTATTGGTATTAAAATTTACTTTATTTGGTTTCAGATATTGTTAAATTTGCTTTTTTGATGATGAAGTATCTTTTTATCAATTGAAAAATGTTATTTATTCACACTTTTTCATTGGAAAAAATGTATTTTTATGGAGAGTTTTCATTGATAAAAATGTTTGAGCCGACTAAAATAGACCAAAAAAATTCAATATAAGGTGAGTTATGCAACGAGATATTTTAGATAAACTCATACAATGGAAAACCAAGCCCAACCGTAAACCCTTGATTATTCAAGGGGCTAGACAAGTCGGCAAAACTTGGGTGATGAAACATTTTGGTGAGCAGGCATTTGAACAGGTTGCCTACATCAATTTTGATAATAATCCCCGAATGAAAACGCTATTTTTGGGCGATTATGATATTAACCGTTTGATTTTAGGCTTGAAAATTGAAAGCGGTGTGGATATTCAAGCGGATAACACGCTGATTATTTTTGATGAAGTGCAAGAAGTGCCACAGGCATTGTCGGCACTCAAATATTTTTATGAAAATGCACCGCAGTTTTATATTGTGGCGGCTGGTTCACTGCTTGGCGTTTCCCTGCATCATCAGGTGTCTTTCCCTGTGGGCAAGGTGGATTTTCTGCCGCTTTATCCGATGACTTTTCACGAATTTTTGACCGCACTTGGGCAATCTGATTTGGTTCAACTGTTGGAAATGCAAGATTGGTCGCTGATTTCTGCGATGAAAAGCCGTTATATCGACTTTCTTCGTCAATATTATTTTGTCGGCGGTATGCCTGAGGCGGTGCAAACCTTTATTGATACACAAAATTTGAACGAAGTTCGCCAAGTGCAACGCAATTTATTGATGGCGTATGAACAGGATTTTTCTAAGCATATTTCCGATGGGCAAACAGTGAAAAAAGTGAGGTCGATTTGGGCATCTATTCCTGAGCAACTTGCCAAAGAAAACAAAAAATTTATGTATGCACAACTGCAAAAAGGGGCGAGAAGTAAAGATTATGAAATTGCCTTACAATGGCTGAAAGACAGCGGTTTGGTTCAGGTTGTACCGCGTGTGAAAAAGCCGTATTTGCCTTTATCTGCTTATCAGGATAACGCTTTCAAATTGTATGGTTTAGATGTCGGTTTACTTGCCGCTCAAAGCTATTTGGACGCCACTACGCTGTTGGAAGGCAACCGTATTTTTACCGAATTTAAAGGTGCTTTAACCGAGCAATATGTGTTGCAACAATTGATTGCAACTCAAGAAAATCCCGTCTTTTATTGGGCAACAGAAAAAGGCACAGCAGAAGTGGATTTTGTGCTACAACGCAAACAAACCGTAATCCCGATTGAAGTCAAAGCCGAAGAAAATCTGAAAGCAAAAAGTTTGAAAGTCTATGTAGAGCAATTCCAACCTGAACAGGCTTTTCGTTTTTCAATGGCGGATTTTAGGGAACAAGATTGGATGGTGAATGTGCCGTTGTATGGATGTTGTATAAGGAATTGATATAAAATTTTTCCTATTTTGAAGATTTAGGTTTGCGAAACGCCTTGATTGGCTATCGTGTGCAAAATCGTGGAAAATTGTTCAAAATTCAAGACAATAACCCCAAATATGTGACGATGGACGAGTTTGAGGGAGTTTTTGAAAAAAGGGGGGAGTGATGATCATGCTACTGTATAGGATTGTAGCAGATCCTTAAAATTCAATAAATAGTATTAGATTTTTGATGAGTTTGATATTATATGCATCAATATAAAGTGAAACAAAAGGTTACAATGTATGAATAAACAATTAACACCAGCTGCCTTGGTGGCTTTGAAAGATGCTCTTACCAATATTTATTGGTATAAAAGGGATCTTAAATCATTTTTGTTAACCAGTTTACCTACAAATATTCAAATTCATAATATTGATTGGGATCTTACTAAAAGGGAAATTATTTCAACTATTATTGATAAATTGGCTCAAACAAAACATACAGAAATTTTATTAAAATTAGCACAAGACATTTGTCAATTTAACAACTTTGAACACTTATTACATATTGATAATTCAGAAGAAAAAATACGTTTAGCCCAAAATTCTGTAAATCATTTAAAGCAATTTATGATGCCTTATCAAGAAGAAAAACAAGCTGAAGAACTTAGAAAACAACGGAAAAAAGTTGCTGAAGAAAAACGTCAGATATTTAAAAATTATCAAGAAGAATTATTGAGCTTAAAACAAGAATTTTGTTCTTTAGCTACAAGTCAGGATAATCAGCAACGAGGATTTAAGTTAGAGAATCTGATGAACAGACTTTTTGTCTTAAATGATTTAGATCCTAAAGCTTCATTTAAAGTTGTAGGACAACAAATTGATGGAGCCTTTACCTTGGATGGTACAGAATTCCTTTTTGAGGCTAAATGGGTCAAGTCACCAATCAATAATTCAGATTTAGCAATTTTTAAAGAAAAAATAAAATCTAAGTTAGAAAATACTTTAGGTTTATTTCTGTCCATTGATGGGTTTTCTGAAGATGGTATAACTGCTTCCCAATCTTCAGATAAAGTGATGATTCTTATGGATGGTTCTGATTTAATGGCTGTTTTAGAAGAAAGAATTTCTTTTATTGACTTAATAAATCGAAAAAAACAAATAGCTTCAAGAGAAGGAAGAATTTATGTTCCATTTTCCCAAATGGGACAATAATTTAATGCCGTCTGAAATCCAATTTTAGACGGCATTAAATTACTCTCTTACTTATCCGACCCTTTCTCTTTCAACCACTTCGCCAAATGTTCCGTCACTTGCACATTATTCTATTCATACTTGGTATTAAGAATGGCTATTACCTTCAATTCCTATTTTTGGCAACTCGATAAGTTCCACCTATTGCTTAAAACATTGATAAAAATTTTGATAGCATAACAAAACAGTCCTAAAATTTACTTGATTTAGTCTTAAAAATAACTAATAATACCGTAAGTTAGTAATTTTTGAGACTTTAAAAATGAAAAAATTGATTTTATTCTTCGCCTTGCCAAGCCTATTTCTAACCGCTTGCCAAGAGCAAAACAGCGAACAAGTTGAAACTGCATTAATGAAAGTGAATGTGGTGCAGGTGCAACCTGCCACATTAACGCAGACGTTGCGTCTTTCGGGGTCGATTACCGCGAAAGAAGATGTTGCTGTTGGAACGGCATTGCTTGGTTTACAAATTCAAACGGTCAATGTGGAAGTGGGCGATGTGGTTAAAAAAGGGCAGGTTTTAGCCACGTTGGAAACAAGCAATGTGCAATCGCAGTTACGTCAAAATGATGCGAATTTGCAGCGAGCTAAGGCGAATTTGGTTTCTCAACAATCCGCTTTAACCGAAGCGGAAGCTACGCTGAAACGTTATCAAATCTTGATGAAAAGCGATGCCATAAGCCGTCAGGAGTTGGAGCAACAACAGGCGAAAGCCCGTGCCGCTCGTGCAGCGGTTCAGGCAGCGAACGCGGAAATCGCTCAGGTGCAGGCGCAGCTTGACGACAGCCGTCATCAACGCAAAAAAGCCGAAGTGCTTGCCCCTGCAGACGGCATTATCACGCAACGCCGTGCCGAAGTGGGCAATTTAACGGACAGCAATGCCTTGTTTCATCTTGCACGCAATGGCGAGTTGGAAGTTACCGTTGAAGCCAGTGCGGAAGACCTGTCTTTGCTCAAAACGGGCTTGCAGGCGGAAATTCAAGTGCTTGACCAAACGACAAGCGGTCAAATTTGCTTGCTTTCTTCCCAAATCGACCAAACAAGTCGTACCGGCAAAGTGCGTATTCAGCTGCAAATCCCAGCTCAAATCACGCTTGGCACACCAGCCACAGCCATCATCAAACTGCCCGAAATGCAAGCCCAAACCACTTTGCCTTTAAGTGCGGTCAATTTTAACGCAGACGGAACCGCTTTTGTGATGGTAGTTAATCGTAATCAACAAATAGAACGCCGCCCGATTAGCCTAGGAGAAGTCAATCAAGGCACAGCCGAAATCCTATCGGGCTTGAAAGTTGGCGAACAAGTGGTGCAAAAGGCTGGTGCGTTGATTAACGAAGGGGATCGGGTTGAGCCGATTGTGAAGTAGTGGGAAAAGTGCGGTCGGATTTTCACAAATTTTTGCGATCTGCATCGAAAAAATGCTCTTTTCCCCCTTTGCCAGCGTTGCAAATGCCATTAGACTAAACAAGATTTCAGTTAAGGAGTTTGTATGACCAAATCGGAAATTGTTTCTTCGGTGGCGGAATATCTCACCTTTATGACCGCCACAGGCGAGAGCCAAGTCAATGCCATTTATGCGGACGAAAATGTCTGGCTGAGCCAAAAAATGATGGGGCAGCTTTATGATGTTGAAGTGCCTACGATTAACTATCACCTAAAAAAAGTCTTTGATGATAATGAGTTATCGGAAAATTCAGTTATTAGAAATTTTCGAATAACTGCCGATGACGGTAAAAATTACCAGACCAAACACTACAATCTTTCAGCGATTATTGCCGTGGGTTATAAAGTCAATTCCGAGCGAGCCGTGCAATTTCGCAAATGGGCGACAGAGATTATTCAAACCTACACCATCAAAGGCTTTGCGATGGACGATGAGCGGTTGAAAAATGACGGCACTCGTTTAGGCAAAAAGTATTTTGAAGAACAACTTGCCCGTATCCGAGAAATTCGCCTGTCGGAACGCAAGTTTTACCAAAAAATCACCGATATTTATGCAACTTCCATTGATTACGACCGCACCGCCACAGCAACCAAACGCTTTTTTGCCACGGTGCAAAATAAGTTGCATTGGGCTATTCACGGTCATACCGCCGCAGAATTAATTGTGGAACGAGCAAACGCCAGCAAGCCGAATATGGGCTTGACCACTTGGAAAGACGCACCGCAAGGCAAAATTTATCCTTTTGATGTGGTGGTGGCGAAAAATTATTTATCTGACAATGAATTGGCTCAACTGCAACGGTTGGTATCTGCTTATTTGGATATGGCGGAAGATATGGCATTACGCCAAATTCCGATGACAATGCAGGATTGGGAAACCAGGCTCAATCGCTTTTTAGACGCCACTGACCGTGCAGTGCTACAAGACGCCGGCAAAGTTACCGCCGAAATCGCCAAAGCCCACGCCTTGAGCGAGTTTGAAAAATATCGTGTTATTCAAGATCAACATTTTGAAAGCGACTTTGACCGCTTGTTGAAAGGGGAAGGGTAAAAGATCGGTGGGTTTTTGGGAGATTTTGCGATTGCAAAAAATTTTGAAAATTCCACCGCTTTCTTTTTCAACCACCCCAAAACCGTTTTTGCCACTGCTTTGGGCTGATGTGATGTTTCGCTTTAAAGTGCTGACGAAAGGCGGTGGCGGAATGAAAACCGATTTGGTGGGCGATTTCTTCAATGCCGAGCTTGGTGCTTTCTAACAATTCTCGTCCTTTTTGTAACCGCACTTCAATCAGCCATTCGGTCAATGCCATTCCCGTTGCTTTGCGGAAATGGCGGGTAAAGGTGCTACGGCTCATCATTAACTTTTCGGCGAGTGTGTCAATGGAATAATCGGCGTTTAGGTTGGCTCGCATAATGTCTAGCCATTCGTTGATGTTTTCATTGGCGGTTTTGCGAGTGATGGGCTGTTCAATAAATTGTGCCTGCCCGCCTTCCCGATGGGGCGAGATGACCAACAAACGTGCCAGTTGATTGGCAATTTTTACCCCATATTGGCGGCGAACAATCGCTAGGCAACAATCCAATCCTGCCGCGGTGCCGGCGGAGGTGATGATGTTTTCATCTTCAATATAAATGGCGCTACAATCTAATTTCACTTGCGGAAAACGCTGTCTGAAATCCGTTTCGCCCAGCCAGTGCGTGGTGGCTTTTTTGCCGTTCAACAAACCTGCATAGGCAAGGGGATAAGCGCCGTAACACAATCCCACAACGGTCGCACCACGCCGTGCCGCTTGCTGCAATGCCTGCGTTAAGGCGGCAGAGGGCATTTGTTCCAACTTGTCCCAACCGATCATCACAACCAAATCCGCTTGTTCCAACAAACTCAAATCGCCGTCTGCCTGAATAATCGCTGGCTTGGATTGGGTAACTGTTGGATTTTCTGCGACCACTTTCACGTTAAATAGCGGCTTGCCGTCAATTTCGGCGGAAAACACCATATAAGGCACGGAAAAATGAAAAGGGCTAAATTGGGGATAAAGCACTAAGGCAACGGTTGGCATAGACATCTTTTTTACTCGCTAAATGAATTTGACCCGATTTTTACGATTTTTGAATAATAAGTCAATGTTTTTCATTTCTCATTGGTTTCATAATACCCCCATCGCAAACAAGCGGTTTAATTTATCTTATTTTTTACAAAAGGAAACAGAATGAAACTGAAATCTCTTATTTTTTCTTTAATCGCAACCACCGTTGCAACCACGGCTAATGCGGAAATCCGCTATCAACATATCCGTAACGCCACCGCTAAAATTGAAATGGCAGGCAGCACGTTTTTGGTCGATCCTTATCTTGCACCGAAAGGCAGTTACGCAGGATTTGAAGGCACTATCAACAGCCAAAAACGTAACCCTTTGATTGATATGAAAGAACCCGTAGAAAAAATGCTTGAAGGCGTAGATGCCGTGATTGTTACCCACACCCACGCCGACCACTGGGATGAATACGCACAAAAAGTGTTACCGAAAACCTTACCGATTTTCGTACAAAATGCAGGCGATGCACAAATTATCCGTTCACAAGGTTTTAAAGATGTGCGTGTAGTTGGCAAAAATACCGAATTTAACCAGGTAAAATTAAGCAAAACAGGCGGACAACACGGCACGGATCAAATGTATGCTATTCCGCAGCTAGCTGAATTAGCAGGCGAGGCAATGGGCGTGGTGATGCAAGCAGACGGCGAAAAAACGCTGTATATTGTAGGCGATACCATTTGGAATGAAGAAGTGGATTTTGCACTCAACCGCTATAAACCTGAAGTCATTGTAATGAATACAGGCTACGCTCAACTACAAGGTTTTTCAGACAGCATTATTATGGGCAAAGCCGATGTTGCCAAAGCTCGCCAAGCCGCCCCGAACGCTGACATCATTACCGTGCATATGGACGCCGTCAATCACGCTGCCGTTACTTCTGATGAAATGCGAAAATTTGTGAAAGAAAATAAATTAAGCAAGGTTGCTGTGCCGAAAGAAGGGCAAGTGTTGAAGTATTAGGAAATTAGAAAAAGCGCGGTCAAATTTCAGCGAGTTTTTTCATTGGCAAAAACTTCTTAAAATTCGACCGCTCTTTTTTCATTGCAACCAACGATTAAGGCGTTACATACTTACGGCACAACCACCGCTTTTGAACCAAACACCACAGGATTGGTTTCAATCATTTTGCGCGATACAATCATCTCTTTTGCACCATTGAGCCACGCTTGAAACATCGTAAATTTTATTTCAAATCCGATCGCTTGTTGTTTCAGATCGCTTGTTCCTTCTAGCTCCTCAGCTAAGGGGAGAAAGTCATCGTGACTTTTCCTGCACCGACTGCATTTTTGAGTTGTGCGGTATTTTTGATTTTGCCTAATTTGGTATAACGATAGGATGACTGGAAACTTTCGTAAAACACCACTAAGGTATTGCCGCCCCAAAGCATAATATCGCCCGCTTCAATGCGACCGACCGCTTGGTCGTTGCGGCTTAAGGCTTTTGGCAATTCGGCAAATTTTTCATTGCATTGATGATCTTGCATTGTGAAGGTTAAAGGCAAAAGTGCGGTCAATTCTTTTGCTGCTTGTGTGTCGGCTAATTCTGTGCTGAACGTAGATTGCCCAATGGTAATATTCATTGTATTTCCTCGATATTTAACGGTATTTTCTGCTGCGGCGTTTGGGATCATAAAGATTGAAAGCAGCAAGCCGAGTAGTCCTGTTTTTCGCATTGGTTGTTACCTTAAGACGTTAATCAATCATTTGAACCACTTTGGCAGGAACGCCCGCCACAATCGCATTATCGGGAACATCTTTGCTGACCACCGCACCTGCGGCAACAATGGCATTTTCGCCAACGGTTACCCCCGGTAAAATCGTGGCGTTTGCACCAATCCAGCAGTTTTTCTTTAAGTGAACAGGTTTGAGAATTAAGCCACGGCGTTGTGTGGGATTAGTCGGGTGATTGACGGTCAAAATGCTGGCTTTCGGACCGATTAGCACCTTATCTTCAATGGTAATACCGCCCAAATCGGTAAACATCACATTGCTGTTAATAAATATCTCTTTGCCAAAGCGAATATGGCTACCAAAATCCGAATACACAGGTAGGCTAATCACGACACTTTCATCAATTTTTTGTCCTGATATTTCGCTAAAAACCGACCGCACTTCTTCGGGGGAATGATAACCGCTGTTGAGTGCTGCCAGTTTTGGCGCATTTTGCTCAACGATACGATGAATTTCTTCAAAAATCGGACTGTCGGCTAAAATCGGTTGGTTAAGGGGAAATGCGTGGATCATTTATTGCTCCTATTTTTTATGGGGTAATTTCACTTTTATGGTACAGACACCGCTTTTGAACCAAACACCACTGGATTGGTTTCAATCATTTTGCGTGACACAATCATCTCTTTTGCGCCATTAAGCCACGCTTGAAAATGGGGCGAGGCTCGGTGGGCTTGATAGGCGGTTTCATCGGCATAGGCTTCTACGACATAAAATTTGTTCGGGTCGGTTTTGTCGGTCATTACATACATTCCCAACACACCTTGCTCGGTATTGACCGATTGACGAATATTGTGTTTGCCTAATTCGGTGAATTGTTCCACGCTTTCGGGGCGGATTTGCATTTCAAAAATGCGAATAATTGGTTCGGCTTGGGTTGATAAACTCATTGTTAGTCCTAATAAAAAAGCCCATTTTTTCATTGTGTTACACCTATAACGAAATTATTTGTAGGGGCAAATCACATTTGCCCCACAAGCTAAAAATTTACCAAGGTTGAGTAGTCGGACCCAGTGTGAATTCAGAGATATTGGTATCTTTGGGTTGGTTTAACGCAAATGCCACCACGTTTGCCACACGTTCAGCGGGGATTTCGTAAGTGTCATATAAACCACGCATCGCTTCAGCCATTTCAGGGTTAGTAATGCCTGCTACCAATTCGGATTGTACTGCCGCAGGGTAAATGGTTGCGGTGCGAATGTTGGTGCCGGCTTGTGCGCTTTCCATTCGTAAGCCTTCCATAATCGCTTTAACCGCCCATTTCGTGCCGCAATAGACGGCGCAACCCGGGTAAACTTTTAAGCCGGCAACGGAAGAAGTCGCTAAAATATGCCCTGATTTTTGGGCTTCAAAAGTCGGTAACACGGCAGCAATTCCGTTGAGTACACCTTTAATATTCACATCAACCATCGCATTCCAATTATCCGTTTCAAGCGCAGAAAGGGGTGAATTTGGCATCAATCCAGCATTTAAGAAAATTGCATCTACTTTGCCGAAAGCGGATTTGGCTAGCGCGACTAAGGATTGATTGTCTTCCGCTTTGACCACATCGGTAACACGATACACCGCTTCGCCACCGTTGGCTTTAATGTTGTTTACGATGGCTTGTAATTTATCTTCACGGCGTGCGCCCAGCACTAATTTCGCCCCTGCTTGCGCCAGTTTATAAGCGGTGGCTTCACCAATACCGCTACTTGCACCGGTAATAATCACGACTTTGTTTTCAATGTTGTTCATTTTATGCTCCTTGAAATTGTTGAATATTTTCCGCCACCATTGCCGCTTTAAATTCACGGATTTGGTAATCGGCTAAATTAGGGTAATAAACATCTTCTGCTAGAATACTTTCTAACTGTTCACGACTTTCTGTTTGGGCAATAATCACACCGGCACGTTCTTTATCTAAATAAGGACCGAGTAATAAAAAGTTGCCTTGTTGGAAATATTTGGCAAACCACGCACGATGTGCGTCAAGTTGTTTAGCTTGTTCTTCTTCGGATAACGTTGAATTTTTTAATGAAATATCAATTAAATACATTATTTTTCTCCAATTAATTCATTGATGGTTTGAATAAGTTGCTCGGCATATTTACGGGCTGTTTGTTTTTGCTCTGCAATTTTTTCTTCGTTACGCCCCACATAACTCACACCGTTCAAATAGCTGATATTCTGTAAATCTAATTGGCATAACGCCGCAATACTTTCAAAAGGGGCAACTAATTGCGCCATTGTGTGTTTCATCACAGCATCTTCTTGATAAGCCACTTCGGGTGCGCCGGTTGTGATGGAAATCACTAATTTTTTACCGCCTAATTTCGCCGTTGAACCGTGAGCAAAACCGTGCAAAAACACTTCGTCCAACCATTTTTTCATCAAAGCCGGCATTGAATACCAGTAAAACGGAAATTGCCACACAATCACATCGGCATTGAGCAAAGCTTGCTGCTCGGCGCTAACATCAATTTGTTCGGTTGGGTAGAGCGTGTCTAATCGGCGAATTTCCACCGAATTTAGACCGCTTGCTAGGCTGTCAATAATGGTTTGGTTGGCAATGGATTGCGATAAATTTGGGTGTCCTGAAATCACTAAAACCTTTTTCATTTTGTTCTCCTGTTGGGTTTTGATGGGTGTATTGTAATGGGAGATTGATTGCACTACAATCAATAAAAATAGAATAGAGTTTTCTGAAAAAGAGAATAATACTGAAGGAGTAAAACAATGATCAGACCCGCAAAAACCGAAGATGTGGCACGTATTGCCGAGTTGTTGTATCAAGTTCACGCTGTACACGCTGAAGCTCGTCCTGATATTTTTCAGGCAGGCAAGCGCAAATACAACGATGAGGAAATTGTCGCTTTGTTGGCAGATGAGCAAAAACCGATTTTTGTTTATGAAGACGAAAACGGCACGGTGCAAGGCTATGCGTTTTGTGTATATCAAATTACGCAGGGCATTCCGGCTTTATTTGATCGCAAGGTGTTGTACATTGACGACCTTTGTGTGGACGCTTCGCAACGGGGTAAAAAAATTGGCGAGAAATTGTATCAACACGTGGTGGCATACGCCAAAGAGAACGGTTGCGATAGCGTAACGTTGCACGTTTGGAATGACAATCAAGGGGCATTTCGTTTCTATGAACGTTTAGGGCTTGAGCCACTTAAGACCTTGATGGAACAGAAACTATAACGAAAGAGCGGTCGGATTTTGACAAGATTTTGCAATAGCCAAAGTGATCAAAAATCTGACTGCTTTTTGAAGAAGGAGCAATCCAATGAACAAACTCGATGCGATTAAATATTTTTGCCTTGCCAGCGAAACACTGAATTTTCGGGAAACGGCAATGCAGTTGGCGGTTTCGCCTTCGGTAGTCACGCGTGTGATTGCGGAATTGGAACAGGAATTGGGCGAGCAGTTGTTTAAGCGAAATACGCGCCAAATTCGCCTGACCAATTTTGGCGAGCAGTTTTTGATTAAGGCAAAACAACTGCTGGCGGACACCGATAATCTGTTCAAACTCGGCAAGCAACAAACGGACGAAATGGCAGGCGTGGTGCGGATTACCTTTCCCCGTTGGCGTGAAAATGACAAAATTCTGGACGAACTTCTGACCGCACTTGCGCCCTATCCGCAGTTGGTGATTGATTGGCGTGAAGATATGACCAAATTTGATGCGGTGGAACATCGCATTGATATTGGCTTGCGCATCGGGCCTGAACCGAACCCGAATTTTATCGTGCGCAAAATTGCTGATTTGCAAGACTGGATTGTGGCGTCCCCGAAATTACTGGAACGATTGGGAACGCCGAAAGATCTAGACGATTTACAGCGCAATTTCCCGTTTTCCTTGCCGATTAACGTAGAAACAGGGCGTGCGTGGGATTTAGCAATGAATGACGAGCAAAAACTGTTACCGAGAGAAGTGCTTTTTTACAGCTCCGACCCCGAATGCGAACTAAAAGCGGTATTGCGTGGCAATGTGGTAGGCTTTATCAGCGAGCTGTTTTGTAAACCTTATTTTGATCGTGGCGAGTTGGTTAAGTTATTTCCTGAAATCCCTATTGATAAATGGCAACTGTATTTATACCGCCCCTATCAAACCATCACATCGCCAAGGGTGCTGTTTGTGTTTGATCGTTTGACAGAAATTTTGAAAAGACGGTATGGGTAAAAGTGCGGTAAAATATCCGCCTGTTTTACACTTTGTATCACCTATGAAATTGAATTCTCGTTTTTATTTTTCCCTTATTTATATTGGGATTATCGCAGGGCTTATCGGCACCTGTTTAACCTATCTTCTTCATTATATTCAACATTTTGCCTTCGGTTATGGGCTTAATGGGGAAGAAATGTCTTTTCGCGAAGGGGTGTTACAAAGCTCTCCTGAGCGGCGTTGGATGGTGTTAACCCTGTGTGGATTGGTGGCAGGATTAGGCTGGTTTGTCATACATCGCTATGGTAAGCCATTGCGTTCTATTAAACAAGGGCTTGATGAGCCGCAACAAGGTGTGCCGTTTTTCAAAACAATTGCGCATGCTTTATTGCAAATTATCACCGTAGGATTGGGATCCCCGTTGGGACGAGAAGTGGCGCCGCGCGAGATTTCCGTTGCCTTTGGCAGTCTTTGGGTACGCCGTATGGGGCTGACGGATATTGATGCCAAATTGATTTTAGCTTGTGCTTCAGGCGCCGGTTTAACCGCGGTGTATAACGTACCGTTGGCAGCAACCATTTTCATTTTAGAAACGATGGTGATGAGTATAAGTACGCGTTCACTGGGCGCGGCGTTAGTGACTGTAGTGATTGCCACTTGTGTTTCTCGTTTCTTTCTAGGGGATTTGGTTCAATATCATCAAGTGGTGCCTTTTGAAATCAATCCGCCGTTATTGGTTTTTGCAGGAATAATCGGGATTTTGACCGCACTTTTGGTGCAAGCTTTCCGCTTTTCCGGCGAAAAAGTGCCTTTTTGGAAACGCACAGATAAGCGCATGATGGTATTAGCCGTGGTGTTATTTAGCCTGATCGGCGCAATTTCTATGATTCAGCCTGAAATTCTGGGCAATGGGAAAGCGGGCAATCAATTGACGTTTGGGGAAATGTTAACCTGGCAAGAAAGCGTACAGTTGCTGGGGTTAAAATGGATCGTGGTGATTTTGGCTTTAGCCGCAGGGGCTTACGGCGGTTTGATTACGCCATCCATGATGCTCGGTAGTACCTTTGCTTATGCATTAGCCATCGGCTGGAATACATTATTTCCCCATTTATCCTTGGAAGGCGCAGCGATTGTGGGGGCTTGTGTATTTTTAGGCATTATGCAGAAAATGCCAATGACGTCTATTGTATTTTTGCTTGAGCTCACCCGAAGCAACGCAGAGACATTAATGCCTTTGACGTTGGCAATGGGAACCGCTATTGCGACAGAGAGATTGTGGAAAAAATATAGAAAACGCTAGGGTTTGTGTATCTTCCCAAAACGCCCCTAGTAGAAATGGAAAAGAAAAGTGCGATCACATTTGATTTGACCGCACTTTCTGTTTTTATGAGTAATTAAGCATAATACAATTCATATTCCACCGGGTGTGGTGTCATGTTTACGCGTTCAACATCTTTGCGTTTCATTGCTACGAAAGCATCGATGAAGTCTTTAGTAAATACGCCGCCTTTGGTTAAGAATTCGTAATCCGCTTCTAAAGAATCTAAGGCTTGTTCTAATGATGAACATACCGCCGGGATTTCTTTTAATTCTTCAGGTGGTAAATCGTATAAGTTTTTGTCCATTGCATCGCCTGGGTGGATTTTGTTGATGATACCGTCAAGACCTGCCATTAACAATGCCGCAAAACATAAGTATGGGTTGGCTGATGGATCCGGGAAACGGGCTTCAACACGGATTGCTTTCGGGTTCGTTACCGCAGGGATACGAATTGACGCTGAACGGTTGCTTGCGGAGTAAGCTAATAATACAGGCGCTTCAAATCCTGGTACTAAACGTTTGTATGAGTTAGTTGCCGGGTTTGTAAAGGCATTTAATGCTTTTGCGTGTTTGATGATACCGCCGATGTAGTAAAGGGCAGTTTCTGATAAACCTGCGTATTTATCGCCTTGGAACACGTTTTTGCCGTCTTTGCTTAATGACATATTACAGTGCATACCTGAACCGTTGTCGCCTGCGAATGGTTTTGGCATAAAGCAAGCTGATTTACCGTGTTCTGCAGCAACGTTTTGTACGACATATTTATAGATTTGGGTTTCGTCCGCTTTTAAGGTTAAGCTGTTGAATTTGGTCGCAATTTCGTTTTGACCTGCGGTGGCAACTTCATGGTGATGCGCTTCAATCACTAACCCCATTTCTTCCATTAATAAGCACATTTCTGAACGAATATCGTGCGCGGTATCGTTTGGTGCAACGGCACAGTAGCCGCCTTTTTTCAATGGACGGTAAGCGTTGTTGCCATCTTCATATTTGCGGTTGGTATTCCAAGTAGCTTCGATGTCGTCAATTTTGAATGACACATTGTTCATTTCTGTGCTGAAACGAACATCATCAAATAAGAAGAATTCCGGTTCCGGCCCAAAGAATACATCATCTGCAATACCTGTTGAACGCATATAGTCTTCTGCGCGAATCGCAATTGAGCGTGGGTCGCGGTCGTAAGATTGCATAGTATTTGGGTCGTAGATGCTACAGCGGATTGAAAGGGTAGGGATTTGAGCGAATGGGTCAACAACGGCAGTTTCGGCGATTGGCATTAGAAGCATATCTGCTTTGTTGATGGCTCTCCAACCTTCTACTGATGAACCGTCAAACATTTTGCCATCTTCAAAGAAGTCTTCGTCAATTGCGCTGGCGGGTAACGATACACCGTGTTCTTTACCACGGAGGTTGGTGAAGCGAAGAAGAACGAATTTAATGTCATTTTCTTCAATAAGTTTGAACACACGTTCAATAGCTGCTGCGTTAGCCATAAAAAAGCTCTCCTGTTAATAAATTTGTTGTGCAAGTAAAAAGGAAATCCAAAGTCATTTACTTTGTCGGCGTCAAAATACCACAGAATTAGAATTTAGCAAATAGCAATAAGAGAAAATCTAAAAAAATATTTGTAAGAGTGAAATTTATCTAACTAATCGGCGTTTTTATTATTAATTACATAATAAACAGATAATGAATCGTGATTTTATCTATTTTGTGAATATTCAAGACAAGGAAAGCAAAAAGTTGTATAATTTGCGACCTTTCGCCAGTAGTCACAAAAGTGCGGTATGATGCATCACTTGCACGAAGCTGAAATGGCGGTTGGTGAGCTTGTCGAACCATAAGGCATTTCAGCGTTCTTTGCACAAGACTTACGTTTCGACAAGCTCAACGACCGTCTTGTGCAAGCGCTACATAATATCGCAAAAGTGCGGTGAAATTTTAAAAACTTTCCTAACAAAATAAAAGAATATTTCAATGGCAGATTTAGACATTAATAAATTGCGTAATATTGCAATTATTGCGCACGTTGACCACGGTAAAACAACCTTAGTGGACAAACTTTTACAACAATCAGGCACACTTGAAGCCGCTCGTAACGGTGATAATGATGAGCGTGTGATGGACAGTAACGATCTTGAAAAAGAACGCGGTATTACTATTTTGGCAAAAAATACGGCGATTAACTGGAATGACTACCGTATTAATATCGTAGACACCCCAGGGCACGCGGACTTCGGTGGTGAAGTAGAGCGAGTTCTTTCTATGGTGGATTCGGTGTTATTGGTGGTGGATGCTTTTGATGGTCCAATGCCACAAACACGTTTCGTGACCCAAAAAGCCTTTGCCCACGGCTTAAAGCCCATCGTTGTGATCAACAAAGTTGACCGCCCGGGCGCGCGCCCTGATTGGGTGGTGGATCAAGTGTTCGATTTATTCGTTAACTTAGGCGCAACAGACGAACAATTAGACTTCCCGATTGTTTATGCTTCTGCATTAAATGGGGTAGCGGGTTTAGAACATGAAGAACTCGCGGAAGATATGACGCCATTATTTGAAGCAATTGTAGAACATGTTGCACCGCCTGCGGTGGAATTGGATGCTCCGTTCCAAATGCAAATTTCGCAGTTAGACTATAATAACTACGTGGGTGTTATTGGTATTGGTCGCATTAAACGCGGCTCAGTGAAACCAAACCAAGCGGTAACCTTAATTGATAGCGAAGGTAAAACGCGTCAAGGTCGTATTGGTCAAGTATTGGGACATTTAGGTTTACAGCGTTACGAAACAGATGAAGCTTTCGCTGGCGATATCGTGGCGATTACAGGTATGGGTGAATTGAATATTTCAGATACTATTTGCGATATTAACAATGTAGAAGCCTTACCTGCATTAAGCGTAGACGAGCCAACGGTAACCATGTTCTTCTGTGTAAATACCTCGCCGTTCTGTGGTAAAGAAGGGAAATATGTGACTTCGCGCCAAATCTTAGAACGCTTGAACAAAGAGCTAGTACATAATGTGGCATTACGTGTTGAAGAAACACCAAACCCGGATGAGTTCCGTGTTTCAGGTCGTGGTGAGTTGCATTTGTCTGTGTTAATCGAGAATATGCGCCGTGAAGGTTATGAATTAGCGGTATCACGTCCACGCGTTATTTATCGTGAAATCAACGGCAAAAAACAAGAGCCGTTTGAGCAAGTGACCATCGATATTGAAGAACAACACCAAGGTTCTGTGATGGAAGCATTGGGGATTCGTAAAGGTGAAGTGAAAGATATGATCCCGGATGGCAAAGGTCGTACACGTTTGGAATATGTTATCCCAAGCCGTGGTTTAATTGGCTTCCGTAACGAATTTATGACCATGACCTCAGGAACAGGCTTACTTTACTCAACATTCAGCCACTACGATGATGTGAAACCGGGCGAAATTGGTCAACGTAAAAACGGTGTATTAATTTCAAATGCCACAGGTAAAGCTTTGGCTTATGCGTTATGGGGCTTGCAAGAACGTGGTAAATTGATGATTGACCACGGTGTTGATGTATATGAAGGTCAAATCATTGGTATTCATAGTCGTTCAAATGACTTAACGGTGAACTGTTTACAAGGTAAAAAATTAACTAATATGCGTGCGTCAGGTAAAGATGATGCCATTGTGTTAACAACCCCTGTGAAATTCACTTTAGAGCAAGCCATTGAGTTTATTGATGATGATGAGTTAGTGGAAGTAACGCCGGTGTCAATTCGCGTGCGTAAAAAATTACTGACTGAAAATGATCGTAAACGTGCGAACCGTACTACAACCAGTACCAGTACACACTAATCAAAAAACCTTAATAAAAAGACCGCACTTCAACAAAAGTGCGGTCTTTAATTTTCATGATTAATCCATTAGAAAGAGTCTTTCAAGCGTTCATCCGCTCTACGCGCTTCACCTTTATGTTGTAATTTATTGAGTTGTTTTTCTAATTTTTCTTCGACAAGATTGATGGCATGATACATATCATCCGCTTCAGCACTGGCGAACAAATTGCCGTTTGGTGTGCCGATCGTTGCTTCTACGCCAAAGCCTTGTGGGAGTTTGCTTAATACGAAATGTGGGTTAATTAACTGCGTTTGCCATTTCTCCAATTTTGCGAGTCTGTCTTCGATATGAGAACGAATTGCAGGAGTGATATCCATTTGTTTGCTTGCGATATTAAGTGTCATAGCAGTTACCTCTTTTGCTGTTGTTGCGTGTCGCCACGCTGTTTACTTCCTTTGATAACAAAATATGCCTATTCAATTTGCTTTGCAAGTACTTTATTTCGCGAAAAAAGATTAATTTGTAAAAATATGATCTAGATCGCAAAACCATAAAAAAGCACTTTTTTTCTTGAAAAAAGCGCGATAACCTAATCGTTAGGGCTGGTTAAAATAAAAGGGGCGAAAGATATTTCGCCCCTATCATTTGTACTAATCCCCAACCTGTGATACTACACTTGACGTTCATCTACATCCAATTCACCGCTGCGTAAGCGGCGGAAGTAATCTTGCGTTTCTTCGATAATGACTTTGCGCAAGCCAACAATCGCAATGAGATTAGGAAATGCCATTAAGCCATTGACGATATCGGCTAAAATCCAAATGGTATCAAGGGTAATAAACGCACCGGTAGCAACCAATAGGATAAAAATAAAACGATAAATTTTTATGCCGCGAATATCGAATAAGTAAACAAAACAACGTTCGCCATAATAGCACCAACCTAAAATGGTGGTGAACGCAAAGAAAAGCAAGCCAATCGTCACAATGGTTGCACCGATTTCTGTGCCTAAACCTAATGAAAAGGCGTCATTTGTAGCGGCAGCCCCTTCGGCCGCGCTATTCCATACCCCAGTAATCACTAACACCAATCCTGTCATGGTACAAACAATGACGGTATCTAAGAAAGTTCCCGTCATAGAGATTAAACCTTGGCGTACCGGTTCTTTCGTTTGAGCTGCCGCCGCGGCAATTGGGGCGGAACCTAAGCCGGACTCATTAGAGAAAATACCACGAGCCACCCCTATTTGAATGGCTTTCATGACGGTGAAACCTAATGCACCACCTAAAGCCGCTTCAGGATCAAAGGCACTATGGATAATTAAGCCTAAGGCAGCAGGCACTTTATCGGCATTTAAAATTAAAATAATCACCGAAGTTGCCACATAAAGGATTGCCATAAATGGCACGATAAAAGTCGATACGGAAGCAATTCGTTTTACGCCACCCAAGATAATGAGTGCCACAATCGTTGTCATCACGATAACGGTCAGTTCAATGGGGACATTAAAGCTATCTTGCATAGCGTGAGTAATGGCATTGATTTGCGGGAAAGTGCCAATACCAAAAAAGGCAACAAGAATACCAAAGACCGCAAATAACTTAGCAAGCCATTTAATACCTAATCCGCGTTCAATGTAGTACATCGGACCGCCGGCCATAAAGCCGTCTTTGTCTCGTACTCGATATTTTACGGCTAATAAACTTTCGGCGTATTTCGTAGCCATTCCAAGCAATGCCACTAACCACATCCAAAAAATCGCACCGGGCCCCCCCGCTTTGACGGCAGTTGCCACGCCAACGATGTTGCCTGTTCCAATGGTGGCGGAAAGTGCGGTGCAAAGTGCCGCAAAAGCCGAGACATCGCCGGCTTGCCCATTACTGCTTTCACGCTTAAACATATAGACAAACGCGCGCGGTAAATGGCGAATTTGGATAAAACCTAGGCGCAAAGTTAAATATAACCCTGTTCCAGAAAGTAAAATTAAAAGGGGCGGTCCCCAAATAAAAGAGTCGATGGTTGATAAAATTGATTCCATTGTAATTTCCTGAAAATTGAAAATACAAAGGGATAAGAGATAAAGAAGAAATGCACGCCAAAGACGTGAATGATGAAATCTCTTGCCCCTGTCCTTTTGCCTGAGCGTTTCAAATAGCCTGATGCTATTCTTTCGCCTTCGGCGCCCATGCACATCTTGTGCAGGATCTCTCCAAGGGTTCGTCCACTAGCAGTCCTTACGCTTTCGCGCACCTGAAAGATTTACTTCGTCGGTGTAACGTTAATTCGTCACTCTCCAACTAGCTTCAACCGAACATTTTTGTTGCTTACTTAACAAAAAGTGCGGTGAATTTTATCAAAATATTTGAAAAATTCAACCGCACTTAGCATCTATATTGTTAGACCTTTTTTGAAAGATAAACAGACCTTAATGTCATCGTGTATCCAATAAAAAAACTAGCCAGATTTGGCTAGTTTTTTTGGTTAATAGGGTAATTAGTTGTTAGAAGCGGTAACCTACACTTGCACCCCCCATATAGTGACCTGCATTATTCACACTACCAGTCGCTTTTATAATGATTTTACCATTATCGGATACTTTAGAGTAACCTAATGCGAGTGCAGAAGAGCCACGGTAAGTACCACCGCCTACAGCTAGCAAGGTATCGCTTGGGTTATACGCCTGAACAAGAGAACCAATTGCAACTGCACCAGCGATACCACTACGTAGTTTCTTATCTACAGAGTGAATTCTATTATTTACTTTGCCAATTGCATCACCCAATTGGTTCATATTCACAGCATCATTAGTGCCTACACGGCCTGGCGCAACATTAGTGATGCGCTTATTATTCATATCAATTCCATTAGAATTAATTGAAGGACCATTAGTAATATTCACTTCATCAGCAGAAACCGATTTAGTAGTAACTGAGCTAAATTTCGGCGTATCTGATGTGGCAATATTGATATTTTTGCCTGAGCCACTGATGACAATATTATTTCCTGCATTGATAGATACGGTATCACCTGCTTTAACTTTGTCACCACCTGTGTAACCAGTTGCATCGCCATTAGTACCTGTAACTTTATCAGCTTTAACAGTCCAAGCAGCATTATTTACTGCTTTAGCAACATCGCCTGCGGTTGCAACTTTCGATTCATCGCCAGTCGCAACTTCCGCTTTACCATCAGAATTTGTACTAATATCGCCCGTAACAACTTCTAAACCATTAGAACCGCTACGAATTGTAGTACTATCTGTTTTTACCGAAATATCGTAGTTGTTGCCTGACGATACCACCACAATAGATGAATCTGTTGATGAAACAGTTGTTTTAGATGCTGCAATTGTATCGGTTAATTGTTTAACATTAACTGCATCAGTATCATCTGTACCTGTTGCTACACTAATAATTTTCGTATTACCTGCATTAATACCATTTGCATCAATATTTACTGTATCGCCGACTTTAAGCGTATCTACAGCAATATCTTTCGCAAGATCAACGGTAAACTCTTTACCACCTGTGCTATTAGTACTTTCACTCACAACAATATTGCTACTTCCTGCTTTCACAGTTTCTTCTTTCGCAAGTTGTTTTTTCGTATCAGCATCTAAATCTAACATATACGTTGTTGTATAGTTGCCTGCATCAGTTGTTGCCGTAACAGTTAAACCAGAGTCAGCTTTTGCTTCTACAACAGATTTATCTGCATTTACAGTATAAATAGATTGACCATTAGCACCTGTTTCTGAAGTAACGGTTGTATTTTTACCTGCAACCACTTCTGTTTTAGCAGCTTTCGCGGCTTCTTGTACTTGGTATAACTGGCTACCATTTACTGCATCCGTGCTGGTTGCATCTATCGTGCCAGCTGCGACATTGGTAATTTTATTACCACCATTGTCCAAGCCGTCTTTGGTTAAGCTTACTGGGCTACCTTTAGTTCCGTTAGCGATCGTAATGCCATTATCTGTCATTGTGGTATCGCCTGTTTTCACAGTTGTTGCATTTACAGAGTTGACATTTAAGTCTTTACTTAGCTGAACTTCTACTTTGCCGTCTTTCACCTCGGTATTAATGTTTTCATCGCCTACTACTTCAATGGTATTGCCTAGTGGTTGAGTTACCGTCTTACTATCTTCGGCTTTCAAGCCAAAACCTTTGTTGATCAAGTTATTGGCGGTCTGGTTAATGACATCAGCCACATTCTCTGCCGTCGCAAAATTATCTCCTTGGGCACTGGCTGTTACTGTACCATCCGTACCTTTGCTTAAGGTCGCTTTATTTACATCAAATGTAATATGCTTGTTTGCATCTCCACGTGCTGTCGTACCTGTACCGTTCACAAAGTTCACATCTTTGTTATTTTTGCTTATGGTTTCTACCACTTTACCATTTACGCTGGTCGTAAACTCTTGCAGTGCACTGTTTGCTGTATCCGCTACCGTTTTTAACTGGTCTTCCGTCGCCGCTTGTCCTGACACAATGTTATTCGGGTCAAACGTTTTATTCGTTAAACCACTGATGGTACCTGCATTACCGTTAATCGTAATCGGATTGTTTACACCCACTTTAATGCTGTTCGCTAACGCAAACGCAATCGTGTTGTCCGTCACCGTGGTAATGATATTGCCAGAGGTATCGGTAAACTTGACACTTTCACCTAAAGCCACCGTGTCTTCTGTGCCCTTATCCGCATTGATTTTGAAGCCTTTGCTAATCACATCATGCAACTGACCACCGTTAATTGCATCTTTACTGTCTGCACCTACCGTGCCATTTGCTACATTCGTGATTTTCTTATTCGCAGCATCAATACCTGATTTAGTAATGCTTGGTCCACCGGTAATGGTTAAACCATTATCTGTCATTGTGGTGTCGCCTGTCTTCACTGTAGTGGCATTCACCGTGGTAGCATTCACGCTAGTCACATTCAAGTTTTTACTTAACTGAACTTCTAACTTACCTGTATTCACTGTCGTATTGATGTTCTCATCTCCCACCACAGCGATGCTCTCTCCCAAGGCTTTCTTCACCGATTGATTGTCTTCCGCCGTTAAGCTAAAGCCTTTATTTTTCAGTTCACTTGATGTATTGTTGATCATCTCTGCAACATTCTGTGCCGTCGCAAAATTATCTCCTTGGGCACTGGCTGTTACTGTACCATCCGTACCTTTGCTTAAGGTCGCTTTATTTACATCAAATGTAATATGCTTGTTTGCATCTCCACGTGCTGTCGTACCTGTACCGTTCACAAAGTTCACATCTTTGTTATTTTTGCTTATGGTTTCTACCACTTTACCATTTACGCTGGTCGTAAACTCTTGCAGTGCACTGTTTGCTGTATCCGCTACCGTTTTTAACTGGTCTTCCGTCGCCGCTTGACCTGTGACGATATTATTTGGATCAAATGTTTTGTTCGTTAAACCCGTTATCGTGCCTGCTGTGCCATTAATCGTTATCGGGTGTGCTGCGCCTACTGTAATGCTGTTCGCTAACGCAAACGCAATCATGTTGTCCGTCACCGTGGTAATGATATTGCCAGAGGTATCGGTAAACTTGACACTTTCACCTAAAGCCACCGTGTCTTCTGTGCCCTTATCCGCATTGATTTTGAAGCCTTTGGTAATCACATCATGCAATTGACTGCCGTTCACCGCATCTTTGCTGGTTGCGTCTATTGCACCATCTTTCACATTCGTGATTTTGTTATCTGCTGCATCAATACCTGATTTAGTAATATTTGGTCCACCGGTAATAGTTAAACCATCCTTATTTAACATGGTGTCGCCAGCTTTTACGCTGTCTACCACTAAATCTTTCGATGTTGCAACCTTGTAAATCGTTTGACCATCCGTGCCTTTCTCTGACGTCACTACAATGTTATCGCCTTCTTTTACTTCAGTCTTCGCCGATTTTGAAGCATTGTTGATCATCTCTGCAACATTCTGTGCCGTCGCAAAATTATCTCCTTGGGCACTGGCTGTTATTGTACCATCCGTACCTTTGCTTAAGGTCGCTTTATTTATATCAAATGTAATATGCTTGTTTGCATCTCTACGTGCTGTCGTGCCTGTGCCATTCACAAAGTTCACATCGTTGTTGTCTTTGTCAATGCTTTCAACTTCTTTGCCATTCACACTTGTTGTGAAGTTTTGGATAGCCGTATCTGCTTTAGCAAGTTGCTTTTTGGTTGTGTCACTTAAATCAACAGTATAATTTGTAACACCGCTCGCATCTTTTTTGCCCGCCGTGACAGTTACTGCATTTGATCCTGCACTTGCAGTGGTTTTTTCAGCATCTACAGTATAAATAGTTTCACCATTAGTTCCCGGTTTTGATGTTACTGTAGTATTTTTACCTGCTTCAACAGATACCCCTTTAGGTAAAGCACTTGTATTAACTGTGAGTTTGCCATCACTGTCTACATTGATCGTTTTACCATCTACATTAACATCAAAGCTAACATTCGCTCCCTTTACATTGGATACATTGGATACTGTGCCTTTGCCATTCACAAAATTAACTTGATCACCAAATTTAATTTGTGCGGTTTCAGTGCCAGCATTATTACCGACTTTCCAATAACCTTTACCAATTGCATCCGCCACATCTTGCGTTGTAGCCACACCATTAGTTGCTGTTGAAACAACGCCATCATTTGTTGCCAACGTTCCTTGAGTTAGGCTCACTTTATAATCGGTTACCGTTGCATTTCCTGCTGCTGTTGAGCCATTTGGTGTAACGGTCAATAAGCTACTATCTGTTGAAACGCTTGCGCTAGTATCGTCTGCATTAATGGTATAAGTTGTACCATCTGCACCTGTGGTATTAGTAACTGTTGTATTTTTACCCTCAACCACTTTAGTGGTATTAGCTTTTAACTGCGACAAATTTACCGCATCATTTGGATTTGTACCGTCGGCAAGATTAGTGATTTTGCCATTCGTCATATCAAGATTACCACCAATCGTTGCATCCCCTGTTGTGGTAAGCATAGTAAAGGTTGGCGTCATTGATGTGGCAACAGTAATATTATTCCCTGATTTTGTGACAAGGATATTATCGCCCTTTTTGAAGTTTACAGTATCACCCGATTTAACAAATGAACTGCTTGCATCATTCGCTTGTAAATTAAAACCTGTATTATTAACTGCATTTACTACATCAGCAGCAGTTGCTAAACCTGCTGTACCTGTCGCAGCAGCAACGCCCTTGGTTGTCGTAATAGCTTGATTTACTACATTAAAGACAACTTTTGAAATATTCGCCCCATCCGTCACGCTTGCGGTGGTATAAGTGCCGCTAGCAAAATTAACAAAATTATTATTGTTAATACGTGATTTAGTTGAACCATTTTCTTGAATATTAAAACCAACTTTCGTTACTACATCATAAAGTTGGCTGCCATTAATGGCTTCGGTAGATGTCGCAGTTACGGCTCCTGCTGCTACATTAATAATTTTGCGCTGATATTTGCCACTTGTGCCAACAGAAACAACAGAGTTTGCTGCTTTTTGAGTATTAGGTGCAACGGTTGTTCCTGAGTCGTTTAAGAAATTATAATTTAGCGTTGTGTCAGGAACTGATGTACCAGTTGTAGAACCATTACCTAGAGCTAAGCTTCCCTCTAGTGCAGCAGTGGACTGTCTGCCAATAGCTGTTGCATTGGCTGCAGTGGCAACTGCCGTTCGACCAATCGCAATTGAGTTTACCGCACTTGCATTTGCATAGGCACCGAATGCCATTGCGTTTTCAGCTAATGCATCGGTATCGTTACCCATCGCAATGGTATTTAATGCTGTTGCATTGACCGCTTTACCAATCGCAATAGCAGATTCTCCCGTTGCATTAGTTTGTAAACCAATAGCTGTTGCATTGGTTGCATTGGCAACAGATAATTTACCAATTGCTACCGTATTTGGACCGCTTGCGGTTGAATTTTCACCAACAGCAAAAGTGTTTACGCCACTTGCCGTTGCATTAAACCCAGTTGCAATAGAATGAGCAGCACTGGCTGTTGCATTTGCACCTGTTGCAATACCGTAATTACCTTGCGCTGTAGCATTTTCGCCGACTGCAACGGCAGATGTACCAAAGGCTATGGTATTTGTACCGATTGCTACTGTATTGGCAGCAGAGGCATTTGCAATGGTACCAATTGCAGTACTATTTGCACCTTTAGCAACAGAATCTACACCAATTGCAGTTGCATTGACTGCGCTTGCTGTTGAGTTTACACCGATTGAATTTGAACTAACTCCACTTGCTGTTGTATTTGAGCCAATAGCAGTCGCAGTTGTATTCGTGGCTCTGGCTTTTGTACCAAAGGCAATACTATCTGTACCTGTAGCTTGAGTATTGGTAGCTGCATTATAGCTGTTAGATGATGAATCTGTTGCCGAACCAATAGCAATCGCACGTGTACCCGTTGTCAATACCGATTTACCAATACCAATACCTGCCTCACTTGATACGGAAGCTGCGGTACCAATAGCCATAGCGTAGTTTCCTGTTGCCCCCGCTTGGCGCATAATTGCTAGTGAATTAGCACCTTTAGCTAAAGTGCCAGCACCAACTGCAATAGAAGATGTACCATTAGCAGTTGCTGCAGAGCCCAGTGCAACAGCCACATTGGTTGCTGTACTTCTCTCCCCGACAGCAACCCCTCCTTGATAGGTAGAGACTGAATTTTGTCCAATCGCAATTCCACCAAGACCTTTAGAATAGTTATCAGTATCCCCATTTGAACCTTGAAGGTTATTTGGCGTACCATATTTTCCTAGGCTGGCTGTATCAGTTGCTTTACCATTTATAGTCCCTTCGGTAATCGTAGCAAAAGCATTGCTAGTAAATACACCCAAACCAACTGTAATGGCAATGCTTAATAATGAGATTTTAAATGAAATGCTCGATTTATCTGTATTGCCCACTGAAGAAGACTTAACCTTTCCTTTAGCAAGTTCTGATACAGCCATCCACGTTTGAGTTGATTGGTTCCAAATTACTCTGAAAATCTTATTCATATTGTTTCCTTATAACAAATAAATGAAAAACTGACGCCATAAGTTCCCATTACAATTGAAAAACTATTCGTCTATTGAAGTTGCTATTAAATGAATGAAGAAATTTATCTCTTACCGCTAGACAATATATTCAGAGTTAAGCCTTGGTATTTGGTGTAGGATTCACTAGGAATAAGACATTGTCTAACATGTCATTGTGTTAGCCATGGATTTGAGATATGAGAAAAATAACAAAGTGTTGGGGGGGGGGGCAAGGCTAACTAATTGAAAAATAATAGATTTTTTGATTGCTCTCCTGTGTCGGCTGCTTTCCTTGCCACCCTTCAATCAAGTTGAAACTTATATACAATCACATAAGCTAATCAATTCAAGCCAACGTCGGAATTAAGTTGGACTTACAATGAAGAGCATTATTATAAAATAGTATTTATAGAAAATATATCCCTAACTGATTGGATTTGTCGATTAAGCCGAAAATTTCACTGAAATATCCGCCAACTTATCCCAAATATCGTTGCTAAACTCTAATTTGGCAAGGCGTTCTAATTCAGCTAATTGTTGGATAATTTTATAGAGCTTGCGGTAGGTGAAGCGTTGAAAAAGTGCGCTATAAACATGGCGGCGATTTTGCCATATTTTTAGGCGGTCAAACCCTTCTTTTAACTGATGTGTTGGTAAAGGTTGATCAATACCGGTTAAGCGTTGTTGTGGTTTAGATAATTCCAGTAAGGTCATCAGTTCTCGTTGTAAAGTACGTAATAAAATAACAGGTTGCATTTCTTCTGCTTTCAAGCTTTCAAGAATCCGGCGTGCACGTCCTTCTTTGCCTTCTAATAGGGCGTCAATCCATTGAAAAGGCGTAAAAACGGAGGCTTGTTCAACCACAGATTTGACACGTGTAAAGCTGATTTTGTGGTCGGGGTAGAGTAACACCAATAATTCAAGGGTTTGCTTTAGGGCAAGCAAGTTGTTTTCATAGCTATAACAAAGCAATTGTATTGCGTCTTGTTCAATGGAAAGCCCCATGGCTTTAACGCGATGGGAAACCCAACGTGGTAGCTGTTCTATGCCGGGTGTTTGGCAATTTACTACGGTTAAGTGCGGTTCAATTTCCAGCGATTTTTTCACCCATTCTTGTTTTTCATTGGCTTTGCCAAATTTGGGCAGTTGCAAAATCAATAGCACATCTTCATGGGATAAGCTGATGAGTTCAAACAATTTGGCTTGTAAAGCGGCGGTGAGATTTTCAGGTAAGGTGAGACTAATCACTTGTTTATTGAAGAACAGCCCCATAGATTGGCAACGTTCAAATAAATCATCCCAATCCGTTGATTGATCCACTTGAATATCAATTTTCTCATCAAAACCCTGTGCGGTGGCGGTTTGAATAATGAGATCGCGCGCTTCCGCTAACAGCAAGGGATCTTGTCCGGTTAAATAATAAAGACTCGCTAGGCGTTGACCTAGCGAGTGGCTGAGCTGTTCAGGGAAAATACGGTTCATTGTTATTTTGCCGTTTTAACTTGATGTTGTAAGGCGACCATTTTGGCGATAATTTGACGAGCCGCTTGTTCGCGCATATCGTTCCAAATGACCTCACGTTCTGCCGATTTTGCTAGCGCGGCACGAGAGTTGTCAAAGAAAGTACGGTTAACGCTGACGGAAATTTCATGAGCTTCTTGTTTTGGTAAGCGAACATTGGCGCTTACGTTCATAATCAGCACTTTTTCTGCTTCACGTCCTTGTTTAAAGACCGACACCACTTCATCATTGGTGCGCACGTTGTGAATCCGTAAAACAGCGACATCTTCGCGCGGATCCACCACATTAATATTGCTCATCTGAAGTTGTTTGCGCATTGCCATGGACATAGCATCGTATTTGTCCGCACTTTCAAAACTGATGGTTTGTAATTCTTTCGGTACTAATTGACCGGTTTGAAAATGAAAACCACAGGCGGAAATGGCGGCAATGCTTGTGATTAATGCGATTTTTTTCAATAGGTTAAACATAAATTCCCCTTTTATTTGCAAATAATATTAAACAGAAGACTGGCTTTTTCTTTAATATTGGCAACCGCCATATTTTTGCCCCATTTCTGTTCTTGTGCTTTGATCATTTTTTGTAACTTTTCGTTATTGCCGGTAAAGCTTGGCGTATAACCAATTTCTGTCGGTGCGCTGTTATGGCGTAATGTGACGTTAATTAGTGCCGTATAGAAATCCGTAAAGCTATTTTCAGGGTAATAATTGGTTGTCATTAACAACGTTACCCCTGTTTTGCCTTTGAAATCCTGACAAATGGCTTTTTCCGCACTGAATTTAGCATGACTTAATCGCATACCGCCAAATTCATAGAAATCAAAACTTGTAGCTTGCGCGAGTTTTTTAATATTTTGCTCATCATAAATATTAACGGATTTTCCATCAAGCAAGAAAATGGTTGCCATAGCACTATTTTCCTTGGCACGCCCTAAAGGAAACATTTCACCGAGTTCTTTTTTCGCTTTTAATTCCCCAAAAGGTTGAGCTAAATAAGCCATATGTGCATCACGTTCTACGCTTTTCCCGTTTTGAAAAGCCTGAACTTTCCAGCTATAAAAACCGACTTCTTGAATACTGCCGTCAATATCTTTAAAAGGACGCCAATCTAAATGTGCGAAATCATTATTGGATGCACAGCCTGAAAGTGCGGTGAGAATGATGGCGGTTTTTGTTAATGTTGTGAATTTCATAGGCATATAGAAATATGGTGGGTTTTCACCCACCTTATTTGTTAACAAGTCAATTACTTCGCAACAAAACTAAATAATTTACCCGGTACATAAATGGTTTTCACAATGTTCAAGCCATCTAAGAATTTTTGTACGTTGTCATCTTGCAATGCCACTTCTTTGATTTGCTCTTCGCTGAAGTCAGCAGGGACTGTGACTTTACCGCGTACTTTACCGTTGACTTGCACCACAACCAATTTCTCATCTTCCACCATTGCCGTTTCGTCAGCAACGACCCAAGGGGCGAAGTCGATGTTGTCTTGGTTGCCTAATTCTTTCCATAATTGGAAACAGATGTGTGGTGTAATTGGGTAAAGCATGCGTACGACCGCACTTAATGCTTCCGCCATTACTGCGCGATCTTGTTCATCTGCAAGTGGTGCGCGCGTGAGTTTGTTCATTAACTCCATAATTGCCGCAATCGCGGTGTTAAAGGTTTGGCGGCGACCAATATCATCAGACACTTTCGCAATGGTTTTGTGAACATCACGACGTAAGGCTTTTTGTGCACCTGAAAGTGCGGTCGGATCTAAGGCAGTTTGTGCCGGATTTTTGTTGTATTCAAACACCAAATTCCACAAACGACCTAAGAAACGTTTTGCCCCTTCTACGCCTGATTCTTGCCATTCTAAGGTCATTTCCGCAGGCGATGCGAACATCATAAATAAGCGAACCGTATCGGCACCGTATTTTTCCACCATTTCTTGTGGGTCGATACCGTTGTTTTTCGATTTCGACATTTTGGTCATACCGCTATGTACTAACTCATGACCTTCGTCATCGGTGGCTTTGATGATACGACCTTTTTCATCACGCTCTAAGGTCACTTTTGTTGGGCTAACCCAAATGCGCTCATTAGTTGGGCTGGTGTAATAGAAAGCGTCTGCCAACACCATACCTTGGCATAACAATTTGTTAGCCGGTTCGTCGGATTTCACCAAACCGGCGTCACGCAATAATTTATGGAAGAAACGGAAGTAAAGTAAGTGCATGGTCGCGTGTTCGATACCGCCGATATATTGATCCACAGGTAACCAATAGTTGGCTTCTTCTGGGTCTAACATGCCTTCGTGGAATTGCGGGCAAGTGTAGCGCGCGTAATACCAAGAGGATTCCATAAAGGTATCAAAGGTATCCGTTTCTTTTAATGCAGGTTGTCCGTTGTAAGTGGTTTTCGCCCAGTTTGGATCTGCTTTAATTGGACTTTGTACGCCGTCCATCACCACATCTTCAGGCAAAATTACAGGCAAATCGGCTAATGGCGTTGGAACCACTTCACCATTTTCAAGGGTGATCATTGGAATTGGTGCACCCCAATAGCGTTGACGTGACACGCCCCAATCGCGTAAACGGAAATTCACTTTACGTTTCCCACAACCCATGGCTTCTAATTTGTCGGCAATACCATTAAATGCCGCATCAAAATCTAAGCCGTTAAATTCCTCAGAGTGGATTAATTTACCATGTTCAGTAAATGCGGCTTTAGTTAAATCAATTTCTTCACCATTTGCAGGCTCAATCACTTGTTTCAACGGTAAACCGTATTTAGTAGCAAATTCAAAGTCACGGGCATCGTGAGCAGGCACCGCCATCACAGCACCTGTGCCGTAGTGCATTAACACAAAGTTCGCCACCCAAATTGGCACGAGTTTGCCTGTGATTGGGTGAATAGCATTAATGCCTGTCGCCATGCCTTTTTTCTCCATTGTAGCCAGTTCCGCTTCCGCCACTTTGGTGTTTTTACATTCTTGAATGAATGCAGCAAGTTCAGGGTTATTTTTTGCCGCACTTTCCGCTAATGGATGACCTGCTGCGACAGAAATAAAGCTCACGCCATAGAAAGTATCAGGGCGCGTGGTGTAAACCGTGAGCGTTTCATCAGAATTTTCAACACGGAAAGTAATATCCACCCCTTCAGAACGACCAATCCAGTTGCGCTGCATGGTTTTTACCATATCCGGCCATTCAGGAAGTTGGTCTAATCCGCCTAAAAGTTGCTCCGCATAATCGGTGATTTTAATAAACCATTGTGGAATTTCTTTTTGTTCCACCGGGGTATCACAACGCCAGCAGCAACCCTCGTGGACTTGTTCATTGGCAAGGACAGTTTCATCATTCGGGCACCAGTTTACCGTAGAGGTTTTTTTGTAAACCAAGCCTTTTTTGTACAATTCGGTAAAGAACCATTGTTCCCATTTGTAATATTCAGGACGGCAAGTGGCAATTTCACGATCCCAGTCATAGCCTAAGCCCAACATTTTGAGCTGACCTTTCATATACTCAATATTTTCATAGGTCCATTTTGCCGGCGCAGTTTTATTTTTTACCGCCGCCCCTTCCGCAGGTAAACCGAAAGCATCCCAACCGATAGGCTGTAATACATTTTTACCGTTCATACGTTGATAGCGAGAAACCACATCGCCAATAGTGTAGTTACGCACGTGACCCATATGTAGGCGACCTGATGGATAAGGGAACATAGAAAGGCAGTAATATTTTTGTTTGCTCGGATCTTTTACCGCTTTAAAGGTTTTGTTGTCTGCCCAATATTTTTGCACTTCGCTTTCAATCAAATCGGGACGATATTGTTCTTGCATAGTTTTACCTTTGAAATTGTCAAAAAATTGACCGCACTTGGGTCAAATAGAGAGTTAGAAAATGCCGTATAGGATAGCGGAAAACCGTTAAAATTAAAAGATAAACAACTTCTAATTATTGATGGCATTTCTCATACAGGGGTAATAAATGCTGAATAGATTTTGTGATAAATTCGGTAGGATTGATTTTATCTAATTCTGCTTTCTCTACATTGCGTCCAATACACCAAAAATCATCATCTGAACGTAAAAGTAGATCTTGCTCAGTTAATTGTTTCACTTGACGAAAATCATCATACTCACTTTCATCTCCGCGCCAAATCTCCCAATCAGCAAATTGGTTTTTATCCAAATTATCTAGCCATTGATTATATTGTTGTACATTAATTTGCGAGCGATCGGCACGATAACAATGCCAATCTAAACAAACTTGCAGGCGACGACGGTTTAATAACACAGATAAAATAGCCGCCGAGTTTTGGTTAAATTCGTATTTAAAATACGCAAAGAAATGCGCCCTTACCTGCCAACCATTGGTCCAACTTTCGATATGGGGTTTTGCAAAGGGCGAGCCTAGTTGTTGTGAAACTTGTAAAATACAAGTTTTCCATTCATCCCATTCGCGTTTGTAGTCGGCTTTAATTTGGGGGATTTGTTCAGGGCAGAATTTTTTCATCTGTGCAAACTGAAAGAATGGAAGATTAAAAAGCTCGCAAGTTTGCGCTGAAATCATAAAAAATCTCCAACATTTTGGACCGCACTTTGGCTAAAAATTTGTTTATCTTCCCAACGTAGCAAGGTCAGGCGATTACCCCAAGCACAGCCCGTATCGAGCGCGTAAATATTGCTTGGCGTTGGGCAATCTACAAGGCTTGCCCAATGTCCAAACAGAATATTTTCCTGTTGAAAAAGAGGATTGTTACATTCAAACCAAGGTTTTAATTCGGGTGGTGCTTGGTCGATGGGGGCTTTGCATTCAAAATCCAGACGGTGATCGGCGTAACAAAAGCGCATTCGGGTGAATACGTTAATACTGTAACGTAAGCGGTCAATGCCCTGTAAATCCGGTGACCAACGATCAGGCCGGCTGTCGTACATTTGGCTGAGTAGATATTTGATATCGCCATATTGCAACACCGCTTCCACTTCTTTAGCGCAAGATTGTGCAGTGGCAATATCCCAATCAGGGGAAATGCCCGCGTGAGACAAACTAAAACCTAATTGTTCGTGATACACAAATAAAGGCTGAAAGCGTAGCCAATCAATGAGTTCAGCAAAATCCTCAGCAGCAAAAAGTGCGGTCAAATTATCGCGTGGTTTGACTTTCTTAATCCCATAGGCACAAGACAGTAAATGCAAATCGTGATTGCCGAGTACCGTTTGCGCCTGATTGCCTAGGGATTTTACAAAGCGTAAACATTCTAACGATTTCTCGCCACGCGCAATGAGATCGCCGGTTAAATACAAAAAATCATCAGAATTAAACCGCACTTTTTCGAGCAATAATTGCAATTCATCAAAGCAACCGTGCAGATCGCCCACAAAATAGGTCGCCATAATTATTCTACGTCTTCAAAAATGTCGTCTTTATTCACATCAGCGGGTGGATTATCACACAGCCAGTTTGCCAAATGCACATAATCTGCAATGGTCAAGTTTTCCGCTCGTGCGTTTAAATCAATCCCAAGTGCGGTGAGATTTTCCGCAGAAAATAGTGTGGATAGCGCATTGCGCAAGGTTTTACGACGTTGGTTAAAGGCTTGACTTGTCACGCGATTAAGCCAATACAGATCTTTAACCGGATAAGGTAATTCTTTATGTGGAATTAAACGCACTACCGCGGAATCCACTTTCGGCGCAGGTTTAAACGCCGTTGGTGGCACTTCCAACACAGGCATTACTTGGCAAAAATATTGCGTCATAATGGTTAAACGACCGTAAGCCTTGCTGTTTGGCGCGGCGCAAAGGCGTTTTACCACTTCTTTTTGCAACATAAAATGCATATCTTGGATTTTGTCGTGGAATTTCAACAAATGGAAAATCAGCGGCGTAGAAATGTTGTAAGGCAAATTGCCGAATACCCGTAATTTTTGCCCTTGCTCCGCCAGTTTTTCATCATCATAAAGTTTGCCAAAATCGAACTGCATGGCGTCAGTTTCAATCACATTGAGTTTTTGATGTAAGAACGGATGATGACGTAAACGCTCTGCCAGATCGCGGTCAAGCTCAACGACCGTTAAGCGATCCACTTGATCGCCCACAGGCTCGGTTAACGCCCCTAAACCCGGGCCGATTTCCACTAAAAATTGGTCTTTTTGCGGATAGATTGCCGCAACAATGCCTTGAATCACATTGTCATCATGTAAGAAGTTTTGCCCGAAGCGTTTACGGGCGGTATGGCCTAAATGGCGTTTTGAGTTACTCATTGAATGGTTCCTAAAAGAAAGAGTGGGCGATGTCGCCCACTGAATGAATTAGTTTGAGAGAATTTGAATATTGGCACCTTTGCGTAAGGCTTTAATCCAGTCTTTGGATTCTTCCTGCAACTGCTGATTAACCAGCTGTTCATAGGCTTTTTGACGATAAGCGTCAGCGGTAACATCCCCTTGACGTGTATCGGTGACTTCTAAAATATGCCAACCAAATTCCGTTTTAAACGGCGCGGAAATGACGCCTTGTTTTGTGGTTTTAATGGCATGTGCAAATTCAGGGGCGTAAATTTCAGGGAGAGCAAAACCTAAATCCCCACCATTAGCACCTGAAAGATAATCTTTCGAATAATTTTTTGCTGCATCCGCAAAGGTGGTTTTACCCGCCAGAATATCAGCACGAATTTGTGTTAATTGTGATTTGGCTTGCGCATCATTTAATAATGGGTTGAGTTTAATTAAAATATGGCGCACTTTATATTCTGTCGCCGTAATCGCTTTCTCATTACCACTGTTTTTAGCTTGTTCTAGCATTTGTTTACTAAGTGCTTCTACTTGTTCGCGACTCACATCAATATTTTTACCAATGCTGCGATTACGCACTTCAGACATCAAAATCTGATTGGCAATATTCGCTCTAAACTGCGTAATACTGATGCCTTGATAATCTAATGCATCCAATAACTGACCATAAGTTAAACCATTTTGGGCAGCAATATTTTGCACAATTTGATCCACTTGCGCCGGATTGATTTTGACGCCTGATTCTTGAATGGCTTTTTGTACCAACATATCATCAATAATGCTATCTAAAGCGGCAAGACGATTGGCTTCGGTATTGGCACGTTTTCCTAACGCGCGTTGTACTTGGCTTTCTAAAATCGGGTTGCCATCCACCGTGGCGACCACTTTTTCTATTGCTTGAGCATTGCCGATAAACGCTATGAATCCCATGGCGACAAATAGCATATTTTTTAACTGTTTTAATTTCATTTTTTATCCATTTTTACTAAAAATTTGTACTGATTAGAACGAGTTAGTCAAGAAAAGTTCCCTTTGCACTCGCATTATCGAGAAATTAGCGCGACTTCATAGCAACTGTCAAATTTCATTGTGCGTACTTGGACTTTTTCAGCGCGGCTGGTCGGAACGTTTTTGCCCACATAATCCGCGCGGATTGGCAATTCTCGATGACCACGATCCACAAAAATCACCAATTCAACTTTTGACGCACGCCCAAAGTCCACCAGTGCATCCAAGGCGGCACGAATGGTTCTACCGGTAAACAATACATCATCCACTAAGATGACCGTTTTACCTTGTACACTGATGTATTCGCTAGAACCCTTGTAAACAGGCGATTGATCGCTGGGTTCAACATACTCTAAGTCATCTCGATAAAAGGTAATATCTAAATCAATCGATGGCAAATCTAATCCGGTTAACTCATTGATTTTTCGTTTAATGAGTTCGGCTATTTCTGCACCGCGGCGTTTAATTCCAACGATAATCAGATCATTTAGATTTTCATGTTTCTCAATGATCTCGTGGGAAATCCGCGAAATGGTACGTATAAATTGGTCTTCATCAATGATGATTTTTTCCATAAAAAATCCATCCCCAATAAGCTGAAATAAATTTTGCGTTACTATAACAAAATTTTCACGGAATTTAACCGCACTTTGTAAAAATTATTCGTTGGCGTAACCATTTTCAGGCAATAATTTGCCGTCTAAATAGGCTTTGCCCTCTTTTTCTTTTAGGCGGTCGCTGGCAAACCATTTTACAACGAGTGGATAAATCTGAATTTCTTGTGCTTTGACACGTTCTTCAATATCAGCGATGTCATCTTCAGGAAAAATCGGTACTTTCGCTTGTAAGATAATGGCACCGCTATCTAATTCAGGTGTCACAAAATGTACGGTTGTACCATGTTCGGTATCGCCTGCATCCAATGCCTGTTGATAGGTATGTAAGCCTTTGTATTTAGGCAGCAGTGACGGATGAATATTCAAAATCTTACCGACAAATTGTAATGTGAATTCATCGCTTAAAATTTTCATATAACCGGCGAGCACAACAAGATCCGCTTCTAGTTGCTCGATATGCTGTGCAATAGCCCGATCCATTTCGAGATTATTGGCAAAATTTTTGCGTTCAAAAAGTGCGGTGGGAATTTTCGCATTTTTGGCACGTGTTAAGCCATAAGCATCTGCTTTATTGCTAATCACAGACACAATTTTCCCATTGATTTTACCGGATTGACAGGCATCCATAATGGCTTGTAAATTGGTGCCTGAGCCTGAAATAAGAACAACGATTTTTTTCATGTTATAAACTCAAAAGCCCAATACAACGATTGGGCTTCATTTAGGAAGAAAGAAATTAACGAATGATCACTTGTTTTTCGCCGTCAGCTAATGGTTCAATTTGACCAATTAGCCACGCATTTTCGCCCGCAGCGCGTAACACGTTTAAAGCTTTTTCCACATCCGCTTGTGGTAACGCAATCACCATGCCGACACCGCAGTTAAAGGTGCGATACATTTCGTAGGTTTCAATATTGCCTTTTTCTTGTAACCATTTGAAGACCGGTTGCCATTCCCAGCTTTTTTCATCGATAACGGCTTTTACATTTTCCGGTAACACACGCGGAATATTTTCCCAGAAGCCGCCGCCTGTTAAATGAGCAATAGCGTGAACATCTACATTTTCAATAAGTTCTAATACAGATTTTACGTAGATTTTGGTTGGTGCTAACACTTGATCCGCAAGGGGCTTGCCTGCAAGCTGTTCCGTTGCCGGATTTACGCCGGCCACATCAATGACTTTGCGAATTAAAGAGTAGCCATTGGAATGTGGACCGCTTGAACCTAATGCGATTAAGGCATCGCCCGCTACAACTTTTGAGCCGTCTAAGATTTTTGATTTCTCAACCACACCCACGCAGAAGCCGGCCAAGTCGTAGTCACCCACATGATACATTCCGGGCATTTCAGCAGTTTCTCCGCCCACTAAGGCACAACCTGATTGAACACAACCTTCTGCAATGCCTTTAACCACATCAGATGCCACATCAACGTCTAACTTACCCGTTGCATAGTAATCTAAAAAGAATAACGGCTCTGCGCCCTGTACCACTAAGTCATTGACGCACATTGCCACAAGATCAATACCGATTGTGTCATGTTTTTTTAAATCAATGGCTAAACGTAATTTAGTGCCTACGCCATCTGTACCGGAAACCAGCACCGGCTCTTTATATTTTGTCGGTAAAGCACATAGCGCACCGAAACCGCCTAGGCCACCAATTACTTCAGGGCGGGTGGTACGTTTTACATGGGGTTTAATGCGTTCAACTAATTCATTACCAGCATTAATATCTACGCCAGCGTCTTTGTAACTTAATGATGCATTGCTCACAGTTGCGTTTCCTTTTGAGTTCAAAAATTGGCGCTATTATACAGAGTTACGTAATCGTTTGCGATACTTTTTTCTTTGGGATTTTTCGTTTTTATGTGAAGCCTAAAATCAAATTGATTTGATTAAAAAATGTCCGGTATTTTTAATGTTATCAGCAGGATTGTGTAAAAATTATGACTGATTGCTTTTAACCTATTGATTATTAATATAAAAATAATTTTTCGTTGTGAAGGGATAAAAGTGTTATCAAAGATTTTTGTTTATTCAACCACAATTTTATCCACAAAAAAGTAGAATAACTCACAGTGAGATGGACGAATTCGCTATTTTTGGGGTTTGTTTGTGGATAAGTGAATCTAAATGTGTTTCTTTTTCACAATAATATAGGAAAAAAGTGCGGTTTATTTTTGTAGGGATTTTATCACCCGCTTTCATTTTATTTTTTATCCACATTGAATGGTGTGAGTGCTCGTCTGCCGGTATGAAAAAATATTCTTTATTTATTTTCAGTCTATGCACAGAGTTATCCACATATTCTCTAAATAGCTAAAAATCTCACCGCACTTTTGTGCTTCACAAGCTGTACAGTATTGGCGAAAATTCCATGATGTGCCATAATTCCGCGCTAGATCTAAACAAAATATTTTAAGGTGAACGATAGTGATCGATTTCGATGGCTACCGTCCTAATGTTGGCATTGTCATTTGCAATGAAAAACGACAAGTGCTGTGGGCAAAAAGGTACGGACAAAATTCGTGGCAATTTCCACAAGGCGGTATTAATGAGGGTGAAACGCCTGAACAAGCGATGTACCGCGAACTCTTTGAAGAAGTGGGATTGACTAAAAAGGATGTGAAAATCCTTTATGCATCAAAACAATGGCTCCGTTATAAATTACCAAAACGTTTGTTGCGTTATGACAGTAAGCCGATCTGTATTGGGCAAAAACAGCGTTGGTTTTTATTACAACTCACTTGTGATGCAAAAGATATTGATATGAACAGAACGAAGTCACCGGAATTTGATGGGTGGCGTTGGGTGAGTTTTTGGTATCCTGTGCGTCAAGTGGTGTCTTTTAAGCGCGATGTGTATCGCCGCGCGATGAAAGAATTTGCCCAATTTTTATTTGATCCTGCGCGCAGTGAAGTGGCATTAGCACCACAACCTGCAAAAGAAGAACAGAATTCAACGAAAAAAGCACCTTATTATCATAAGCATCCATTGCAAAAGAATAAGCATAAAAAAGGAAAAAAACATCGATGATGACGGTATTTTTAATTTGTTTGCTTGTGGGCTGTGTGGTCGGCGTATTGGCAGGATTGTTTGGTATTGGTGGCGGTTTGGTCATCGTGCCTGTTTTAGTGTATTTATTACCGATGGTTGGTGTGCCGGACCATTTATTAATGTCGGTGGCACTTGGCTCGTCTTTTGCCACTATCATTATTACAGGCGGCGCTTCAGCCTATAACCATTATAAAGTCGGGAATGTGGATTGGTCAGCCCTTCGCTTATTTGCACCAGCATCGATGATGGCAACCTATATCGCCAGTTTTTTTGTAAGCTATTTACCGAAAGAGATTGCAAGCCGTATTTTTGCGGTAATGGTGGTCTATCTTGCTATTAAAATGATGTTGTCAGTCAAAATGATTGCAGGAAATAAACCTTTTACCGATAAATCTGCCTTAGTTGGCGGTTCGTTAATTGGCATTGCATCCAGTTTTGCGGGCATTGGTGGGGGCAGTTTTATTGTGCCATTCCTGAATGCACGCGGTTATGAGATGAAAAAAGCCATTGGTTCTTCTTCTTTTTGCGGTATGTTACTCGCCTTTTCCGGGAGTTTAAGTTATATGGTCAGCGGTTGGGATAATACTGAAATGCCTGATTGGTCGTTAGGATCGGTATATTTACCCGCTGTTTTAGGTATCACGTTAACTTCCGCTTTTACGACTAAATTCGGCGTTATGTTAGCTTCGCAATTGCCGGTGGCAAAATTGAAGAAAGCCTTTGCCATATTTCTATTAATGATTGCTTGTAAAATGATTTTGAGTTAGGAATGTTATGACAGATTTTATTCATTTACCTTATATTGATCCTGTAATTTTTTCGTTAGGTCCGATTAGCCTTCGTTGGTATGGCGTTATGTACCTGTTAGGATTTGCCTTTGCCTATTGGTTAGGCTCAAAACGGATCAAAAAATCCAACGGACTTTGGACGGAAGAGCAATTTGATAGCTTGCTTTATAATTGTTTTGCCGGTGTTATTTTAGGCGGACGTATTGGCGATGTGTTTTTCTATAATTTCGATCGCTTTATTACAGATCCACTTTATTTATTCCGTATTTGGGAAGGCGGAATGTCTTTCCACGGCGGATTGCTTGGTGTGATCGTGGCGATGATTTGGACATCCATTCGTCAGAAACGGAGCTTTTGGCAAACCGCAGATTTAGTGGCGCCGCTTGTGCCGGTGGGATTGGGTTTAGGGCGTTTAGGTAACTTTATCAATAACGAACTTTGGGGACGACCTGTAGAGAATTTAGATGCCGTGCCTTGGGCGATGTTCCCTTATGGTTACCATGGTTCCATTCCATTGCACCCATCCCAACTTTATGAAATGTTGCTCGAAGGGGCGTTATTATTCGTTATTTTGAATGTGTTTATCCGTAAACCTCGCCCATTAGGTGTGGTATCAGGGCTATTTTTAATCGGCTATGGTGTTTTCCGTTTCTTGGTGGAATATGTACGCGAAATCGATCACGGTGTTAATACCGCAGAAGACTTGATTACACGCGGTCAAATGTTGTCTTTGCCCATGATTATCGGTGGTATTGTCATTATGCTTTGGGCGTATTCTCGTACTCAATCAACGAAAAGTGCGGATAAAAAATAAGGAGTTTCTCATGCGTCAATATTTAGATTTATGCCAACGCATTGTGGATGAAGGCGTTTGGATTGAAAATGAACGAACAGGAAAACGTTGTTTAACGGTGATCAATGCGGATTTGGAATATGACGTTGCCAATAACCAATTCCCGATTATTACCACGCGCAAAAGTTACTGGAAAGCAGCGATTGCCGAATTTTTAGGCTATATTCGTGGTTACGATAATGCGGCAGATTTCCGTAAATTGGGAACAAAAACCTGGGATGCCAATGCCAATGAAAATTTAGCTTGGTTAAACAACCCTGCGCGTAAAGGCACGGATGATATGGGGCGCGTTTATGGTGTGCAAGGTCGAGCTTGGCGTAAACCGAATGGCGAAACCGTGGATCAGCTACGTAAAATCGTCAATGACCTGAGCAAGGGGATTGATGATCGTGGTGAAATTCTTACTTTCTTAAACCCGGGCGAATTTGATTTAGGTTGCTTACGTCCTTGTATGTATAGCCACACTTTTTCTTTGCTAGGCGACACCCTTTATTTAACCAGTTACCAACGTTCTTGTGATGTTCCATTGGGATTGAATTTTAACCAAATTCAAGTATTCACTTTCTTAGCGTTAATGGCTCAAATTACAGGCAAAAAAGCCGGTAAGGCATACCATAAAATTGTTAACGCGCATATTTACGAAGATCAATTGGCATTAATGCGCGATGTACAACTGAAACGTGAACCTTTCCCATCACCAAAATTAGAAATTAATCCTGATATTAAAACCCTAGAAGATCTCGAAACTTGGGTCACCTTGGATGACTTTAAGGTGGTAGGGTATGAATGTCACGAAGGGATTAAATATCCATTTTCAGTTTAGTGCACTAATAGTGACAGTATTATGTCGCAGTTGCACAAGGCGGTCGTTGAGCTTGTCGAAACGTAAGTCTTGTGCAGTAAACACTGAAATGTCTTCCTTTGTAACCAAAGCAGAAATGCCACTCCGATAAAACTACTTTCTTAACCTGACATTTTTCATCGCGATCACTTATGAACGAAGAAACCATCCTTACCCAACAACAATTAGATGAACATTTTATTCATTATGCCTTAACGCTGGCGGATAAAGCTCAATCTCTCGGCGAAATTCCTGTTGGCGCGGTGTTAGTGGATGAGCATCATCAAATTATTGGTGAAGGGTGGAATTTATCCATTGTCAATAACGATCCTACCGCACACGCCGAGATTGTGGCATTGCGCCATGGTGCACAACGAATCGGTAATTATCGGCTATTAAATTGTACGCTTTATGTAACCTTGGAACCTTGTACAATGTGTGCCGGTGCTATTTTACATAGCCGTATTAAACGACTGGTGTTTGGGGCTTATGATTACAAAACAGGTGCTGTAGGTTCACGTTTTCATTTCTTTGATGACTATAAAATGAACCATTTTTTAAACATCACTGGGGGCGTTTTAGCCGAAAAGTGCGGTCAGAAATTAAGTGATTTTTTCAAAATGCGCCGAGAGCAGAAGAAGTTAGAAAAGCTTGAAAAAGAAAATGCCTAATGTGGTATTACAGATTGCTGAAAGCTCATCTTTGGGAAACCACCTAGCACGAGCCGTGCTAGGTTCATTAAGCCCAGCCCCGCTGGGGCTGACAGAAAGAGCCGCAGAGCGGCTCAGATTAAGTAACCCTATACGGCTCGTATAGGGTATGTCATTGGTCTGAAATGCCTAATGTGGTATTAGGCATTTTAGGGATCTATTGTCGATACTTAGTTCGCATACTGATTGATTGCATTGGCAATTTCTTGATCTTGATAAATTGCATTAATCACATCGCTCAAGTTTTGATCTAACACTTTCTTGATTTCATCATTGTTCGCGTTAAATGCGCCTTGTTGCGAGCGGGTTGCCCCTAAATTTTTGGTAAAATTGCCCTGCGCCCCTTGAACGTGAACTTCTAACTGAATTTTTGAGTTAATTTCATAACGTAAGTTGCCTTGTGATACCTTGGCAAAGAAATCTTTTACCGTCACTAAAACTTGGGTATTGGCACCGTTTGTTGCTAGACGGAAACCTTTAGCATTCAAATTTTGCAACATGACTTGTTGAAAGAGTTGTTCCACAGACGGTTGTGCTTGTAATTTTTGAATCTGTCCATCTTTTACAAAGCTCGATACTTCAGGTTGCATACGACCGTCTTTGGTGACGACAGACACAATGGCTCGTTGGTTGTTGGTATTAAAGGATGTTGTCACAGTGGGTGCTTGCGGATTAAACACAAGGGTATTGCTTTGTGTGGCGCATGCGGTAAGTAACATTGAGCTAACAACCAGTGCAGCAAGAGAGAATTTTTTCATTTTCATAGGTGATCCTTTATTTATGATTAATGTCGTCTTATTCTTGCAAACTTCGACAATAATGTATAGCCTTTGAGTTCAATTTATCATTTCATTTAAGGTATTTTATGAATAAACAAACCCATTTAACGGAAAAATTATCCTTAGCTTTTCAACCGCACTTTTTATCGGTGGAAAATGAAAGCCATCTGCATAGCTCGGATCGTGGTGGTGAGAGTCATTTTAAAGTGACCATTGTGAGCGATGCATTTATTAACGTTCGCCCTGTGGCTCGTCATCAAAAAATTTATCAATGCTTACAAGATGATATTCAAGCAGGTATCCATGCTTTAGCCTTACATACTTTTACAAAAGAAGAATGGGAACGCTTGGGACAAGAGATTCCGCTTTCAACCAATTGTATGGGAATCGGGCATTAGTAAATTTAAGGAAATACAAATCCCGGCTAATTTAAGTGTAAAAATTTTGTGAAAAGTCTGCATTTAAAGTGGCAGGGGGGGCGTATTTTGGGTAAAATAGGGCGTTTAATTTTGTCTTTGAAGTTTGTGAGCGCGCAATAGTTGTGTGTAACTTCTTCAAAAGAATGGCAAAATCTCCGAATTTGAGTTTTTATTTTTATGATCTTTAGCGATCATTACTCAATGTGCGGTCATTTTTTTATTCGTTTTATAGAAAAATGGCTTAATTTTAAACCTAACGAAAAGTAGTGCAAACAATGATTACGATTAAAAAAGGCTTGGATCTTCCGATTAACGGAAAACCAGAACAAGTAATCCGTGACGGCAATGCCGTGACTGAAGTTGCTATGCTTGGCGAAGAGTATGTGGGCATGCGTCCTTCAATGAAAGTTCGTGAAGGCGATGTAGTGAAAAAAGGTCAAGTTCTTTTTGAAGACAAAAAGAATCCGGGCGTAGTTTTCACCGCACCTGCAAGCGGTACTGTAACAGCGATTAATCGCGGTGCTAAGCGTGTATTACAATCTGTGGTGATTCGTGTTGAAGGTAACGAACAAGTGACTTTCGATAAATACGATGTTGCTGCATTGAGCCAATTAACGAGCGAACAAGTGCGTAAAAACTTGCAAACATCAGGTTTGTGGACCGCACTTCGTACGCGTCCTTTCAGCAAAGTTCCTGCTGTGGATGCCATCCCGTCTTCAATTTTCGTCAATGCGATGGATACCAATCCATTAGCGGCGGATCCTGAAGTGATCTTAAAAGAATTTGAAGCAGATTTTAAAGCAGGTTTAACGGTTTTAGTACGCTTAGTGGAAGGTCAAAAACCGGTTTATCTGTGTAAAGATGCGGACAGTAACATTCCTTTAAGCCCTGCTATTGAAGGTATCAGTATTCAATCATTTAATGGTCCTCATCCGGCCGGTCTAGTGGGTACTCACATTCACTTTATTGACCCGGTTGGTCTGAATAAACAAGTGTGGCATTTAAACTATCAAGATGTGATTGCTATTGGTAAATTATTTACAACAGGTGAATTATTTACCGACCGTATTGTGTCTTTAGCCGGTCCACAAGTGAAAAATCCACGTTTAGTACGTACTCAACTTGGTGCCAAACTTTCACAATTAACGGCAAATGAATTAAATGCAGGTGAAAACCGTGTGATTTCAGGTTCTGTTCTTCATGGTGCAAAAGCAGAAGGTGCACATGACTACTTAGGTCGTTATGCATTGCAAGTTTCTGTGATTGAAGAAAATACCACGAAAGAATTTATGGGTTGGATTTCTCCGCAAGCAAATAAATTCTCAATTACGCGTACCGTGTTAGGTCATTTCAGCAAGAAATTATTCAATTTCACTACGGCTGAAAACGGTGGTCACCGTGCAATGGTGCCAATCGGTAGCTATGAGCGTGTCATGCCATTAGATATTCTTCCGTCTTTATTACTTCGTGATTTAGAAGTGGGCGATACTGATTCAGCACAAAATTTGGGTGCGTTGGAATTAGATGAAGAAGATTTAGCGCTTTGTACCTTTGTGGATCCGGGTAAAACTGATTACGGTTCATTCTTACGTCAAGCGTTAGACAAGATTGAGAAGGAAGGTTAAAAATGGGTTTAAAACATCTTTTTGAAAAAATGGAACCCGCGTTTTTACCTGGTGGTAAATATGCCAAATTGTATCCGTTATTTGAATCGGTTTACACTTTGATGTACACACCGGGTACTGCAACGCAATCAACAACTCACGTACGTGATGCCATCGACTCAAAACGTATGATGATCATTGTGTGGTTAGCATTGTTTCCGGCATTATTCTATGGCTTGTATAACGTGGGCGCACAATCTATGGCGGCAGCGGCGAGCTTAGGTAATCTTGCAGATTTAGTGGCAAATGACTGGCACTATTCCTTAGCTCAAGGCTTAGGTGCTGATCTTGTGAATGGCGGTTGGGGTAGCAAAATGTTGTTAGGTGCAACATTCTTCTTACCTATTTATATCGTAGCATTCGCAGTAGGTATGTTCTGGGAATTATTATTTGCTATCGTTCGTGGCCACGAAGTAAACGAAGGTTTCTTTGTGACAACGATTTTATTCGCATTAATCGTTCCGCCAACATTACCATTATGGCAAGCGGCTTTAGGTATTTCTTTCGGCTTAGTTGTCGCGAAAGAAGTCTTTGGTGGCGTAGGTAAAAACTTTATGAACCCAGCCTTAGCGGGTCGTGCGTTTTTATTCTTTGCTTACCCTGCACAAATTTCGGGTGACTTAGTTTGGACGGCTGCAGATGGTTTCTCCGGTGCGACCGCACTTTCACAATGGGCGCAAGGTGGTGAAGCCGCACTTAAACACGTAGCAACAGGTCAACCAATCACTTGGATGGATGCGTTTTTAGGTAATATCCCGGGTTCAATGGGTGAAGTTTCAACCTTAATGTTAGCTATCGGTGCCGCAATTATTGTGTTTGCACGTATTGCTTCATGGCGCATTATTGCGGGCGTGTTCTTAGGCATGGTGATTACATCAACCCTATTTAACCTTGTGGGTTCAGACACTAACCCATTATTCTCTATGCCATGGCATTGGCATTTAGTGCTTGGTGGTTTCGCATTAGGTATGTTCTTTATGGCAACAGACCCTGTATCTGCGTCATTCACTAATAAAGGTAAATGGTGGTACGGTGCGTTGATTGGTTTCATGGCGGTAGTCATCCGTGTGGCAAACCCAGCGTATCCGGAAGGTATGATGTTAGCAATTTTATTCGCTAACTTATTCGCGCCAATCTTCGACTACTTAGTCGTTCAAGGCAACATCAAACGTAGAAAAGCGAGAACTGCATAATGGCTAAATTTAATAAAGATAGCGTTGGCGGTACTTTAACCGTCGTGGTGTTGGTGAGCTTGATCTGTTCTCTTATCGTAGCAGGCGCTGCTGTGTTATTAAAACCAACACAAGAGATCCAAAAACAGCTTGATAAACAAAAGAACATCCTTATTGCAGCAGGTTTGATGCAAGAAGGCACGAATATTCAAGACACTTATGCCAAATATATTGAGCCAAAAGTTGTTGACTTGGCAACAGGTGACTACGTTGAAAACGTGAAAAACTTTGATGCCAAAGCAGCAGCAAAAGATCCGGCAACAAGCGTAGCGATTGCGCCTGAAGACGATAAAGCGGGCATTAAAGTGCGTGCGAAATATGCGGAAATTTATCTGGTAAAAGATGAAGCAGGCAATGTCACTCAAGCGGTATTACCAATGTATGGTAATGGTTTGTGGTCAATTATGTATGGTTTTGTGGCTGTACAACCTGATGCAAACACAATCAATGGTATTACTTACTATGAGCAAGGTGAAACAGCAGGTCTTGGTGGCGAAATTGCAAACCCTAACTGGCAAAAATTCTTCGTAGGCAAAAAATTATTTAATGACCAAAACGAAGTGGCTTTAACAGTAGGTAAAAACGCATCAGCAGATAAAGAACATGGTATTGATGCTTTATCTGGCGCGACATTAACATCAAATGGTGTTGATGGCTCATTTAAATATTGGTTTGGTAAAAATGGCTTTGGTCCATTCTTAGCTAAATTCAAAGCAACGGCAGGAGCGAACTAATGGCAGGCAACAATCTTAAAAGTTTATTGTTATCGCCAATTGCTGATAACAACCCGATTGCATTACAAATTTTAGGTATTTGTTCTGCATTGGCGGTAACAACACAGTTACAAACTGCGGTTGTAATGGCGATTGCGGTGAGTTTAGTAACCGCGTTTTCAAGCATGTTCATTTCAATGATCCGTAACTATATCCCAAATAGTATTCGTATCATTGTACAAATGGCAATTATTGCTTCATTGGTAATCTTGGTTGACCAAATTTTGCGTGCTTATGCCTATGACTTATCAAAACAATTATCGGTATTCGTTGGTTTGATTATTACTAACTGTATCGTAATGGGTCGCGCAGAAGCATTCGCAATGAAATCAGAACCGCTTGAAAGTTTCGTGGATGGTATCGGTAACGGTTTAGGTTATGGTGCTATCTTGGTTATCGTAGCATTTTTACGTGAACTTATTGGTTCAGGTAAATTCTTCGGTATCACTATTTTTGAAACTGTTCAAAATGGTGGTTGGTATCAAGCAAACGGTTTATTCCTTTTAGCACCAAGTGCGTTCTTTATTATCGGCTTCTTAATTTGGGGCTTAAGAACGTGGAAACCGGCACAACAGGAGAAATAATCAATGGAACATTACATTAGTTTATTTGTAAAGTCAGTGTTCATTGAGAACATGGCACTTTCTTTCTTCCTTGGTATGTGTACATTCCTTGCGGTGTCTAAGAAAGTTTCAACCGCCTTCGGTTTAGGTGTTGCGGTTATCGTAGTATTAGGTATTTCTGTGCCGGTAAACCAATTAGTGTACACTCATGTTTTAAAAGACGGTGCATTAATTGAAGGTGTTGATTTAACATTCTTAAACTTCATTACATTCATCGGTGTTATTGCTGCATTAGTACAAATCTTAGAAATGTTCTTAGATAAATTTGTACCATCGCTTTATAGTGCATTAGGTATTTTCTTACCATTAATCACCGTAAACTGTGCAATTTTCGGTGGCGTATCATTCATGGTTCAACGTGAATACAATTTCGGTGAATCTGTGGTTTACGGTATCGGTGCAGGTACAGGCTGGATGTTAGCCATTGTGGCACTTGCCGGTTTAACAGAAAAAATGAAATATGCTGATGTTCCGGCAGGTTTACGTGGTTTAGGGATTACCTTTATCACCGTAGGCTTAATGGCATTAGGTTTTATGTCATTCTCAGGCATTCAATTATAAGGAGCGCATCGTGGATAGTAATTTTATTTTCGGTATTGGCGCATTTACAGCAATCGTATTAGTGTTAGCTGTGATTATTTTGATTGCCAAATCTAAATTAGTTGATAGCGGTGACATCACCATTTCTATCAACAACGATCCGGCAAAAGGCATTACCTTACCGGCTGGTGGTAAATTATTAGGGGCATTAGCAAGCAAAGGTATCTTCGTTTCATCTGCTTGTGGTGGCGGTGGCTCATGTGGTCAATGTCGTGTACAAGTAAAATCCGGTGGTGGTGAAATTCTTCCAACAGAACTTTCACATATCTCGAAAAAAGAAGCGAAAGAAGGCTGGCGTTTAGCGTGCCAAGTGAACGTAAAATCTTCAATGGATGTTGAACTTCCGGAAGAAATCTTTGGTGTGAAAAAATGGGAATGTACCGTTATTTCTAACGATAACAAAGCCACCTTCATCAAAGAACTTAAACTTCAAATTCCTGAAGGGGAAGAAGTACCATTCCGTGCGGGTGGTTATATCCAAATTGAAGCTGAACCACATACGGTTAAATACGCAGATTTCGATATTCCTGAAGAATATCATGAAGACTGGGATAAATTTAACTTATGGCGTTATGTGTCTAAAGTGGACGAGCATATTATCCGAGCTTACTCAATGGCATCTTATCCGGAAGAGAAAGGCATTATTATGCTAAACGTACGTATTGCAACACCTCCACCACGTAACCCGGATGTACCACCAGGTCAAATGTCATCTTACATTTGGTCATTAAAACCAGGTGATAAAGTGACGATTTCAGGTCCATTCGGTGAATTCTTCGCGAAAGAAACCGACAACGAAATGGTATTTATCGGTGGTGGTGCAGGTATGGCACCAATGCGTTCACATATCTTTGACCAATTAAAACGTTTGAAATCAAAACGTAAAATGTCATTCTGGTATGGTGCGCGTTCTAAACGTGAAATCTTCTATCAAGAAGACTTTGACCAATTAGCCGCAGAAAACGACAACTTCGTATGGCATGTTGCACTTTCAGATGCATTGCCGGAAGATAACTGGACAGGTTACACAGGCTTTATTCACAATGTGCTTTATGAGAACTATCTCAAAAACCACGAAGCACCGGAAGATTGTGAATACTATATGTGTGGTCCACCAGTGATGAACGCCGCAGTAATCAAAATGTTGAAAGACTTAGGCGTTGAAGATGAAAACATCTTATTAGATGATTTCGGTGGTTGATTTTAATCACATTTAACTGAAAAAGTGCGGTCGAATTTCTAAGATTTTAGAACTTCGACCGTTTTCAAAATAACACGATTAAAAATAAACCTTGCTATATCATTGATGTACAGGCAATCAAGGAATATTGATAACCTAAAGGATAATGAACAGTATGAGTGAACAGCTAAATATTATTGCTCTCGAAAATGCGTTCAAGTCATTGGAAGAAACCATTCAATCCTTAGAAAATCAAACTTGGTTCCAAGCACAGACGCCTATTATTCAAGACACGCTTATTGCGGGTGCCATACAGAAATTCGAGTTTGTGTATGAACTGGATATCAAAATGTTAAAACGGCAATTAAAGAAAATTGCCTCAAATGATTTGGATGTAGATTCGGCTGAGTTTCGTGATGTTCTGCGTTTAGGGGCTCAAGTCGGCTTAATTGAGCGTTTTGAAGATTGGTTAGATTATCGAAAAATGCGCAATATTACTTCTCATACTTATGATGAAACCAAAGCGCAGCAAGTTTACAACGGCATTGCAGGCTTTTTGGAAAGCAGTCGTTTTCTGTTAAAAGAGCTACAAAAGCGTAATTCCAATGATTAATTTAAACGCACAAGAATTAAACATAATTAAATCCATTTTATCGGAGAAATGCCCCAATACACCGGCTTGGGTATTTGGCTCTCGAGTCAAAGGAACAAACAAACCTTTTTCCGATATAGATTTAGCGTTGATCACCACAACCCCTTTAACCATTCGAGAGCTAACAGAATTAGAACTTGCCTTCAGCGACTCTGACTTACCGTTTAAAGTGGATCTTGTGGATTGGGCAAGTTGTAGCGAAACCTTTAAGCAAATCATTTTGCAAAAATATGAAATTTTAATCCCTTAATACTATGAAAAAAATCTCGCTTATTTTCACCGCACTTTTAGCGGTTGCTTTTAGTTTGACAGGCTGCCAAAAAGATCCTGAAGTGGTGTCTTTGATGGGCAAAACCATGGGAACGACTTATCACATTAAATATATTGATGATGGTAGTCTAAATTTAGATAAAGACAAAACCCACGCCAAAATCGAAATGGTGTTAAAAGATGTCAATGCAAAGATGTCTACCTATGACAAGAATTCTGAATTGAGTCGTTTTAATCAATTTACTGAAATTAATCAACCTGTTGCGATCTCTAGCGACTTAGCAAAAGTGATTGGCGAAGCGATCCGCTTAAATAAAGTGACTGAAGGGGCATTAGATGTCACTGTTGGGCCGGTGGTTAATCTTTGGGGATTTGGGCCTGAAAAACACCCTGAAAGAAAACCCACTGCTGAACAACTTGCCAAGCGTCAAGCATGGGTGGGGATTGAAAAATTAAAATTAACGCAACGTGATGGGATATTTTACCTTGAAAAATCCGTGCCACAACTTTATGTGGATCTTTCATCTATTGCCAAAGGTTTTGGTGTAGATTTAGTGGCTGAAACCCTTGAACATATTGGCGCGAAGCATTATATGGTGGAAATTGGTGGCGAAATTCGTGCAAAAGGAAAAAATATTGAAGGTAAAGATTGGCAAATTGCCATTGAAAAACCGAGTTTTGATGGTTCGCGCTCTGTTGAACAAGTTATCGGTTTAAAAGATTTGGCGATGGCGACATCGGGAAATTACCGCATTTATTTTGAAGAAAACGGTCAACGCTTTGCCCATGAAATCGATCCGAAAACAGGTTATCCGATTCAACACCATTTGGCATCAATTACGGTGTTGCACCCTAATTCCATGACAGCAGATGGTTTATCCACCGGTTTATTTGTATTGGGCGAAGAAAAAGCCTTAGCAGTGGCGGAAAAAGAACAAATTCCTGTGTATTTAATTATTAAAACTGAAAACGGTTTTGAAACAAAAATGTCATCAACATTCTCCGCACTTTTGAATCAATAAGTGCGGTTAAAATAAGGAAAAATTATGAAATTATTTATTGTTACATTCGGTATTTTTCTTCTTGTGATCTTTGGTATGGCAATTGGTTATATCATCAAAAAGAAAACGATCAAGGGCAGCTGTGGCGGCATTACCGCACTTGGGATGAAGAAAATGTGCGACTGTGAAGAACCTTGCGATAACTTGCAAAAGAAATTGGATGAAGGTGATGAACAGGCGATGGCAGAATACGAAGAAAAATTTGCCAAAAAAGAACCGCAGTTTTATGAAGTAAAATAATTAGGAAGTGTTTGCTAACACACTGTTAAGTTTAATCTTACATCAGCAAGCACGCCATCACATCAATGTACTCAGCCTTGAACTGAGCTAACGGAGAAAAATATGTTAATTTCAACAACTTATAACCAATATTTTGCTAAACTCAGCCCTGAACAATTAGCCGATAACGCCACAAAAAAAGTGATTGTGGGGATGTCCGGCGGGGTTGATTCTTCTGTTTCAGCGTTTATCTTGCAACAACAAGGCTACCAAGTGGAAGGCTTGTTTATGAAAAACTGGGAAGAAGATGATGACACCGATTATTGTACCGCCGCGGCAGATTTAGCGGATGCGCAAGCGGTGGCAGATAAACTGGGAATGAAGTTGCATAAAATCAACTTTGCCGCGGAATATTGGGACAATGTATTTGAGCATTTCTTAGCGGAATACAAAGCAGGGCGCACGCCAAACCCAGACATTCTTTGTAACAAAGAAATTAAATTTAAAGCCTTTTTAGAATATGCGGCAGAAGACTTGGGGGCAAATTATATTGCCACAGGCCATTATGTTCGCCGTTCGGGAACTGATGATAATGCGCAACTTTTACGCGGTTTAGATAATAATAAAGATCAAAGCTATTTTTTGTACACCTTAAGCAAAAAGCAAGTTGGGCAGAGTTTGTTTCCGGTAGGCGATATTGAAAAACCGATCGTGCGTAAAATTGCGGAAGAATTAGGTTTAATTACCGCGAAGAAAAAGGATTCTACCGGCATTTGTTTTATTGGTGAGCGTAAATTCAAAGACTTTTTAGCGCGCTATTTGCCGGCACAACCCGGTGAAATTCGCACCGTTGATGGGCGCGTTGTCGGTCGTCATGATGGCTTAATGTACCACACTCTTGGACAGCGTAAAGGCTTGGGCATTGGTGGTGTGCAAGGTCTGAGCGAAGAACCGTTTTATGTGGTGGAAAAAGACTTAATTAACAACGTGTTAATTGTGGCACAAGGGCATGATAATTCTGCATTGTTGTCCACCGGGTTGACCGCCAGCCAGTTGCATTGGGTGGATCGTAACCCAATACGTGAGCCTGTGCGTTGCACGGTAAAAACACGTTATCGTCAAACGGATATTCCCTGCGAAATTATTCCTATTGATGATGAAAATATTCGCGTTGTGTTTGATGAACCACAAATCGCGGTGACACCGGGACAAAGTGCGGTGTTTTATCAAGGTGAAATTTGCCTTGGTGGCGGAGTGATAGAAACTCAAATTAAATAAATAGGCAAAACCAACCATTTTTACGGTTGGTTTTTGCATATAAAAGATGATCTAAATCAAATTTACTGTTAAAATCCATCGTGATTTACCCAACAAAAGAAGGAAATTTTATGGCTTACACATTACCTGAATTAGGCTATGCCTATGATGCATTAGAACCATTCTATGATGCAAAAACATTAGAAATCCACCACAGCAAACACCACCAAACTTATGTCAATAACGCGAACTTAGCCGTAGAAGCAGCCGTTAAAACCGTTCCGGCATTAGCGGAATACATTGATGTTTGCCCCGGTAAATTACTTAAAAATTTAGATAAAGTTGCACCTGAAAATCGTCAGGCGGTGATTAATAATGTGGGCGGACACGCAAACCATTCATTCTTCTGGAAAAACTTGAAAAAAGGTACAACCTTACAAGGTGCATTAAAAGAGGCAATCGTACGTGATTTCGGTTCAGTAGAAGCATTCCAAGAAGCATTTGAGAAAGCAGCAGCGGGTTGCTTCGGTTCAGGCTGGACTTGGTTAGTGGTTCAAGAAGGCGGTAAACTGGCTATCGTTTCAACCTCAAACCAATACACCCCAATTATGGGCAAAGAGTTTGCAGGTTGCGAAGGTTTCCCATTAATCGTCATTGACGTTTGGGAACACGCTTATTATTTGAAACACCAAAACCGCCGTCCGGAATACATTAAAGAATTCTGGAATATCGTCAACTGGGATTTCGCAAGCGAACGCTTTGAGAAAAAAGTGGCAGAAGCGGGCTGTGGCTGCGCGAAATAATTTAGCAAAATATCGTTAAAAATAACCGCACTTTAGGTTTGGCTAAAGTGCGGTTATTTTATTGGAATAACGAGTCGGGTGAAATGTCGTGTATTTGATAGAACCCTAGCCACAGTCCAAGGGATTAATAATGCGGTGGCGGTGTTTCTTCCGCTCGGCTTGCCACATTTGATGGCTGCATGTCTTTCAACTTATTTGCCAAATAGCGTAATTGAATTTGCATTTTATCTATGACAAATTGCTGTTCAACCAACGCTTGATTTAATTCTTCCAATAAATTGTCCTGAAAAGTTAATTTCATTTCTAATTCAGCAATACGATCTTCAAAATTTTGCATAATTTATCAAATAAATGTTGTGCATTTGTTAAATAGGATTTAACCTAATGCGGTTTATATTTTATAAATAACCATTCTAAACCATATATAAGGAAAAACGATGTTAAAAATTCAAAAAATTTCAGCAATTGCATTATTAGTTGGCGCAGTTTTTGCAACAGCGGCATGTAATGAAAAAGAAAAAACAGCAGCAAGCTCTGACGCGAAAACCGCAGTACAAGCAGATGCAGCTTTAACTAAAGATCCATCTTATGCTGTAGGCGTATTATTGGGTTCTGACCTAAAAGGCTTAGTGGAATCACAAAAAGAAGCGATCAGCTATGATCAAGATAAATTGATCACAGGCGTAAAAGATGCACTCGCCGGCAAAGTGGATTTATCTCAAAATAAAGAATTACAAGAAACATTGACCGCACTTAATGATAAATTAAGCAAAGCGGCGGAAGCGAAAGCAAAAGAAGAAGCGGAAAAAGCGGTTGAAGCAGCTAAACAAGCTAAAGCAGATGGTGAAAAATTTGCGGCTGAATTTAAAGCAAAAGAAGGCGTAAAAGAAACCAAATCAGGCTTACTTTACCGTATTGAAAAAGAAGGTGAAGGTGCTGCGATCAAGCCTGAAGATACGGTAAAAGTGCATTACACCGGTAAATTACCAAATGGCACCGTCTTTGACAGCTCTGTTGAACGTGGTCAACCGGCTGAATTTGCATTAAACCAAGTGATTCCGGGTTGGACAGAAGGGTTACAATTAGTGAAAAAAGGCGGCAAAATTGAGTTAGTGATTCCTGCCAATCTTGCCTATGGTGAGCAAGATCTAGGCGTTATCCCAGCTAATTCTACGCTTCATTTTGATGTTGAAGTATTAGATGTAACACCTGCAAAATAAAATGAAATTTGACCGCACTTAAGTGTAGTTAGCGTGCTGACAAAGTGCATCTTTGAGAAATGACCTGGCACGAGCCGTGCCAGGTTCATTAAGCCCAGTCCCGCTGGGGCGGAAAGAAAGAGCCGCAAAGTGGCTCGGATCAGCTCATATAGGGTTTATCATTCTACAACCTTAGCAGAACCAACCATTGAGAGTTTTTTCATGTTTAATGACCAGCGTCCTTTTACGGATGAAGATCGTACGATCATTAATTCTTATCGCGCGGTAGTAGATGGCGTTAGTGCATTGATTGGTAGCCATTGCGAAATTGTTTTACATTCCTTAGAAAATCTAGAACATTCAGCCATTTATATCGCCAATGGACACAATACTAATCGCCAAGAAGGGTCGCCGATTACTGATCGTGCGTTACAATCTTTACACAATATGAAAACAGATAGCGTTTCAAAGCCTTATTTCACACGGGCTAAAAGTAACGGATTAATGAAATCTGTGACCATTGCGATTCGTAATAGTAATCAACGAATTATTGGCTTGCTTTGTATTAATATTAATCTTGAAGTGCCTGTTTCTCAATTTATTCAAGCATTGATGCCAACCAATGACAACAATGAAACCTCTATTGTTAACTTTGCCAGCTCAGTGGAAGATTTGGTGATCCAAACGATGGAGCAGACGATTGAAGAAATCACTGCAGATCGTCATGTCGCCAACAATAATAAGAATCGTCAAATTGTTATGTCGTTATTTGAAAAAGGTATTTTTGATATTAAGGATGCGATTAATTTAGTGGCTGAACGCCTAGATATTTCGCGCCACACCGTCTACCTTTATATCCGCCAAATTAAACAGGAACAAGAATAATGCGCTATGTTATTGCTATCAAGCAACCTGTTTATGGCTCACAAGGGGCGTTTGCTGCATATCAATTTGCTACAGAAGTGATTGCTCAAGGTCATGAAATTTGCCAAATTTTCTTTTTCCAAGACGGCGTGAGCAATGGAAACAAATTTGTTTATCCTGCCAATGATGAATTCAATTTAGTGAAAGCATGGCAAACTTTGAGTCAGCAATATAATGTGCCTTTGAATCTTTGTGTTGCCGCCGGCCAACGCCGTGGTATCGTGGATAAATCCACCGCACTTTCGCCTAACGATAGCAATCTTGCTGATGGCTTTGTGATAGCAGGTTTAGGTGAATTTATTACAGCAACTTTACAAGCAGATCGGGTGGTAACGCTATGACTAAACTCGCCTTTGTATTTCGTACACCGCCTTATGGCAGTTCATCGAGCCGTGAAGGGTTGGATACACTGTTGGCCGCTACGGCATTTTGTAACGAAGAGGATATTTCCGTGTTCTTTATTGAAGACGGCGTATTCAATTTACTTGCTCACCAACAGCCTGAAAAAATCCACCAGAAAGATTTTATTCGTACATTTAAATTGCTCGAATTAAATGAGATCGAGCAACGTTATCTTTGCGAAGAAAGTGTTGTGGAAAGAGATTTAGCGGACAAAGAAATTATTCTGCCTTGCCATCTCTTGAAACGTGCCGACATTATAGAAAAACTACAAAGTGCGGATAAAATTTTCACATTTTAGGAAATCATTATGCTCTATACCTTTTCTCAAGCCTGTTATGATAAAAATGAACTACAGCGCTATTTCCGGTACATGACTGAAAATGATGCGGTTGTATTGTGGCAAAACGGTGTTTTTCTCGCGATTAAAGAAAGCGCATTATTAGCACAAAGCAAGGCACCAATCTATGTCCTAGAGACTGATGCCCAAGCCCGCGGCTTAACGGAAAATATTAATACAGATTGGCTCATCTCAGTGCGTGACTTAGTGGATCTTACCAATGAAATTGCGCCACAATTTGCCCTTTAAGCCGGAATAATATTTTCTGCGCAAGCATAGGCGGAACTCCAAGCCCATTGGAAATTAAATCCGCCTAGCCAGCCGGTCACATCTAACACTTCGCCAATAAAATACAGCCCTTTGACTTTTTGACATTCCATGGTTTTTGATGAAATTTCATGGGTATCTACACCGCCTAACGTCACTTCAGCGGTACGATAACCTTCTGTGCCATTGGGCAAAAATGCCCAACAATGCACCAACTGCTCAAGGGATTGTAAATCGGTTTTGCTTAATTGTGCTAGGGCTTTATTGGGGATACTTAACCAATTTTGTTCAATCCAAAGTTCTACTAATCGCTTAGGCAAAAATTGCATTAATGCGTTTTTTAACTGCATATTAGGCGAAGATTGACGAAGTTCTGTTAAAAGCACCGAAATGTTTTCTGATGGCAATAAATTAATTTTTACTTCATCATTGGGTTGCCAATAACTTGAAATCTGCAATATTGCCGGCCCAGACAAACCACGGTGCGTAAACAGCATATTTTCGCGGAATGTGGTCTGTTTGATATGGACTTCAACTGGCAAAGACACGCCCGAAAGTGCGGTTAAAAATTTATCTGTTTCACGATAGGTAAAAGGCACCAATGCCGCTCGGGGCGGGATGACATTAATCCCAAATTGTTCTGCGACTTTATAACCAAAAGCTGAAGCACCCAGCGCAGGCATAGACAAGCCCCCTGTGGCAATGATTAGGTGATAACAATACCAATCTGTGCCATTCGTTCGAATTTTAAACCGCACTTTAGCATCATTTTCCACTCGTTCAACATGCTCTACAGTTTGGCGTAATTGGATATCGACACCGCCTTTTTGACATTCCTGTTCAAGCAAATCCACAATATCTTGCGCTGAGTTATCGCAAAATAACTGCCCCGAATTGCCCTTTTCATGATAAGCAATGCCATAGGAACACACCAATCCAATAAAATCCCAATGGGTATAACGAGCCAAGGCAGATTTTACGAAATGTGGGTTTTGCGACAAATAACAGCTCGGCTTTACATCCATATTGGTAAAATTACAAAATCCACCACCGGACATTAAAATCTTACGTCCAATTTTTTTACCGCTATCAAAAACAGTGACCTGTTTGCCGGATTGCCCAAGTTGCGCCGCACAAAATAACCCCGCTGCCCCGGCACCGATAATGATAGTTTCACTGTAATTCTTCATGTGTTTTCTTTGCTCTCAATAAATTTTCCGCCATTCTCATGCTCTCAATAATTTGACGGCGATCGACTTCTGAACGCTCACTATCCAGTAATTTTTGCCAATATTTCAATGCATTGGCATAGTCTGTATGTAAAAAGGCATCTGAAGCCAATAAAGATAAACTGGCTGTTTCATTCTCATCTTGCGTCAAAGCAATTTGGATTAATTGTTGAACCCTTGGCGTAATGCGTTGGCCTGCTTGATAATAAAGTGCGGTAGCTGCCAAGCCTAAAATAGCAGGTTGACTCCCCATAATTTTTTCTGCATTGCCATAAGCGGTTAAAGCATTTTCAAATTCATTGCTGAGTACATAAGCCTGTCCTAATTCAATCCAAGCTTGCGCATTATTGGGCTCCTTGCGTAATTTATTTTGAATATCAATAATATAGTCATCATTACGCGCGTGCGCTGTCGCCGTTTGTATTTGCTGTTGTTTTTCAGCAAAGGCTTGTTCACCTTCTTTTACCACGTCAAAACGATTAAGGGAAAAATAATACAGTAACGGTAGCAGCATTAATAGAATCCACATTCCCCACACAAAAACACGTACATGTTTAACCGCACTTTGTTGATTAACTTGATCTGGTTTAACTTCATTGGGTAAAAATGTAGCCGTGTTTTCTAAATCCCATAGGGCAGTTTCTGTCGCAGTGGCAACTGATCGCCCTTTAGGTTTTGCCCCATAACGCCATACAATTATTAACGCCACAATCAATAGCAAAAAAGGCAAACCCCAGAGCAATGCGGTGCGCCATTGAAAAGGTGGTTTGTAAAGAACAAAATGACCAAAACGAGCGGTCATCACATCAATAATCTGCTCATCGGTTTTGCCTTCGTCAATCATTTTGTACACTTCCATACGTAAGTCATAAGCAATAGGCGAATTGGATTCGACTAAATTTTGATTTTGACATTGTGGGCAACGTAAGGATTTTGCTAATTCAACGGCACGAATACGATCTTCTGTACGTTTAAATGGGAATGTATCTACCATCTCTCCATAAGCGGAAAGACTGAAAATCAAACACAAGAAACCTAACCATTTTTTCATTTTAATTTTTCCAATTCAGGCAAAAGAATATTTAACATCGCATTTCGATCAAATGCTCCTGAATAACGGTAACGGATCACGCCATATTGATCGACAATGTAAGTTTCAGGCGCGCCATCAACACCGAGCTGCATGGCAAGTTTTCCGTGGCTATCATCAATATTAAACAAAAATGGGTTTCCTGAATGTTGTAAATAGGCTAACGCATTTGTTTTTTTATCGCGATAGTTCAGCCCAATAATTGTAACACCCTGCGCAGCAAGCTCTTTTAATAAGAGATGTTCTTGTTTGCAATAATAACACCAACTTCCCCATACATTGATTAAAAAGGCTTTTTTAGGAAAATCTTTATTACTCCGAATAATGTTGTTATCTTGCAAATCGGCTTGGAAAAATTCTGGCACAGGTTTATCAATTAACGCAGAAGCAATTTTTTTCGGATCTTGCTGCAATCCCATAAATAACAGGCTACAAATTCCCAAAATAAGCATTAGTGGTAAAAATAATAAGAGTTTTTTCTTCATCATTTAAAATTTCTTCAAAAAAAAGTTGCAAGACATAAAAAAATTCATATAATAGCGGCACTTTCTTCAGTGCCGACTTAGCTCAGTAGGTAGAGCAACTGACTTGTAATCAGTAGGTCATCAGTTCGATTCCGATAGTCGGCACCACTTCTTTCTCAAATTCCTCTTATCTTTCATTTACTTAATTTCTCTCTTTTTCATTTTTATTTTTTCGTCCCAAAACAGCAAGCATTGCGCCTATTGCCATTAAGATGCCTCCAAACCACAACCACCCTACAAAAGGTTTGTAATGTAATCGAAAAGTAAATTCCCCTGGAATACCGCTTTCTTTGGTTAATTTATCGCCCATAACAATGTAAATGTCCCCGAAGAGCCCCCAGTTAATCCCGACTTCTGACATATTCATGGTACGAACATCGTAATAACGGCGTTCAGGAAAAAGTGCGGTATATTTTTGGCCATTTTTTGTTATCTCAAAATGGGCTTTTTCACTGGTATAATTGGCACCAATTTCATTACTAAAGCCTAAGTAATGGACGTCGTAGCCATTTAAGCTTTGATGTTGATTTGGGGCTAAACGAACACCTATTTCTGAGCCGAAATAACTCGACATTACCGCGCCGATCACTGTAATTGCCACGCCACAATGAGCAAAAATCATCCCTAATTTTCGGCGATTTATCGCCATCCAATTTTGCCAAAGGGTGGCGATTAATAGCCAAATAGCCAAACTTAACAGTAAAAATGCGATCCAATGAAATTTTAACGTTGGTTCTTGCCCCATGGTGTCATCGATTAATCCATAGGCAATCAGGATAGCGGGCAACAATAAGGCAAGATATTTTTGCCATAAAGTGCGGTTGGTATTTTGCCATTTTGTCGCTAATACCCACACCATTGCCACCAACATCAGCACAATAAGCGGTACGAAAATACTATTGAAATAAGGGGCACCAACAGAAATTGAGCCCCAGCCCATCGCGGTAAAAAACATGGGATAGAAAGTACCAAGGAAAACACTCACTGTTGCCACTGCCCATAAAATATTCGCCGTTAATATCAACACGTCTTTAGAAAATAATGAAAATTTCACCGCGCTTTTTGGCAAGTTGGCTTGTAAATTGGTTTTGAAGGCAAATAATGTGAGCGAGCCTACGGTTAACAAAAAGAATAAGGCTAATAATGCCGTACCGCGTTCACCATCTACTGCGAAAGCATGCACGGAAGTGAGTACACCCGAGCGCACAATAAAGGTGCCGAGCAAACTGAAGGCAAAGGCCAACAGCGAGAGCAAAATGCTCCAATAACTAAAAATACCGCGTTGTTCCGTTGCTATTAAGCTATGCAATAAGCCCAAACCTAACAGCCAAGGCATTAAAGACGCATTTTCTACAGGATCCCAAAACCACCAGCCGCCCCAGCCTAATTCGTAATAAGCCCACCATGCACCAAGTACAATGCCAAGGGTGAGAAATAACCAAGAGACCAACACCCAAGGGCGCATCCAACGTGCAATCAGTGCGTTAAATTGTCCAGTAAGCAAGGCGGAAATTGTTAAGGCAAAGTTCACCGCAAACCCGACATAGCCTAAATAGAGTAATGGCGGATGAAAAATCAACCCAATATCTTGTAACATGGGATTGAGATCGCGACCTTCCGGTGGTACAGGAAATTGGCGGATAAAGGGATTAGAAAAATAAAGAATAAAAAGACAAAAACCAAGGCAAATTAAGCCAAGAATCGCCAGGGTTCTCGCTGCAATAATGGGATTGATTTTACGGCTAAAATAAGCAAATAGGCTCACCCAAACACTTAAGGAAAAAAGCCAAAACAACATAGAGCCTTCGTGTCCGCCCCAAGTTGCAGCAATCTTGAAGAACATTGGAAGTTGGGAATTAGAATGGGCTGCAACATAGTCTAAAGAAAAATCATCTACCGCAAAGCTATAAGCAAGCATACCGATAGAAAGACTGGTAAAAAGCGTAAAACAATAGCTTAAATGCCACGAAGTGCGGATTAAATTCTCGGTATTTTTGGCTATGCCGATATGGGGAATAACGGCAAGAAAAACACAAGAAAGTGTGGCGATTAGCAGTGCAATAAATCCAAGTTCAGGCAGCATTTTATTCGTTTATTCTTAATTTCAAGGGGATATTTAAATTAAAAGGGCGTTAAAAACGCCCCTGATTTTATTCGATAACTCACTTATCCTGCAATGGTTAATTGCCCCGCGTACAAAATAAAATAACGTAAGCATAATACACCAATTAAGTCGAAAATTGAGACTAAAATGATGAATTTTGCGTTGTATTTTAATTTCTCACCGGCAAATAAGTTTGCCACTAATGGGATTAAGATACCGATGAACATGACCCCAATCCAGAATACCGCTCCCCAGAAACCGGATAAAGCGTTATATAAGGCTTGTACTTTTGAGGCATCACCAAAGTATAATCCCACAAAGAAACAGACAATCAAACCTAATTCAGTGACCATAATCGGTACTTCAAATTTATGAATGAAATGAACTTCGTGGCTATCTCCTTTTAATTTCCCTGCAATTAAGATACAAAGGAAAGTAGCGGCAATACCTGATGATGTCCCTGATGCTAAGAATAACGCAGGTAAAACAGGGTTATTCAGCATTGGGTAGCTGATTAATGCCGAAAGTAAGAAGCCTGTGTATGCGCCTAACACCGCAGCGAGCACAAACAAGATGACTTCAGCAAAATTAAATAGCCCTTCAATTTTGGTAATGATATGAGTCACAAATTGTAATTTAGGTGCGAAGCGTTTAATCAGTGCATCTAATTCATTTTTAAAGATAACCGCCGCCCAAATGACCATAAACAGCATATACACTTGGAATAGCATTACCCCCATAGACATCACGGAATTAAATTGATAATTAAACATCAATTTCCAGAATGTCCAAGGACGTGCCAAGTGGAAGATTAATAGGGTTAACCCGACCAAAGTCGGTACGGTACCTAAAAATAATGCACTGCGGATAATCCAGTTTTCGCTAGGCTTTTCAAGGCGATGACTACGGCGGTAAGCTACCGCTAATTGAACCGCACCTGATGAAATCCCTAATAAAAAGAGATAAATGGCAATGGTGCTATCCCAGACAAGGTTGGGTGTATGAAAATATTCAGTCATTATCTATGCTCCCCCTTGCCGGTTGGAATATGGTATAAATTCGGTTCTGTTCCCAAATTTACTTTCGTACGATAAACAGGGTTCTCGCGCACTTTACGTGCCACTTGGCTGTTTCGGTCATTCATATCCCCAAAGGTTAATGCTTTTGTTGGACAAGCTTCAACGCAAGCAGGTTGTTTGCCATTTGCCAAATTGGTATCACGACAGAAATTACATTTATCCGCTGTTTTATGCACAGGATGAATAAAGCGCACGCGATATGGGCAGACGGCAATACAATATTGGCAGCCCACACAAAGATCCTTATGTACATCCACAATCCCTGTTTCAGGATCGATAAATGATGCGCCGGTCGGACAAACCTTCACACAAGGTGCATTAGTGCAATGCTGACAAGATTGGCGGAAAAATTCGTATTCTTGATTCGGAAATTCTCCGATAGGTTCACTACGGATAATTTCCAAACGAGAAACACCTTCCGGCACGTGGTTCGTTTCGCGACAAGCTTCCATGCAGGCTGTACAACCGATGCAGGCGGTTTCATCATGCACCATTGCATAGCGTTTTGCTTTAGCAGGCTGTTCGCTTTCACCTTGTGCCGTTAAACTAACTGTTGTTCCCGTTGTAAGGATTAACGCTCCCATTCCGGAAACAAAGTTTCGGCGTGAGCAAGCTGTCATTTTTTATCCTTTTTTTCTGTTGTTGATTGTTGTTCACGAGCTTCTTTTTGTTTTTGCTGCTCGCCATGACAATCGACACAAAGTTTCACACGTTCTTTCGATTCAATACCTTTCATCGGTTCTTTTTCAGGGTGAACTTTATGGCAACTTGCGCAAGGTAATTTAATCGAATGGACATCGTGCGCCCAGAATTTTTCTTGTAATTTTTCAGGTTGGTGACAAGAGAAACAAACCTGATTTTGTTCTGCAGCACTGTATTTTATGGTTTGATCTTGATCCCATAAACCGTGGAAGCGCATCACATCTTTAACGCCTTTACGGTGATTTTCCGTAATATTGCCGTGACAGCTTACACAAGTAATGGGTTTTCCTGTGGTTGGATTCAGTTTCTCTAAGTGAATACCGTGGAATTTGCCTGCGTGAAATTCGCCTTTGGCTTGAGCCTCACTTGACGCATCCAAGCTATGACATTTGGCACAGTACTCATTAGGATTGCGATCATTCTCTAATTCAGGTTCATAAACCTGCTGAGCGACTGCTGGCGTAGTGTTTGAGCTCGTTTCTGCTTGAGCAGAAGAGACCATGCATAACATCGCAGCAAGTAACGCAGAGAATTTTGTCAATTTCGTTAGTAAGTTCATATTCATACCTTAATTCTTGCTTAAAATTAACCGCACTTTACCTAGGAAAGATTGCGCAAATACGACAAAGTGCGGTCAAATTTTTATTATTTTGCAGGTGGAGGCGTTAAGATTAAGCCTTTTTCAATCGCTTCTTTGTTCCACTCAGGAATGACAGTTTTAATGAACTCTTCTTTGTCTTTGCGTTCTTTTTCAATATCAATGCCCATCACTTTCCATGCTTTTTCTGCAGTAGAAACATCAGGATATTGAATCGGTTGTTGAACGCCATGTTTTGCAAGCACTACAGCTAATTTTGCACGCGCATCTGCAACACGATCTAAACCTGAAGCAATCACTTTCAAGATAATATCCGGTGCGTGCATATGGCCACCGTGACCTGCAGCGGAATAGTCCCAACGCCATTGTGCGTGGCGAATAGCTTGTAATGCATCCTGCATTTCTTCTTTGGTTGCGCCCGCATCCCATGCCGCTTTCGCCTCAAAGTGTGCTTTCACTAATTGGTCTTCCAATTTGAGCATCACCTCTTTAATGTCTTTTTTGTGAGCCGCAATGGTTTTGGTTAAGGTTTCTTTACTTTGATCATGGCATTTAGCACAAGTGTTTTCAAAGTTATCTTGTAATGGATTAGAAATGCGGTGATCGGTAAAGACTTTTCCGTCCGGACCCTGTACTTTTGCCATGTGACAGTCGATACAGGTTACGCCATTTTTACCATGAGTTCCTTGTAACCAAGTTTCATAATCAGGGTGTTGGGCTTTAAGCATTGGGGCTTTTGAAATAGAGTGTTCCCAATCTTTGAAACCAATTTCATCGTAGTATTTTTCAATACTATCCACATCAACCCCTTTCATCCAAGGGAAAACAACGTTATTGGCGCCGGTACTTTTATCGAAATAATATTCAACGTGACAGTTAGCACAAATTGCAGCACGTTTATCATCACGATCTAAGCTCGCAAAATCTTTTTGAATGGCATCTAAGGCACGTAAAACATGCGGACGAGCAATGCGTAACGCAGGCTTGCCTTCTTCAAACTCTTTTGATGTGGTGTCATGACAGTCAGCACAACCGATAGAGTTAACCACTTCCGCTCCGCCTTTGGCCCATTTACCGGAGAAGTAACCTTCTTCCCCTAATTCAGCAATTAAACGAGGGACATCAGGGCCTTTACATGTCCAACATGCCATAGGTTGTGGACCGCTATTTTCATCTTTCGGTGCGCCTGTACGTAAAATGTTACGTACATCAGTGACGGAATAAAAGTGTCCACGAGGTTTGTTATATTCTTTAGCAAAAGCATATCCACCCCACAAAACAATCAAACGTGGATCTTGCTCAACTGCAGGTGCAGCTTCTGTTGATTTTGAAGTGTCTTTCCAACTGTTGTATTGGTTTGGATATTTCTCTGCAAATTTTTCATTAGATGATTCAATTTTCAGATCTTTATTAGCTGGGGCTAATTCTTCTTTTGTTGGGGCTTTTTTCTCTACTACGTTTGGTTGTTTCGCCGATGGTGTGGCAGTTTCTGCCCATACAGAACTCGCCATAACCAACCCGAAACTTGCAATCGCTAAAGATGATAGCGTTTTTTTAAGAATGTTCACGGTAATCACTCCATAAAATTAATAACCAAGGTTATTTGTTGTATATACACACTATATTCTTATTGGCATCACTATACTTGTTGAGAATTTATCTCTTTAGTTAATGATATATCCAATAAAAAGAAAAATTTTCCATCATAAAATAACAAATTCCGCAAACGTTTCCACTATTAAATGCATATTCTTTGAGTTGGATCAAAATATTTTGTTATCCCTTTAATTTCTGCGGTTTGTAGCGTTATTTATATACCTAACAATAGGTATTAATTGGGTATTTTTTCTAAGGGCAAAAAGAACATTTTTTAATTTTTAGAGGGAATTAAAATAAGATAAAAGTGCGGTTAAATATATGGATGTTTATTAATACCTATAAATAGGTATTAATAACTTTTTTGAACATTGTTTATAAAATAAATAAAAAATAAGGTGAATTTAATATCACCTTATTTTTCAATATATAAATTATTTCGTTACCATATAGCATTATTTGTCTAAATATCAGACGAGTACAACAGTAGCTGAAATGCCTTATGGTTCGACAAGCTCACCAACCGTCATTTCAGCATTGTGCAATTGTTATATGATATTGCGTTATTTTACCAACCCACCGCTGGCTTGTAGATCAGCATGATAAGATGAGCGAACAAATGGTCCACAAGCAGCATGTTCAAATCCCATTTTTTCAGCTTCAGCACGGAACATGTCAAATTCTTCAGGTGGCACATAACGTTCAACTTTCAAATGGTGACGGCTCGGTTGTAAATATTGCCCAATGGTCAGCATGGTTACACCATGCTGACGTAAATCACGCATCACATCCAAAATTTCTTCGTTCGTTTCACCTAATCCCACCATTAATCCGGATTTCGTTGGAATATCGGGAAACTCTTGTTTGAATATTTTCAGTAGTTCAAGTGACCACTTATAGTCTGCCCCAGGGCGCACTTCACGATACAAACGCGGTACATTTTCTAAATTATGGTTAAAGACATCAGGTGGATTTTGTTTTAAAATCGCGACCGCTTGCTCTACACGTCCACGAAAATCGGGCACCAGAATTTCCACCTTACATTCAGGGTTTAACGCCTTAATTTCACGTACCGTTGCGGCAAAATGTGCCGCGCCACGATCAGGTAGATCATCACGATCCACAGACGTAATCACCACGTATTTTAATTTCATATCCTGTACAGTTTCAGCGACTTTACGCGGTTCTTCAGGATCTAAAGGCAATGGTTTACCATGTGCCACGTCACAGAATGGACAACGGCGTGTACAAATTGCGCCCATAATCATAAAGGTCGCGGTTCCATGGTTAAAACATTCGTGCAGATTTGGGCAAGAAGCTTCTTCGCAAACAGAATGTAGTCCATGGCGGCGCATACCATGTTTGATGGAATCAATTTTTGCTGAACTGGCGGGTAGCTTGATTTTCATCCACGCCGGTTTAGGCAGTAATTCTTGGTCAGGATCGATATTACGGACTTGAATAATTGACGTTTTGGCCGCGTCACGATATTTCACACCACGCTCCATTTTAAAAGGGGTATTGCTCATCACGGTATTCCTAAATATTGGGTTAATAATGAACCCATTTTCAAAAAAAGTTTAAATGTTAAAAATTTGTTGCGTATTATAGCCTAAAATTTTAACAAAGTGAGCAATTAATTTTGGTGCAACTAAATCACAATTGGCTTGTTCAGGTTGAACAAAATCGGCTAATTGGCACATTTCTAAGCCCGCATATCCACAAGGATTGATATTTCGGAATGGCGTTAAATCCATATTGATATTGAGTGCCAAGCCATGGAATGAACAGCCTTTACGAATTCGTAAGCCAAGAGAACAGATTTTCTTTTCTTGCCCATTAACATTCACATAGACACCCGGGGCATCCAATTTGGGATAAGCACTCACCCCATAATCCGCTAAGGTTTGCACCACGGATTGCTCAAGTGCGGTCACTAATTGGCGCACATTTAAATCATGTCCTTCGGCCTTTTGACGCTTAATATCAATCAGCACGTACATAATTTGTTGCCCTAAACCGTGGTAAGTGATTTGCCCACCACGATCAGATTGAACAACAGGGATATGCGTAGGATTTAATAAATGTTCAGGTTTACCGGCTTGTCCTTGGGTAAACACCGCCGGATGTTGAACTAACCAGATTTCATCGGGCGTAGTTGCATCGCGGCTATCCGTAAAAGCCTGCATTTTCTGCCATACGCTTTCATAATCTTGTACACCAAGTTGGCGCACATTCAATGCAATCGTCATTACAATACCATTCTTACGCCTTCAATTTTAGCCAGTTCAGCATAAAGGGTTTCTACTTGCTCAATATTTTCCGCTTTAATATCAATAGAAACAGATTTATAGGTTCCTTTTGAGCTTAAGTGTTCACGCGGGTTATAATCGCCTTTGGCATATTTTTGGGTAACCACGACCACATCATCCATCAAACCATCACGATTTTTCCCGACTACTTTAAAGGTAAATGCGCAAGGAAATTCCAATAAATCTTTTAATTGTTGTTGTGGTACATCCGTTAAATTAAATTCACGAGTTGTTACTGTCATAATGTATTGTTCCTAATATAAAGAAAAAAATCACCGCACTTTAGCGTGCGGTCAGATTACTGACAAAGTTCATAACAAAGTTCATATTTGAGAAACAACCTAGCACGAGCCTTGCTAGGTTCCTTAAGCCCAGCCCTGCTGGGGCTGAATAAAAGAGCCGCAGAGGGGCTCGGATTAAGTAACCCTATACGGCTCGTATAGGGTTAAAAGGTTGTTAACGTTTTTTAATAAGCTCTAATCAAATAAACTTTTTACCGTTAAAACTAACCAGTCCCAGCCTTTGCCGATAAAGCCGGCTTCGCCAACATCTTGCATCGCTTGCAATTTCACCATAGCAACATCGCGACCATCAAGGCTATAAATCACTTTACCGAGAATTTGCCCTTTTGCTAATGGTGCTTCTAGGTATTTTGGGTCAAATTCCATACGCGCTTTTAAGTCAGCTTGGCGACCTTTGGGAATCGTAATAAAACCATCTTGCAACACGCCAACAGCAATTTTACCTTCATCACCATAATAAACGGATTGTTCACCCACCGCTTTATTGGCTTCTAAGGTTCTAAAGGTATCAAAACTATTAAAGCCCCATTGTAATAATTTTTTGCTTTCAACTTCGCGTCCTTTATAAGTCGGTACGCCCATTACCACAGAAATCAAACGCATATTGCCTGAATTCGTTGCGGAAGCGACTAAGTTGTAGCCGGCTTGGCTCGTATGCCCTGTTTTCATCCCATCAACATTCATGGTTTTATCCCACAACAAACCATTACGGTTAGGTTGTTTGATTTTGTTGAATGTAAAATCTTTCTCCGCATAAATGGCATATTCTTCGGGTAAATCACGAATAATATGCGAACCAATAATGGCCATATCACGCGCAGAAGAATATTGGTTAGGATCATCTAAACCATGGGGTGTGGTGAAGTTGGTATTTTTTAAACCAAACTGTTGCACATATTTATTCATTAAAGCTACAAATTGCTCAGTAGAGCCTGAAACATGTTCCGCCATTGCCACACAAGCATCATTACCTGAAACCACAATAATACCGCGGTTTAAATCAGAAACAGAAACCTGTTGATTTAAATTTAAAAACATTTTCGATGAATCCGGGAAGTTTTTACCCCATGCGCTCTCACCGATAGTCACCATGTCATTATTGTGAATTTTGCCTTGTTTTAACGCGGTGCCAATCACGTAACTGGTCATCATTTTCGTTAAAGAGGCTGGGTATTGACGTTGATCTGGATTAAGTGCGGCTAAAATGGCACCTGAATTGTAATCCATCAAAATATAGGTTTGCGCATTTAATTGTGGCGGCTGCATATTCGGGTATTGTACCTGACCGAATTCAGCATCTTGCGCATTGGCTGTATTTGCTGCAACAGAAATAATACCCGCTAATAAAGCCATTTTTGATTTTTTAAGGGCTGTAAAGAACATAAATCCTGCTTATTCTTCCAAATTATTAATTGATAAATATGATTGATTTTTAGCAACGTGTAATTTTTCCACTTTCACGCTACCTACACCGCCGTTAAGCATGCCTAAATCCGCCGCCGCCACTCGTGATAAATCGATAATTCGCTCGCCATGAAATGGCCCACGATCATTAATTTTCACAATCACTTGGCGATTATTGCGCGTATTAGTTACTAATGCGTAAGAACCCAATGGCAAACTATTATGTGCCGCCGTATATAAATTGGAACGATAAATTTCGCCACTTGCAGTACGGCGTCCATTAAATTTATTGTGGTAATAGCTTGCTTTACCTTGCTTTTCATAATGTGCAGTATTTTTTGAAGGCGTTGTGGTATAAGCTTGCCCATTAACATCATAAGTTTGAGTATGTTTAACCACGGGTTTATTTGTCAGTCGCTTAGCTTCTGCCGAGCTACAGGCTGATAGCGTTAGTGCTAAAAGCGCGGTTAAAAAAAGTTTTAAATTAGTTTTAATCATAAGTTTATCTCAAGTTTTGTCTTTCAATTTTGAGTCACCCATTTCTAAGTAACACAAAACCGAAATTAGTTCCCTTGGGAATAAAGGGTGCGTTTGTGAGTATGGATAGACATAATTAACCCAAACCCAGCCATAAGCGATACAAACGACGTACCACCATAACTTATTAACGGTAATGGTACACCGACTACAGGTAAAATACCACTCACCATACCAATATTGACAAAAATATAAACAAAGAAAATCAATGTTAGTGCGCCGGTTAACAGTCGTCCAAACGCCGTTTGCGCTTGCACGCCAATCATTAATCCACGAATTATAATAAAGAAATAAATGGCAAGCAAAATAATTACGCCTATCATGCCATGTTCTTCACTTAATACCGCAAAAATAAAGTCAGTATGCGGCTCAGGCAGAAATTCCAGTTGAGATTGCGTGCCCAACATCCAACCTTTGCCAAATATGCCACCTGAACCAATGGCAATTTTTGATTGTAAAATATGATAACCCGCACCTAAAGGGTCTTTTTCGGGATCAAGCAACGTTAACACGCGTGTACGTTGGTAATCATGCATTAAATAAAACCACATGATAGGAATAAACCCCGCTAATCCTACTATTGCCGTTGCAATTAACCACCAGCTCATTCCCGCCAAAAAGACCACAAACACCCCAGAGGCACTCACCAAAATAGATGTGCCTAAATCGGGCTGAATGGCAACTAACAAAGTCGGCACAATAATCAACAGCAAGGCGACCATGGTATCTTTAAAGTTCGCCGGCAAAGTGCGATTGCCGAGATAAACCGCCACCATTAACGGAACCGCCAATTTGACAATTTCTGACGGTTGGAAACGAATAAAACCTAAATCGAGCCATCGTTGTGCGCCTTTACTTGTGGCACCTACCGCATCCACAAGAATCAGCATGATAATGCCGGCAATAAATAAATAAGGCGCAACTTGCTGATAAAAGCGCGGTGGAAATTGTGCCATAACAAACATCACGCTAAATCCTAGGATCACTTGAATCACACGGTTACGGAACATCACTTCACTGCCACCCGAAGCACTATAAAGCACAAGCAGTCCATAGCCCGAAATGACAATCAATCCGAGCAATAACCAAAAATCCACATGCATTTTTTCCCAAAGAGAGGAAATTAATGATTTTTTCTCATTCATCAGCGTGATTCCTCGGGTTGATTTTCTAAGGTCTGTTCATTTAAATCTTGTGAATTTTCAACCGCACTATTATTCTCAGATTCTGATTTATTCTCTACCGGCGATTGCTCTTCAACAGGAACTTCATTTAGCACAACGCCGCTATGTTCCTGAGTCATTGATTTCTCAGCCGCCATTAATTTAGGCAAACGATTCTTTAAATAAAAATCCATAATTTTACGTACCACGGGTGCAGCACTACTGGAACCACCACCCGCATTTTCCAAAATAATTGACACTACCACTTGTGGATTTTCATAAGGCGCAAAGGCGGTAAACCAAGCATGGTCATGCAAATATTTTTTTAAGTTTGTCGCATTATATTTTTGTCCTTCTTTAAGGCTAAATACTTGTGCTGTGCCTGACTTACCTGCGGCAACATAAGATGTGCCCGCAAAAGCTTTGCGCCCTGTACCTGCCGGGGAATGGATTACGCCATACATGCCCCGTTTCGCTGCACTCCAGGCTGCTGTATCAGGTTCCTTAATATCCTCATAGAGTAAAGGATCTTTATAGGGTTCTACGGTTGCCCCATGGGTTTCTTTCATTAAATGTGGGGTATTCACTTTGCCATTATTCACCAAAATCGCCGTGGCTTTGGCTAACTGCAATGGCGTAGCCGTCCAATAACCTTGCCCAATCCCCACCGGAATGGTATCGCCTAGCACCCAAGGCTTTTTATAGCGTTTTTGTTTCCATTCGCGTGTTGGCATAATCGCAGGTGTTTCTTCTTTTAAATCAATTCCCGTTGGCATCCCGAAACCAAAACGTTTCATCCACTCTGAAAAACGGTCGATCCCCATACGATAAGCAACGGTATAGAAATACGTATCGGAAGATTCCGTAATCGCTTTTTGTAAATTCGTTGGACCATGTCCTGATTTTTTCCAGTCGCGGAATTTTTTGCTCGTATTCGGCAATTGGAAATAACCGGGATCGGGAATGGTCCAGTTAGGCGTGATCGTTCCTTCGGTTAATGCGGCAACTGCAACAAAGGGTTTCACCGTAGACGCCGGCGGATAGGCGCCTTGTGTTGCGCGATTATAAAGTGGACGACTTTCATCATTCAGTAAACGACTATAATCGCTCCCTGAAATCCCACCCACGAATAAGTTATTATCATAACTCGGACTAGAAACCATGGCTAAAATACTGCTGTCCTTAGGATCCATTACCACCACAGACCCTTTCTGATTTCCTAATAATTCCACAATATATTGCTGCAAAGGTAAATCAATGGTGAGATAAATGCTTTTTCCTGCAACAGGTGGTTGTTCACTCAATTTACGAATCACTTTACCGCGGTTATTGATTTCCACCTGCTCAAAACCGGCGACACCATGTAACTGTTCTTCATAAAAACGTTCAATACCTAGCTTACCGATATCGGTCGTTCCTGCATAAGCAGCTGCCTTATCTTCATTCTTCAAACGTTCAGCATCTTTATCATTAATTTTTGCCACATAACCTAAAATATGCGTCATTGGCTCACCAAAAATATACTGGCGTTTAAAATAGGGACGGACATCAAGGCTTGGATAATTATATTGGGTCACTGCAAATTTAGCGATTTGCTCTTCGGTTAAATCAGGTTTTAACAGAATAGGGGTATATCGCGTTGAACGTCTGCGTTCTTTTTTAAATTGCTCAATATCTTCATCCGTTAATCCCACAATGCCACGCAATTCATCCAAAGTGCGGTCAAGATTTTCGACTTTTTCCGGCACGATATACAAACCAAAAAAAGTGAGATTTTGAGCAAGCAACGTCCCATTGCGGTCATAAATTAACCCACGGGTTGGCGGCACGGGTAATAATTTAATACGATTACCATTTGAGCGGGTTTGATATTTATCGAATTCCTGAACTTGGAGATGATAGAGATTCATCATTAAAATGACGGTCAGCACCAATGTTCCGATAAAAGCCACCAACGCTCGGCGTGCAAAAAGATTCCGCTCAGATTTATTATCTCTAAGCGGTTCATGTTTTGGTGCTGAAAATAGTTTTTTGAATAAACCCACGGATGATTATTCTCGATGATAAGGATGGTTTGCGGTTAATGACCATGCTCGATAAAGGCTTTCAGCAACCACCACGCGTACAAGGGGATGTGGCAAGGTTAAGGGCGATAATGACCAACTTTGCTCAGCCGCCGCCTTACATTCCGGTGATAAGCCCTCAGGCCCACCAATCAAAAGACAAACATCCCGCCCATCGTTTTTCCAAGCTTCAAGTTGCTGCGCCAGTTGATGTGTCGTCCAAGGTTTGCCGGGAATATCCAAAGTGACTATTTTGCCTTTGCCGCAAGCGGCTAACATCGCTTTACCTTCTTGCTCTAAAATACGCGCAATATCAGCATTTTTGCCACGTTTTCCGGCAGGAATTTCAATTAATTCAAAGGGCATATCTTTAGGAAAACGGCGTTGATATTCTTCAAACCCCGTTTTTACCCAATCAGGCATTTTTGTGCCAACGGCAATCAGTTGGATTTTCATAAAGTGCGGTTTGTTTTTTTTGATTGTTTTATTTAATCGAGCATTAAGCCCAAAGTTTTTCCAGTTGATACATCTCACGGCTTTCTTGTTGCATAATGTGAACAATGGCTTGACCAAAATCCACCACAACCCAGTCCGCGGTTGCTTTGCCTTCTTCGCCAAAACTCTCAATGCCTGCTTGTTTGCTTTCATCAATCAATTTTTGCGCAAGTGAAGAAACATGGCGGCTTGATGTTCCCGTGCAAATAATCATGTTATCGGTAATGGATGATTTGCCACGTACATCAATCAACTGAATATCCGTTGCCTTTAAATCATCTAATTTTTCAATTAAAAATTCGGTTAAATTCATGGTTAAATTCTCTTTCCATTAAAAGTGGGGGATTTTAGCACAAAATCCCCTTGTCATAAAATCACCTATTCAGGCGTAATCCATTTCACGCTATAACTGCCCGTTCCTTCAGGGACAAGCACATTCACTAAATAAGGTAAAATCTTTTTCATTTGACTTTCAAGTTGCCAAGGCGGATTAATCACAATCATACCGCTTGCCGTCATACCACGTTGATCGCTATCAGGGCGAACCGCTAATTCAATCTGTAAAATCTTGCGAATACCGGTTGCTTCTAAGCCCTTTACAATACGCTTACTTTGTTGGCGTAATACCACAGGATACCAAATGGCATACACGCCTGTAGCAAAGCGTTTATACCCCTCTTCGATAGCTTTTACCACCAAATCATAATCTTCTTTCAATTCGTAAGGCGGATCGATTAACACAAAACCACGGCGTTCTTTTGGCGGTAATGTGGCTTTTAGCTGTAAAAAACCATCTTCACGTTTTGTGGTGACATTGGCAAATTCTTTGAAATTATTGCGTAACAACGGAAAATCAGTCGGATGAAGCTCCGCTAATAAGGCACGATCTTGCGGGCGTAGCATTTGCGCCGCAATCAAGGGCGAACCCGCATAATAACGTAATTCCTTGCCACCATAATTAAGCTTCTTAATTTGCGCAATATAGCGAGCCACTTCTTCGGGCAGATCATCGCGATTCCATAAGCGCGCGATTCCTTCTTGATATTCTGCCGTTTTTTCGGCTTCTTCACTAAATAAACGATAACGTCCCACACCGGAATGTGTATCCAAATAATAAAAGCCTTTCTCTTTTTGTTGTAGATTCTCAATAATCAACATTTGAACAATATGCTTTAACACATCCGCATGATTGCCTGCATGAAAACTGTGCCGATAACTTAGCATTGTTTCTCCTTATAAAATGAGCTAAAAACTAACCGCACTTGTCTGGAAAGTGCGGTCAACTTAGTGATTGTTTAGCCTAAAATAGTTCCTGTTGCGAGCCGTCAGGGGCTTGACCTAAACGCTCTTTCAAACCCGGTGGAATATAATAGCCGGGGCCTGTTACAGCTTTTTCCTGAACAAACGTACGTTTCGGCTCTGTGCCTTTAATAAAATACTCTATTTTACCGCCGGCTTCAGAAAGTAACCCTGAGCCATAATCAACCCGTTTCTCCATGATATTGGCGGGTAAGGGTAAATTTCGCTCTGGAAGATCGCTTAACGCTTCTTTCATATAAGCAATCCACGCCGGCATTGCTGTGGTCGCCCCTGCTTCGCCTTTACCTAGCACATATTTGTTGTCATCAAACCCAACATAAACGGCGGTGGTTAAATTGGCACCAAAGCCGGCATACCAAGCCACTTTAGAATTGTTCGTTGTCCCTGTTTTACCGCCCACATCCGTACGTTTAATTTGTTGCGCCATGCGCCAACTTGTTCCTTTCCAAGGCAAGCCTTCTTCGCCATAAATCGCTGTATTTAATGCACTACGAATTAAAAATGCCAATTCTCCACTGATGACACGCGGCGCGTATTCAGTTTTGGAAGCCGCTGTTTTTTCATCCGCCATTAAATTAACATCACTCTCCTTCAATGCCATATTACTCACTTGGAATTCAGGAATATCCGGCACAGTTCCATCCGCATCAGAAACTTCTTCACCGTTCGTCTTATCATCGGTTTTCGCTAGATTTGCTATCCCTGTTGCTGCTTCTTGTGCCTGGAAACCATCTAGTTTCTCATTTGTTGCACCATAAATAGTGGGAATATCATCACAAGTTGGGCAAGCGATTTTAGGATTGGCGACAAATAATTCTTTGCCGTTGTTATCCATAATTTTATCAATAATATATGGTTCAATTAAGAACCCACCATTATCAAATACCGCATAAGCACGCGCCATTTCCAACGGTGTAAATGATGCCGCCCCTAAGGCTAACGCTTCGCTGGCAAAATATTGTTCACGTTTAAAGCCAAAGCGTTGTAAGAAATCTGCGGTAAAAGGAATACCGGCTAATTGCATTGCACGAATAGCAATCATATTTTTAGATTGCCCCAAGCCCACACGCAAACGTAAAGGGCCGTCATAACGATCAGGGGAGTTTTTCGGATTCCATTCTTTTTGTCCCGGTTTCTTAATGGAAATCGGGGAATCTTGTAAAACGCTGGAAAGAGTGAGTCCTTTTTCTAATGCGGCCGCATAAATAAAGGGTTTAATGGACGAACCCACTTGAACCAGCGACTGCGTTGCGCGGTTAAATTTACTTTGTTCAAAACTAAAGCCCCCCACAACAGCTTCAATGGCACCATTATCTGAATTCAGTGAAACCAACGCAGAGTTCACACTCGGAATTTGCCCAAGCACCCAACCATTATCACGTTTACGAACCCAAATTTGCTCACCTATACGAACGCCTTTTTTCCCCGCAAAACGAAGTGCGGTCGGATTTAAGGTAGTTTTATCTCCAGAAGCTAAAATGATTTCAGCACTGCCTTTCGACATACCAACCACCGCTGCCGGCACAAACGGATCGGAATAAGGTAATTTGCTCAATGCGTCCACAATTTTATCTTCATTCCAAGGCTCTTCCCCTTTTTTCCATAGGGTTGCCGCCCCACGATAACCATGACGCATATCGTAATTGATTAAATTATCCACCACCGCTTTTTGAGCCGCCGCTTGGTCTTTAGAAAGGACAGTGGTATAAACCTGATAACCGCTGTTGTAAGCCACTTCTTCACCAAAGCGTTTTACCATTTCTTGACGCACCATTTCCGTCACATAATCCGCGCGAAATTCCAGTTGCGCACCATGATAACTTGCCACAATAGGTTCTTTGATCGCGGCGTCATATTCTGCTTTGGTAATGTGGTTCATCTCAAGCATACGACCGAGCACCACATTACGGCGATCTTGCGCACGTTTTAATGAATACAACGGGTTCATCGTGGACGGTGCTTTAGGCAAGCCTGCAATCACGGCAATTTCGGATAGGGTTAATTCGTTAAGATTTTTACCAAAATAGGTTTTTGCCGCTGCCGCCACGCCATAGGAACGATAGCCCAAATAAATTTTATTGAGATAAAGCTCAAGAATTTCGTTTTTGCTCAAGGTATTTTCAATATCAATGGCTAATACGGCTTCTTTGGCTTTACGGATAATGGTTTTCTCCGGTGTTAAGAAGAAGTTACGTGCAAGTTGTTGCGTGATGGTACTTGCACCTTGCGATGCTCCACCCTTTGACACAGCAACGGTCACAGCACGAATAATACCAATAGGATCTACGCCATGATGTTCATAAAAACGACTATCTTCCGTATCTAAGATGGCATTAATGAGCTGTTGCGGTACATTTTCCAACTTAACAGGGATGCGGCGTTGTTCGCCGACTTCGCCAATTAATTTACCGTCAGCGGTATAAATTTGCATGGGTTGTTGTAACTCAACGGTTTTTAAACTTTCTACGTTGGGTAAGGACGATTTAATGTGCGCATAAAACATTCCCCCTGCCACACACACCAAAATAACCAACGTTAAGAAGGTACTTAATATTAATTTTGTGATCTTCATTCCAAAATTCGCTCTTTTTTAATGCGGTAATTAATAAAATTAGAAATACTTCCGCCCGTAAGTATATAAGGTTTACGTCTATTAGGCGAAAGAAATCTCAATAATCAAGGAAATATTATGAAAAAAATTAAATCTGTTATGCCGATTGGGCTTTGGGTACGTGGTAATCAAGTGGAAGCCGTTTGGCTTGAGAAACCGAAATGGGCGCACAATAAACCGCACTTAAATCCACCGCCGGAGCCCCATTTCGCGACTGTACCGCTGATGCCGCAAGTCACCTTAGCCAATCGCATTATTCGTGAAATGACAGTCAGCTTAAAGCCCCACAAAACCGAACTTTTATTTATTTCAGGTGTGTTACCGAATAATGTGTGGGAGCGTAGTATTGTGGTACCACAACAACTATCGGAACAAGAATGTTATCAGCAATGTGAGCACTTATTGGCGTCAGAATTGCCTATTCCTTTGAGCCAAGTTTGGTTTGATTACCATGCCACATCACTCAAGCAAGGTACCTTGCTGGAAATGAATGCGGTGTTGATTGAAAAAGCGCAAGAGCAAATGAAGCAATTTGCGCCATTGCAGGTACGGGTTTTAGACAGTGTCAGCCACGCCCTTAAGCGTGCTTTTGATTACTTAGATTCTCAGCAACCTAAAGAAGCACTCTATCTTTATGTGGATGATCAATATGCCATTGCGTTTCAAGATAAAGGCTTTGATTTTAATGTGTTACAAATTTCGGAAGCAAATTTGACCGCACTTTATGAGCAATTCCGTCAACGCTATCAGGTTGAACCCGAAACCGTGTGTGTTTACTTACGAAATCCTACACAAGAACACATCAGCGAATGTGAAAAACGCCAGTGGCTGCAATATCAAACGAAGTTGCCAATGATCGCACTGGGTTTGGGCTTATGGCATTTAAATTTTTCATAAAGGGATAAGTATGAACCTATTGCCTTGGCGTATTGAGCAATTTAAGCAAAAAAGCCGTGTTATTTTTGTGAAAACCAGCGTGATGGCACTGTTAATCGGCGTCATTAGTTTGATGTTAATGGTCGCCAATCAGCATTTTGCTCAAGCGATTGCGCAGCAACAAGAACGTTTACAGCAACAGCAAAGTCAGCGAAGTGAATTAACACGCCAAGTGGCTCAACTACGCCGGCAAATTACGCCCAATGTCAAACAAGTTCCGGTTCCCCATGAACAGGTCATGAATATGATCAATATGCTGACCGAGCTGCCGTTAACACAAGGTGAACTGCAACAGACAGTGCTTCAACAAGGATATATTTCATTGAAAGGGACGGCATCAAATCAATCTGAATTTGAGCCGCTTCAACCTTTTCTCACGCAATATTTTCCGGACATTAAACTCTCTCAATTTGAGCCGTTACATGATAATCAGCTGCAATTTAAATTTGAGCAAGGGGAAATGGAATGAAAGGGAATCGGGCATGGATGAATAACCCAAAGAATATTTGGGGTGTTTGGGTGAATAGTTCAATTTGGCAAAAAATATTGACCGCACTTTGTTTGGTTGGGCTTTTATGGCTGATGCCTTTAATGGAAATGTTTCAGAATATGAACCAACTCAACCAACTTGAGCAAGAAACGCAACAGCAAAATGAACAAGTGATACAACAACAGCGTTTAGTGGCGGCATTAAAAGCGCAACTACAACAGACGCCGACACCTGAACTGGCTCGGCGCATATCTGAAATTAATCAAGATATTCAAGCCCTTGCGGAACAGTTGCAGCTCGAACAGTCACAATGGTCGTTTTCTCAGCAACCAACGATTAAGTTACAAATTCGCGGTCATTTTTTCCCATTGTGCGATTTTGTTACCGCACTACTTCAAAAAGGACAATTGCAAGTGATTCAATGGCATATCACAAGATTAGATGATGAAGAACAGGATGAAGAACAATCCATTTATAGCCAGCTCATTTTACAACTCAACAAGGATTAGCCATGCGTTTTTTCAGTTATTTTTTACTTATGTTGTTTATTTCAACGCAAACCTATGGGCGCGATCCTTTTAATAAGGGGAGCGGGGCGACTGTAACAAAGAGAACAGAACAACATCTCATAGCCTTATGCCATGCGGATGAAGAAGCGATTGCCGATAGAATTCCATTTGAACAACTGTATTTGATTGGTATTTTGAGTGAAAAAGATCGATCGGAAGCCTTATTTGCCGATCAAACCCAACAGGTTTTTACGGTGAAAATCGGGGAATTTTTAGCACTTGAACGGCTGCAACTTAAAGCGGTTTCCAAACAAAAAGTGTTGTTATCACAATGGAAAACAAATTGTGAAAAGCCTGAGATAATTACTTTAAAGTTATAGGATATTTCAATGAGAATAGTCAAATTTTGCCTAAAGTGCGGTCTGTTTTTGGGCTGTTTTATCGCGGCGAGCTTTGCGGATAATCCGGTGTTTACATTACGCTTAAAACAAGCGCCATTAGTGTCAACACTACAACATCTTGCCGCAGAGCAAAATACGAATCTTATTATTGAAGATTCGCTGGAAGGAACTATTAGTTTACAGCTGGAAAACACCGATTTAGATCAGGTGCTACGTTCCGTGGCGAAAATTAAGCAATTAAATTTATGGCAAGAAAACGGTATTTATTATCTTAATCAACTGGATACAAGTGCCAAATTTGCGATGTCTATGGACGATGGAAACGAAATTGTCGATTCTAATTCCCTTGAGATGCCGGCTGAATTAGAAACGGAAACGGCAACCATCAAATTACATTATGCTAAAGCCTCTGAAGTAATGAAATCCTTAAGTAGTGGAAATGGTGCTTTGGTGTCTGATACGGGGCGTTTAACCTTTGATGATCGTAGTAATGTGTTGATCGTTCAAGATAGCAAAAAATCGATTCAAAATATTCGAAAATTAGTGGCGGAATTGGATAAACCCATTGAGCAAATTGCCATTGAAGCGCGAATTGTCACGATTAATGATGAAAGCTTAAAAGAATTGGGCGTACGCTGGGGAATGTTTGATCCCACAAGTTCTGCCCATAAAGTTAACGGAAGCCTTGCCGGAAACGGCTTTTCAAATTTGGCTGATCATTTAAATGTCAATTTTGCTACCACAACTACCCCGGCGGGATCCGCCGCGTTACAGGTAGCTAAAATTAATGGACGGTTGTTAGACTTAGAATTAACGGCATTGGAACAAGAAAATAATGTGGAAATTATTGCAAGCCCGCGCTTGTTAACCACCAATAAGAAAAGTGCGAGTATTAAACAAGGCTCTGAAATTCCTTATGTTGTCACCAATGTTAAAAATGACACCCAATCCGTTGAGTTCCGCGAAGCTGTACTGGGCTTGGAAGTGACGCCACATATTTCACAAGATAACGCCATTTTACTCGATCTTATTGTCAGCCAAAACTCACCCGGGAACCGTGTTTCCTATGGAGAATATAGTGAAGTGGTTTCGATTGATAAACAGGAAATTCAAACGCAGGTTTTTGCTAAAGATGGCGAAACCATTGTTCTTGGCGGTGTGTTCCACGATACCATCACCAAAGGCGCCAATAAAGTTCCTGTCCTTGGGGATATTCCGGTTGTCGGCAAATTATTTAGCAATGAAAGCGAACGCCATCAAAAACGAGAATTAGTTATTTTTGTGACACCGCGCATTTTAAAAAACGGTGAAACATTGGAACAACTAAAACAGAAAGAGGGATTACAAAAAGAAAAATTCTTACCGATAAAAAATACGGTCAAAAATTCAACGAAAAAATCCTAGGTTAGATCAAGTTTTAGCAAAATTACCAAAATTTTAGTAGAGACTCGCGCGGTATTGGTGTAATCTTAGCGCCATAATTTTTTCGGATTTTATATTTAAATTTAAAGGTGAAATCAATGATCAAAAAAATCGCAGTCTTAACAAGTGGTGGTGACGCACCGGGTATGAACGCGGCAATTCGTGCGGTGGTTCGTTCTGCTTTAGCCGAAGGCTTAGAAGTCTATGGTATTTATGATGGTTACCATGGTTTATTTGAAAATAAAATTGAACAACTTAACCGTTATAGCGTATCGGATATTATCACTCAAGGTGGTACATTCTTAGGTTCTGCCCGTTTCCCTGAATTTAAACAACCTGAAGTGCGTGCAAAATGTGCAGAGATTTTACGTTCTCACGGTATTGACGCCCTTGTTGTTATTGGTGGTGACGGTTCATATACCGGGGCGAAATTATTGACAGAAGAACATGGCTTCCCATGTATCGGTTTACCGGGTACGATCGATAATGATATCCCTGGTACAGATTATACTATTGGTTACCAAACCGCATTAGAAACCGCCGTTGATGCTATTGACCGTTTACGTGATACTTCAAGTTCACACCATCGTATTTCTATCGTAGAAATTATGGGTCGTCATTGTAGTGACTTAACAATTTCTGCGGCAATTGCCGGTGGCTGTGAATACGCTATTGCACCTGAAGTTGGTTTTGATAAAGAAGAACTGATTCAACAAATTGAGCGTAGCTTTAAAGATGGAAAACGTCACGCAATTATTGCAATCACTGAGTTAGTGACTGACGTACACCAATTAGCGAAAGACATTGAAGCTCGCGTGGGGAATGAAACCCGTGCAACCGTATTAGGTCACGTTCAACGTGGTGGTTCGCCTTGTGCTTTCGACCGTATTTTAGCTTCTCGCATGGGTGCTTTTGCAGTTGAGTTATTGTTAAAAGGCGAAAAAGGTCGTTGTGTGGGGATTCAACAAGAAAAATTGGTTCACCACGATATTATCGAAGCTATCGATAACATGCGCCGTCCATTTAAAGCGGATTTATTAGAAGTGTCTAAAAAATTATTCTAATATTCCGAAAACGGAAAAAATCCACGTTTTGGCGTGGATTTTTTTATGGCGCGATATTTTGTGTAATGATGACATGCTATCGACAATGAGTTTAGGAACGCAATGAAACTTAATCCTCAACAACAACAAGCCGTAGAATATGTAGATGGTCCTTGCCTTGTGCTGGCTGGGGCAGGGTCGGGAAAAACGCGGGTGATTATCAACAAAATCGCTCATTTAATCGGAAAGTGCGGTTATTTACCACGCCAAATTGCGGCGGTGACCTTTACCAATAAAGCAGCACGCGAAATGAAAGAACGCGTGGCACAGTCTATTGGCAAGGCACAAACCAAAGGGTTAATTGTGTCAACTTTCCATACCTTGGGCTTTGATATTATTAAGCGTGAATACAAACATTTAGGCTTCAAAGCCAATATGACCTTGTTTGATGAACACGATCAGTTAGCGTTGTTGAAAGAGTTGACGGCGGATGTGTTAGCGGAAGATAAGGATTTGTTGCGTGAATTGGTGTCCGTGATTTCGAATTGGAAGAACGACTTGATTATGCCTAAACGTGCGTTAGAACTGGCGCGCGATGATAAATATCGCACCTTTGCCCTTTGTTATGAACGCTACGCCAATCAAATTCGCGCCTACAATGCCTTGGATTTTGATGATTTGATTATGTTGCCAACGTTGCTGTTTAAGCAGAATGAAGAAGTGCGGTTAAAATGGCAAGAGAAAATTCGTTATTTGTTGGTGGACGAATATCAAGATACCAATACGAGCCAATATGAGCTGATTAAGCTGTTAGTGGGGCAGCGTGCGCGTTTTACGGTGGTGGGCGATGATGATCAGTCTATTTATTCTTGGCGCGGCGCACGTCCGCAAAATATGGTACGCTTGCGTGATGATTTTCCACGTTTAAATGTGATTAAATTAGAACAAAATTATCGTTCTACTCATCGAATTTTGCATTGTGCCAATATTTTAATCGATAACAATGAACACGTTTTTGACAAGAAGCTGTTTTCCAATCTTGGCGAAGGGGAAAAATTGCAAGTGTTGGAAGCGAAAAATGAAGATCATGAAGCGGAACGTGTGGTGGCGGAGTTAATTGCTCATCGTTTTAGCCATAAAACCAAATACAAGGATTATGCGATTTTATACCGCGGTAATCACCAGTCACGCCTAATGGAAAAAATGTTAATGCAAAACCGTATTCCTTACAAAATTTCAGGCGGGACGAGCTTTTTTAGTCGCGCAGAAATTAAGGATATGATGGCGTATTTGCGCGTGTTGGTCAATCAAGATGATGACGCGGCATTTTTGCGTATTGTGAATACGCCAAAGCGTGAAATCGGTGCAGCAACCTTGGAAAAATTGGGGCATTTAGCCAATGAAAAGCACCTGAGTTTGTTTGAAGCGATTTTTGATTTTGAGTTAATACATCGTGTTACACCGAAGGCTTATGACGCGTTGCAACAATTTGCGCGTTGGATTGTAGAATTGAATGATGAAGTTCAACGTTCTGAACCGGAGCGTGCGGTGCGTTCAATGCTGAGCCAGTTGCATTATGAAGAATATCTGTATGAATATGCGGCGACGCCGAAAGCAGCAGAAATGCAAAGTAAAAATGTAGCAACCTTGTTTGAGTGGGTAGCGGATATGCTGAAAGGGGATGAATTTAATGAACCTTTAACGCTTAATCAGGTGGTGACAAGGTTAACTCTGCGAGATATGTTAGAACGTGGTGAAGACGATGATGAAGCGGATCAAGTGCAACTGATGACCTTGCATGCGTCTAAAGGGCTGGAATTTCCCCATGTGTTTTTAATTGGAATGGAAGAAGGATTGTTGCCGCATCAAACGAGCATTGATGAAAATAATGTGGAAGAAGAACGCCGTTTAGCCTATGTAGGGATTACTCGTGCGCAGCAAACTTTACGATTTACCTTGTGTAAAGAACGCCGCCAATATGGTGAGCTGATTAAACCTGAACCGAGTCGTTTTTTGTTGGAGTTACCACAAGATGATGTGCAGTGGGAACGTGACAAAGCACCAATGACAGAAGAACAAAAACAGCAAAAAGCGGCAGCGAACATTGCTAATTTACGTGCAATTTTGGCTCAATCTAAAAACAAATTGTAGATTATTCCGTCAAGTAAACAATTTTTTTGCAAAAAATGTTTGACTTATTTTCAGAAAATCGTATTATACCGCCCACATCGATTGCGGTGGGATGGCCGAGCAGGCTGAAGGCGCTCCCCTGCTAAGGGAGTATAGGGTTCAAAAGCTCTATCGAGGGTTCGAATCCCTCTTCCACCGCCATTTAGATGTATCACAATTTAATTTTTGAAATTTAATTCTGCACCCGTAGCTCAGCTGGATAGAGTACTCGGCTACGAACCGAGCGGTCAGAGGTTCGAATCCTCTCGGGTGCGCCATTTAAATCTTTTACTCTAGGGTTTAGATGTTGAGAATTAAAAATGAGAAAATTGAACACACAGGGCACCCGTAGCTCAGCTGGATAGAGTACTCGGCTACGAACCGAGCGGTCAAAGGTTCGAATCCTTTCGGGTGCGCCATCTCTCTTTTATTTCCGATTTATTTTCCATTTTTTTCTTCTAAATCTATTTCTTATATTTGTCTCTTAACATTTTGCATTTTTAATAAATTCATTGCAAAATGACCGCACTTTTTTACTCATCAATAAAATCATTAATTAAGATGTTAGATCAATCCATTATTAATCAATACGATGCCCTTATTTTTGATATGGACGGTACACTGATCGATACCATGCCCAGCCACGCAAAAGCTTGGGAAAAAGTGGGAGCGCATTTAGGCTATCCTGTCAAAGGGGATGTGATGTATGAATTAGGTGGTGCGACAGTGCGCACTATCGCAACAGAAACTTGTCATCGTTATGGTATTCCCTTGGTGTTACTCGAAGAAGTCATTCGTTTAAAGCGACAATATGGCTTTGAAATGGTAAGAGAAAATGCTACCTTGCTGCCCGCTTTTGAGATTGTTAAACGTAATCTTGGTAAACGGGCCATGGCGCTGGGGACAGGTTCGCATGGTAATATGGTGAATATGTTGTTGGATAAATTTGATTTGCGCCAATATTTTAACGCCATTGTGGATGCCGATATGGTGACCACCCACAAACCGCATCCTGAAACATTTTTAACCTGTGCTGAAAAATTAGGGATCTTACCGAGCCAATGTTTGGTATTTGAAGATGCGGATTTAGGCGTACAAGCAGCATTGAACGGTGGAATGGATGTGTTTGATGTAAGAACTCACGTATTAACAAGAGCGAATAAATAATGAATGATTTAGAACGAATGAAAGCAGGGCTCGCGCACCAACCTTATCATCCCGAAATGTCGGCAGCCCGTTTGAAAATAAAAGAAATGTTGTTTGATTATAATCATGTTTTACGTCCGTCACAAAAAGCAGAACGTACAGCGTTAATTAAACAGATTATTGGTAAAACAAAAAATCATCTCAAAATTAATTCGCCGTTTTTCTGCGATTATGGATTTCAAATAGAAGTGGGGGAGAATTTCTTTGCCAATTATGGCTGTACCATGCTAGACAGCGGTGGCATTCAAATTGGCGATAACGTGATGTTTGGCCCGAATGTGAGTTTGTATTCGGTTGAGCATCCGCTTCATCCTGAACTACGAAATGCCGAATGGGAACACGGACGAAAAATTACCATTGGCAATAATGTGTGGGTAAGCGGTAGCGTTACCATTATTGGTGGCGTAACCATTGGGGACAACGTGGTTATCGGCGCCGGCGCGGTGGTGACAAGAGATATTCCGGCCAACAGCTTAGCCGTTGGCAATCCCTGTCGTGTATTGCGTGAGATCACGGATGCGGATCGCGAATTTTATTGTCGTACTTACCTTCAAAATGTTTGATTTTTTAATCGCACTTTGGGGCGAACATCAATTATGGACGATGTTTCTGAGTGCATTTCTCAGTGCCACCGTATTACCGGGGAATTCAGAAATCGTTTTTCTTGGATTGAGTGCAAAGATTCAGCTATCGGCAAGCACTTATTTTTCCACGCCAATCCTTTGGTTGTTAGCGGTGGCCACATTAGGAAATACTTTGGGCAGCATCACTACTTACTGGTTAGGACGCTGGTGCCCGTCCCCTGAAATGAACAATCCAAATGCGAAAGTGCGGTGGGTTTTCAAGCAATTTCATCGCTATGGGCTTTGGGTTTTATTATTGAGTTGGCTGCCTGTCGTGGGGGATTTATGTTGTGCCGCAGCCGGTTGGTTACGCCTAAATAGCTTACAATCGTTATTTTTTATCCTGATTGGGAAATTTTTCCGATATTTATTTTTACTCTATATGGTAATTGGCTACACTTTTTTGTAATGAAAGGATACAATACACGCAATCGTTTTCCTACGATTAGACGGTAAAAAAACGCCCTATTTCTAACGAAACAGGGCGATAAATATAACCTAAGGAACCAATTTTTTTATTATTAATTGCAACAGCAAGTTGCTTGTATTCTAAGACTTGTTTATTTTCAGAAAGTTCAAAAATAATTTCATTTTTTTAAGGAATTTTTATGCCATTACTTGATAGCTTCAAAGTTGACCACACCAAAATGACAGCACCCGCTGTTCGAATCGCAAAAACCATGACAACCCCAAAAGGGGATTTATTAACCATTTTCGACTTGCGTTTTTGCGTGCCAAATAAAGAAATTTTATCGCCAAAGGGAATTCATACCCTTGAGCATTTGTTTGCAGGATTTATGCGAGACCACTTAAATAGCGATACGGTAGAAATCATTGATATTTCACCAATGGGCTGTCGAACCGGGTTTTATATGTCTCTAATTGGTTCACCGAGTGAGCAGCAAGTTGCCGATGCTTGGACGGCTTCTATGCACGATGTACTTGCCGTAAAAGATCAAAGCAGTATCCCGGAACTCAATCTTTACCAATGTGGCACTTATACGGAACATTCCCTTGAAGATGCGCATGCCACCGCACAAAATGTGTTGGCGCGTGGCGTTGGCATTAATAAAAATGAAGATTTAGCTTTAGATGACTCTCTACTTAAATAAGGAATAACAAGATGACAAAAATTGGCACCGCACTAACATCAAAAGCAACCAAAGTAATGTTGTTGGGTTCTGGTGAATTAGGTAAAGAAGTCGCAATCGAATTAATGCGCTTAGGCGTTGAAGTGATTGCCGTGGATCGTTATGAAAACGCGCCGGCACAACAAGTTGCGCATCGTGCTTATACCATTTCCATGTTGGACGGCGATGCGTTACGCGCATTAGTGGAAAAAGAAAAGCCGGATTATATTGTGCCCGAAGTGGAAGCCATTGCGACAGAGACTTTAGTTGAATTAGAGCAAGAAGGCTTTACGGTGGTACCAACGGCAAAAGCCACGAAATTAACCATGAACCGTGAAGGAATTCGCCGTTTAGCCGCGGAAGAGTTGGGGTTACCCACTTCTAACTATGAATTTGTAGCGGATTTTGCCGGCTTTGAAAGTGCGGTGAAAAAAATTGGCGTTCCTTGTGTGGTGAAACCCATTATGTCCTCATCAGGTCATGGACAGTCGGTGATTAAGTCTTTTGATGAGATTCAAAAAGCATGGGATTATGCACAAGAAGGAGGTCGCGCAGGCGCAGGTCGCGTGATTGTGGAAGGTTTTGTCAAATTTGATTATGAAATCACCTTGCTGACCGTGCGTCATATTGGCGGAACCTCATTCCTTGCGCCAATTGGTCATCGTCAAGAAAATGGCGATTATCGCGAATCATGGCAACCGCAAGCAATGTCTGAAGTAGCATTGAAAAAAGCCCAAGAGATCGCAGAAAAAATTACCGGCGCATTAGGTGGCCGCGGCATTTTCGGGGTAGAAATGTTTGTGCGTGGCGATGACGTGATTTTCAACGAAGTATCGCCACGTCCGCATGATACGGGAATGGTGACGCTCATTTCGCAAGAGCTTTCTGAATTTGCTTTACACGCTCGCGCCATTTTAGGCTTGCCAATCCCTACCATCAACTTAATTGGCCCTGCCGCAAGTAAAGCCGTGGTGGTGGAAGGTAAGTCGAATCAAGTACAATTCGGCAATTTGGCTGAAGTATTGGCGGAGCCTAACACAGATCTGCGCATTTTCGGCAAAGGCGAAGTGGACGGACACCGCCGCATGGCAGTGATTTTAAGCCGTGACATTTCGGTGGAAAAAGCCTTAGAAAAAGCGTTACGTGCTTATGATAAGTTAGATATTACGCTTTAATAAATAGCTAAAAAAACAACCGCACTTTGATTCAATTAAAGTGCGGTTGTTTTTTGTGAAGATTTTAATTAAATAATTCTCGAGAACTGTTGTCTTCTTGCGGCTTGTCGAGAATAGGTGTCAAAGCACAAACAGATATTACGAATTAATAATCGTCCTGACGGCGAGACAATAATCCCTTTATCATTTATTTCTAATAGTCCATCTTCCGCTAAGGGCTTGAGCAAGTCTAGATCTTCCGCAAAATGGGATTTGAAGTGAATGTTGTATTGTTTTTCAATTGCGCTGAAATCCAATTTAAAGTTGCAAATTAACGCTTTAATCACATCGCGGCGCAGGCAATCTTCTTGAGAGAGTTCAAGTCCTTTGTGTAACGCGATGCCGTGGCTGTCCACATCTGCATAATAGTGTTTCAATTCTTTTTGATTTTGGGCATAAGTGTCGCCTAATAAACTAATGGCGGACACCCCTAAGCCCAGTAAATCACATTCTTCTTGTGTCGTATAGCCCTGGAAATTTCGGTGCAAAATACCTTTATCTTGTGCAATGGCGAGCTCATCGTCAGGTTTTGCAAAATGATCCATGCCGATAAATTTATAGCCTGCTTTGCCTAAGGTTTCGATGGTTTTCTCTAAAATGGTGAGTTTAGTTTGTGGTGCCGGAAGCTGTTCTTCTTTGATTTTTGCCTGACCGGCAAAACGGCTTGGTAAATGGGCATAGTTAAAGACACTTAATCGATCAGGATTAAGCTCAATGACTTTTTGCAAGGTAAACATAAAACTCTCTACATTTTGTAACGGTAATCCATAGATTAAATCTAAGTTAGTGGATTGGAAACCGAGTTCACGAGCTCGAATTAAGAGCTGGCGAATAAAGTCTTCATCTTGCTCACGATTTACCGCTTTTTGTACCTCTTTATTGAAATCTTGAACGCCCATACTAATGCGATTAAAACCAATATTTTTTAGATGTTCTAGCATGGACAGCTCGATTTCTCGTGGATCCATTTCAATGGAAACTTCTGCATTTTTGGCGATGTTGAAGTGATCTGTCAGCATTTTCATTAAACGTGCTGACTGTTCTTCTGTTAAATAAGTCGGTGTACCACCGCCCCAGTGAATTTGGGTGACTAAACGGTTTTTAAATAAGTTTGCACGTGTGGTGATTTCTTTTTCTAAGAAGTCGAGATAAATATCTGCTTTGTGTTGGTGACGTGTGATGACTTTATTACAGCCGCAGAAATAACAAAGTTTATGGCAAAAAGGAATATGGACATAGAGCGATAATGGACGCTCAGGGTAGCGCGCAGCGGCCGCTTTAAAATTTTCGTCAGTATAGTTTTCGTGGAATTCCAAGGCGGTAGGGTAAGAGGTATATCTTGGTCCTGATTGGTTATATTTTTGGATTAAATTTAGGTCAAAAGTGATATTGTTCATGGTTTTCTAGGTAATGAAGTGCGGTCAAGATTTTTCATATTTTGTCTAGGGATAAGTGTTTGCTTATCCCCGAATGATAAGTTTTAGGCAATTTCTTTTAATAGCTGTAAAACTTCTTCTTTAATTTTTTCTTCTAATTCGACTTCCTTGCTTTCGCGGGCTAAATCGAGTTTCATTCGTTCATTTTTCTTTAAGGCTTTGCGTTCATCATGAGTGGGCATATCTTGCACTACTTCATATAACGCCCACATGGCGGGATAGTCTTGTAGGCGTTTTTGCCCTAGTGGTTCAAGCAACATTCTTAAACGAATCACACCTTCCGAATGATTACATTCATTGCTTTGCATAGCGCGGGCAATAATTTCAATACTTTCTTTAATGCGTGTTATCCGCGCTTGTTTGGCTTGCTCAAACAACTGTTTTTGTTTGCGCAGTTGTGCGAATAGGTAAAGAGAATATGCCCCCATTGCCATGATAATCGCAATACCAAAAATGAGTAAAATTGTCGTCCACATAAACAGTTATCTAAATTGGTTAATATCAATTTTTTCAAAGGTGTTAAGCAGATCGTCCTCGCTTTCTTCATCTTCGATGCCAAGTTCATCCATTAATTGGGCAATGCGATCTAGGCACTCATCCACAAATTTTTGATCTGCAGCACTAATAGTTTTACCGGCATCAAGTTGATCAAGTAAGTCATTCAAACATTCATTGTTTTCTAACTGCTCAAGCTCTAACTCAGGCGAAAGTGCGGTGGGTTTGGTGTCTAATTTAACCGGTTGAATAAACTGCCCTTTTTCAGGTTTATTGACAAATTCAACGATTAAAGGCACTTTTTTACGGCTTCCAATCCGTGGATCTTTTTTCTCCGTCAGTTGGGTGTTTTTTTGTGCATCGCTTGCGCTATGGCGAGAACCTGAGGTGAGACCTTTGTGTTTACGCTTGCGCTTTTCTTCTCGCGCCTTGGCATCGAGCTCATAGCGAGAGAGTTTTTTCCCTGAAAGTGGTTTGTTTTCAGGTTTTTTATCAGCCTTACGAGTGGGCATGATATCGGTAAGACGGCGTGATTTTTTTTGTCTAGACATAGGATTTAATAAAGTATGGTTTAAATAAAGTTGAGAGATTGTACCATAAAAATGCTGAAAATTATGAAAGCGATATACAATCTTGTAAGATTAAATCGGATAAAAAATGATATTTTCACTTTACAATGGCGTTTAAAGTCAGTATCATACCGCCCTATTTTGTGGGCAACCACAAATTTGATGGTGCTTGCCAATCAAGCCCCGTCCAAGACCGTAGGAGAAAATCCTTGATTTTCTTAATCGCCTACGTAGATGGTGAACAGAAAAAGAATTTTCTGCTTCTGTACACCGAAGTCGTCCTAGTACGCTGTTTGTATTAGGTAATTTAATTCCGAGAAATCGGAGTGTATTCAGGAGCTAAAAGCCAATGGCATTAAATCTTCAAGACAAACAAGCAATTGTTGCTGAAGTAAATGAAGCAGCCAAAGGTGCCCTTTCAGCTGTAATCGCGGATTCTCGCGGTGTAACAGTTGATAAAATGACTGATTTACGTAAAGCAGCTCGTGAAGCTGGCGTTTCAATGCGCGTAGTTCGTAATACTTTATTACGCCGTGCAGTTGAAGGTACAGAATTCGAATGCTTAAAAGATACGTTTACCGGTCCAACTCTTATTGCATTCTCAAATGAACACCCGGGTGCAGCAGCACGTTTGTTCACTGAGTTCGCAAAAGCAAACAAAGAGTTTGAAATTAAAGGTGCAGCCTTTGAAGGTAAAATCCAAGATGTTGCATTCTTGGCAACGTTACCAACTTACGAAGAAGCGATTGCACGTTTAATGGGTACAATGAAAGAAGCTGCGGCAGGCAAACTTGTTCGCACTTTTGCAGCATTACGCGACAAATTACAAGAAGCTGCTTAATTTCAAGCAAGAACTTCTTAACTCGTTTAACTTTATTTACATTAGGAATTGATTGTTATGTCATTAACTAACGAACAAATCATTGAAGCGATTGCTTCTAAATCAGTATCAGAAATCGTTGAATTAATCGCAGCGATGGAAGAAAAATTCGGCGTTTCAGCAGCGGCAGCAGTAGCAGCAGCTCCGGCAGCAGGCGCAGCGGCAGCAGAAGAAAAAACTGAATTCGATGTAGTATTAGCAGACGCTGGTGCGAACAAAGTAGCTGTAATCAAAGCAGTACGTGGTGCAACAGGTTTAGGCTTAAAAGAAGCTAAAGACTTAGTTGAATCTGCTCCGGCTAACTTAAAAGAAGGCATCTCTAAAGCTGAAGCTGAAGCATTGAAAAAAGAATTAGAAGAAGCTGGCGCGAAAGTAGAAATCAAATAATTTTGATTTTGAACCCACTTTTCGAAGTTCAAGAGACCCCGATGGTAACATCGGGGTTTTTGTTTATATAATGCCTAAGGAATGATTGCCAAAGTCCTCACAAAATACTATAATGCAAAACCATTTTTAAAAAATGCAGCTGGCAGTGAAAATCTGTCAGCTTTTTGTGTTGTTTAGCAATACAAAAATACTCACCGTTTTATTGCATAAAAATTAAGTTAAATCAGTCTGTTAGCTTAATGCAATCCGCTCATCAGAAGTAAGGTTCAGAGTGCGGGATCTGGAAACGGGTTCAAACATTGATTTGAAAAATACATGAGAATTTAACCGCACTTGTATGTCGGTGTATTTTTCATTTCAACTCGGTCTCACTAAAAATTACAGGGAAAACCAATGGGTTACTCTTATACTGAGAAAAAACGTATTCGTAAAGACTTCGGTAAACGTCCGCAAGTTTTAAACGTACCTTATTTATTAACGATTCAATTAGATTCATTCGACAAATTTATTCAACGCGATCCGGAAGGTCAGCAAGGTTTAGAAGCCGCATTCCGTTCTGTGTTCCCAATTGTGAGCAACAATGGTTCAACAGAATTGCAATATGTGAGCTATAAATTAGGCGAGCCTGTATTTGACGTGCGTGAATGTCAAATCCGTGGCACAACTTTTGCCGCACCGCTCCGCGTGAAATTACGCCTTGTGAGCTATGATAAAGACGCTGCTCCAGGCACGATTAAAGACATCAAAGAACAAGATGTTTATATGGGCGAAATCCCATTGATGACCGAAAACGGTACTTTTGTGATTAACGGTACTGAACGTGTTATCGTTTCGCAATTACACCGTAGTCCGGGTGTGTTCTTTGATTCAGATAAAGGTAAAACTCATTCATCAGGTAAAGTGCTTTATAACGCACGTATTATTCCTTACCGTGGTTCTTGGTTAGATTTTGAGTTTGACCCGAAAGACAACTTATTTGCTCGTATTGACCGCCGCCGTAAATTACCGGCGACTATTATTTTACGTGCATTAAACTATAGCACAGAAGAAATCTTAGATTTATTCTTCGATAAAGTTGTATTTGAGATCCAAGACAACAAACTTTTAATGGCACTTGTACCGGAACGTTTACGTGGCGAAACAGCGACTTTTGATATTGAAGCCAATGGCAAAGTTTATGTTGAACGTGGTCGCCGTATTACGGCTCGTCACATTCGTGCCTTAGAAAAAGACAATATCACGCAAGTTGAAGTGCCAACAGATTACATCATTGGCAAAGTGGCGGCGAAAGATTATGTTGATCTTGAAACAGGCGAAATCATTTGCCCGGCTAATATGGAAATTAGCTTAGAGTTATTAGCCAAATTAGCACAAGCCGGTTACACAACTATCGAAACCTTATTTACTAACGATTTAGATTTCGGTCCATATATTTCAGAAACCTTGCGCGTAGATCCATCTCACGACCGTTTAACGGCATTGGTTGAGATTTATCGTATGATGCGTCCGGGCGAGCCACCAACAAAAGAAGCGGCAGAAGGTTTATTTGACAACCTATTCTTCTCTCAAGAACGTTATGACTTATCCGCAGTAGGTCGTATGAAATTCAACCGTTCAATTGGTGTTGAAGAAGAAACAGGCAGCGGTGTATTAAGCAAAGAAGACATCGTTAGCGTGATGAAAAAATTAATCGACATTCGTAACGGTCGTGGTGAAGTGGATGATATTGACCACTTAGGTAACCGCCGTATCCGTTCAGTGGGTGAAATGGCTGAAAACCAATTCCGTATTGGTTTAGTACGTGTTGAACGTGCGGTGAAAGAGCGTCTTTCTTTAGGTGACTTAGATGCAGTGACACCACAAGATTTAATCAACGCAAAACCAATTTCAGCGGCTGTACGCGAATTTTTCGGTTCATCACAATTATCACAATTTATGGACCAAAATAACCCATTATCAGAAGTTACGCATAAACGCCGTATTTCTGCATTGGGTCCGGGCGGTTTAACGCGTGAACGCGCTGGCTTTGAAGTACGTGACGTACATACTACGCACTACGGTCGTGTGTGTCCAATCGAAACCCCTGAAGGTCCAAACATCGGTTTGATTAACTCATTGTCTGTTTATGCACGTACCAATGATTATGGTTTCTTAGAAACACCATATCGTAAAGTGGTTGATGGGCAAGTAACTGAAGAAATCGAATATTTATCTGCGATTGAAGAAGGTAAATATGTGATTGCGCAGGCTAACTCAAACTTAGATGAAAACTTCCGTTTTACCGATGCTTATGTTACCGCGCGTGGCGAACATGGTGAATCAGGTTTATATCGCCCTGAAGAAATTCACTATATGGACGTTTCCACACAACAAGTGGTTTCTGTGGCGGCAGCCTTAATCCCATTCCTTGAGCATGACGATGCGAACCGTGCGTTAATGGGTGCAAACATGCAACGTCAAGCAGTACCAACATTACGTGCGGATAAACCGTTAGTGGGTACAGGGATGGAAAAACCAATCGCCCTTGACTCCGGTGTTGCGGTGATTGCAAAACGTGGTGGTGTCATTCAATACGTTGATGCTTCACGTATCGTGGTAAAAGTAAACGAAGATGAAACCATCCCGGGCGAAGCAGGTATCGATATTTATAACCTGATTAAATACACCCGTTCAAACCAAAACACTTGTATCAACCAAATTCCTTGTGTGAACTTGGGTGAACCTGTTGGTCGTGGTGAGATCTTGGCAGATGGTCCGTCAACAGATTTAGGTGAATTAGCATTAGGTCAAAATATCCGTGTGGCATTCATGCCTTGGAACGGTTATAACTTTGAAGACTCAATGTTAGTGTCTGAACGTGTTGTTCAACAAGATCGTTTCACAACCATTCATATTCAAGAATTATCTTGCGTGGCGCGTGATACTAAATTAGGCGCAGAAGAAATTACTGCAGATATTCCGAATGTGGGTGAATCCGCGTTAAGCAAACTGGATGAATCAGGTATTGTTTATGTGGGGGCTGAAGTTAAAGGTGGCGACATCTTAGTAGGTAAAGTAACACCGAAAGGCGAAACCCAATTAACGCCGGAAGAGAAACTTTTACGTGCGATCTTTGGTGAAAAAGCCTCCGATGTTAAAGATTCTTCATTACGTGTGCCTAACGGTACTTCAGGTACAGTTATTGACGTTCAAGTCTTTACGCGCGATGGCGTAGAGAAAGACAAACGTGCGCTTGAAATTGAAGAAATGCAATTAAAACAAGCGAAAAAAGACCTTGTTGAAGAATTAGAAATTTTAGAAGCAGGTTTATTCTCACGCGTTCGCCACTTATTAGTGGAAGGCGGTATTAATGAGAAAGAATTGGATAAATTAGACCGCACTAAATGGTTAGAACAAACCTTAAGTGATGAAGCGAAACAAAACCAATTAGAACAACTTGCAGAACAATACGAAGAGTTACGCAAAGACTTCGAGCATAAACTTGAAGTGAAACGTGGCAAAATTATCCAAGGGGATGATTTAGCACCAGGCGTTCAAAAAGTGGTGAAAGTGTACTTGGCGGTGAAACGTCAAATTCAACCTGGGGATAAAATGGCGGGTCGCCATGGTAACAAAGGTGTTATCTCAAAAATTAACCCGGTTGAAGATATGCCATACGATGAAAACGGTCAACCTGTTGAAATCGTGTTGAACCCACTGGGCGTACCTTCACGTATGAACATCGGTCAGATCCTTGAAACGCACTTAGGTTTAGCGGCGAAAGGTATCGGTGACCAAATTAACGCAATGATCAAACAGCAACAATCTGTGGCGAAATTGCGTGAATATATCCAAAAAGCTTACGACTTAGGTGGCGGTTCACAAAAAGTAGATCTAAGCACATTTACAGACGAAGAGGTGATGCGCTTAGCTGAAAACTTGCGTAAAGGTTTACCGCTTGCAACACCAGTATTTGATGGTGCGCACGAAAGCGAAATTAAAGAGCTATTAAAACTAGGTGGACTACCGACTTCGGGTCAAATTACCTTGTACGATGGTCGTACGGGTGAAAAATTCGAGCGTCCGGTAACCGTAGGTTATATGTATATGCTCAAATTGAACCACTTAGTTGACGACAAAATGCATGCTCGTTCAACAGGTTCTTATAGTCTTGTTACACAACAACCATTGGGTGGTAAAGCACAATTCGGTGGTCAACGTTTCGGTGAGATGGAGGTATGGGCATTAGAAGCATACGGTGCTGCATACACATTACAAGAAATGTTAACCGTGAAATCCGATGACGTGAACGGCCGTACGAAGATGTATAAAAACATCGTGGGCGGTACCCACTATATGGAACCAGGTACGCCAGAGTCTTTCAATGTAATTATGAAAGAAATTCGCTCGCTTGGTCTTAACATTGACTTAGACGAAGAGTAATTTTCGTCAATAGCGACAAATCCGCGCAAAGTGCGGTCAAAAATCTTGTATTTTTTCAACCGCACTTTGAATATCTTTAACTCCGAGTGGAGCAAAATCTGTGAAAGATTTAGTTAATTTTTTAAAAGCGCAATCAAAAACAGCTGAAGATTTTGATGTGATTAAAATCGGTTTAGCCTCACCAGATATGATCCGTTCATGGTCATTTGGTGAAGTGAAAAAACCGGAAACCATTAACTACCGTACATTTAAACCAGAACGTGACGGTCTTTTTTGTGCACGTATTTTCGGGCCGGTAAAAGATTACGAATGTTTATGTGGTAAATATAAACGTTTAAAACACCGTGGTGTGATCTGTGAAAAATGTGGTGTTGAAGTTACACAAACTAAAGTACGCCGTGAGCGTATGGGGCATATTGAATTAGCCTCTCCGGTTGCACACATTTGGTTCTTAAAATCACTTCCGTCCCGTATCGGCTTATTATTAGATATGCCATTACGTGATATTGAGCGTGTGCTTTATTTTGAATCATACATTGTGATCGAGCCGGGTATGACTGATTTAGAAAAAGGTCAGTTATTAACCGAAGAGCAATATTTAGACGCTGAAGAACGTTGGGCAGATGAATTCGATGCGAAAATGGGGGCGGAAGCTATCCAAGCCATTTTACGCAATATGGATTTAGAGCATGAATGTGAAACCTTACGTGAAGAGTTACAAGAAACCAACTCAGAAACGAAACGTAAGAAAATCACCAAGCGTTTGAAATTATTAGAAGCTTTCATTCAATCCGGTAACAAACCGGAATGGATGGTAATGACCGTATTACCGGTTCTTCCACCGGATTTACGTCCGTTAGTCCCATTGGACGGTGGTCGTTTTGCCACTTCAGATTTGAATGATTTATATCGCCGTGTAATTAACCGTAACAACCGTTTAAAACGTCTTCTAGACTTAATCGCGCCGGATATTATCGTACGTAACGAAAAACGTATGCTACAAGAATCTGTGGATGCGTTGTTAGATAACGGTCGCCGCGGTCGTGCGATTACCGGTTCAAATCGCCGTCCATTAAAATCACTTGCGGATATGATCAAAGGTAAACAAGGTCGTTTCCGTCAAAACTTATTAGGTAAACGTGTTGACTATTCAGGTCGTTCTGTAATCACCGTAGGTCCATACTTGCACCTACATCAATGTGGTTTACCGAAAAAAATGGCGTTGGAATTATTCCGTCCGTTTATCTATGCGAAATTAGAAAGTCGTGGTTATGCAACAACCATTAAAGCCGCGAAGAAAATGGTTGAGCGTGAAGACGCTATCGTATGGGATATTCTTGCGGATGTAATTCGTGAACATCCAATTTTATTAAACCGTGCGCCAACCTTGCACCGTTTAGGTATCCAAGCCTTTGAACCAATCTTAATTGAAGGTAAAGCGATCCAGTTACACCCGCTTGTTTGTGCGGCGTTTAACGCGGACTTCGATGGTGACCAAATGGCGGTTCACGTTCCGTTGACATTAGAAGCGCAATTAGAAGCGCGTGCATTAATGATGTCAACCAACAACATTTTATCACCGGCAAGTGGTGAGCCGATTATCGTGCCTTCACAAGACGTGGTATTAGGTCTTTACTATATGACACGCGATAAAGTGAACGGTAAAGGCGAAGGTATGTTGTTACAAGACCCACGTGAAGCAGAAAAAGCCTATCGTACAGGTCAAGCAGAATTACATTCTCGCGTTAAAGTTCGCATTACCGAACACGAGAAAAACGAAGCCGGTGAATGGGTTGCAAAAACAACCTTAACGGATACGACTGTTGGTCGAGCTATTTTATGGATGATCGCACCAAAAGGGATGCCATTTAGCTTGTTTAACCAAACCTTAGGCAAAAAAGCGATTTCAAAATTAATCAATGAATGTTATCGCCGCTTAGGAATGAAAGAAAGCGTGATGTTCGCAGACCATATTATGTACACCGGTTTTGCTTACGCGGCACGTTCAGGTTCATCTGTTGGTATCGATGATATGGTGATTCCTGAGAAGAAATATGAAATTATTTCTGCAGCAGAAGCTGAAGTGGCAGAGATTCAAGAACAGTTCCAATCAGGTCTTGTAACCGCAGGTGAGCGTTATAACAAAGTCATCGATATTTGGGCTGCGGCAAATGAACGCGTAGCGAAAGTGATGATGGAAAACCTTTCAACGGAAGAAGTGCTCAACCGTGAAGGTAACCCTGAAAAACAAGCGTCATTCAACAGCATCTTTATGATGGCAGACTCGGGTGCGCGTGGTTCTGCGGCACAGATTCGTCAGTTAGCCGGTATGCGTGGTTTGATGGCACGTCCGGACGGTTCGATTATCGAAACCCCAATTACTGCGAACTTCCGTGAAGGTTTGAACGTATTACAGTACTTTATTTCAACCCACGGTGCGCGTAAAGGTTTGGCGGATACCGCGTTAAAAACAGCGAACTCAGGTTACTTAACACGCCGTTTAGTTGATGTAGCACAAGACTTAGTGATTACAGAAGACGACTGTGGTACACACGAAGGTATTCAAATGATGCCATTAATTGAAGGTGGCGATGAAAAAGTACCATTACGTGAATTAGTATTAGGTCGCGTGGTTGCTGAAGATGTCTTCAAACCGGGTACGGAAGAAGTCTTAATTCCACGTAACACATTGATTGACGAAAACTGGTGTAACATCATTGATGAAAACTCAGTAGATAGCATCAAGGTGCGTTCAGTGGTAACTTGTGACACAGACTTTGGTGTGTGTGCGAAATGTTACGGTCGTGACTTGGCGCGCGGTCACTTGATTAACCAAGGTGAAGCAGTGGGTGTTATTGCGGCACAATCTATCGGTGAACCGGGTACACAGTTAACCATGCGTACGTTCCATATCGGTGGTGCGGCATCTGCGGCAGCGAAAGAATCAAGCGTACAGGTGAAAAACAACGGTACAATTCGTTTAGCGAATATTAAATCGGTGACCAACCACGAAGGTAAATTAGTTTTAACGTCTCGTAATACAGAATTAACCGTTATCGATGCATTCGGTCGTACAAAAGAACACTATAAATTACCTTATGGTGCAACGTTAAACAAAGTTGATGGTGCAGAAGTCAATGCGGGTGAAACTGTTGCAAACTGGGATCCGCATACAATGCCGGTGGTTTCTGAAGTTGCAGGTTTCGTAAAATTTGTTGATATTGTTGATGGTTTAACAGTAAGCCGTCAAACAGATGAATTAACAGGTTTATCATCAATCTTAGTCCAAGATGTGGGTGAACGTGCGACAGCAGGTAAAGACTTACGTCCGGCGATCAAATTAGTTGACGCTAAAGGCAACGATATTTTAATCGCAGGCACAGACGTAGTTGCTCAATACTTCTTACCGGGTAAAGCCATTGTTACTTTAGATGATGGTGCGGAAATCAAAGTGGGTGATCCACTTGCACGTATTCCACAAGAATCTGTGGGAACAAAAGATATTACCGGTGGTCTTCCACGCGTAGCAGACTTATTCGAAGCACGTAAACCGAAAGAGCCGGCAATCTTAGCGGAAATTTCAGGTATCGTGTCATTCGGTAAAGAAACCAAAGGTAAACGCCGTCTATTAATTACCCCAACAGATGGTGGCGAAACTTACGAAGAAATGATTCCAAAATGGCGTCAGCTCAACGTATTCGAAGGCGAAATGGTACAACGTGGCGACTTGATCTCTGATGGTGCAGAAGCGCCGCACGATATCTTACGCCTACGTGGTGTTCATGCTGTAACGGAATACATCGTTAACGAAGTGCAAGAAGTTTACCGCCTACAAGGGGTAAAAATTAACGATAAGCACATCGAAGTAATCGTTCGTCAAATGTTACGTAAAGCGGTCATTACCAATGCTTACGATTCTGAATTCTTAGAAGGTGAGCAAGTGGAAGTGGCACGTATTAAAATCGTTAACCGTAAACGTGCTGCGGAAGGCAAACCGTTGGTTGAATTCGAACGTGAATTGCTTGGTATTACCAAAGCATCATTGGCAACTGAGTCATTTATCTCAGCGGCATCGTTCCAAGAAACCACACGTGTTCTTACCGAAGCAGCTGTTGCAGGTAAACGCGATGAATTACGTGGCTTAAAAGAGAACGTGATTGTAGGTCGTTTAATCCCGGCAGGTACAGGTTTTGCGTATCACCAAAACCGTATTAAAAACCGTGCAGCAGGATTTGAAGCACATGAAGAACCTGAAGTGAAATTCTCAGCGGCAGATGAAGCTGAAATTGAAGCAGAGTTCAACATCATTGCTGAAGATGATCCAACAGCAAGCCTAGCAGAAATGCTTAATATGGCTGACGATGAGTAATCATAAAAGCTAATAAAATCCCCTGAAATTTGATTTCAGGGGATTTTTTTTTATTAACAATATTTAGGGTTTGTCGATGTCTTGTGCTTATAAAATATACTATTTTATACTTTGTACGCAAAATGTGTACTAGGTTTATAGTTGAGTGGCTTTGCTACTCTAATTCTCAGCCCCAAAGGGGCTGATTTATGCGTAACCCAGTATGGCTCAGCCATGCTGGGATCTTAAATAAATACTGATTGATGATTTTGCAATCTCAAAACATCAATAAGCCCTAATATAAATTAACTTATTTCTTTTGGCATTTCGGGCAAATATAACTATTCCGTTGCCCAACAACTAAACTTTCAATTTTATGACCGCACTTTGGACAAGGTTCCCCTTTCTTGCCATAAATTTGTAATTCCTGCGCAAAATACCCGGGTTTCCCATCTGGTTGTAGAAAATCTTTTAATGTTGTGCCGCCTTGCTGAATGGCCCGAGTGAGTTCAGTTTTGATGGTTCGTGCTAATGCTTCTGCATCTTGCTTGGTTATCTTTCCTGCCGGCTTTTCAGGATGAAGTCCACAGTAAAATAAGACTTCATTAGCGTAAATATTGCCGACACCGACAACTACGGCGTTATCCATTAAAAAGGATTTAAGTGCGGTAGATTTTTTGCGTGATTTTTTAAAGAGATATTCGCTATTAAATTCATCCGAAAGTGGCTCAGGGCCAAGTTTGGTAAAGAGATGAAAGCTATCTAAATTGGTCGTCCATAACCATGCACCAAAACGTCTTGGGTCGTTATATCGCATAATTTTGCCATTGCTCATCACAATATCGAGATGATCGTGTTTTTCGATGGGATCTTTGTCAGTCACAATACGAACAGATCCTGACATTCCGAGATGACCAATAATAAACCCTTTTTCGGTATGAATAATAAGATACTTGGCGCGGCGTGAAAGTGCGGTCACTTTTTGATGAGAAATTTGCGTCAATTCTGGGCTCACTTCCCAGCGTAATTTAGGTTGTCTGACGATAATTTTTTCGATGAAAAAGGCGTTGAGATAAGGGGCAATGCCATTTTTTGCTGTTTCAACTTCAGGTAACTCAGGCATTTTATTCTCCTATTATTCTCTTAAGAACGGTAAATGGGTAATAAAAAACCCGAATTTGCATTCGGGCTTTTTAATTGATGTGAGACTAAATTATTTGATTTTAGCTTCACGATAAATAACGTGTTGACGAACAACGGGATCAAATTTTTTGATTTCCATTTTTTCCGGCATATTACGTTTGTTTTTATCTGTTGTGTAGAAGTGACCAGTTCCTGCTGAAGAAACTAAACGGATTTTCTCACGAGCGCCTTTAGCTGCCATTTCTTAGCTCCTTAGATTTTTTCGCCACGAGCACGGATTTCAGCTAATACTGCATCAATGCCTTTTTTATCGATAATACGCATACCTTTCGCTGTTAAGCGTAAAGTTACGAAACGGTTTTCTGACTCAACCCAGAAACGGTGAGTGTGTAAGTTTGGTAAAAAACGACGACGAGTCGCGTTTAATGCGTGCGAACGGTTGTTACCAACTGCTGGACGCTTGCCTGTTACTTGACAGACTCTAGACATAATAATCTCCAATAATTAAATATAAGCTCGAGCTTACGGTTCGGATACAAGTTCAAGGAAAGCCTTGAGAGCCACCTCGTCAGGTCGCTAGTCGCCGACCCGCTTACTATATTAAAGGTCGCAAATTATACTTGCTTTATTCTGTTTTCTCAAGGGGAAAATAGCTTTTCCATTAAAAACCGCGAAATTTTACACGAAAACGCATGAAGATCCAACAATTCTTATAACCAACCCTGTTCTGCAAAGGAAAAGTAACTGCCTTTACCGATGACAAAATGATCTAAGATGCGGATTTCCATTAGTTCAGCCGCATTTTTGATCTTTTCGGTAATCTGTTGATCTGAACGGCTGGGTTCGGCTAAACCAGAGGGATGATTATGCGCAAGAATTAATGCGGCAGCGTTGCAATAAAGGGCGGTTTTAATGATTTCACGCGGATAAACGCTGGCGGCATTAATGGTACCAAGAAACATTTCTTCTGTTTTGATTAAGCGATGTTGATTATCTAAAAACAATACCAGAAACACTTCCCTTTCTCGATGTTCCAATTCAGTTTGCAAATACATTCTTGCGGTATTGGGATCGGTAAATTCATGGGCAAATTTTAATTCGTCAAGTAAATAACGCTTTGTCATTTCTGTGCAGGCTTGTAGTTGGATATATTGTGTAATCCCAATACCTTTAAATGTGCAAAATTCTTTTTGGGATGAGGTAATTAAACCTCGTAATGATCCAAAATGTTCAAGGACATTTTGAGAGAGTTGCATCACGGGGCAATTTTTTATGCCTGTGCGCAAAAATATGGCGAGTAATTCGTGATCAGCAAGGGAATTGGCGCCATATTGCAGTAATTTTTCCCTAGGCATCAAAGAGGGATTTGTCATAAAAATTCCTAATATATTAATATGTTGGAGGCGGCTTTTTTATTGAAAGATAAACCGCCACTCGTTTCTTTATGCAAGATAAATAAACGGAAAAAGAAAGGCGAGAGCGTGGCAGAAAATTTGGAATTAAGATCACAAAATTAAATGTTTTCTTGATAAAAATTAAAGTACAATGGTCAGTTCAGTAAGAAGTGAAAAAGGACTAACAATGTCAGATTTACAAGGGAAACGAGTGGTTGTCGGTATTACAGGCGGAATTGCTGCCTATAAAACCATTGAGTTAATTCGTTTATTACGTAAGGCAGACGCAGAAGTGCGGGTCGTATTAACCCCCGCTGCAGCGGAATTTGTAACACCTTTAACGTTGCAAGCCATTTCAGGAAATCCCGTTTCACAATCTTTATTAGATCCATCTGCAGAATTATTCATGGGGCATATTGAGCTCGCAAAATGGGCGGATATTGTTGTGGTTGCCCCCGCAACGGCGGATTTTATTGCGCGTATGACTGTGGGGATGGCAAATGATTTATTATCAACCCTTTGCCTTGCTACTGCTGCGCCAATTTTGCTTGCGCCTGCGATGAATCAACAAATGTATGCACAAACGGTGACACAAGAAAATATTGCTAAGCTGATTCAACGTGGCGTGAAATTTATTGGCCCGAATTCAGGGGCGCAAGCTTGTGGTGATGTGGGCGCAGGGCGTATGTCCGAACCGGCTGAAATTTTTACCGCACTTTGTGAACATTTCAGCATCAAAAAAGATTTGCTGGGATTAACGGTAGCCATTACGGCGGGCCCAACGCAAGAAGCCATTGACCCGGTTCGCTATATTAGCAATCATAGCTCAGGGAAAATGGGCTATGCGATTGCACAAGCTTTTGCGGATCGCGGTGCGGAAGTAACCCTAATTAGTGGACCGGTTAATTTACCAACGCCAGCGCATGTGAATCGTATCAATGTGATTTCCGCCCAAGAAATGTGGCAGGTTGCTATGGAAAGTGCGGTGAAAAATCAGCTATTTATTGGTTGTGCGGCGGTGGCGGATTATCGAATGGCGGAAATTTCGACACAAAAAATCAAGAAAACCGGCGATAATGATGAACTGACTTTACGTTTGGTTAAAAACCCAGACATTATTGCGAGTGTCGCCGCACTTGATGAACAGCGTCCATTTGTGGTAGGTTTTGCTGCGGAAACACAAAATGTGGAAGCATATGCTAAGGACAAATTGCAGCGAAAAAATTTGGATATGATTTGTGCCAATAATGTAGCGGGCGGTGCAGTCTTTGGTGAAGATCAAAATGCTTTACATTTATTTTGGAAAGATGGTGAGAAATTATTGCCAACTTGCTCAAAAACCAAATTGGCGCAAGGCTTAGTACAAGAAATTGTTGAACGATTTATAACCCGATAAGAGAACAAAGAAGAAATGAAAAAAATTGACGTTAAAATTTTAGATAGCCGTATTGGCAATGAATTTCCTTTACCCACTTATGCCACTACAGGGTCTGCAGGGTTGGATTTACGCGCTTTAGTTGAAGAAGGATTTGAAATTCAACCGGGTGAAACAAAATTGATCCCAACAGGGTTATCGATTTATATCGCTGATCCGAATTTAGCGGCAGTTATTTTGCCCCGTTCGGGTTTAGGTCATAAAAATGGGATTGTATTGGGGAACTTAGTGGGCTTGATTGATAGCGATTATCAAGGGCCGTTAATGGTCTCTATGTGGAATCGTGGTCAAGAGCCGTTTCGTGTGGAAATTGGTGATCGTATTGCTCAATTAGTTTTTGTGCCTGTTGTACAAGCAGAATTTAATCTTGTGGAAGATTTTGAGCAAACCGATCGTGGTGAAGGTGGTTTTGGTCATTCGGGTAAGAAATAAGAATTCATGGTAGAAGAACAACTTGAAATTGCGGTTATTGAACCCGCGCCTTTAGAAACGAAAGCACCTAAAATCGAGAAACGAAGTGTGAATGAACGCCGTCAACAAGTGTTAGCGGTGTTGACCAGCATGCTTCATTCTGAAAATGGTATGGAACGTATGACGACAGCACGCCTTGCAGAAGCCGTTGGTGTTTCTGAAGCGGCGCTTTATCGTTATTTCCCAAGCAAAACGAAAATGTTTGAAGCGTTGCTTGATAATATTGAGCAGAATTTGTTTACGCGAATTTCTCAATCCATCAGAATGGAAACCAATACGGTAAATCGCGTGCGTGATATTATGCAGATGATTTTAGACTTTGCGCGCAAAAACCCGGGTTTAACGCGAGTATTAACAGGACATGCGTTGATGTTTGAAGATGCCAAATTGCAAGCGCGAGTCGCTCAGTTTTTTGATCGTTTAGAATTGCAATTTGTGAATATTCTACAAATGAGTAAATTGCGAGAAGGGCGAACATTTGCTATGGATGAGAAAACCTTGGCAACTTATTTGGTTACTCTATGTGAAGGACAATTTATGCGTTATGTGCGCACCAATTTCCGCCGTACGCCAAACCAAAGCTTTGAACAGCAATGGAAACTGATTGAGCTGTTATTTCAATGATTATTCCTTGGCAAGAATTAGATCAGGATACCTTACGTAACATTGCGGAAAGTGTTGTCTTACGTGAAGGGACTGATTACGGCTTTGAAGAGCTTTCTTTGGAGCAAAAAGTGCAACGATTGCTAACGTTAATCCGCAATGGAACTGCAGTTATCGTTTGGTCTGAGTTGCATGAAACAATTGATATAAAAAACAAAGATGACTTCTTAGGGAAATACTAAGAACGATTGCATATTATAATGGAGTGTTATCAATGCAAGATTTAGAAATGATGAGATCAATGGAAGAGCAGTCAATTTCCACGTTCATTGATCCAACAATTGATTGGTTTATTTCTCACTGTCATATTCATAAATATCCGACTAAAACGACATTAATTCATGCGGGCGAGAAAGCAGAGACACTTTATTATTTGGTGAAAGGCTCTGCGATTGTCATGGTTAAAGATGAGGAAGGCAAAGAAATGATTTTGTCTTACTTGAATGAAGGGGAATTTTTTGGCGAAGTGGGGTTATTTGAAGAAAATCAAACGCGTTCCGCTTCAGTGAAAGCACGTACGACCTGTGAAATTGCCGAAGTATCATACAAAAAATTCCGTCAGTTGATTCAAGTGAATCCTGAGATATTGATGCATCTTACAGCGCAATTGTCGCACCGCTTGCAAAATACCTCACGCCAAGTAACTAACCTCGCCTTTTTAGACGTGGCGGGACGGATTGCCCAAACCTTAATTAATTTGTCAAAAATGCCTGATGCGATGACTCATCCTGATGGGATGCAAATTAAAATTACACGCCAAGAGATTGGTCAAATGGTGGGGTGTTCGCGTGAAACAGTCGGTAGAATTCTGAAAATGCTGGAAGATCAAAATCTTATTGCAGCACACGGAAAAACCATTGTGGTATTCGGAACACGTTAATTAGCAGTCTGTGCATTTGAGATAAACAGCAAAGTGCGGTCAAATTTTTCGGAAATTGACCGCACTTTTGTTTGAAATATTATCCTAACGGATGGGCTCAATGATACCGTTATTGACGGAAAAGAGACGATGGTTTTCAGGGCGCATTTGTTTAAGCTGTTCTTGAGTAATAGCCGTAACAAACACTTGTGAATGGCTTTGTTGTAATCGTTCCGCCAGTAGCGCGCGTTTGGTTTCGTCTAACTCTGAAGCAAAATCATCAATCAGGAAAATACAAGAGCGTTCTTTTTCTTGCATTAAATGTTCACCTTGTGCTAAGCGCAATGCACACATCAACAGTTTTAATTGTCCACGCGATAGCACATCTTCAACAGGTAACCCATTGGCTTTAAAACGAAAATCGGCTTTTTGCGGACCGGCGAAGGTGTAACCTAAATGCTTATCTCGCTCAAAATTTTCACGTAATAAATCTGCATAATCCGTATTTTTATCCCAGCCTTGATGAAAACTCACACTGATTTCTAACTCCGGTAGAAAAAGCCGGCAGGTACGCTCAATATCAGCCCGCAACGCTTCCGCATACTCAGCGCGCCAATGGCTGACTTGATGGGCTAATTTAGCAAGTTCTACATCCCAAATTTTGAGCGCGTTGTAGTCATAGGTTTGGTGTAGTGCGGCATTGCGCTGTTTTAATAAACGATTGAGTGACGACCAAGCGGCATGAAAGGCGGGCTGGTGGTGGAATAATCCCCAATCTAGGAAAGCACGGCGGTAGCTTGGGCCGCCATTGAGTAGAGTTAAACCTTCCGGCGTAATGATTTGCATGGGCAATAAATGGGCAAGATCGGAAATTTTATTACCATCTTCACCGTTAATCTTAACGATAGTATTGCCTTCTTTCCGTTGCTTTTGTAGTCCAACCGACCATTCGTGTTGTTGTTCTTGAATTCGCCCATGTAGGGTGAAATGCGGTTGGTCGTAAGAAATAATGCGAGTGGTGACCGCACTTTTGAAGGAACGCCCATGCCCAAGGTAGAAAATACTTTCTAACAAACTGGTTTTGCCACTGCCATTATTTCCCACCAAAAAGTTAAAGCCGTGGTCAAATTCAAGATCCACGGCGGTGAGATTTCGGAAGTGTTCGATAATTAAACGGGAAATTGCCATAAAGTGCGGTGAAATTGTCTGAGATTTATAATTTCATCGGCATAATTACATATTCTGCACTGTTGTCTGCAATATCTTCCACCAAACAACTTGATGAAGCATCCGTTAAACGAACACGTACACGTTGTGACTTAATTGCATTTAGCACATCTAAGACATAGCTCACATTAAAGCCGATTTCCATTGGTTCGCTCGTGTAGGCAACATCAATCATTTCTTCCACTTCTTCCTGTTCAGGGTTGCGCGCTGTGATTTTGAGCTGATTATTGGCTAACTCTAAACGCACGGTGCGGACTTTTTCACTGGATAAAATAGAGGCGCGGACAAAAGCTTGTTTTAAGCTTTCCCAATCCGCTTCTAAAATCCGATCCGCATTGCGTGGTAGAACGCGTCTATAATCAGGGAAGCGTCCATCAATTAATTTAGAGGTGAAGATAACAGAGCCTAATTGAACACGTAGATTATTTGTACCAATTTGTACACGAGCAGGGATCTCACTGCTCGGATCAAGTAATCGAGCTAATTCCAACACGCCTTTTCTTGGCAAAATAACGGAATAATTTTGCAGATCTTGCTCTAATTCAATGGTACAAACTGCAAGACGGTGGCCATCTGTTGCTACCGTTCGCAATAGATTGCCCTCAGTCTCAAACTTCATCCCGTTTAAGAAATAGCGCGCGTCATTGTTTGCCATGGAAAATTGTGTGGCGTCAATTAAACGGCGTAAATTGGCTTGTGACACAGTGAAATCCACTTCCGATTGCCAATCCGTTAAGTTTGGATATTCTTCGGCAGGAAAAGTCGCCAAATTAAATTTGGTGCGTTCAGAACGAATAATGGCGCGATCTTCTTCGAAATCTACATTAATAATCGCATTTTCATGTAAACTGCGGCAAATATCTAAGAATTTTTTAGCCGGAATAGTAACATCACCATTGGCATCATTATCGAGTTGCGCAGTAGTTGAAAGTTCAACCTCTAAATCGGTACCTGTAATAGTGAGTTGATTACCACGAATTTGTAGTAACACATTATTTAGCACAGGAATATTTGGACGGTTGCTTAACACGCCACAAACTTGCTGTAATGGTTTTAACAGATTTTCTTTTGAAACGATAAGCTGCATAGTATTTCCTTATGCTGATAAAGTACGGACTAGGTTAGACCAATCTTCTTGTAAATTGGTATCTTCTTCACGAAGTTCTGCAATTTTATCACAGGCATACATCACTGTGGTATGATCCCGATCACCAAAATTTTTACCGATTTCAGGAAAACTTCGGTTCGTTAATTCTTTGGCTAATGCCATCGCCACTTGGCGTGGGCGAGCTAATGAACGCAGTCGGCTTTTTGATTTTAAATCAGAGACTTTAATTCGATAATATTCAGCCACCACTTTTTGAATATTTTCGATCGTGACTAATTTTTCTTGTAACGCAAGCATATCTTTTAAAGTTTCGCGAGCGAAATCTAAGGTAATGGGTCTGCCGGTAAATTCGGCATTAGCGTGAACACGGTTAAGTGCGCCTTCTAACTCACGAACATTAGCACGCAGTTTTTGCCCAATAAAGAATGCCACTTCTTCGGGTAAATCAATTTGACGTTCTTCCGCTTTCTTCATCAATATTGCCACACGTGTCTCTAATTCAGGCGGTTCAATTTGTAAAGTTAAGCCAACGCCAAAACGAGAAGTTAAGCGTTCTGTAAAGTTATCAATGGCTTTCGGCAATTTATCTGAAGTCAAAATAATTTGACGTCCACCTTCAAATAAGGAATTGAAAGTATGGAAAAATTCTTCTTGTGTTCCGTCTTTGCCCGCGAAAAATTGAATGTCATCAATCAGTAGTACATCCAGAGAACGATAGAATTTTTTAAATTGTTCAATACGTTCGCTACGTAGGGCTTTTACCATTTGTTGCACATAGCGTTCGGAATGAATGTAAACAATGCGTGTATTTGGATTGTCCGCTAAAATCGCATTGCCGATAGCGTGTAACAAGTGGGTTTTTCCTAAACCTGAACTGCCATATAAAAACAAGGGGTTTGCCATAGTATCCCCAGGGTTTTTAGCCACTTTTAACCCCGCTGAGCGTGCTAATTGATTGGATTTTCCCCCCACAAAATTGTCAAACACGTAGTTCGGATTTAAGTTCGTACGAAATTCCGTTTGTTCTAAATCTTGGCTTGTATTGACCGCACTTTGTGTAGGTGATGGTTGCTCTTGTACAGGTGTTGTCGGCACTTTAGGGGCGGCAGGTTTTACGCCTTCCACTAATTTAATAACTAAATGAGGATTTTGACTCAATTCTTGTGCGGTTTTGATAATTTTATCTAAGAAGTGTTTCTCTACCCAATTTTTTACAAATATATTTGAGGCATATAGTGTAATTTGGTTTGTATTATTGGCATCAGCTTGTAGCGGACGTAGCCACATGTTGAGATCATTGGCAGACACTTGATCTTGTAGTATTGATAAACAATTTGCCCAAAGGGATGAAAGTTGGTGTTCCATTTTAGCTTTATTATGAGTGAGTTATAGAAAATGGCACATAAAAGTGCGGTCAAAAATCGGGATAATTTTACAATAAAATCCTAAAAAGATCTTCTCTGAAAGATCAAAAAAATGACTTGAGATTTTCCCCGAAAAACGTATAATTCGCCGCGCTAATTGAGATAAAGAGAAAATTCTTCTATTTCTAATTTGACGAACGGTGATTTTAACAGTAAAATTCCGTTCCTATTTTTGAATAACCTTGTTTTCAAGTAATATGTTTTGTTCGCTTTGATTCTCAGTGCGAATAAAGCGATCAATACAAACACTTTTGATTTAGGTAGATTTAACATGAAACGTACATTTCAACCATCTGTATTAAAACGTAGCCGCACTCACGGTTTCCGTGCACGTATGGCAACTAAAAACGGCCGTCAAGTTTTAGCTCGTCGTCGTGCTAAAGGTCGTAAAAGTTTATCAGCTTAATTTTTCACTGTAACGTGATTAAGCAAGAGTTAACTTTTCATCGGGGGCTACGTTTGTTAGCCCCTGAGCATTTCAGATATGTCTTTCAAGACCCAGCGCGTGCCAGTACGCCTGAAGTCACCATTCTCGCTCGCCAAAATTCTCTCGATTGTCCTCGTTTAGGCTTAACGGTGGCAAAGAAACATCTTAAACGCGCTCACGAACGTAACCGTATTAAACGCTTATGCCGCGAAAGTTTCCGTTTATTGCAACACGAATTGCCAAATTATGATTTTGTGATTGTGGCAAAAGCAGGAATTGGTAAGTTAGACAATCAAACTTTCAGCCAAACGCTTAGCAAACTATGGCAACGTCACATTCGCTTGGCGAAAAAATCTTAATTAAGATTATTCGCGGCTACCAAATTTTCATCAGTCCAATGATGGCACCACGCTGTCGCTTTGTTCCAACTTGCTCTTGTTATGGATTAGAAGCCATAAAAACGCATGGCGCGTTAAAAGGTAGTTGGCTTACGCTTAAACGTGTATTAAAATGTCACCCTTTACATCAGGGTGGATACGATCCTGTGCCGCCGAAAAACAATAACCATAAAGAGAACAACCAATGAATTCAAATCGTGGCTTATTAGCACTCGCTTTACTTTTCATCTCGTTCCTTGTTTATCAACAATGGGAAATGGATAAAGCACCAAAACCTGTCGTTGCACAAACAAGTGTTGCTCAATCAACAACTGATACGCCAACAAGCGCAACAGGCGCGTCAAACGCAGTTGATAGCCAAGCCCAAGGGCGTATCATCACTGTCTCAAATGACGTTTTCCAATTAAAAATCGACACCCTTGGTGGTGATGTTGTAGAAAGCGATTTATTGGCTTACGCAAAAGAGTTAAACGGTGAAGAGCGTTTTGCTTTACTAGAAAATAAAGACGGAAAAACCTATGTGGCACAAAGTGGCTTAGTGGGTAAAAACGGTATTGATACGGCAGCAGGTCGTGCTCAATATCGTGTTGAAGGCGATGAATTTAAATTAGCCGATGGTCAAGATGAATTACGCGTACCTTTAACCTTAGAAAAAGACGGTGTCATTTTCAACAAAGTCTTTGTACTGAAACGTGGTTCTTATGATGTTGCGGTTAACTATGAAATTCAAAATAACAGTGCCGCAGCGATTGAAGTGCAGCCTTACGGTCAATTAAAACATACTTTAGTGGAAAGTTCAGGCAGTATGGCAATGCCAACCTATACGGGTGGTGCTTATTCTTCATCAGAAACAAACTATAAAAAATATAGCTTTGATGAAATGAAAAGCAACAACCTTTCTATCAATACCAAAGCAGGTTGGGTTGCTGTATTACAACATTATTTCGTTTCAGCTTGGATTCCAAATCAAGATGTAGATAACCAACTTTATACAACAACCAATAACGGTATGGGCTTTATCGGTTATCGCGGTCCTGTCACAGCGGTTGCAGCAGGTGAAACAAAAACTATTACCAGCTCTTTATGGACAGGTCCGAAATTACAAGAGCAAATGGGCGAAGTGGCAAATCATTTAGATTTAACCGTTGACTATGGTTGGGCATGGTTTATCGCTAAACCGTTATTCAAATTGTTAACCCTTATTCAAAGCTTAGTAAGCAACTGGGGCTTAGCAATTATTGGCGTCACCTTAGTAGTGAAAGCCATTCTTTACCCATTAACCAAAGCACAATACACTTCAATGGCGAAAATGCGTATGTTGCAACCGAAATTGCAAGAAATGCGCGAACGCTTTGGCGATGATCGTCAACGTATGAGCCAAGAAATGATGAAGCTTTATAAAGAAGAGAAAGTGAATCCATTAGGTGGCTGTTTACCGTTATTAATCCAAATGCCAATTTTCATCGCATTATATTGGACATTTATGGAAGCGGTAGAATTGCGTCATGCCCCATTCTTCGGTTGGATCCAAGACTTATCTGCACAAGATCCTTACTACATTCTTCCGTTGTTAATGGGTGGTTCAATGTACTTGTTGCAAAAAATGTCACCAACACCTGTGGCTGACCCAATGCAACAAAAAGTAATGAACTTTATGCCGGTGATCTTTACCGTATTCTTCTTATGGTTCCCGGCAGGCCTTGTGTTGTACTGGTTAGTGTCAAACTTAATTACCATTATCCAACAACAATTAATCTATCGCGGATTAGAGAAAAAAGGCTTACACAGCCGTAAAAAATAATCTCAAATGCAAATAAAAGAAAGGGCATCGAAATGATGCCTTTTTTGTTATAATTTCGCACAAAATTTTAACCGCGCTTGTAACGTAAAAGTGCGGTCATTTTCAGGAACATTTTATGACAGATTTTCAAAAAGATACCATTGTTGCACAAGCAACTCCCATTGGTCGTGGTGGTGTGGGCATTTTGCGTGTTTCAGGCCCGCTTGCGGAAGACGTAGCAAAAGCAGTGGTAGGCAAAACCTTAAAACCGCGCTTAGCCAATTATTTGCCGTTTAAGGATATTGACGGAACAACTCTCGATCAAGGCATTGCCTTATTCTTTAAAGCACCGAATTCTTTCACGGGCGAAGATGTGCTTGAGTTGCAAGGTCATGGCGGGCAAATTGTTTTAGACTTGTTGTTAAAACGAATTTTGCAAGTAAAGGGCGTTCGTTTGGCGAAACCGGGGGAATTTTCCGAACAGGCTTTTTTAAATGACAAGCTGGATTTAGCGCAAGCGGAAGCCATTGCCGATCTTATTGATGCCAGCTCAGAGCAAGCGGCGCGTTCTGCCTTAAAATCTTTGCAAGGCGAGTTTTCCAATAAAGTCAATCAGTTAGTGGAGCAAGTCATTTATTTGCGGACTTATGTGGAAGCGGCCATTGATTTCCCTGATGAAGAAATTGATTTTTTAGCAGACGGAAAAATCGAAGGGCATTTGAATGAGATTATTGCCCAATTAGACAATGTTCGCCGAGAAGCAAGACAAGGCTCAATTTTACGTGAAGGGATGAAAGTGGTGATCGCAGGTCGTCCAAATGCAGGGAAATCCAGCTTGCTTAACGCGCTTGCAGGACGAGAAGCGGCGATTGTGACGGACATTGCAGGGACAACCCGAGATGTGTTGCGTGAACATATTCATATTGACGGCATGCCGTTACATATTATTGATACCGCAGGATTGCGTGATGCCACGGATGAAGTAGAGCGCATCGGGATTACACGTGCTTGGAATGAAATTGAACAAGCGGATCGTGTGTTATTAATGCTCGATAGTAGCGATCCTGCGAGCAATGATCTTGAAAAAGTGCGGTCAGAATTTTTGGCAAAATTGCCGGCCAATTTACCTGTAACCATTATTCGCAACAAGACGGATTTAAGCGGTGAAGGGGAAAGTATTCAGGAAGAAAATGGTTATACCATTATCCGTTTGTCGGCACAAACTCAACAAGGTGTGGATTTCTTACGCGAGCATTTAAAACAATCAATGGGCTATCAGACCGGAACTGAAGGCGGCTTTTTAGCACGCCGCCGTCATTTGGAAGCCCTTGAAAAAGCCGCTGAGCATTTACAGGCCGGGCACATCCAATTAACGCAATTTTATGCAGGGGAATTATTAGCGGAAGAATTGCGTTTGGTGCAAAACTGTTTGAGTGAAATTACAGGGCAATTCACATCGGATGATTTGCTAGGTAATATTTTCAGTTCATTTTGTATTGGAAAATAACCAAAAAATTATAGGAAAAATCCCACGTTAAGGCGTGGGATTTTGTGGTTTATTTTCTTGCTAACAAATGTTCTTTGCGAATACCTAAAACCACTAAGGTACCTAAATAACTGATGGCGGCAATGGCAATTAACCACGCTAGCCAATGCACCCGTTTTAAGAAGGTCATGCTGTTCCAGGTTTCTAAACTTGGGCAAAAATACCAAACCAAACCACCCATCAAACAGGCGGCAATCAAAACTTTCACAAAAAAGACCGCACTTTGGCGACTAAAATGATAAACGTCTGTTTTCGCTAAGCCACGATAAAGTAGGAAGGCATTCAATGTTGCAGACATCGCAGACGCCATCGCGAGCCCAACATAGCTAAACCAAAAGGCTAAAATATTAAAGCCCATATTACTTACCATGGCAATAATCCCGATTTTTACAGGGGTTTTCGTGTCTTGGCGGGCGTAATAGCCATTGGCTAAAATTTTAATGAGCATAAAGCTAAGCAAACCTGCGTTAAATGCCCAAAGGGAAAGGGCGGCGGCTTGCACATCCGTTAAACGGAATTCCCCACGCATAAATAACGTGAGTAGCATGGGTTCAGCAAGAACGGCAATACCTATCATGGCGGGCACGCCTAGCAATAAAATCATTCTTACCCCCCAATCCATTGTGCGGCGAAAATCCTCCGCACTTTGCGGATTGTCCGCTTTGTTGACGTGTTGACGTGCTAAGGTAGGTAAAATTACCGTAGATATTGCAATGCCAAACAAGCCGAGCGGGAATTCGAGTAAGCGATCGGAATAATAAAGCCAGCTGATTGAACCTGTCATTAAAAAGGATGCAATAAAAGTATCGAGCAAAAGGTTGATTTGACTGACTGAAACCCCAAATAACGCCGGGATCATGAGTGTGCGTATTTTTTTTACCCCTTCATCATGCCACGCCCATTTGGGTTTAACCAGTAATCCGGCTTTTTTGAGAAAAGGAATTTGGAACAAAAATTGCAATAACCCACCAACAAAAATACCTATGGCTAAGGCTAAGTCAGGGCTATCCAGTTGCGGCGCGAGCAAAAGTGCGGTGGCAATCATAGCAATATTGAGCAATACAGGGGAAAATGACATTACGCCAAATTTCCCCAGCGTATTTAATATTGCACCTGATAATGCAACAAAGGTGATAAACCACAAATAAGGGAAAGTAATTTTGAGCAACAATGAAGCTTGTTCAAACTTATGCGCATTTTCACCGTTATGCAGCCAATCCATAAACCAGCCCGTACCAAAAATAGCTGCCACCACCGGCGAGCCAATCATGGCCACTAGCGTCACAATAGTGACTAAACCGCCCAAGGTGCCTGAAACTTTTGCAATAAATTCTCGGGTTTTGTTCATATCACCTGATTTTTGATATTCCGCCAGAACAGGCACAAATGCTTGTGAAAAGGCGCCTTCCGCAAATAAACGGCGCAAGAAGTTTGGAATTCGATTGGCAAATAAGAAAATATCGGCCGCCGCACCTGCTCCAATAATATTGGCAATGACGACATCCCGTACCAAACCTAGGACACGAGAAAGTAAGGTCATTGTGCTGACAATAATGCCTGATTTTAGAAGTCGTTTACTCAAAATTAAGATCCATTAGCAAAAAATTGCGTTAATTTTATAGAAATTTCATATTTGCGCTATATTCTAACGAAAAAAACTGCTAAAATCTCGCCCACATCGTTGATCTCGTCGCGAATGGCTTAATGCGACACCTTAAAACGGTGGTAACATTCGGTTGTGTCTCACCGAAAATCAACATATTTATCAATTAGTTAACTAAAAAATTTTAGGAGTTTGACCTTGGCTAATATCAAGTCAGCAAAAAAACGTGCGGTTCAATCTGAAAAACGCCGTCAACACAACGCAAGTCAACGCTCAATGATGCGTACTTACATCAAAAAAGTTTATGCAGCAGTAGCAGCTGGTGAAAAAGCAACCGCTGAAGCCGCATTCGTAGAAATGCAAAAAGTCGTGGATCGTATGGCATCTAAAGGCTTAATCCACGCAAACAAAGCTGCAAACCACAAATCTAAATTATCTGCACAAATCAAAAAATTAGCATAATTTAGGTTTCAATATTTAGTATAAACCGCACCTTAAAGTGCGGTTTTTTTATGGCAAGAATTAGGAGCCTTATGTTCGTCTGCGGCGGCGATGGTAGCTTAATGCATTATTGCTCAGGCGTTTTCGCGTGATTTTAGTTGGTGTATCTTGTGTTCGATGAGCACGGCGGTAGTGGCTGAGAAAATAATGCACGGAGCTGGCTAACACAATGCCCACTAAGAATATCACAATAAATTCACCGTAAAGCTGTTTAAATAATTGGCCGGTTTTACTTTGTGTGGTTTGCCCATATTGACTATTAAAGGTAATGCGCAGAAAACCTTCTACCCCATTTTTGGAGTAAATCGGCTCAACAATTTGTTGGTGCCGTGCTGTTGTATTATCTTCCAACCCTAATTGCGCTCTAAGGCTTTGACTTCCGTGGCTTTGGGCAATTAATTCACCGTTTCCATTATATAAGGAAGCATCAATCACAAAACTTTCTTGCGCAAGATTATCTAAGGTTTCCGTTAGTTTTTCCGTTTTGGCATTATTCAACAATAACATAGCCAATAAATTGGTTTGTTGTCGAACTAATAAATGTGACAAATTGGCAACTTGGTTAACGCTCGCAAGCTGTGAGCCAATATGAAATTGTTTTACCCCAAATAAAATGACACCAAGTGCCGCCAGACACAATACAATAATCGTAGCAAACAGCGCGGATTTCTTGATTTTTTCATGCAGAATTTGCAAGTTCTTTTCCTAACTTAAAGAGAATGATGTATGATTGTAGCATTATTTTTATTAAAGGATCATCTATGCAAACCATTCTTCAACAATATCCTACATTTCCCACCGCACTTTTACCTGACCAACCTGTTTTAGCAACAAAAGGCTATTCCATTCTTTTTGGTATAGGGTTAAATGCGGAAAAATTGACGGATTTCCAAGTAAAGTGCGGTCAAAATTTTGAAATTTTAGATTGCTGGCAAGCGATACATAATGTGGTAGTGTTATTTAAGGGCACCTTTTCTCAGGCACAAATTGAGGTCGCCCATCATTTGCAATTAGACGCTGCCGTGATTGATTTTAACGCCAGCCTAAGCCAAGCGGGTTTGCTTGTGATGGATATGGATAGCACCGCGATCAAAATTGAGTGCATTGATGAAATTGCCAAATTGGCAGGAACGGGGGAAGAAGTCTCTGCGATTACTGCCGCCGCAATGCGTGGTGAATTAGATTTTGAGCAAAGTTTACGCCGCCGCGTAGGCACCTTAAAAGGTGCACCTGAAAGCATTTTAGCCCAAGTCCGCGAAAACCTTCCGTTAATGGAAGGATTGCAAGAAACCTTGGTCGAATTAAAAAAATATGGTTGGAAAACCGCTATTGCTTCAGGGGGCTTTACTTATTTTGCGGATTATTTGAAAGAAACCTTAGGCTTAGATGCTGCGGTTTCCAATCAATTTGAAATTGTGGATGGCACACTTACAGGCAATGTAAAAGGGGATATTGTGCATGCCCAATATAAAGCCGACACGCTACAACGCTTGGCACACGCGTTTGCTATTCCATTGGAAAACACTGTTGCCATTGGCGATGGGGCGAATGATTTAGCGATGATGGCCGTGGCAGATCTTGGCGCCGCATTTCACGCAAAACCAAAAGTACAACAACAGGCGCAAGTTGTGGTAAACTTTGCCGACTTAACAGGCTTAATTTGTTTATTAAGTGCCAATGATCGAGTTCAACAAATTGAAAAATAAGGAGAAATAAAATGCCATCTTTTGATATTGTTTCAGAATTAACCATGCACGAAGTGCGCAACGCGGTAGAAAATGCAAACCGTGTATTAAGTTCACGCTATGATTTCCGTGGCGTGGAAGCGGTGATTGAGTTAAATGAAAAAAATGAAAGCATCAAAATTACGTCAGAATCAGATTTCCAATTAGAGCAACTTTATGAAATTTTGTTAGGCTCTTGCATTAAACGGGGCATTGAAAGTACCTCTTTAGATGTGCCATCGGAAAGTGAACATCACGGTAAATTGTATTCAAAAGAGATTAAATTGAAGCAAGGCATCGAAACCGATATGGCGAAGAAAATCACCAAATTGATTAAAGACAGTAAATTGAAAGTCCAAACCCAAATTCAAGGGGAACAAGTTCGTGTTACAGGAAAATCCCGTGACGATTTACAAGCGGCTATTCAATTAGTCAAAGGTGCAGATTTAGGTCAACCGTTCCAATTTGAGAATTTCCGCGATTAAGTATCAATCGTTATATTGATTAGTTACGTTTATTTGCGACATTACATTGTGTAATGTCGCTTTTTTTATCATGTAAAACACCGCTTTTAAAACGCCATTCAGTACCATACTGAATGTAGCTCTCTACTTGACGTAGAGAGCTACATATAACAAGTACTGAAGAACCAATAAACAAAATTGATATGTGTTCAGTATTTGCTCAATTCAAATGGATGGGATTTAAAGATGACGATGTTAAAAGAAGTGTATGATTTTATTGCACCAACAGTTCAAGCGAAAATTGATATGCTTAAAGCGGAGCTTGAGGTAGCAGAACAAAAGGCGGTTATTTGTATTCATTACGATAAGGAGCTTATTGATAAAGCAATGCATAAAATCATCAAGGAGTATAAAAATTACTCTATTCAATATACAGTTGCTCCTAATTGCTTAGAAATTACCATTAGCCGTTAATAAGTAAGGGGAAATAAACGATGAAAAAATTTATACGAATGCTTAGTGTAGCAATGTTAGCCTTAGGCGTGGTAAATACAGTTAGTGCAAAAGCGGCAACTACGGAAATGGTTGATGAAAAACTTTCTTGGAATGAATTAAGAAGCATTTTAGAGAGTGAAGATTTAATGAGGTTTCAAGCTCAACGTGAAGGTGTACAGATTTATGCAACGGGAGATAATGAAATATGGAAAAATCTAAATGTTCATGTGTCTTCTGTAGGAGTAAGTCTTTTGAACTCTAGAATATTGTTTATAGCATATCTTCCTGAAACACAATGTAATGAAAAAACAATTACTGATTGGAATGGGCAGTTATTCGGGGCTTATATTATTAAAAATGGCAAGAATTGTAATCTAGTGACAACAATGAATTTAATTGGTGGTATAAGCAAAAATAATATCAAGTCAACGATAACGATATTTGCTGCTCTTGTTAAAAAAATATCTGTTCGTTGATAAGAATGAGTTTCTATAAGATAAGGATTTATAATGATGAACAAATTTGTACGAATGTTTGGTGCATTAGTGTTGGCGTTTAGTGGGATAAATGTGGCTAATGCAGAGCCATTTACTGCACAAGTATTTGATGAAACCATCTCATTAAGTGAATTAAAAGCAGCGCTAGAGCATGACAATTTTCTAGAAACACATCATATAGACCCCAATAAGCCTTCACTTTTAGTTTTGTTGGGAAATTCATCTTTTTGGGAAGAAAATAATATTAAACTGACTCAGCCTGTTGCTGTGATGTTGCGTGATAATGCGTATTTGCTCGTGGCAACTCAGACTAAAGAAAGTGTATGTGACGCCGTCAATAACAGGCAGAACTACACATCTTTATTTGCATCCAAAAGTAATGGTCACTGTAATTTAATGTACCCTATCTTACTATTCGGTGGTGTAACGGGGGATAATATCCAAGCGAATGTGATAAATTTCATTATCAATATACAGGCATTAATAAAATAAATTTGGTGTAATAGATATAAAAAAACAGTCATAATGGTGAGTCATTATGCCTGTTTTTATATTACAGCTTACAAAATCATTTTCACAATTTGATCGGCTTTAACCCGAGAGAAGCGTTTTAATAAACGCTGTACCGGCGCAGGGTAGTCGTCCATTTCTTCTAATTCAGAATAATGCCCTAGTAAGCTTGTGTGTTTACGAATTTGCTCTAATTCTGTACGCACTTTTTCTTGTAACGCTTGATTTGGATCATGAATAAGTAACCCATTTTCAGCATCCAAACGCCATGCACGTGGGTTAAGGTTATTGCCTGTGAGCAAAATATAACGATTATCTACCCAAACGCCTTTGAGATGATAAGAGTTATCGCCATGTTTCCACAAGCGAATTTGTAGGTTGCCTTGTGCAATATCCGCTTCAAATTTTTTACAGAATAATCGCAGATTTTTTTCGTATAAGTAAGGCAGCGCGCCTGCCATACGGAATGGCTCTGTTGGCGGAATATAAAAGTCATTGGCGGTTTTATCGCCGACAATAATTTCGACTTGCTTGCCGTCATTGAGTAAATCACGAATTTTAACTTGTAATGTACGCGGGAAGTTAAAATAGGGGGTGCAAATAGTGAGTTTATCTTCAACGAGTACAAATAAATCCTGAATGGTGCGATTCAATAAATTATCACGTGCACCCAAACCGAATAATGGCGTAATCATTAATTCTTCGCCCAAATTCACCGCACTTTTTAGCTGATATTGGGCATTTTTTAGGTTGCGGCGGAAGGCTTTGATTGCCGACTTAATTTCTTTCGTTTTTGGACGGGCTTCGTCTAATGGAAAAACAGCCGTTGAATCAAGTAAATAGGTGTTTATAAAGTTGACAAAACTATCTGCCAAATCTGCGTGGTGGATTTTTTGATAGCGGTCATAACGATATTTTTCCTTCTGCTGCAAATAGACGTTATTAATGCTTGCGCCACTGTAAAGCACAATATCATCAAAGACAAAGCCTTTGATGTGTAAGACACCAAATACTTCGCGCGTATTCACAGGAACGCCAAAAAACATTTTGTCATTGCCATGCAATTGACGTTGTTCTTCGTACCAATCTGCATTGGTTTGACTTTTTGCCGCACCTAATAAATTACGTTGCGCGCGGTGCCAATCCACGAGAATTTTGATCTCTAAGTTAGGATTAGCCGCTTTGGCTTGATAGATTTCATTGAGAATTTCTTGACCGGCTTCATCAAGTTGCCAGTAAAGTGCGGTGACGTAAATACGTGTTTTGGCACTGCGAATTAACTCAATGATGGTTTGTTTGAATTGTGGCGCGCCGGCTAAAAATTCCACATCCGCTGAATTAAGCGGTAAATAAGGTAATTTAGCTAGATGTTGTTGCGCGCGTTTGTGTCGATTGATAAACATATTATTTTTTCTTCTTACACAATTTTTAAATGTTGGTGCGAGACCAATTAATGCGGTAGTTTACAATATTTTTGCTATAATGCCTAAAATTTTTGATTAGAGATATTCCTATGACTTCATTTAAGCAACCTAAGTTTCAAATTTCTTCCCAAGAAAATCGCTTTAAAGAACGTACTCTTGGTGAAGGTTCTACACGCCGGTTTAATGAGCGTAAAGCGAAAAAACAGGATGAAAATTCACCGCACTTTAAGGGAAAACGCAGTACGCGAGGTTCGGATAAATCCGCTTTCGCGCATTCTCAACCAATGACGCCACAAATAACAGAAACCCAGCTGGGCGGTGTGAAAGTGGTCGTGAAATCCATGGGAGCCGGCGATAAGCCGAAAGTGAAGAAAACAGGGGCGTTATCCCCTCGCGCGCCTGAAAAGATTAAGAAAAATCGCGCAGAAGAAATGAAAGTTTTTGGGGAAAATGCCTGTTTGACGCTATTTGCAGAACGTCCCGAAAGTATTGTCCGTGCTTGGGCTACGGTGGAAATGTCTCATCGTATCGGGGAAATGTTTAGTTATTTGGCGGCAAATAAAAAAGCTTATCACGTGGTGGATCGTGCGGAATTAGAATTAGTGAGCGGTTCAGAGCATCATGGTGGGATTTGTTTGTTGGTCAAAAAACAACGTCCTTTCACGTTGACCGGCTATTTAGATATTCCGCGTCAAGCAGATTGCTTGTTGTTGCTGGATGGGGTGGCAAATAATCCGCAAAACATCGGAGGCATTATCCGCACTTGTGCGTTTTACGGTATTAAACAGGTGATCTCAAGTGAGCCTGAATTATTAAATAGTCCAAATGCCTTTCGTGTCGCGGAAGGGGGAATGGAATATGTTCATCCGTTGCAAGCCGAAGCGACAGACATGGCATTATCTCAGTTGCGCAAAGCAGGATATCAGATTGTTCATTTGAGTAACGAGAAAAATGCGCAAAGCGCGAGTCATCTTAAGTTACAAGATAAAGTCGTGTTTGTTCTTGCTCATGCTGATTTTGCGGAGAAGGGGGATGATATTGTGAATTTAAGTTTCGCTAATCCGTTAAAATCCGGGTTAAATGTCGCCGTTGCGGCAGGGATTTTATTATCAAAATGGGTGGCGCGTTAATGGCGTTACAACGCTGCCCCGAATGTCGGCATAAAATTAGTGAAGGTGCGGAAACCTGTCCGCACTGTGGCTTTTCTTTTCGTGCGGCCGATTTGGCGATTTATAAGCAAAAATTAGAACAACGGCGGTTGCATAATCAAGAATTGAATAAGCAAAATGCCAAAATTCAGTTAATTTGGCTCGTGATTTTTATTATTGTGATTGCGGTGGCAAGTTGGTGGTACCATTAAGTTGATTTCATCATGCTTAAAGTTTGTCGGCATGATGAATTAACACAAAACGTTCCCAAAGCTCTTCTTGGGTTTCGCGGTGTTGTGGGTCATCAATAATGCATTTGCTAATAGGACACACTTTTTGACATGTTGGACTATCATAATGACCAACACATTCCGTACAAAGAGTAGGATCAATAATATAAATTTCATCGCCCACAGAAATCGCTTCGTTGGGACATTCAGGCAAACACATATCGCAGTTGGTGCATTTTTGCGTAATTAATAACGCCATAGCAATCCTTAAAGATAATGACAGGAAGTGGGCGATTATAAAGAAATTAATGGAAAAATTAAAGGATAACAATGATGGAACGGTATTTGAAACGGCTTTTTTCAGCACTTTTTTCTGCCTTGGTTGGCGGCGTAGTGATCTATATTGTTTTGGCAATAAGCGAATGGAATACAGATAAACAGCCTAGTGTCAAAGAAAATCAGCAGGAAGTGATTCAATCCAAAGCGACCCAAGAGCCACTAATTCAACCGGTTAATCGTGCGGTAAAAGAAAGTCATCCTTTGCCCCATTATGACACCATTATGCGTAATGATGCCATTGGGCAAAACGCTTATGCAAAGGTGGATTATTACATGCTGGCGCTTTCGTGGTCGCCTGCGTTTTGTGAAAGCCAAATACAAAAATACGGCAATAGCCTGCCCGATTCATCTAAGATGCAATGTGGTATGCAGCGAAAATATGGCTGGGTGATTCATGGTTTGTGGCCGCAAAAAATGCATGCGCGTAGCGTTTCTGATCATCCGCGTTTTTGCCAAGGCGACTTGCCACAGTTGGATTATGCGGTGATTGAGCCCTATTTAGCAGAAAGTCCAAGCCCTCATTTGTTGCAAGGTGAATGGGAAAAGCATGGTGCTTGTGCCTTTAAAACAGCAGATGGTTATTTCAAAAAACAACGCGAATTGTACCGCACTTTACGCTTGCCGACAGAAGCCTTGCCGGTCAAAAACTTATTTCGTTGGATGAAAATGCATAATCCCCAACTGCGTAATGTCAATATGCAAGCAAGTCGTAGCGAGCTTTTTATTTGCTATGATTTACGTTGGAAAGTGGTGAATTGCCCGAGTAGATAGGCAAAATCTCAAGAAATTTGATCTAGAACAGTTACAAGCTAATAATAACTCGGTATAATGTCGAAGTTTCAGATTTTATTATTTTAACCAAAAGAGGATAAATTATGTCAGTAATCAAAATGACCGACCTTGATCTTGCAGGTAAACGTCTTTTCATTCGCGCGGACTTAAACGTGCCGGTAAAAGATGGCAAAGTAACATCTGACGCACGTATTCGTGCTACGATCCCAACGTTAAAATTAGCGTTAGAGAAAGGCGCGAAAGTGATGGTCACTTCGCACTTAGGTCGTCCAACAGAAGGCGAGTTCAAACCGGAAGATTCATTACAACCTGTTGTTGATTACTTGAACAATGCAGGCTTTAAAGCGCGTTTAGTACAAGACTACTTAAACGGCGTTGATGTCGCTGAAGGCGAAATCGTTGTGTTAGAAAACGTTCGCGTAAACAAAGGCGAGAAGAAAAATGACGAAGAATTATCTAAAAAATACGCCGCACTTTGCGACATCTTCGTTATGGATGCATTCGGTACAGCGCACCGCGCGCAAGCTTCAACTCACGGCGTAGCACAATTTGCACCGGTTGCTTGTGCAGGCCCATTATTAGCAGCTGAATTAGATGCGTTAGGTAAAGCATTAAAAGAACCACAACGCCCAATGTTGGCAATCGTTGGTGGTTCAAAAGTTTCAACAAAATTAACCGTATTAGATTCATTATCAAAAATCGCTGACCAATTAATCGTGGGCGGTGGTATCGCAAATACCTTCATTGCGGCAGAAGGTCACAATGTAGGTAAATCATTATACGAAGCAGATTTAATTCCTGAAGCACAACGTTTAGCGAAAGCAACCAGCATTCCGGTGCCGGTTGATGTTCGTGTAGGTACAGAATTCTCTGAAACTGCACCGGCAACGGAAAAAGCGGTAACTGAAGTCGCAGCAGATGAATCAATCTTCGATATCGGTGATAAATCAGCGGAAGAATTAGCGAAAATCATTAAATCTGCAAAAACAATTCTTTGGAACGGCCCGGTTGGCGTATTTGAATTCCCTAACTTCCGTAAAGGAACTGAAGTGATTTCAAACGCTATCGCTGAAGCAACGGCAAATGGCGCATTCTCAATTGCCGGTGGTGGTGATACATTAGCCGCAATCGACTTATTCGGTATCGCAGATAAAATTTCTTACATCTCAACAGGTGGCGGTGCATTCTTAGAATTCGTCGAAGGCAAAGTGTTACCGGCGGTTGAAATCTTAGAAAAACGCGCAAACGGCTAATTATCCTAGGGTGCGTGTCAACGCACCATTATAAACAAACAATTTTTTATTTTAACGGTGCGTTAGCAAACGCACCCTACACAAAGGAAAAGCAAAAATGGCTAAATTATTAGACATCGTAAAACCAGGTGTATTAACTGGTGAAGACGTTTCAAAAGTATTTGCATACGCAAAAGAACATGGTTTCGCAATTCCAGCGGTTAACTGTGTAGGTTCAGACTCTGTCAACACCGTATTAGAAACAGCTGCTCGCGTTAAAGCGCCTGTTATCGTTCAGTTCTCAAACGGCGGTGCGTCATTCGTAGCAGGTAAAGGTATCAAACCGGCATCAGGCGCACGCGCAGATGTATTAGGTGCTATCGCAGGTGCAAAACACGTTCACACTTTAGCAGAAGAATACGGCGTACCTGTTATCCTTCACACTGACCACGCAGCGAAAAAATTATTACCTTGGATCGATGGCTTATTGGATGCAAGCGAAAAACACTTCGCAGAAACAGGTAAACCATTATTCTCATCTCACATGTTAGATCTTTCAGAAGAACCAATGGAAGAAAACATGGCAATCTGCCGCGAATACCTTGCGCGTATGGACAAAATGGGCATGACCCTTGAAATCGAAATCGGTATTACCGGTGGTGAAGAAGATGGCGTGGATAACTCAGGTGTTGACGAATCTAAACTTTATACTCAACCTGAAGATGTATTATACGTTTACGATCAATTAAGCCCGGTAAGCCCACGTTTCACTGTTGCGGCAGCTTTCGGTAACGTACACGGTGTTTACAAACCAGGTAACGTAAAATTAAAACCATCTATTTTAGGTGCTTCACAAGAATTCGTAGCAAAAGAGCGTAATCTTCCGGCGAAACCAATCAACTTTGTATTCCACGGTGGTTCAGGTTCTTCACAAGAAGAAATCCGCGAAGCAATCAGCTACGGTGCAATCAAAATGAACATCGACACGGATACACAATGGGCAGCTTGGGACGGTATTCTTCAATTCTACAAAGCAAATGAAGCCTATCTTCAAGGTCAATTAGGTAACCCGGAAGGCCCTGATGCACCAAACAAAAAATACTACGATCCACGCGTTTGGTTACGTAAAATGGAAGAGTCTATGTCTAAACGCTTAGAACAATCTTTCCAAGATTTAAACTGCGTTGACGTATTATAATTCCTAAAATTCTGTTAAAATTAACCGCACTTCAGTTGTTGAAGTGCGGTTTTTTATTATGTGGGAATGAAAATGAACAAACTCAATGCAGATATTGTTGTTAATGGGCTGATTGCGCTATTCTTTGTTTTATGTTTATCTGTTCACAGTGGATACAGCATTTCGCCAATTGCACTGTCAGTGTTCGGACTTGGCTATGTTATTTATTCCTTCTATAAAAAACAGCCATGGCAAATTTCTGCTGATGAAAAACAGCTTATTTATAGCTACGCATTTTACTGCGGATTAATCCTGATTTCTTTTGTTGTCAATCAGGGGCGAATAAACGAATTAGAACCGCCTACGAAGATTTTTTTCTTATTAACCTTATTACCATTTTTTAGTCGATTCCCAATTAAACTTTCTACGTTACTTTATTCTATCCCTGCAGGCGGTATAGTGGCTGGCATAGTTGCTTTATTTGATCGTTTTTATTGGCATGCAGAGCAAGCTTATGCGCTTAGAATTATGCATATTCAAGGTGGCGATATAGCCATGAGTTTAGGCATGTTCTCGCTTGTTTGTGGGATCTATTTTTTTACTAAAAAACAGTCAAAATCAATGTTATTTTGTATTGCCGGTTCATTGATGGGGATGTTGGGCAGTATTTTATCCACTGCTCGTGGTGGATGGATTGGCGTGCCATTAGTCTTAGGGGCGATTTTCTGGATTTATCGTAAACAACTTCCTAAGAAATTTTTTGTGTCACTTTTAGCTTGCTTCGTTGCAGTCATTGGCATTACGGCATCCATTCCTAAAACGAAAATTATGGTGCGGGTTAACGAGGCAGAACAAGAAATTACAGGTTATATGAGCGACAAAAAAGGGGCTGGCTCGACTTCTATTGGCGCACGTTTTGAGATGTGGAAAAGTGCGGTTATTATGATCCAAGAAAAACCGATTTTCGGTTGGGGAAAAATGGGCGCAACGCAAGAACGTAAAGCTCATGCAAAACAGGGATTAGTAAGTCCTGTCATTGCACAATTTAGCCATGCACATAACCAATATTTAGATGATTTTACCAAACGTGGTGTGTTAGGCTTTATCGCGCTACTCGGTATTTTCTTGGTGCCGTTACGTTTTTTCTGGAAAAATAGCACAGCTATTCCTGAGATTAAAATTGTGGCGACTTTAGGCGTTGTGCATGTGATTTCTTTTATGTGTTATAGTCTAAGCCAAGGGATTTTTATTCACAATTCAGGTTATTTATTTTATTTCTTCTTAGTTGTAGTGTTTTATGCTGTCATGATGTCTTTTAAAAGGAATGTCGAATTGTGTCAAACCTCTTCCGTTTGAGCTATTAAAAATTCCATTTTCCTCTTTATCGTAGAGACAGGGTTAGTCCCTGTCCTACAATATAAAGCAACCGGTTACGGTTTTGCTTTCATCACCGAACTCACTTCATCCACCATAATTTCCGTGGCTTTCAACCCACCAAAGGCTAAATACCAATTTTGCGCATCGAGATAAATAATATGATGATTTTGTGCCGCTTTGGTTTTGTTGATAATGGCATTATTTAATACCGTTTGCGCGTTGTTGGCTTTGTCGGTAATGGCTGCGGTACGGTCAACGACTAATAAATAATCGGGATTTTTCTCAGCAATATATTCAAAACTAACGCTATTGCCGTGGGTGCTGGCAGTTAGGTTAGTATCAATTGGTGAGAAACCAAAGTTTTTATACACCATGGCATAGCGTGATTGATCACCAAAGGCACTAATTCGGCTTTCGTTAACAATGGTCACTAACGCCGTTTTTCCTTTTGTTAACTGCGCTAATGAAGAAATTTGTTTATCTAAGCCGGCGAGTTTTTCTTCCGCTACCGCTTCTTTATCAAACACTTTTGCCAAGGCAAAAATATTCTTTTTCAGGCGACCATAATAGTCGTTGTAATCATTTTCAAGATACAACACCGGGGCAATTTCTTTTAAACGATCGAGATTTTTGACCATTCGACCTGATGCGATAATCAAATCTGGGGCGATTTCGTTGATTTTCTCAAAATTAGGTTCGGGCAAGGTTCCCATATTGGCATATTTGTCATCGGCAAATTCGCTTAAATAGCTTGGGATTTTTCCTTTTGCGGTACCAACCACGCGATCTTTTACCCCTAATTCTCGCACGCTGTCTAAGAGTGAAAATTCTAATACCACAACACGTTGTGGGTTGTGGGGAACGCTTTGTTGCCCCGTGAATGTATCTACGGTGATATTTTCAGCTTGGGCAGTGAGCGCGAAAAATGCGGCACAAAGTGCGGTTAATTTTAATCGTTTTTTCATAAAGTCTCCTATTGAAGATAAATTGATATTGTTATCGAAAATACGTAGCAATACGATGGTTATCAATCTCATAAATGGGGATAGACATATCGTAAATTTGTTCCAAAATGTCTCGTTGCATGATGTCAGCGGTTTTGCCAAATGCCGCTAATTTTCCGTTTTTCATAGCGAGAATTTGATCCGCATAACAGGATGCAAAATTAATATCGTGAATGACAATAATCACCGTTTTTCCGAGTTCATCCACCAATTGACGCAACACTTGCATAATTTGCACCGAATGTTTCATGTCCAAATTGTTCAAGGGTTCGTCTAACAAAATGTAATCTGTATCCTGTGCCAATGTCATGGCAATATAGGCGCGTTGGCGTTGTCCGCCGCTTAATTGGTCGATGTAGCGATGACGAAATTCATTTAAGTCCATATAATGGATGGCATTGTCGATAAAAGTGCGGTCGGTTTGGGTTAAGTTTCCTTTGCTGTAAGGGAAACGTCCAAATGCCACTAATTCTTCTACGGTTAAGCGCAAGTTAATGTGATTGGATTGTTTTAAAATGGCTAATTGTTTGGCAATGTCTGAATTCTTTTTCTGATTAAGCAATTCGCCATCCAGCCAAACTTCGCCGCTTGAGCTTGGCAATAAGCGGCTCATCATGCCTAATAATGTACTTTTACCCGCCCCATTCGGGCCAATAAATGCGGTAATTTTGCCTTGTTCAATACAAAGAGAAATCTGATCTACAACGACTTTATCGCCATAATGTTTACTCAGTTGTTTTAGTTCTATTGCCATTTTTTACTCCTTGAATTGTCAAACCAAGTGCAACGATTTTTTGAAGTAAACTTCATAAGGTGTTTTCCAAC
>NZ_CABFKI010000007.1 GCF_901764995.1 Actinobacillus porcinus
CTTGAATTGTCAAACCAAGTGCAACGATTTTTTGAAGTAAACTTCATAAGGTGTTTTCCAACCTAAACATTTACGTGGTCGTAAATTCAGTTTATTGATCACCTGTTGAATATCAACTTCGCTCCACTGATTGATGTCTTGGTGCTTCGGAAAGTATTCACGAAGTAACCCATTTGTATTTTCATTCGTTCCCCGTGTCCACGGTTGATGCGGCTCGGGGAAGTAAAATTCTACACCCAGTGCTTCTGTTACCAAACGATGTTGGGCAAATTCTTTACCACGGTCTGGCGTAATTGACCGCAATATATGTGAATCCAGCAATTCAATCATGGCTTTTTGGACTGCTTCGGCTTTTTTGGCAGGAATTTTCTTCACCAACTCAAAACGACTTTTGCGTTCCGTCAGCGTCAGCAAACAAGCTCCACCCGCTTTACCCAGTACGGTATCGGCTTCCCAATGTCCAAAGCGACTGCGATTTTGCGCCGAAATGGGACGGTCGTTCAAATGGTTGGATATCTGAATTTTGCCACGTTTTTCATGATGATTTTTTGTATGCCGTGTTTTGCCTTTGTGGCGCAGTTTGCGACTGGCTTTGCGTTCGCCTATATCAAACAACCCTGAATAAATACCACGATAAATGGTTGAATAACTAATGGATAATTCAGATTTTTCCAATTTTAATCGTGCGCTGATTTGTTCGGGCGACCAGTTTTCTGTCAGAAACTTTTCTTGCACCAAATTGAAATATTCAGGCTGCTCTAATTTGCGCTGTGCTTTGCTATTTTGACGATGCTTCAAATAGCTGTTTTGTGCGTTCGTTGCACTGTAGCTTTCTAGAGCGTGTCGTTTCAGCTCGCGAGAAATGGTGCTGGAGCTACGTCCCAGTGCTTTGGCAATTTCTGCTTGTTTTTTGCCCTGTGCGAGTAAAATCATTATCTTTTCTCGCTCGTTTATTGTAAGATGTCGGTAGGAAGTACTCATCATTTGGAAGTGGTTTTTGTGTGGAAACAAAATTATATTCTAGTTGATGAGTACTTCTTTTTTTGTTGCACTTGGATTGTAAATTCAGCGTACAAAAATTTGGTAAACAATATTTAAACTATAAACAATCTGTTAGACGATGGATTTAAGGAAATTTTATGTCAATCACAATCTTAGATGGCGGTATGAGCCGTGAATTAATGCGTTTAAACGCGCCTTTCAAACAACCTGAATGGTCTGCCCTTTCTTTATATGAAAAACCTTCCGCAGTACAACAAGTACATGAAGAATTTATCAAAGCCGGTGCGCAAGTCATCACAACAAACAGCTACGCCGTTGTACCATTTCATATTGGCGAACAACGCTTTCACGCAGACGGCAAAATGTTATCTGATTTAGCCGGTCGTTTGGCAAAAAGTGCGGTGAAAAATTCAGGGGTTTTAACCACCAAAATTGCCGGTTCTTTGCCACCTATGTTTGGCTCTTATCGCGCAGATTTAATTGAGCAAGATCGTTTTGCTGATATTGCTCAGCCTATTATTGACGGACTTTCGCCTTATGTGGATTTATGGCTTTGTGAAACCCAAAGTGCCATTATTGAGCCTGTTTCAGTGCAAAAATTATTGCCAAAAGATGAACGTCCGTTGTGGGTTTCCTTTACTTTAATTGATGAAAAACCAACGCCGGAGCCGCAACTTCGTTCAGGTGAAACGGTAAAAAGTGCGGTGGAAAAAATGGTTGAAATTGGGGTATCCGCTATTCTATTCAATTGTTGTCAACCTGAAGTCATTGAGCAGGCGTTAATTGTAACACGTGAAACATTAAAGCAGCTTAATGCCACTCATATTCAAACAGGGGCTTACGCCAATGCTTTTGCACCACAACCCGAAGATGCGACGGCAAATGATGGCTTGGATGAAGTGCGTAAAGATTTAACCCCTGAATCCTATCTTGAATGGGCCAAAAAATGGACAGGGCAAGGTGCAACAATTGTAGGCGGTTGCTGTGGCATTGGTCGTGAATTTATCAAAGTATTAAGCGAAAATTTAGCATAGGTGTATAAGGATTTTTTATGTCAAACAAAAAAATCGGATTACTCTCTCTCACAGCGTTAGTGTTGAGTTCAATGATTGGTTCGGGTATTTTTAGCTTGCCACAAAATATGGCGGCCGTGGCGGGGGCGGAAGGAATTTCCATCGGCTGGCTCATTACCGGTGTGGGAATTATCTTTCTTGGGCTTTCCTTTTTCTTTATTTCTCGCTTACGCCCTGATTTAGACGGCGGTATTTATACTTACGCGCGCGAAGGCTTTGGTGATTTGCTCGGTTTTATGTCTGCTTGGGGCTATTGGCTTTGCGCAACCATCGGTATTGTGGGCTATTTAACCGTTGCTTTTGAAGGCTTAGGCGTGTTTACCGACAACGAAAGTGCGGTGATTTTTGGGCAAGGAAATACCATTGCCTCTTTCATTGGGGCATCGATTATCGTTTGGTTGGTTCACGCTTTAATTGCAGGTGGGATCAAGGAAGCGGCATCGGTGAATTTAGTGGCAACCTTTGTGAAAGTCGCGCCGTTGGTCTTATTTATTTTGCTGGGCTTGTGGTACTTTGATGTGGATATTTTCAAATCAGACCTAAAAGCCACCGCACTTGGCAACAGCACCACGGCGCAAGTAAAAGATACCATGTTAATTACCCTTTGGGTGTTTACCGGCGTGGAAGGTGCTTCTATCTTATCGGCACACGCGAAAAAGAAAAGTGATGTGGGCTTAGCCACTGTTTTGGGTATTATTATTGCCTTAGGTTTATATGTCGCCATTACTATTCTGTCTTTAGGCATTTTACCCCGTGAAACCATTGCCAATTTAGCCAATCCTTCGATGGGACCATTGCTCGATGTGATGATGGGGCCAACAGGCAAAGTGATTATCACGGCGTGTTTAATTGTGTCTGTATTAGCCTCTTATGTGAGTTGGACTATGTATTCGGCGGAAGTGCCTTATTTAGGTTCAAAAAATGGCGCTTTCCCGAAAATTCTCGATAAGCTGAATGACAACGGAACACCGATAAACTCTCTGTGGTTTACTGGGTTTATCGTGCAATTATGTTTGGTGATGGTGTTGGTGTTTGAACAAAGCTATAACACATTGTTGCTGATTTCCACTTCAATGATCCTGATCCCCTACTTCCTAATTGGTGCCTATTTAACGAAACTTGCTTTCCAAACACAAGCAAAATGGTTTGTAAAATTAACAGGTATTATGGCGTCCATTTATGGTTTATGGATCGTTTATGCGGCGGGTTTGCAATATTTGCTTTTATCTGTGGTACTTTACGTGCCCGGAATTGCATTATTCCTTTATTCAAATCGCCAATTCCACGGCAAAATCAAATTAACCGCTTTAGAAAAAATCTTGCTTATCATTATCTTAGCAATTTTTGCCTACGCGGTTTGCGTTTTACCTGAGTTGTTAGGGGCGTAATAAAATATAGCAAAAGCACAAAGCTGAAATTGCCGGATTTTAGCGGTATCGTAAATTCTGTTGGTAAAATAGAAAAATACAGGGGCGAAAGATGTTTCGCCCCTACAAATATTCATCAATCCCACGCCGTTTTTACGGTTGTGGACAGGCATAAAGCCTGTCCCTTCGGGATCGTAATATTGCCCCATTTTTTAATGTTTCACCCAAATTGTACTTGTGTCCGTTGTGATGACAACGTGAGATTTGGATAAATGGCTGTAGGGGCGAAATATCTTTCGCCCCCATTAAATTCAATCAAAGTGCGGTCAGAATTTTTATTTTTTCAGATTTGCCCAAGCGACAGAAAGTAAAATAATGGCACCACCAATCAACATTCTTAAAGTGGGAACTTCATTAAAACAGATCCATGCAATGGCGATGGCATACACAGGTTCTAATGAGATAATCATTGATGCGGTTCGGGCGTTAATGGTGTCGAGACTCGAGACAAATAAGGTATAGGCTACCGTTGTACATAAAAATCCGATACAAAAAATCCAGAACCAATCTACCGCCGAAACCACCAATAATTTTTCCGCCGAAAAAGGCAACAGAATTAACCCTGCAAAAAGATATTGCCACCAGCTTGCTTGTGTACCGGATAATTTGCTCATGCTTTTGCGGTTTACAATCGCCAAAATACCATAAGACAGCGCAGAAAAAACGCCCCAAAGCAAGCCTTGTGTCCCTTCGCTTCCTAGCGTAAATTCAGGGGTAACTAAAATTAATCCAATGGTAATGGCGACCAATAAGATAAGTTCTTTTAGATGTAATTTTTCTTTAAAAAAGATCACTTCAAACAGCGCAACAAAGGCGGGGAAACCGGCAAATCCTAAGGTGGCTAAAGCCACCCCACCGACTTTTACCGCCACAAAAAAGGTAACCCAATGGGCGGCTAATAATACGCCCGAAAGCGCAAGTTGTCCTATATCTTTTTTAGCTAATGGGGTAAGGGATTGTTTTTGCCAAAGGAAATACAAAGAGATCATAAAAAAGGCGATCCAAACGCGCCCTAAGACCAGTGTGTCTGCGCTACTTTGAATTAAAGCCCCAAAAATGCCTGAAGCACCAAAAAGCACGGCTGTTCCGTGGACTTTGAGTAAGGCTAAGGTGTGTTTATTCATCATGAATGTGTTTTATGCCGAATATAGCTATTGCAATGATTACGTGAGATTTAGGTCATTATTCATACGGACGGAGCATCTTTTATCCCGAATCATCTCGATAAATTAGGGCGAAAAATTTTTCGCCCCTACAAATGTTCATCAATCCCACACCGTTTTTACGTTTGTGGACAGGCATAAAGCCTGTCCCTACGGGATCGTGATATTGCCCCATTTTTAATATTTCACCCAAATTATACTTGTGTCCGTTGTGATGACAACGTGGGATTTGGGTAAATGGCTGTAGGGGCGAAACATCTTTCGCCCCCAAATAATCACCATTAATTAAGGCGAAAATTAACGCCAAGCTTTGAACTGGTTGATTAATCCATTGGTTGAGCTGTCGTGGCTTGAAACCGGTTCGTTGCCGGCAAGTTCAGGCAGAATGCGGTTAGCGAGTTGTTTGCCTAACTCTACGCCCCATTGGTCAAAGCTGTAGATGTTGAAGATAACGCCTTGTACGAAAATTTTGTGTTCATACATGGCAATTAACGCACCTAAGCTGAACGGTGTGATTTTTTGTAACAAAATGGAGTTCGTTGGTTTGTTACCTTGGAACACTTTAAATGGCACAATGTCTTTCACATCGTCTAAAGATTTACCTGCTTTCACAAATTCCGCTTCCACTTCTTCTTTGGTTTTACCGAAAGCTAAGGCTTCTGTTTGAGCAAAGAAGTTTGAAAGTAATTTTGCATGATGATCCGCTAATGGATTATGTGTTTGTGCCGGTGCAATAAAATCACAAGGAATTAAGGTTGTCCCTTGGTGAATTAATTGATAGAACGCGTGTTGGCCGTTGGTGCCCGGTTCGCCCCAAATAATCGGGCCGGTTTGATAGCTGTCAATGACTTTGCCATCACGTCCAACATATTTACCGTTAGATTCCATATTGCCTTGTTGGAAATAAGCGGCAAAACGGTGTAAATATTGATCGTAAGGTAAGATCGCTTCTGTTTGTGCGCCTAAGAAACTGGTGTTCCATAAGCCCACCAAGGCTAAGGTTGTTGGGATATTTTGCTCAATTGGTGCTGTGCGGAAATGTTTATCCATTTCGTGCGCACCGGCTAATAATTGTTCAAAATTCTCAAAGCCAATAGAAAGTGCGATAGATAAACCGATAGCTGACCATAAAGAATAACGACCGCCTACCCAGTCCCAGAAACCAAACATATTGTCGGTATCAATACCAAATTTAGCCACTTCTGCCGCGTTAGTTGAAAGTGCTGCAAAGTGTTTTGCTACGTGTTTTTCATCTTTTGCTGAAGCCAAGAACCAATCACGCGCGCTGTTTGCGTTCGTCATGGTTTCTTGTGTAGTAAAGGTTTTTGAAGCCACTAAAACAAGGGTGGTTTCAGGGTTCACTTTTTTCAAGGTTTCCGCGATATGCGTACCGTCCACGTTAGACACAAAGTGCATGGTTAAATGGTTTTTATACGGGCGCAAAGCTTCCGTGACCATGTAAGGGCCGAGGTCTGAACCGCCGATACCAATGTTAATCACATCGGTAATGGCTTTGCCTGTATAACCTTTCCACTCGCCTGAAATAACGCGTTCGCAGAAAGATTTCATTTTTGCCAATACTTCATTCACTTCAGGCATCACATCTTTGCCGTCTACTAAAACAGGGGCATTTGAACGATTACGTAAAGCCGTGTGCAATACCGCGCGATTTTCAGTACGGTTAATTTTTGCGCCTGTAAACATCGCTTCTTTTGCGCTGTCTAAAGCACATTCTTGCGCTAGTTGACGCAATAATTTCAAGGTTTCTTGGTTGATATTATTTTTAGAATAATCCACCAAAATCTCATTGTTGAAAGTCAAAGAATAATCCGCAAAACGGTTAGGTTCTTGTGCAAATAATTCTTGAATGGTTGTTTTACCAAACGCCGCTTTGTGCGCGTCTAATGCTCGCCAAGCTTGGGTGGTGGTTGGGTTAATATTTTGCATTATTTTCTCCTATGAATAATCAAATTTTAAAAAATCTAGTCAATATATTCGGTTAGAACACGTGGTGTCAATTTTGTCATTAATTCATAACTTAACAGCCCCATATGTTTTGCCACGGTTTCAAGAGGTAATTCTTTACCCCATAAAATCACTTCATCGCCTACTTTGTCTGTGCAATCCGCACCAAGATCTACGGTGATCATATCCATAGACACACGCCCTACAATAGGGACTAATCTGCCGTTGATATACACTGGCGTGCCTTGTGGGATATTACGCGGATAGCCATCGCCATAACCAATAGCCACTACGCCAATTTTTGTCTCTTTCTCACTGGTCCAAATACCACCATAACCGACCGGCTCTCCGGCTTTGTGATCACGCACGGCAATCAGTGAGGAAGTTAATGTCATCACAGGCTCTAAGCCATATTCTTGCGCAGGGGTATCCGTTGGTGAAACGCCGTACATAATAATCCCCGGGCGAATTAAATCTAAATGGGAGGCTTGCCAAAATAAAATACCGCCTGACGCCGCGATGGTTCGCTCGCCTGCTTTTCCTTTCGTTGCGGTTAAGAAGCGTTCAAGCTGAATTTGGGTATAATCACTGTCAAGCTCATCGGCACGGCTAAAGTGGCTGACAAAGCCAAAGTGCGGTTCAATATTCGGGCATTTTTCAAAGGCTTGGCAATAGGCATCCACTTCTTCTAATGCCACCCCTAAACGGTGCATCCCCGTGTCAATTTTTAGCCAAACTTTGATCGGATTAGGTAATTTTGCCGCTTTTAACGCGTCAAGCTGCTCTTTATTATGCACCACGGTTTGAATATTGTTCACCGCAATAATCGGCAAATCCGTTTCAGAAAAGAACCCTTCCAATAAGAGAATCGGTTTAATCACGCCTTTGGAACGTAAGGCTAAGGCTTCTTCCAAACGCGCCACCCCAAAACAATCGACATCTTGTTCAATTTGTGAAGCCACAAATTCCACACCATGCCCATAAGCATTGGCTTTTACAATGGCAATAATTTTACTTTCGGGGGCTTTTTGTTTAATTAGTTGAATATTATGTTTTAACGCCACGGAACTAATTTTGGCGGTTGCTGGTTTCATGTTGTACTTCTTTTTTAATTCATTTTATATTTACATCTAATACTCATCCGATAACTGCCACGCTTGCGGTGCATTATCAAAACGAGAATATTGCCCTTGGAAAATCAATGGCACACGCCCGATTGGGCCGTTACGTTGTTTACCGATAATGATTTCTGCACGGTTGCGGTTTTCTTCCGTGGTTTCATGATACACCTCATCACGATAAATAAACATAATCAAATCCGCATCTTGCTCAATAGAGCCTGATTCACGTAAATCCGAGTTAACCGGTCGTTTGTCCGTACGGTTTTCCAAGGTACGGTTTAATTGTGACAACGCCACAACAGGCACTTCCAATTCTTTTGCCAACGCTTTTAATGAACGGGAAATTTCCGCAATTTCTAAGGTTCGGTTATCAAATCCCGGCGCGCGCATTAGCTGCAAATAATCCACCATAATCAAACTCAAGCCTTCATGTTCACGATAAACACGGCGCGCGCGCGAACGCAATTCCGTTGGCGTTAATCCCGATGAATCGTCAATATACATATTCGGTTTTTCCGCCAACATTGCCATGGTGCTTGAAATCTTCGCCCAATCGCCATCATCATTAATTTGCCCGGTACGAATGGCCGTTTGGTCAACGCGCGAAAGGGATGCCAAGGTACGCATCATAATTTGTTCCGCCGGCATCTCAAGGCTGAAAATCAACACCGGTTTATCGCTATTCATTGCCGCATTTTCACATAAATTCATAGCAAATGTGGTTTTCCCCATGGAAGGACGCGCCGCCACGATAATTAAATCGGAAGGTTGTAACCCTGCGGTTTTCTTGTCTAAATCCACAAAACCGGTTGTCACACCCGTTAAGCCTTTATGACCGCTCATTTTCAACATTTCAATCCGATCCAAAGTGCGGTCTAAAATAGAAGCAATATTTTCAGGGCCTTCATTCTGTGATGTACGCTTTTCTGCAATACTAAACACTTCGCGCTCGGCTTCATCCAAAATTTCTTTAATATCTTTTCCTTTTGGCGAATAAGCACGTTGGGCAATATTATTCCCAACCCCAATTAACTCACGCAAAATCGCTTTTTCGCGCACAATGTCCGCATAAGCATTCACATTCGCCGAACTTGGCGTATTTTTAGATAATTCCGCAAGGTAAGCAAATCCCCCAACATCATTAATCACACCGCGATTTTGCAAGGATTGATCTAAGGTTAACAAATCAATAGGTGAATTTTGACGGGCTAAATGCTCAATTTCTTGGAAAATAATACGATGCGCCGCAAGGTAAAAATCCGCAGCAATCACGCGCTCCACCACATCTTCCCAATGCTTATTATTAATCATCACCGCGCCCAAAACCGCTTGCTCCGCTTCAATGGAATGAGGCGGAATACTGGCTTGTGCTAATTGCTGATCTCGCTCGGAAGAATATGTGGAAGTGGGTTGTTTAGCCATTGAATTAACCTAAAATACCTGTCAAAAATTGCCGTATATGATACCTGAAATCAAAATAAGAATTAAGTTAAAAGTGCGGTGAAATTTTACGAAGTTTTGAGTAAAATCAATAAAAAATAATCAACGAGCATTTTATGTCAAAATCTAAACGCCCTACTTTACAAGATATTGCTAACTATCTTGGTATTACAAAAATGACTATTAGTCGTTATTTGCGTAATCCTGATACCGTTGCGCCGGAAACACAGGTTCGCATTGCACAAGCTATCGAACATTTTGGTTATATTCCCAATAAAGCCCCTGAAATGCTGTCTAATGCCAAAAGCCGTGCCATTGGAGTGCTTCTCCCCTCCTTAACGAATGCGGTTTTTGCGGATGTATTAAAGGGGATTGAAATTGTGACGGATAAAGCAAACTATCAGACCATGCTCGCTCACTATGGTTATAGCCTAGAAAAAGAAGAACAACGTATTGAAAGCCTGCTTTCTTATAATATTGACGGTTTAATTTTATCGGAAAATCAGCATACCGCACGAACCTTAAAAATGCTTGAAGTGGCCAATATTCCTGTTATTGAAATTATGGATACCTCTGAACCGGGCATTGAGCAAGTGGTCGGGTTTGATAATATTTCCGCCGCACAGGCAATGGTGGAAACTATGATTTTACGTGGTTACAAAAATATTGCCTATTTTTCTGCCCGACAAGACAAACGCACCTTACTCAAAATGCAAGGTTATGAAAAAGCCATGAAAAAACACAAGTTAAAACCCAAGGTGATCAGTTCTGAAGAACCATCATCTTTCACCATGGGCGCAGAATTTTTACAGCAAGCGTTAAAAGATTATCCGGAGCTCAATGGGATTTTTTGCACCAATGACGACCTTGCCATTGGTGCTTTATTTGAATGTCAACGTTTAGGCATTTCAGTGCCTGAGCAAATGGCAATCGCAGGATTTCATGGTCACGATGTAGGGCAATCTCTCACACCACAACTTGCCACCGTCATCACCCCACGCTTAGAAATTGGACAAGTCGCCGCCCAAGAACTATTAAATCGAATCAATCAAATCCCCCAACAAAGCCGAATTATTGATTTGGGGTATGATATTCATTTGGGGGAAACGTTATAAAGCGCAAAGTGCGGTTAATTTCACCGCACTTTAAAATCGCTGACAACCCTATACGAGCCGTATAGAGTTGCTTAATCTGAGCCGCTCTGCGGCTCTTCCATTCAGCCCCGGCGGGGCTGGGCTTAACGAACCTAGCACGGCTCGTGCTAGGTTATTTTTCCAAAGTACGATTAAATTTCACCGCACTTTCCCATCACACTTCCCTCTTAAATCAATGGCTTTAAGGCTTCCACACAACGCGCCACTACCTCATCAAAACTGCCATCAATACTAATCGGAATAACATCTGTTTCTTCTGAAATATCAGGTTCTTCCAACGCTGCAAATTGGCTTTTGAGCATTTCTTCTTTCATATAATGCCCTTTACGCTGGCGCATTCGTTCTAAAATCAAATCATAACTGCCATATAGCCAAATAAATTTCACATTTTCATTGCCATCACGGATTAAATCACGATATTTTTTCTTCAACGCAGAACACACGATAATCCCGATTTCACTTTTTTTCTCCAAGCTAAATGCCGCGTCACGAATTCGCTCCAACCAAGGCGCACGATCTTCATCATTCAACGGCTGCCCCGCCCCCATTTTCAAAATATTCGCTCTAGGGTGCAAATCATCGCCATCAATCAATTTTATCCCCAACTGATGAGCTACTTCTGTTCCAACCGTTGTTTTGCCTGTACTTGATACACCCATTAAGATAAAACTTTTGCCAATTGTCATATTACTGCTCCTTGTTTTTTCCCATTACCATATCTTACTTTGGGGTTAAATGTTACTGGTAACAATTAAATCTGTGATCTTGATCACAAAGAATTTTCCTATTTATCCATTGAATCATTTAATTTGTGATATAGCTCACAATTTATAAGATTGAAACTTTACCTTTTCATTAAAGTTAACTATGTTACGCGTAACAGTAAGCAAAAAGGAGAATTTTATGGAAATAGAAACATTATCCTGTGTGGTGAAAGGTAAATTAGATTTAGATGTAATCACTCAGCGGATTGAATATGATGAAAATAGTCCTAATCAGACCCTTGTTCAAATTACCCGTGGGGGGATTTGTGGTTCAGATTTAAGCTATTACCAACATGGCAAAATTGGGAATTTTGAAGTAAAACACCCGATGATTTTAGGACATGAAGTGATAGGCAAAGTGGTCAAAACCAATGACCCAAATCTTTATGTTGGGCAAAAAGTGGCGATTAATCCAAGCAAACCTTGTTTGAAATGTAAATATTGTCTATCAGGCGATACCAATCAATGCGAAACCATGCGTTTCTTCGGGAGTGCGATGTATAACCCACATGTAGATGGCGGTTTTACACAATTTAAAGTCGTTGATAATGTGCAATGCGTAGATTATCCGCAAGACGCACCTGATGATGTGATGGCATTTGCCGAACCTTTAGCTGTGACCATTCACGCGGCTAAACAAGCAGGTGATTTAACAGGTAAAAAAGTTTTTGTATCAGGAGTTGGACCTATCGGATGTTTAGTGGTTGCTGCAGTTAAGGCATTAGACGCTGCTGAAATTGTGTGTGCAGATATGAGCCAACGTTGTTTAGATTTAGCGACCGCAATGGGTGCCACTAAAACCTTACACGCGGCTAACGATGATTTTTCATCTTATGCGGAACATAAAGGTTATTTCGATGTGTCTTTTGAAGCTTCAGGTCATCCTTCTTCTATTGAACGCTGTTTAGCCATTACCAAAGCGCGGGGAACATTAGTTCAAGTGGGAATGGGCGGTGTTGTGCCTGAATTTAATATGATGACATTAATTGCCAAAGAGATGAGTTGGAAAGGAACATTCCGTTTTGTGGAAGAATTTAATACTTCTGTTGAATGGTTAAGTTCAGGAAAAGTCAACCCATTGCCTTTACTGTCAAAAGTCGTGCCATTCCAAGCCTTTGAAGAAGCAGTAAAACTGGCTGGAAATAAAAATGAAATTGTAAAAGTTCAACTTAGTTTTGAATAAGGATTAATGATGAGTGACTTATTTTCTTTACAAAATAAACGGATTTTAATTACCGGCTCTACGCGAGGAATTGGGCGTTTATTGGCGCAGGGTGTGGTTGAACATGGTGCGGAAGTGATTATTAATAGCACCAATCAAGAAAAATCCCAAGCGGTTACCGATGAATTAAATGCACAAGGTTTTAAAGCCCATGCTGTCGCCTTTGATATCACGGATACACAAGCCGTTCATAACGCGATTGATTATATTGAACGCGAAATTGGTGCTATTGATGTATTAATCAATAACGCAGGCATTCAACGCCGCCATCCATTCTGTGAATTCCCAGAAAAAGATTTTGATGATTTGGTAAGCGTAAACCAAAAAGCGGTCTTTATTGTTTCTCAAACGGTAGCACGTTATATGGTGAAACGTCAGCGTGGCAAAATCATTAATATTGGTTCGATGCAAAGTGAATTGGGGCGCGATACGATTACGCCTTATGCCGCCACAAAAGGCGCGGTTAAAATGCTCACGCGTGGTATGTGTGTTGAATTAGCGCGTTATAACATTCAAGTCAATGGCATTGCGCCAGGCTATTTTGCTACAGAATTAACCAAACCGCTGGTTGAAAACAAAGAGTTTACCGAATGGCTATGCAAACGTACGCCGGCTAATCGTTGGGGCGATCCAAAAGAACTTATTGGCGCAGCGGTATTTTTATCATCAAAAGCCTCAGACTTCGTGAACGGACATTTATTGTTTGTTGATGGCGGTATGTTGGCGGCAGTATAAGAGGGATTGTCTATGTTAATCGTAACTTTAATAGGTTCCATTGCACTACTACTTGTATTAATTATGAAATTTAGAGTGCATGCGTTTGTTGCATTAACTTTAGTAAGTTTATTGACCGCACTTGTGACTGGTGTACCTGTCAATAAAATTCTACCGACCTTAATGACGGGGTTTGGTGGCACACTGGCCTCCGTTGCATTATTAGTTGGTTTTGGCGCGATGATTGGTCGTCTGCTCGAAATTACCGGTGGAGCAAAAGTTCTCGCGGATACCTTAATCAATAAATTTGGGGAAGAAAAAGCACCATTTGCATTAGGTGTGGCATCATTCTTATTTGGCTTCCCTATTTTCTTTGATGCCGGTTTAGTGGTGATGCTACCGATTATTTTCAGTGTAGCAAAACAATTCGGTGGTTCGCTATTCCGTTACGCATTCCCGGCGGCTGGTGCCTTTGCGGTAACACATGCATTCTTACCACCCCATCCCGGTCCCGTTGCCGCAGGAGATTTATTAGGTGCTAATATCGGTTTATTAACCATTGTCGGTTTTATTCTTGCTATTCCAACTTGGTATTTTGCTGCTTATCTCTACGGAACATTCTTAGGTCGTAAATTTCATTTAGATTTACCAAAATCATTTTTAAATGCCGCCCCGATTAATGAAACTGCTGTACTTAACCCACCAAGTTTTAGACGCGTATTATTTATCCTATTACTACCACTTTGCTTAATTATGTTAGATACGGTACTCAATACCTTATCGGTAGCAAAAGTCATTGATGGTTCTCAATTATGGGTAGAAAGTTTACGTTTGATCGGTAAAACGCCGGTAGCATTGCTCATTACACTTATTGTGACAATCTATCTATTAAAAGAACAACGTAGCGTTGAGCAAATAGAAAAAATCTGTGATAACGCATTAGGTCCTATCTGCTCCATTGTACTTGTAACGGGAGCGGGGGGAATGTTTGGTGGCGTATTGCGTGCAAGTGGTATTGGAGATGTGTTAGCGAATATGCTTTCAGACACTGGCATGCCTGTGATTGTCGCCGCATTTATTATTTCTAGTGCATTACGTGTCGCACAAGGGTCTGCCACTGTTGCTATCACCACTACATCAGCGCTTGTTGCTCCAATGGTTTCTGCAACAACAGGATTAAGCGAATTTGATTTGTGCTTTATTGTTATCTCAATCGCCTCCGGCGCGACTGTTCTTGCCCATGTTAACGACAGTGGTTTCTGGCTAGTCAGCCGTTTCTTGGAAATTGATACTAAAACCATGTTTAAAACTTGGACAGTTCAAGAAACCTTGATTGGCTTAGTTGGATTTGGATTATCGGTGATCGGTTCGATTATCTTATAACCTTTCATACTCAAAGCGCGGTTAAAAAATACGAAGATTTTTAACCGCGCTTTTTCTTTATTACCTATCAAAATCTGAATTCCCGGATTTCTGTTATTTTGACGCTATGCGTTAAACTTGGCATAATAGTGAAAATCAAGATCTTATCGGAAGTTGTTTATGTACACCAAACAAGAAAAACTCAAAATGTCTGAAACGGATATTCGTACTAAATTTATTACGCCCGCAATTCAAAAATCAGGTTGGGCGGATCGCCAAATACGCGAAGAGTATTCTTTTAAAGCTAATAAACAATTTACCGATGGGCAGATGATCGTTGATCCTAAAACCAAGAAAGCCCATCGATTAGATGCCAAACGAGCTGACTATCTACTTTACCATTCACCTAATCAAAAAATTGCTATCGTTGAAGCTAAAGATAATAAACATACTCCAAGGGATGGATTGCAACAAGCGATGGATTATGCTCGTTTACTTGATATTCCTTTTGCTTACAGTTCTAATGGCGATGAGTTTATTGAGCACGATTTCACCACTGGTGTTCAACGCACTTTAAATATGGAGCAATTCCCAACCCCTGATGAACTTTATCAGCGTTGGTCAGAACAATATACGCAAGAAGCGCTGAAAATTATTCAACAACCTTATTACACAAGTGCAACGGAAACATTCAAAGAGCCCCGTTATTATCAAGAAATTGCAATTAACCGTACCGTTGAAGCTGTCGCCAAAGGACAGTCGCGTATTTTATTGGTTATGGCAACAGGGACGGGAAAAACCTATACCGCCTTCCAAATTATTCATCGATTAAAAACAAGTGGAACAAAAAAGAAAATTCTGTTTTTAGCAGATCGCAATGTATTAGTTGATCAACCGATGACCCAAGACTTCAAACCCTTTAAAGACAAAATGGTAAAAGTCACGAATAAAACGCTTGATAGTGCTTTTGAAGTCTATTTAGCGTTATATCAACAGCTTGATGGTTCTGCAGATAATGAACTCTTTAAGCAATTTCAGCCGTCTTTCTTTGATTTAATCATTATTGATGAATGTCATCGTGGTAGTGCGAAAGAAGACTCTAACTGGCGTGCGATTTTGGAGTATTTTAATGAAGCAACGCATATCGGTTTAACTGCAACCCCAAAAGAAACCACGGATGCTAGTAATATCACTTATTTTGGCGAGCCAATTTATACTTATAGTTTAAAACAAGGTATTGAAGATGGCTTTTTAGCGCCTTATCGGGTAATTCGTGTGGAGCTTGATTGTGACAGAGGCTGGCGACCAACTAAAGGAATGAAAGATAAAGAAGGTAATGAAATTGAAGATCGTGAATATACGGTAAAAGATTTCGATTACAACATTATTCTAGATGATCGCACTCGCTTGGTAGCAGAACGAATTACCGAATTTTTGAAGAAAACCAACCGCTTAGATAAAACCATTGTTTTCTGTGCCAATATTAACCATGCACAGCGAATGGTGGCAGCGCTTTGTCGTTTAAATGCTGATATGTTACAGCAAAATTCCAAATATATTTGCCAAATCACAGGCGATCAATCAGGGAAAAGTGTTGATTTAGAAGAGTTTTGTGATGTACATAATGAAGGCAAAGACTATCCTGTTATTGCCGTTACATCTAAATTAATGACTACTGGCGTGGATAGTAAAACCTGTAAACTGGTTGTACTGGATGCCAATATTCAGTCAATGACTGAATTTAAACAAATTATTGGGCGTGGCACACGTTTACGGCCAGACGCAGGCAAAGAGTTTTTTACAATTTTAGATTTCCGTGGCGTAACAAAATTATTTGCCGATCCTGATTTTGATGGTGAACCAGTCGTTATTCTTGACGTACCAGAAGATAAACCTTTTGATAATCCAAAAGATGATGAAGATGACTCTGCTAAGCAACCTAACGGCGAAGTAAATGAACCTGAACCAACTTATAAACCTATTGTTGTTGTAGAAGCAGGCTTGCTCAAATTAAGAATTTTAGATGAAAAAGTACAATATCTTAATGAAAAAGGGGAATTAATTTCAGAAGACATTGATGTATTCTCAAAACGTGAAATTCAAAAAGATTTTACTAGCTTTGAGCAATTACAACACCAATGGCTAACAAGCGGTGAAATTCCAGCAAAATTTTACACTGATTCTAAATGGCTCAACGCACTACGCAAAAAGCAAGCCCTATCTGAAGAGTTTGATGATTTAGATGTTATTGCTTCCGTTGGTTTTGGTAAAAAACCTTTAACCAAAAAGCAACGAGTCGAGAAAGTCAAACAAAGTCATTATCTCAATCAATACTCTGCTGAAAATCAGCAAATCTTAGGTTTATTACTTGATGAGTATGTAAAATCAGGTTCAAAAGATCTCACTAAAACCGAATTATTACAAACACCACAATTTAGTCCTTTAGGTGGACTGGTTTCTATTGTCAAAAAATTTGGCGGTAAGGAGCTTTATCAAAAAGCTGTAAAAGGCTTAGAAAAGATGATTTATTCGGAATAATGTATGAAAACAGAAGAATTACAACAATTATTAAAAGCATTAATTAATCATCCAAATGAAAGTGAATGGTTGGAATTTAAACTGAATTATCATTCTGATAATGAAATTGGGGAAAGAATTTCTGCGCTTTCGAATTCTGCTTGCATCCATCAACAGGCTTATGCTTATTTAGTTTTTGGGGTTGAAGATAAAACACATAGTGTGTTAGGCACAACATTTAGCCCTAAATCAGCAAAAGCCAAGGGGGAAAAAGGCAAGGAAAGTAAAGAAGAACTAGAAAATTGGTTAGTTCAACGTTTAAATCCAAGAATTGATTTTACGATTGAAGAATTTGAATATGGCGGTAAACACATCGCTTTATTCAAAATCCCTGCAACTTACAATCAGCCGGTGGAATTCTCGCACACTGCTTATATTCGAGTGGGTTCTTATACCAGAAAGCTCAATGAATTTCCTGAAAAGGCAAGAAAAATTTGGAAAAATAGTACTAATAATGTGTTCGAAGAACGCCTTGCACAAGAAAATGTGTCTGCTGATCAAGTTATTGAGTTACTCAATACGCAATCTTATTTTGAATTAATGAAAATTCCTTATCCAACAGATAGAAAAGGTGTGTTGGAAAAATTCTGCACTGAGAAATTTATTCATCTGAATAATGATGGAAGTTACGATATTACTAATTTAGGGGCACTATTATTTGCTAAGGATCTTAATGCGTTTGATCAACTAAAACGAAAAGCGGTTCGTGTCATTGTGTATGATGGAAAGAATAAATTAAATACGATTCGTGAAGTGATCGGAAATAAAGGCTATGCTGTAGGATTCGAAAATCTTATTGAATGGATAAATGGGCAGTTACCCTCTAATGAAATTATTGGGCAAGCTTTGCGAGAAGAGATTCGAATGTATCCCGAAATTGCTATTCGTGAATTAATTGCAAATGCTTTAATTCATCAAGATTTTGATGAAAAAGGATTTCCTATGGTTGAAATCTTTAGTGATCGGATTGAAATTTCAAATGCTGGTTTACCACTGATTATTCCAGAACGCTTTATTGATGAATATCAATCAAGAAATGAAAAATTAGCTGATGTTTTACGTCGTGCAAGAATTTGTGAAGAAAAAGGTAGCGGTATTGATAAAGTTATTTCTTGGGTAGAAGCATATCAGCTTCCTGCCCCTAATTTTCTAGTGCAAGAAAAACATACTAAAACGATTTTATACGCTCATCAAACGCTTAATGAAATGGACAAAAAAGACAAGGTTCGGGCAACTTATCAACATTGTTGTTTGTGTTATGTCAATAATGAAAAGATGACAAATCAATCTTTACGAGAACGATTCAAAATCGACGATAGAAATGCGGCAATTGTTTCACGAATCATTGCTGAAGCGATTGCGGAGAATTTAATTAAAAATGATGATCCTGAGGCCAAATCCAAAAAGTACGCAAAATATATCCCATATTGGGCATAGTTTTATTTGATAAGTCATTTTATAGCATGAGTATTTTATATTTAACTATATGATTTTATTGTGTATTTTTATTTGATGGTTATTTGATTTTTTGTGCAAAACTTAGCCCAAAAATAAAGGTTGTTTGACATAGTCTGAATTTTGGGTATAGATGAATTGCTAACTAATTGATAAATAAGGAATACCTTATTTGATGGTTATTTGATAGATAGAATAAATAAGGAACAAAATGAGCCTAAATAATTTAGTAAAACGCCTACAAGATGTGATGCGAAATGATGCGGGAATTAATGGTGATGCACAACGTATTGAACAAATTGTCTGGATATTATTTCTTAAAATTTATGATGCTAAAGAACAGGAATGGGAACTCTTGAACGATGAATATCGTTCTATCATTCCAGAAAAGTTACGTTGGTCAAATTGGGCAAAAGATAACAAAGACGGAAAAGCAATGACAGGCGATGAGTTACTCTCTTTTGTCAACAATGATTTGTTCCCTACACTTAAAAATTTGTTAATTTCTTCAGATATGCCAATGAATAAGCGGATTATTCGTGCCGCTTTTGAAGATAATAACAACTATATGAAAAATGGTATTTTGCTTCGCCAAGTTATTAATATCATTGATGAAATCAACTTTGAACAATACCAAGAACGCCACGCTTTTGGCGATATTTATGAAAATATCCTAAAAAGCTTACAAAGTGCAGGTAATGCCGGTGAGTTTTATACGCCACGAGCAGTCACCGATTTTATGGTTAAAATGATCAAACCAAAACTTGGCGAACGAATTGCTGATTTTGCTTGTGGAACGGGCGGATTTTTAACTTCCGCATTGAAAGTATTAGAAGCTCAAATTTCGTCTGTTTCCGATCGCACTTTATTTAACAATTCTGTGTATGGTATTGAGAAAAAAGCATTGCCACATCTGCTTTGTATTACAAACTTGTTGTTGCACGATATTGATAATCCCAATGTCCATCACGACAATGCTCTTGAAAAGCCTGTCAAAGATTACACAGAAAAAGATAAGTTTGATGTTATTTTGATGAATCCACCTTACGGCGGTGCGGAAATTGAGCAAATTAAAACCAATTTCCCTACTGCCTTGCGTTCTAGCGAAACCGCTGACCTATTTATGTCGGTTATTATGTACCGTTTGAAGAAAAATGGACGAGTAGCAATCGTATTGCCTGATGGCTTCTTATTTGGTACAGACAACGCAAAAATGGCAATTAAGAAAAAACTGATGACAGAAATGAATTTACATACTGTTATTCGTTTACCACACAGCGTGTTTGCCCCTTATACGTCTATCACGACTAATATTTTATTCTTTGATAACACCAAACCGACTGAAGAAACTTGGTTTTATCGTCTGGATATGCCACAGGGTTATAAAAATTTCTCTAAAACGAAGCCAATGAAATTAGAACATTTCAATGATGTTATGGAATGGTGGGATAACCGTCAGCCTATTGAAATTGATGGCTTTGACAAGGCTCGTTGTTACTGTTTCCAAGAAATTGCCGATCGTCAATTTAATATTGATCTTTGTGGTTTCCCACACGAGGAAGAAGAAATCCTACCGCCAGATGAACTTATTGCAAATTATCAGCAAAAACGAACCGCTTTAAATGCAGATATTGACCGCATTTTAGGGGAAATTACGGGAATTTTGGGGATTAAGTTATAAAGGATACCTTTATAACTGCTATGTAGTGATGATTACGGAATAAAGTTGAAGAAATAAGATGAAAGCCCAACAATTAAAAAATGCCATTTTACAATTAGCCATTTCTGGAAAACTTGTACCACAAGATCCTAATGATGAACCTGCCAGTGAATTACTCTGCAAAATTCAGGCAGAAAAAGACCGCTTGATCGCAGAAGGCAAAATCAAGAAAAGTAAAAAATCTGCCGATAAAGCCCCTTATTCGAAGATCGAACCGCCGTTTGATATTCCTGAGAGTTGGGTTTGGGTGAGGCTTGATGATATTTGTGAATTTAACCCTAAAAAAGATATTGAGGGTAAAGATATTCCTTTAAATTCTTGGGTTTTAGATTTGGAAGATATAGAAAAAGAAAGTGGAGTTTTATTACGAAAAAAAATAAAAACACAGAATAATATTAAAAGTCAGAAAAATTCATTTGAAGAAAATGATATTTTATATGGAAAGCTAAGACCATATCTAAATAAAGTAATTATTGCTACAGATAAAGGCTTCTGTTCAACGGAAATTGTCCCCTTAAAATTTACTATAAATTTTTATAATCGTTTTGCTCAAATAGTTTTAATGTCTCCTTATTTCCTTAGTTATGCAAAACAAAATTCTCATGGCACGAAGATGCCTAGGTTTAATTTAGAAAAAGGAAAAGAATTTTTATTTCCTCTCCCCCCATTAAACGAACAACACCGCATTGTTGCAAAAATTGAAGATCTGTTACCCTTTATCGAACAATACGATCAAAAGGAACAACAACTTACCGCATTAAATAAAAATTTCCCGGAACAGCTTAAAAAATCCATTTTACAAGCTGCAATTCAGGGCAAGCTAACAGAGCAACTTCCAACTGACGAGCCCGCCAGTGAACTACTGAAACGTATTCAAGTGGAAAAAGCTCGCTTGATTTCAGAGAAAAAACTAAAGAAACCAAAGCACACTTCTGAAATTATTATTCGTGATAATTTAGCGTATGAGATCAAAGACGGTGTTGAGAATTGTATCGCTGATGAAATACCGTTTGAGATTCCTGAAAGTTGGTGTTGGGTTAGGTTGGGAAACTATTTAGATGTTAGAGATGGAACACATGATACACCTAAATATGTGGAAAAAGGTTATCCATTAGTTACAAGTAAAAATTTAGTTAATGGAAATCTAGATTTTTCAAATGTAAAATTCATTTCAAGAGAAGATCATTTAGCTATTTCTCTGCGTTCCAAAGTAAATGTTGGCGATATTTTATTTGCAATGATTGGGAGTATTGGAAATCCTGTTTTAGTAAAAAAAGAATTAGAATTTAGTATTAAGAATGTTGCTTTATTTAAACCCTATATAAAACAAACAAATATGGATTATATATTCTATGTTCTTTCTTTTTATCAAAATGAAATGAAAAATGTAGCTTCAGGTGGAGTGCAATCATTTATTTCCTTATCATTTCTAAGAGAATTTATTATTCCTTTACCTCCTCTAAATGAACAACATCGTATTGTAGCTAAAATAGAACAACTTCTATCCAATCTACAAAAATTAGAATAAATTTAACCGCTTGTGTCTCTATCATACTGATTTTCAATCAACAAAAGGAAATCAGTATGATCCAATCTTACGAAAAATATCTCAAACAATCAAATCTAGCAAAAAATACCATTTCAGTTTACCTATTTTCGGTTAAACAATTTCACCAATTATTTGGTGAAATAACAAAGCCAAATTTAAAAGAATACAAAGTTTACCTAATCGAAAATTTTAAACCACAAACCGTTAATTTAAGACTACGAGCTGTGAATAGTTATTTGGAATTTATAAAAAAGGAAAAATGGAAGCTAACTTTTGTCAAAGTCCAGCAAAAACCATTTTTAGAAAATGTAATTAGTGAAGCTGATTATAATTATTTCAAAAAATGTTTAAAACAAGATAACGATCTGTATTGGTATTTTGTGATCCGCTTTATGGCAGCCACTGGTGCAAGGGTTAGTGAGCTTATTCAGCTAAAATGTGAGCATATTCAGGTCGGATATTTTGATTTATATTCTAAAGGTGGAAAACTACGCCGAATTTATATACCTGAGAAATTACAAGATGCATGTTTAAACTGGCTGCAAGAACAGAATAGAAGATACGGTTTTATTTTTCTTAATAAATATGGCGAACGAATTACAACAAGGGGAATATCAAGTCAGTTAAAAGTATTAGCGAAAAAATATAAACTAGACCCCAAAGTTGTTTATCCACATTCTTTTCGTCATCGTTTTGCTAAAAGTTTTTTAGAACGCTGTAATGATATTACTTTTTTAGCTGATTTAATGGGGCACGAAAGTATTGAAACTACGAGAATTTATTTAAGAAAAACGAGTACAGAGCAACAAGCTATTATTAATAAAATTATTGATTGGTAATGATTATATTTTATTAGCAATATAATAAGGACAGGTTTTAACCTGTCCTTGAAATTTATAAATGGTTAATTACTGACATAAATAATTCTACTTTTTCTACAATGCGTTTTTGCTCTTTGATTGGTGGTAAAGGTATTAAACGATTGTTTAGATTATTTTGCGTAATTTGATTGATTGTTGTAGTTCCAACTCCATCAAAATCATTTCTGAATAATGGTGAAGATAAAAAATGATAAATATATTGATAAAAAGGGCTCCGAAGAACAGCCATAAAGGCTCCAAATGAATAACCATCTTTATCAATAATTGCTGTTTTTCCAACTAAGGATTTACTACCATTTCTCGCACAAATAAGCAAATCATTTTTATAACACTTTTTATTTTCAGGAATATCTATATTTACTCTGACAATATCATTTTGAATATTTAATTTCCCATTTTGTATATTTCCAGAACGCAAAACAATAGTACCATTCTTAGATACATCACTTGGGGAATATGTTAAACCTATATTAGTTTCGGAAATATCCCCCAACCTAACCCAACACCAACTTTCAGGGATCTCAAACGGTATTTCATCAGCGATACAACGCTCAATACCCTCTTTGATCTCATACGCTAAATTATCACGAATAATAATTTCAGAAGTGTGCTTTGGTTTCTTTAGTTTTTTCTCTGAAATCAAGCGAGCTTTTTCCACTTGAATACGTTTCAGTAGTTCACTGGCGGGCTCGTCAGTTGGAAGTTGCTCTGTTAGCTTGCCCTGAATTGCAGCTTGTAAAATGGATTTTTTAAGCTGTTCCGGGAAATTTTTATTTAATGCGGTAAGTTGTTGTTCCTTTTGATCGTATTGTTCGATAAAGGGTAATAGCTTTTCTATTTTTGCAACAATGCGGTACTGTTCATTTAGTGGGGGAAGTGGAAGTATTAAATCTTTTAATGAGCTTAAATAAATCCCTTTCTGTGCGGTTCCTTTACTACTTAAATTTAGTAAATCTAATAAAAATGCTGATTGCAAAACATAGCTGAGATATTCAGAATACACTTGAATTGGTTTTAAAACTGCAACACTTCTCTGCAGAGCAAATTTATCATTTGATTTAACAATAGCTGTTCTACCTATTGTACCAACAATAGTTAATAGAATGTCATTTAGTTGAATATCTGTTCTTTTATTTTCAATTTCCCATTGTTCTTCTGATACCCAACGAGAAGCTGATTCTAGTTGAATTTTTTCATCAAAAATATTTGTTGCACTTAGAATAGGAATCCCTGATAGATTATTTGGTGGTGGATTATGTGAACCATCTGTAATTTTCGATGTAATTTCATCGAGAGTTACCCAAACCCAACTCTCAGGGATATCAAACGGCGGTTCGATCTTCGAATAAGGGGCTTTATAAGAATAAAAACCAATAAATTCAATAAAAAAATCGCCCTGATACTCAATACCAAGGCGATGTTGTTTATTTTGAATTAGAACAACCAGTTAACATTAACTTGAGCTTGATAGCTTTGTTTATAACCGTTGCCTATGACGTGGTTAAGTTCTGTTGACCAGTGGAAATTAGGTGTCAATTTGGCCTGTATGCCAACACCGACTACGCCCCAAGTAGCGTGATTGTTCCAATCTTGACGTAGAATATCAGCAGGTGCTGCATCGTGGGTCAGGAACAATTTTTGTTTTCCAGCAAGTTCACGATATAGTGCAGCGTCAACATAAAGTTGTACATTTGGTTTAATTTGTACCGCACTTTTTACGCCTAGGCTTGCAACTAAGCTATTCACCGCATCACGTTTTACCATGACGTGATTTTGATGATAATCTGTTGCGCTAAGATGATGATACGCCAATTGCCCATAAGGATCTAACACCCAATAAGGTGTAAGCTGGAAACGTTGCCCATAAGCTACACTCGCAGAATACAGGTTATGGTGATAACGGAAATGCTGAACCGGATTTTTTACTGAAATACGTGCAGCACGCGCAATAGCATCAATGTGCTGCCCTTTTTCTGTTTCGTAAGAACCGTACAATGCAGCACCATAATCACGCAAACGCAATTCATCGCGAGATTCCGTTAAGCGGATTTGTCCATGCGCCATATCCACCGCGCCCCCTAAACGCAACAAACCACTTTCAATCGGTAAGGTTGCATCGTAACCAATTTGTACACCCCAATGACGCAGCTTGTAATCATGATGTTGTTTGAGGCGTTGAGATTGTACGCTGACCCAAAGTCCGGATTCTCCGGTAAATGGTATGGCTGCACTGTCTAAAGCGGCACTAAGATCCTGATGTGAATCATAAGCGCGTAGTTGGTTTAGACGTTTGTTAATACCATTCATCGCTTGTGACGATACCATTAGAGCATAAACAGCTTTAGCCGATGACTGGTGATAAGCGATTTCTGCCGTAGAAATCAATGAAAGTGCGGTATTTTTTGGCGCAGTTTCTACTGTTGCTGATGCCTGAGCATTTTCTTTTGATTCAGTGTTTTCAGCATTGTTTTCTTCTTGAGCTTCTTGTGCCGTTTCTTCTGCCGGTTGCTCTGTAGCAGATGGATTGCTTTCTTGATTTTCAGTGTTTTCTACCGCACCACTATTTTCGGTTGTGCCATTATTTTCTGCTTCACCACGACTTTCAGCCGTGCCATTATTTTCTGTTGTACCGTTATTTTCAGACGGTATATCCGTTGCGTTGGCATTATTCGGATCTTCGCTGGTATTCGGTGTTTCTGCTTCAGACGGCTCTACGTTAGGGGTGTTGTTTCCATTTTCCGGTGTTGTAGACGGTGGGGTTTCTTCACCCGCTGTTGGCGCATCTGGTACAGGGGTTGTTGTTCCGCTGTTATTTTCATCCGTTTCATTCTCACCCTGAGAATTATCAGCCGGCTCGCTTGGTGTCGCTGGCGGTTCAACAGGATCCGCCGGAACGACAGGCTCAGACGGTTGTTCAGGCTCTGCCGGCGGTTGAACCGGTTCTACAGGTGGTTGCTCAGGTTGTGTTGGAACAACAGGTTCTTCCGGTTGTGCCGGTGATTCAGGTTCTGTTGTTGGCGGTGTCACTTCATTTGAATGACCTTGCTCATTTCCATTTGTGGATTCATTACCTTGCCCGGTTTCGCCTTGATTCGTTTCACTTTGATTAGACTCACCTTGGTTCGTTTCACCTTGGCTTGAATCAGTCGGCGGTGTTTGGGGTTGCGGTGGTGTTGACGTTTTGAGTTCAACTTTGCCGTTAGAATTAAGCTGATAATTATCGCTGAGCTTAACGTCATTGCCCGTAATTTTTAAATCGCCATCAATATTGCCAGAAATAGTTAAATTCGCTTTTTGACCGCTTTTTTCTTCTGCTTTAATTTCTCCACGTTCAACTTTTACATTATTTAGGTTAATTTGGCTGGCTGTTTTAGGGAAATTTGGCGTTTGCAACACAGCACCATTTTTCAATGTCAGGGTTTCTGTTACGGTTAAATTCTCAACGCTAATGTTTTTTGAACCATCAAGCGTTAAATTTTTTAACTTGCCATTTTCACCTAATTTTAAAATACCGTCACCCGGCAAGCCGTTGGTTAACGTTAAAGAAACATTGGGGTTCGTTGTCGTATCAAATGTTTTTAAATTTGTATTACTTTCCCCAATAATTAAATCAACATTTCCAGTGTAATTTTTACCATTAAAAGTGCCAACTATAACGCCTTCATCTGTCCCGCGTGATTTTTTATCAACAAAAGACACGCCTTTTTCCAAGGTAATTTTAGTAGATTGATTTTGATCATTCGTACCATTACCGCCTGCAACGACCGCATAAAGTTTGGTTTTATAATTAGAATTTGTTACCACCAATTCGCCGTGACCGGCATTTTGTGTACTGTTATCTTTAGAACCTAAAATAATAATGGGGCGCGAATCGTCATGCTCACCTGAAACTTTGGTATCAACTGCATCCAATACTAATTTATGTCCATTAGTCACAATAACAGACGGCGTTGCATTTTGCGTATTAAAACCGCCCCCAAAAATGTTATCTAAAGTTTGACTGGCTTTGAGCGAAAGATTGGTATTTTTAATGGTAACATCGGCTTCAAGAGAAAGATTTGAGCCTTCGATATGTAATTGATGACCGTTTCCGTCAATGGTGATATTTTTGTTAATGGTAAGATAGCCTTCGCCACGTAATAATGACGTCTTTCCTTCTAACTTAATAGTATCGCCGTCTTTGGCATTTTGAAGTGCTTGTTTAAAGCGTTCTCCGCGCTGGGTTTTATCTGTTGTAGATTCGTAGAGCGTTTCTGCCGCATTGGCATAAGTTGGTATGATTACAGCTGGTGAAAGTGCTAATAATAAGGCTAAAGCTACAGGTGACTGTCGGAATTGCATATTTTCCCCTTTGGTTAGATTGGTGAATGAACATGCCCTAGGCAGGCATCGGTATCGCACTATTAAAATCAAGATAATCTCAATTGGAAATGACAACAACGATAAACAGAACCTAGCATTTTTTCTTGAGCTTGGCAAGTTAATGGGAAAATAACGGAAAAAATAACCGCACTTTATTCAAACAAAATAACCCTATAGCGCTGAGATTGCTTATAGGGTTATATTTTGAACATTTAGCAGTTGATTAGAAACGATATTCCAATTTTCCTGCCACTTCTGTTTGTTTCAATTTTGCATTAGAAACACTATGACGATGATTTAATTGAACACCAAAGCTTAACTGTGGTGTCAATGCGACATCACCACTGGCTTTAACAACGACAGCATTGCCCAATTTACCTGTCAAGAAACGTTCATTACCCACATAAAGGTCTTTACCGCTGTCTTGATTATGTTCATAAAACGCGCCAAGTTTCCATTGGAAGCGTGCTTGGTTCCATTCGGCATAAGCCCCTAAAGATGGCGTTAATACACGGCGTTTATCTTGTTCAATGGATAAGGATGACATTGAACGATCATCAATATTGACGTGCAATTGTTGGTAAGACAATCCCACCGTTGGTGTGATTCGGAATTGTTCATCACCGATTTGATAACCTAATTCCGTATCCACTTGATATTGCGTACCTTTAATTTTACCGCTCGCGCCGGCGGCAGAAACATCACCGCGGTGGAAATGTACACCAACGCCACCATTTAAACGCCAATTATCCCATTTATGTTGTAATGCAAAGAGTAATGACGTGGTTTTATAACGAGTTTCACTCGCCCCATCCGCGGCTTTTGGTGTTACTTTTTGGCGACTGAAGCCGATACCACCGTGTAATTCCGTTTGTGCCGTCAACGGAATATAACCGCCAAATAATGTGGAATGTTGTTTAGAATCAAAATCATAGCCGTAATTGCTAAAACTTAAATCTGACTCATAACGGCGTTTATCATATTGTTGCAACACATAAAATCCTTGTTTTTCTTTGGCATAAGCATTATCAAGGAAACGATCACGCAACGCATTACCTTGGCTTAACATTGCATTGGTAGCCACTAAATAAGACGGTACTTGTGCTTTTAATTTGGCACGAGCAGGTGGTGTTGGTGTCACTTGTGGTATTGGCGCAACTTGTGGGCTTGGTGTCACTTGTGGCGTTGGCTCAACTTGAGGGCTTGGTGCCACTTGTGGCGTTGGCTCAACTTGAGGGCTTGGTGCCACTTGTGGCGTTGGCTCAACTTGCGGATTTGGTACCGATGCCTTAATAACAGGTGTAACAGCATTACCATTGGCGTCAATTAAGGTATTGTGTAATTGGTAGTCATAATAATTACCGGCAATGCCTTTATCCACGCTCACAAGGGATAAATCATAAGGACTATGGCTCAAATCCTGCGCTTGACGTAATACAAACTGACTTAAAGCGCCTTCGCCATAAACACGAATTAGGGATAAGCCCTCATTGGCGTCATAAGCTCCATTATGATTACGATCTGATTTGCCTTGGCGATCACCTAATAAAACAACGTCAACGGGCACCGCACTTTGCGTTTTTAGATCCCCTTCGATGACGAGGCGATCATGTGTCCATTGCGTTAAATCATCGTGATGATTATTTACGCGTAATTCAACTTCTGCGCCCAAATTCTCTACGTCAGTGAAAGATAAAGTTTGTGGGCTAAATACATTGGCTGCGCGTTCTTGCGAAACATCAAGGTTTTCATAAAGGCTTGGGGCAATGCGACTGCCTAGACTCCATTGGGTTTTAGCATTAATTTTACCTGAACCCGCTAGCTGAGTTCCTGCGCCTAAAATCACTTCACTGCCTGACAAACTACCGCCATTTAACCAAACACTACCCTGTTGAATATCGGTTTTACCACGATGCGCGATTTCACCGTCAAGAAGCAACACGCCTTCACCCTGTTTAATGAGATTACCGTCTCCTATAACACGCTCGCTGAAAAGTGCAGCAACATTTTGCGCGCTAACCTTGGCAATTAAATTGGCATTTGGGGCAATTTCCGTTAATTTTGTGTTCAAAACGCTGTCTTCCAAACGCAAAGTCCCATTAGGCTCAATATGTGTTGTTTCTGCTAGATGATTCGTTTTTGGGGCTAAAACCAACGTACCTTTTTGGACATTTAACGTGCCTAAGGTGCTGTCGCCGGTTAAACGTAATTCAGAGTTTGCACTTTCAGGGGCATAATTAAAGTTCAATACGCCCCGACTTTCTATATCCCCTAGCTTACCATTCAAGGTTGTATTACCACCCACTTGATATTCCAAGGTCACATCATCCTTGGTATTGATAATATTCCCGTTGATATTTTCCGCACGTAGCCCTTCACGATTATTATGATGATCGATAATAAAATAATGCCCATTGACATCTAAGGTGCCGCCATTTAAATGAAGATTTTCCAATGGTACTTGGGAATAATCATTTCCTACACGAAGGGTTCCTTGTGAATTCACTTGTACATCCGAATAGGCTTGTACGTTACCTTGCGCGTCCGGTGTTTGACTTAAGGTTGCAATCCCTTCTTCTACAACTAGTTTTGCAGGATTTGCCCCTTCTCCCACTTTCACCATCTCGCCATCACCGATTTTGTAGAAGGTTTCTTCTTCAAGACTATTGAATGAAACATTAGGGTTTGAATCATTACGGCTATCGCGATAAATTAAATTATCTTTCCACAATAGCTCTTGTAAATTAAAGCGTACATATTGCACATTGTCGCCTTGGCGTTGTTCATAGAGCAAGCCAATATCCCCATTTGGCAACTCCGTTAAACTGTTATAAGAGTAAGTCCCCGGGTCAATCACGGTATTATATTTCCATTGAATTGAACCATCTTCCTGAACTTCGCCCAACCAAGCCATACCATTACGGCGTGCACCATTAGCGTGCGGATTGGCAAAAACTAAATATTCTTTACCATTAATTAATTTTGAATAATGGATGACTGACATTTGTGAATAAGGATCCAAAAGTGCGGTTTCTTTTAAGCGCATTCCTTTATCCCATGTCATTCCACCATCATGGCTGGTTGAAATAATAACTGCCCCACTACGATTACGTGAAAACATTTTAATGTCGCCATTATTCATTTCGACCACTTGAGATTCCGTAATTTCATAATCAGTAGTATTTAAGTAACGAGAACCCCCAATTTCGTCTAAATAAGCATCATTAGGTGAATCTCCACGCGTCCAAGTTTTCCCGCCATCTTTACTCATAATGACCGCTGAAGATTGTTTATTATCTCGGTTGGTATAATACACAGGGATCATCAATGTACCATCTTTTAGCTGAATCCCTGTTCCTGGCCCTGTGCCAAGAAAACGCATCCAATCCGCTTTAACTTGTGTAGTGATGTCCACAGGGCTTGCCCAAGTGGCACCATTATCATCACTATAAGTCATCCAAAGATAAGTCGTATAATGAGCATTAAACGGTCCGCTATCATGCCCTGTTTTTCTTGAACGCAAGAAAATATTACCTTTTCTTTCATTCGTACTGATCTGAATAATATCGCCTAAATTTTTAAATGCGATTGCAGGATCGCCTTCAGTTACAATGCGAAAGTCTTGCGCTTCCCCTAAACGGTTATACACTACGCCACCTTCACGCACGGTGTATCTATTACCGTCTACATCAGTGATCAAACGATACCATTTACCATCAACTTGAATATGTCCATTACCTTCCGACTCAAAACTCGCTTGGCTATTACTAAACATACCAAATAAAGCTTGAGATTCCGGGAACATATCAAATACTAAGGTCACACGTTTATCATTGCGATTTTGTACCATGACGGCATCAATGACTAATGCGGATTCAGCTGCACCTAAAGATGGATAAGTTTGTTCGGCGAGATCCACCACAAGCTGATCATCCTGCCACGTTATCCCGCCATCCAAACTACGGCGAATAGCTAAATCAATATTCCCCCAGTCAGAGGCATGCTGATTACGTTTATCAATAGCTGCAATAACGACCCCACTGTCCAAGGCTAACAAACCCGGAATTCGATAATTATTCGCACCTGCTTGATGAGGTTTAAAAATTTCATATTTTTCACTCATAAACGCGCCCATAGCAGAGCGTTTTTGAGCTAAACTCGCCAATTTTTCCGCCTGTTTGGCTAAATCTATAGAATGTCTTGCGACTATATCTTCATGTAATCGCTGAATTGCTGTTTCAGATAAAACTTCATCTGTTGCCCCCGCATGATAAATCGATCCTGAAAATTTATTCGTTGGATAATTTGGGCTATGTCGAGTGAGTTGCCCCAATGTTGCCAAGTCTAAACCTGAGATATCCTCAAAGAATTTAGATTGATTCGTGCTTTTTTGTAATTGACCATCGACATAAATCTTGATACTTTGCGCTTGCTTATCAAAACTATAAGTGATAGTTCTAAAACCATTTTCTGAAGGCGAAAGTGGGTTGGTAACCAATTCACTATTTGGGATTAAGCGCGTATTTTGACCATTACGTATTTCAACACCATATTGCTCTTTACCATTTTTTACATTGACATAAAAAGCGATATATCGCACATCTGAAGAACTATCACTAACACCCAATAAATTGCTAAACCCTGCATTGGGACGAATACGGAAAGTCAAGGTTCCTGAACCAAGATTAAAGACATTTTTATCTGTAAACTGAGTGGTTAAATTAATTGGTTGGCTGAAATCGTCAATACTAGAAAAATCTAAAATTGCAGTATTAACAGGGGAAGAAGTCGCATTGGGAATTTCAGCTGCGGCAAAACAAACTGAACCTACCGCTGCCGACACCAACAACGACACTAAGGTTATTTTGAAATTTTGATTTTTAATTTTCATAAGCGCACCCTTTTTGTGGAGTTTAGTTTCAATATGCTTTATATAGAAAAAGAAACGCTTCAGAAAGTAAAAATATTACGTTTTGCTAGAAAGATCACAAAATTCGACTCATCAATTTTCAAATTTGATAACTGGCTCGATAAAGCGAAAATGGGTGAAGCGATATGATGTAGCCGTTTTACAAGTCCAACAGAATACCGGAATTATCTCGTAAAAAGATCGAAAAAAAGGGGGATATACAAATCCCCCATTATGCAGAATAAATATTAAGGCTGAATTTTGATTAAGCTTTTGTACGGCGAGCCACAACCGCATCATTAAGCGCTTGAAGTAAGATTTCAGTATCTTCCCAACCGATACACGCGTCAGTAATACTTTGACCGTACGTTAACTCTTTGCCTGCCACTAAATCTTGACGACCTTCTACTAAATGGCTTTCCACCATAACGCCGAAAATTTGTTTTGAGCCGTTGGCTAATTGGTTGCAAACGTCTTTACAAACGTCCATTTGTTTTTTGAATTGTTTGCTACTGTTTGCGTGGCTGAAATCCACCATAACGTGTCCTAAGCGACCTGATTTTTCAATGCTTTCGCAGACATTTGCTACGCTTTCTGCATCGTAGTTGGTGCCTTTGTCGCCGCCACGTAAGATAATGTGGCAGTCTTCATTGCCTTTCGTGGTCACAATGGCGGAATGACCAAATTTAGTCACCGATAAGAAATGGTGTGGTGCTTCTGATGCGCCAATCGCGTCTAAGGCAATTTTTACGCCGCCATTGGTGCCGTTTTTAAAGCCCACCGGGCAAGATAAACCCGAAGCTAATTCGCGGTGAACTTGTGATTCTGTGGTACGTGCCCCGATTGCGCCCCAGCTCATAAAATCAGCCACGTATTGTGGTGTGATCATATCTAGGAATTCACCTGCCGTTGGCAAACCTAAATCATTGATATCAGACAATAATTTACGTGCCACACGCAAACCGTCATTTAAAGCATAAGTATCATTTAAGTGCGGATCGTTAATTAAACCTTTCCAACCCACGGTGGTGCGTGGTTTTTCAAAATAAACGCGCATAATAATTTCAAGGTTATCTTTATATTTATCGCGTAACGGTTTTAAGCGGTTGGCATATTCTAATGCGGCTTTAGTGTCGTGAATGGAACAAGGCCCGATAACCACTAATAAACGGTCATCTTCGCCGTGAATAATGTCATGGGCTTTTTTACGTGCATTTTTTACGGTTTTGATCGCCACTTCGCTTGCCGGGAATTTTTCCAATAAGGCAATCGGCGGTAAAACTTGTTCAATATTGGCAATGCGCGTGTCATCATTAGCAAAGCGTACTTCATTTTTGCTTTTTGGCATAATTTACTCTCTATTATGTTGTGTTTGAATATATGAGCATTTACGCATAAAAAACCGCACAAATGCTCGAAAGTGCGGTTAGTTTAACACTATTTTCTTGTACTGGTAAAGTAGTACATTGAAATTTATTAATGCCCACTTAAAATTTGGGCGGGTTGTAATTTTGCCGCGCGACTAGCCGGATACAGGCTGGCGATTAAACTCAACATTAAAGCTGATAACAACACAATCCCTACGTCCTGCCAATGTAATTCGCTAGGCAGAAAATCCACGAAATAAATGCCGTCTGACAATAGTTTTCGCCCGATCAACTGCTCTAATCCTTGAATAAGTGCGGTTAAATTTATACTCAAAAATACGCCTAAGACAATGCCAATCAAACAGCCTTTCATGCCGGCTTGTAAGCCGTACCATAAAAAAATACGTTTAATAAACCCGTTATTGGCACCTAGGGTGCGCATAATGGCAATATCGCCGGCTTTGTCTTTGACCGCCATAATGAGCGTTGAAACAATATTAAAACAAGCCACGCCAATCACAAGCACCATGGCGATATACATCACCGTGCGAATCAGTTGAATATCGCGATACATATAGCCAAATTTGCTCATCCACGTGTTCAAATTGAGCAATTGCGGATACTGATTTAAGCTCGAATAATCGATATTTTGCATAGCAAACGGCTGTTCAGCTTTGATTTCAACCCCTGTAATTTGATCAGGTCGATAACCTAAAAACTGCTGCGCTTGCGCCATTGGAATTAAGGCATAACTATGATCCAATTGACCATCTAAGCGCAAAATCCCTGTCACTTGAACACGTTCGCGACCGGGTTGCGCCATTTCGCCACCGTTATTTTGTGAAATCAACAAAGTCACCCAATCGCCTGCCTGTACATCAAGCTCTTTGGCAATACCATAACCTAATACCAATCCCCCCTGTTGGGCAAAGTGTTGCCAACCTTGATCAAGCACAAATTTCCCCAAAGCACTGACCTTATCTTGTTCCCTTGGATTAACCCCTTTGACCTGTACCACTTTCATCTTCGCCCCGTTTTCCACCAGTGCCGTAAAGGTCACGTAAGGCGATACGCCTTGAATATGAGGAATTTTTTCCAAAGTTTGGGCTAATTGCGGATATTGTGAAATCGGTTCGTTATACCCTGCGGTAATTTCGGCGTGGGGCACTACAGCCAGAATACGATTGTTCAATTCACGCTCAAAGCCATTCATGGCACTTAAACCTAAAATTAACACCGCCACCCCAAGGGCAATGCCTAAGGTAGAGAAAAAGGAAATCAACGACACAAGGCGGTTTCGCTGCTTCGCGCGCTGGTAACGCCAGCTAATAAAAAAAGGCGTATTCATATTAACGCTCCGCTCGCAGTACGCCGTCTTGCATGGTCATACAACGTTGTAACTTTTCGGCCAGTTGTAAATCGTGAGTCACCAATAAAAAGGCGATTCCCTGCTCTTGATTTAATTGCTGAATCAACTCAAAAATACTTTCTGTGGTTTTTTGGTCAAGATTACCTGTGGGTTCATCCGCTAACACCAAGGCCGGATTATTCACCAAGGCACGGGCAATCGCCACGCGTTGACGTTCCCCCCCTGAAAGGGCGGAGGGTTTATGACTAATTCTGTGTGACAATCCCACGGCAGCGAGCATCTTTTCCGCCCGATCTTTCGCCTCTGTTTTATTTTGACGACCAATCAACATAGGCATTAATACGTTTTCCAATGCAGTAAAATCCGCCATAAGATGATGAAATTGATACACAAAGCCAAGATATTGATTACGCAATTTTGCCAACTCATCGCTACTCGCTTTTTGCAATGATTGCCCTTTGATAAAAACTTCCCCGGTGGTTGGTTGATCCAAGCCGCCTAAAGTATGCAATAAGGTACTTTTCCCTGAACCCGATGCACCAACAATGGCAATCAACTCACGGTCGTTCAGTTGAAAAGAAACATCCTTCAGCACTTCTGTTTGAATCGTGCCTTCGGTGTAGTGTTTTGTGATGTTTTGGCAGGTTAGTAGTGTGTTTTTCATTTTGTTTAGTTTTTTGTTGTTATTTAAATTGGGTTTCGCCCAATGGGCGACTTACTTTCTTTACTCGTGTAAAGAAAGTAAGCAAAGAAACACGCCCCGGGATTTGTCGCTTTTTCCTTTTTACATATTGATTTTCTTCACGCTAAATTCCTAAACTCGCTACGCTCAAACAGACGGAATTTAGCTAAAAATCAATATGTAAAAAGGGCGCCAAATACGGGGAATTATCTATCATATTCATAATCACCCTAACAATATTAAACCTATAAGTACATGGTTTAATAGTCTGTCAAGACTTAAAGTTTTTTGTTTACATAAAGAACATAAACAAAATACAAAATCTTAGCGATAGATTGGGGTCCCCGTCTGAGCAGCCCGAGTGTTTTGAAATTTTTAGCAAAATTCCGTCTGTTTGAGCGTAGCGAGTTTAGGAATTTTGCGTTAAAAAAATTTCAAATAAGCGAGGAAAAGCAGCGAAGTCGAGGTGTGCTTTATTCGCTTCGCTCACCCTTCGGGCTGTTGCTAAAGCAACATTCAAACGCAAGCGTTTGTCTTTTGCCTACTTTTCTTTGCACAAGCAAAGAAAAGTATGGTCGCCAACAGGCGAAACCTGTTTCGTTAATTTGGCACGAACGCCAATAATTACTCATACCTTAACGCTTCTGCCGGCTCAACCTTACTTGCTCTATAAGCCGGGTAAATCGTTGAAAGTAACGCTAATCCTAAAGAAAACACGATAATCATCGCGATTTGGATTAGGTTAATTTCTGTGGGTAGAAATACCCCCATTGGGTTGATAAAGTTCAGTATTGTGCCGAGGTTTAAGGTGATTAAAATGCCTAAAACCGCGCCGATGACGGTTCCTACTGCGCCGACTAAAAAGCCTTGTAAAATAAAAATCTGGCGGACTTGGCGTTTGGTTAAGCCTTGGGTTTGTAAAATGGCGATTTCCCCTTGTTTATCGACCACCATCAGGCTTAAGGATGTCACGATGTTGGAAACTGCCACCACAATAATCAGGCTAATCAATAAACCCATCATATTTTTTTCCATACGAACGGCTTGGAAAAATTCCCCTTTTTGCGCGCGCCAGTCGGTAATTTGCCATTGTTGCTCTGGAAAAATTGGCGGTAATTCCGTAATTTGGAACGGATCTTTAAGGAATAAACGCACGCCTTGGACTTCATCGGGTTTTATGCGCATTAAACGTCCAATATCTGCAAGGTTGGCAAAGGTTTCATAGCCTGCGGCTTCGCTTTCAGACACGTAAATATCGCTAATCGTAAATAAACGTTGAGCCGGCACGCGACCAAAAGGCGTGTATTGGCTATTCTCGGTCAACATTAACCGCACTTTATCCCCCACATTCAGCCCTAACTTTTCTGCCAAGGGCGCGCCTATGATGAGTTTAAATTCGCCTGTGGGCAATAAACTGTCCAATTGCGACTGATCCAAATAATCCAAAAGCGGATCATCTGTTGAATGTTGTACACCAATGACCATGCCTGCACTTACGCCCTTTGCCGTTTGGAAAATGCTGTTGGTCATATTAATGGGCGTTACCGCGTCAATCCCTGTCATTTGTTGCAACGGAGATAAGGGCGTTTTCGCTTCTTCTAAGGTAAAATTTTCCCCTTTTTTCATAATAATAGCGTGGGGAATATGGGATAAAACCTGCTGTTTTTGATGATTTTCTAAGCCGTTCATAACCGAAAGGACAATAATCAAAGCCATAACGCCCAGCACAATACCGCTACTGGCTAGATTTGTGACTAAACGCCCAAAGCGATCCGCGCTTTTTGCCCGCCAATAACGTAAGGCGATAAATAAAGAAACACCTAAATTCATTATTTCCCTGTTCTCACAAATTCTTCTAAATTTAACCGCACTTTGTTCACCAAGGTGGTGACAGCACTATCTGAAGCCCAAGCGACATGGGGCGTGACAATAAGATTTGGCATGGTTTTTGCTGCTAAAATTAATGGATTATCTTTTTCAGGCGGTTCTTTTGCCAATACATCCAATGCAGCCCCCGCCAATTTTCCGCTTTTTAATGCGGCTAAAAGTGCGGTTTCATTGACCAACGGACCACGTCCTGTATTAATTAAACATGCCCCGTTTTTAAAATGTGACAAGGTTTCTTCATTAATTAAATTTTCAGTTTCTGCGGTTAATGGACAATGTAATGTGACAATATCCGCTTGCGCTAATACCTCATAAAAGGGCGTATAACCATCACGGCAAGCAGTCGCATTTTTATGTTCGGCATATAACACTTTCATCCCCAATAATGCGGCTAAACGCCCCACTTCTGAGCCTAAACTACCTTTGCCAATTACCCCAAGGGTTGAACCACGTACATCGGTAATAGGATGATCAAAATAGCAGAATTGTGGACTTTCCGCCCATTTGGCTTGTTGTTGATCGCGATACCATAAATGTAAACTGTGTTTTAAGGTGAAAATTAAGCCTAATACATGTTCCGGTACAGTAACCGAAGAATAGCCCGCCACATTTTTCACCACAATCCCTAACTCTTTTGCCGCCACTAAATCAACGTTATTCGTTCCCGTTGCCGTTAAGGCAATGAGTTTTAACTTGGGTAATTGTTGCATCACTTCGCGGCTAAACACCACTTTGCTGGTAATAATAATGTCAGCCTCTAAAGCGCGTTCCATTACTTGATTTGCCGAAGTGGTTTCATATTCGACCCATTCATGTTCAAAATCAGGACGCGGAATCGGTAAATGAGAAGGTAATGCTGTACTGTCAAGAAACACGATTTTCATGGTTTATTCCTTACAGAAGTTAGTAATTGGGATGAATAAACCTAGCATTACTCATGCTAGGTTATTTAGTGCTGAATACGCTTAAATTGATGTATCTAATTCAGGGAATGATTTGACTAAATCATCCACCGCTTTCATTTGGCTCACAAAACCTTCAAGCACTGATAACGGTAAGGCAGAAGGACCGTCACATTTCGCTTTATTTGGATCAGGATGAGCTTCTAAGAACAAGCCGGCAATGCCTACTGCTAAGCCGGAACGCGCCAACTCGGTGACTTGTGCACGGCGACCACCTGAAGCCGCACCAAAAGGATCACGACATTGTAACGAATGGGTCACATCAAAAATCACAGGCGAACCTTTTGACGCTTTTTTCATCACGCTAAAACCCAACATATCTACGATTAAATTATCGTAGCCAAAGTTCGTCCCACGATCACATAAAATCACTTTATCATTACCACATTCTTCGATTTTCTCAACGATATTTCCCATTTGCCCCGGGCTTAAAAATTGCGGTTTCTTCACATTAATCACCGCCCCGGTACGTGCCATGGCTTCCACTAAATCCGTTTGACGCGCTAAAAAGGCAGGCAACTGAATCACATCAACCACCTCTGCCACAGGTTGACATTGATAAATTTCATGCACATCCGTAATAATTTTTACCCCAAAGGTGTCTTTCAACTCTTGGAAAATTTTCAACCCTTCTTCCATCCCCGGGCCGCGATAAGAATGAATTGATGAACGGTTTGCTTTGTCGAAAGAAGCTTTAAATACATAAGGCACGCCCAATTTATTGGTCACTTCTACATATTTTTCACACACTTGCATTGCCATATCGCGACTTTCAAGCACATTCATTCCACCAAACAATACAAAAGGCTTGTTATTTGCTACATCAATATCGCCAATTTTTACGATTTTATTAGTCATTTTGTTTTACTCCTTATGGTATTTATCTAATTAATTATTAGTTTAACAAATCCGATTCTAATGCCTTTTCCATTTCCGGTAACTGCGACATTAACATATAAGCAGTCGGGTCATCGGGGCATTGGTCAATAAAATACTGCAAATCTTCTACTGCCGCATGATATGCCCCCATTTGAGCTAACACTAAACCACGATCTCGTAATTCTAAGGCTTTTTCTTTTTTCTCTTTAATAAAGATAAGGCGATATTCAATATATTTAAACGCTGCGTCATTCATTTCTTCCCGAATTAAACAACTTTTCGCCATTTGCGCAAAGCGTTCCCTTAACTCTTTAGGTTCCGCAATAGCCAAATCATCCCTGCTTAATTGTGCGCCAAAGCCAAACGCGCCTTGATATAATTTCTGCAATTCTTCTTGACTTAGATATTGACCATTCCACGGATCAATAAACGCCGTTTGATTATCTACATCCGCACGTAAAATTAACTGTGTTGGAAATAAAACCGGATAAATCGGTAAATCTAATTTGTCCGCCAAATAGAGCAAAATACAACCAAGGCTCACCGGCATTCCCTGTTTACTTCGTAGCACATAGCTCATATATAAATTTTCCGGGCGGAAATAGGTATTAGGATCGCAATAAAACCCCCAATCGCCATACATTAATTGTAACAACTGGTGGATTTTTTCTTTCACATCCGCATCCGCCGGGATAGCTTTACGGGCTTTACGAACCAAACCGCCCATCATTGAGCGAATGGTGCGTAAATCTTCCCCTTCATCTGATGCTGTCACCAGATAAAAACTTTCCATTTCTAAATAAAGTGCTAGTTTATCGTATTTCATCATTTTAACCGAGCCAAAGTAACGCGTTCATTGTCGCCATAATCTTTTACCGTTGCAACCATTTCCCACAAATTATTAGCAAAAAAAGATCGCACTTTTTCCCCTTGCTGCCAGCCGTGTTCTAAAAGTAGCCAACCTGAAGAATGTAAATAATTCGGTGCTTGTTCAATAATATGGCGTAAATCCTTATATCCCTCTTCGTCAGATACCAATGCCGTTAAGGGTTCAAAACGCACATCCCCTTGTGTTAAATGCGCATCTTGCGGATCGATATAAGGCGGATTGCTCACAATCAAATCAAATTTTTCCGCCACATTGTCAAACCACGAACTTTGACAAAATTCCACTTGTGGCAACTGATTTCGTAAGGCATTACGTTGCGCCAATGCCACGGCATTAGGCATTAAATCCACACCCAAAACTCTCGATTTTTGACCGCGCTTTTTCAATTCATCCGCCAACGCAAGCGCGATAGCACCTGTGCCTGTACCTAAATCTAAAATGGCTACTTGTTCCTTTTGCGGTATTCGTATTAACGCCTGCTCAACCAACACTTCTGTATCAGGACGCGGAATTAAAGTATCCTTAGACACTTCTAAATTCAATGACCAAAAATCCGTTTCACCCAAAATATACGCCATCGGTTCGCCTGTGGCACGGCGTTGCAAAAGTGCGGTGAGTTTTTCTAAGGTTTGTTCATCTAATTCCGTTTCAGAAAACGCCAAAATTTGGGATTTAGATTTTCCTGTTACCGACTGCAAGATTAAATGCACATCGACTTTCGCATTAAGATAGGGGTCATTGTGGAGATTTTCTGTCAAAAATAGTGCTGCGCTATGAAGCCATTGCTGATAATTCATTCTCTCGTTTCCGACTGTAAAAAGGCTTTGGTGTGACGAATAAGGATGACATAAGCGAAAAGGACAGGCATAAAGCCTGTCCCTACGCAGATAAAATTAATTATTCTCTGACAAAGCTGCCAACTGGTCTGCTTGATATTCCGTAATAATCGGTTGAATCAACTCATCAATTTTACCGTTCATTACTTCGTCCAAACGATATACCGTTAAGTTAATACGGTGATCGGTCACACGACCTTGCGGATAGTTATAAGTACGGATTTTATCCGAGCGGTCGCCTGAACCTAAAAGGTTACGGCGCGTATCCGCTTGTTCTGCTGCTTGGCGTTCCTGTTCCACTTGAACAATACGCGAAGCCAAAACGGATAAGGCTTTCGCTTTGTTTTTGTGCTGTGAACGTTCGTCCTGACATTCCACCACAATACCCGTTGGAATATGGGTAATACGCACTGCGGAATCTGTGGTATTAACGTGCTGACCACCTGCGCCCGAAGAACGGTAGGTATCAATGCGCAAATCTGCCGGGTTAATTTCAGGCATTTCGCTTTCAGGCAATTCAGGCATAACCGCCACCGTACAAGCAGAAGTATGAATACGTCCTTGGCTTTCGGTTTTAGGTACGCGTTGAACACGATGACCGCCCGACTCAAATTTCAGCTGACCATAAACCCCTTCACCTGAAATTTTCACAATGATCTCTTTATATCCGCCCTGTTCACTTTCGTTGGCAGACATTTCTTCAATGCGCCAGCGTTTGCTCTCGCAATAGCGGCTGTACATACGATATAAATCGCCGGCAAAAATCCCTGCTTCATCGCCACCGGTTCCCGCACGGATTTCTAAATAAGCATTAAATTCATCGTGGGGATCTTTTGGTAATAATAAAATCTGCAAATGATTTTCAAGGCTTTCAATTTCCGCTTTATTTTCCGCAATTTCTTCCGCTGCCATATCCTTCATGTCAGGATCATCCAGCAATAATTGCGCTTCTTCGATATCCGTATTCAGTTTTTTCCAACGATTAAACGTTTTCACCACTTCTTCTAACTGCGCATATTCCTTTGAATAAGCACGGAATTTATCTTGATCGTTGATCACTGAAGCATCGCCTAATAACGCCTGTAATTCTTCGTGACGTTCTGAAAGGCTGTCTAATTTACTGATAATACTGTCTTTCATTAAAAACCTATGATGTGTTGAATTCTTGTTAATGAGTAAAAAAATCGGCACATTCTATCATAAATTCAACCTGAATACATTGACTTTTCTATGGGTTCTTCAGTAGATTATGACGATTTTATTTTCGGAGAAAATTTATGCGAATTTATATTATGCGTCACGGTGAAGCAGAAATGCTTGCACCTTCGGACAAAGAGCGTCATTTAACCCCGCTGGGCAAAGAACAAGCGGCAGAGCAAGGGCAATGGTTAAAAAACACGTTAAATTCCACCGCACTTGATAAAGTGATCGTAAGTCCTTATGTGCGCGCGTTGGAAACCTTTGAAGCCATTAATGCGGAATTCAATCATACCCTTAGCGATTTAACCGAATCTTGGGACAACGTCACACCTTACGGCAATCCTGAATTAGTTCGCAATTATTTAGATGTGTTAGCGGAAGAAAATAATGGCGATAACTTGACCATTCTCATTGTGTCTCATTTGCCACTTGTAGGGGAATTGGTGAAAGAATTTTGTGGGAAAAATACCGTGAGTTTTCATCCTGCCACAATAGCCGTCATTGATTGGGATTGGATGAATGACAAAGGCGTATTAGTTGAAGCCAAATTACCAAGCGCAATATCCGTTTATTAAGCAAAAACAATATGGGGCAACAACTGCCCCATACTTAATGTTTTCTTATTTATTAATCAGACTCAAAAATTCTTTACGTGTTTCACGATCATCTAAGAACACGCCGCCAAATGCCGATGTCACTGTGTAACTATTGGTGTCTTTAATACCGCGACATTTTACGCAGAAATGGGTCGCTTTCATATAAACCGCCACATCTTCCGTTTCAAGAATCGTTTGAAATGCCAATAAAATTTGTTCCGTTAAACGTTCTTGTACCTGAGGACGTTGAGCAAAGAATTGCACCACTCGATTGATTTTTGATAACCCAATCACCCATTTTTTCGGGTAATACGCCACAGAAACCAACCCGTCAATGGTCACAAAATGATGCTCACAGGTACTGGTTAAGGTTACATCATTCACCAATACCATTTCGCTCACTTTCATGCGGTTTTCAATATTGGTAATTTTGGGGAAGTTCGCGTAATCCAAACCGCTAAAAATTTCGTCCACGTACATTTTAGCCAAGCGCGTAGGGGTTTCTTCCAAACTATCGTCCGTTAAATCCAAACCGATTAATTCCATCACTTCGCGCATTTTTTGCTGAATTTCAGTACGGCGTTCATCTTTCGCCATACGCAATGTTTTCATTGGGGTTTCAATTCCCTTTTCAATTAAGGCAGCACGAACTTTTTCCGCTTCTGCTGAAATCGCCATTTTTTATCCTTTAATACTTTTTATTCTTAGAGCCAAGTCAAAATTAATGGCGCATTCTAGCAAAATCAGCAAGAAGATTAAACAAAGCGCGGTCTTTTTTTTTGGTAATTTCACTAAATTAGGGTAAACTAGAGCGCGTTTTTTACATCACAAATCTATTTTATTCGGAGATAAAAATGGCAAAAATTGCAACTATCGTTGATGTTCTACAGGGTAAAGTAGCCATTGGCGAAAAAGTAACAGTACGCGGTTGGGTTCGTACACGCCGCGATTCAAAAGCAGGTTTCTCATTCTTAGCGGTTTATGACGGTTCTTGTTTTGACCCGATTCAAGCGGTAATCAATAGCAATGTGACAAATTATCAAGATGAAGTATTGCGCTTAACAACCGGCTGTTCTGTTATTGTGACAGGGGAAGTGGTTGCTTCACAAGGGGAAGGTCAAGCAGTCGAATTACAAGCGGAAAGCGTTGAAGTAACAGGTTGGGTAGAAGATCCGGATACCTATCCAATGGCAGCAAAACGCCACTCTATCGAATACCTACGCGAAGTAGCTCATCTTCGTCCACGCACGAATTTAATTGGTGCGGTAGCGCGTGTTCGTCACTGTTTAGCACAAGCCATTCATCGTTTCTTCCACGAACAAGGTTTCTACTGGGTGGCTACCCCATTAATCACCGCGTCAGATACGGAAGGTGCGGGCGAAATGTTCCGTGTTTCAACGCTAGATCTTGAAAATTTACCACGCACAGATAAAGGTGCGGTGGATTTTTCACAAGATTTCTTTGGCAAAGAATCCTTCTTAACGGTTTCAGGTCAACTTAACGGCGAAACCTACGCTTGTGCTTTAAGCAAAATTTACACCTTCGGTCCAACGTTCCGTGCAGAAAACTCAAACACGACTCGTCACTTAGCAGAATTCTGGATGGTTGAACCTGAAATTGCTTTCGCAGATTTAGCTGATAACGCTAAAGTGGCAGAAGATATGTTGAAATATGTGTTCAAAGCGGTATTAACAGAACGCCGTGACGACTTAGAATTTTTCGTTAAACACGTAGATAAAGATGTGATCACACGTCTTGAAAACTTCATCAACTCACCATTTGCACAAATCGATTATACGGATGCGATTGATGTGTTATTAAAATCAGGCAAAAAATTCGAATTCCCGGTTTCTTGGGGTATCGACCTATCGTCTGAACACGAGCGTTATTTAGCGGAAGAACATTTCAAATCGCCTGTGGTGGTGAAAAACTATCCGAAAGACATTAAAGCTTTCTACATGCGTTTAAATGATGACGGTAAAACCGTTGCTGCGATGGACGTGTTAGCCCCGGGAATTGGTGAAATTATCGGTGGTTCACAACGTGAAGAACGTTTAGATGTATTAGATAAACGCATGGTAGAAATGGGCTTAAAACCTGAAGATTACTGGTGGTATCGCGATTTACGCAAATACGGTACCGTACCTCATTCAGGCTTCGGCTTAGGATTTGAGCGTTTAATCGTATACGTGACCGGCGTACAAAATATCCGCGATGTTATTCCATTCCCACGCGCGCCACGTAACGCGAATTTCTAATTTGACCTATAAATTAACCGCACTTTTAATGTGCGGTTTTTTATCTTAACTGAACGAAGCAAAAACAAAATGAAAAAACACACACTACTTCTCTCTTTTTTACTGGGGACGGCAATGGTATTGACAACACCTACTGCCGGCGCAGAAATTACCCCGACACTACAAAGCTTTAAGTTTCAAGGAAAAAATTATCCACCTGAAAAAGCTAAAAGCCAGCCCGTAATGCAAACTCAACTCTTAGAACAAATTCAGGCAGCAAAAGAATACGATAATTCTCTCGCTAAGCAATTTAAGGATAATCCCAAATTAATCCCCTTTAATGATTTATTTGAGGAATACAGCAAGGTTTTTAAAAATAATGACGTCCTTTTATTAGACATTTTAAATGGCAACTATAATACGAAAGTGTTAAATGCCTATCTTGCCTATTACGAAAATATGCTCACAAACTTTAAACAGAATAAAGAACTTTTTGCTGAAAGAGATGGAAATCAAGCTGTTGTAAAAAACCTATCCATTATGTTTGATAAGTTAATGGTGCAACATGATGGGCAAATAAAATTCTTCGACCAGCTTAAGAAAATTAATTTGTAATATTTTACGCCCTATACAAGGGGTATAGGATTGCTTAATCTGAGCCACTCACAGCTCTTACATACAGCCCCTGTGGGGCTGAGTTTAATGAACCTAGCACGGCTCGTGCTAGGTTTGCTCTCGGTGAACATCCTGCGCGTTTAAAGTGCTTTTTCACACCCTATTTTCCTAAATTGTGATCCCCCTCACGGAAACATCTTATTAATTTCTGCACAATAGCCATAACAGGAACAAAAGCTGTGGTGGTGAGTATGAAACATTCCAATCCGTTTTTTCATTTACTCGAAGAACTCAGTTTGCTTATTCTTATTACGCCTGTGGTATTTGGTGTGTTGTTGTATGAACAAGGCATTGAGGGATTTCGGCTAGTTTGTATTGCGCTTATTGGCAGTATTTGTGTGTGGGCAGTGTATTTTACCTTGAAGTTATTGCCATACACATCGACAAACAAACCTACGCGAAACTTATCGAAGAAAGAATTCTAAAACAAAAAATAACCTAGCACGCGCTGTGCTAGGTTATTAATTTTCTCATTGAGAGTAAAAAAGATCTGCTATCTTAATTCAGCTGTTTATCCGAAAAAAGATCATCACATTCCCAACCAATATATTCGCCGGAAAGTTGATTCGCCAGTTGTTCAAAATATTCCACTAATTTAAATATTTCCTGCGAATCTAATTTAATTTCCTGTATTAATTTTGCCATATACATCATTTCTTCATCGTTCACAGGAACAAGCTCGTCCGTATATTGAATTTGATTAAACGGCACATCACTTAACCGCACTTTTTCAATAAACTTTTGCAAATTATCCTTATCATCAAAATGAAAACGATGCTCAACCACATAAGTGTCACTCAAAGCGCGGTTATTTTGGGTTAACATTTCCAGAATTTCTTCTGTCGCATTGATCTTCATTTCTAATGGCGAAGGCAATAAGAAATCAAAATATAAATCCCATTCCGCATCGCGCTGGGTTTCTATATCATCAACACCGTCAATTTGACTTAACACCGTCAAAAATACCGCAGTATCACTGGTATAGAAATACAATTTCGATTTTCCTGCCGACATAATATTGCCTGCGTAAAGGGTATCAGGCAATGCAGAAAGTTGCGTTAAGGCCTTAAAGGTTTGACGCGTTAAGCGTTCATATTCTTCTTCATTCGGCAAACCGGTTTCATCGTCCGTTTCATAAGGCAACGAAAATTGCACCACATAACCCGATTGCGGATGGGGAAACTGTTCAAACAAACTCAGATTTGCTGAAAACACAGCTACCTTATCATTTAACGTAGAACGATAAGTTTGCCAATTTTGCTCAATATCCATTTTTTAGCCTTATTCAAATGTCGCCCAAATTGGCGCGTGATCGGATGGTTTTTCCATGGCGCGAATATCTAACGCAATCCCGGTATCCACACAACGCGCCGCTAATTTTTCATTGGCAAGAATATGGTCAATACGCAAACCACGGTTATCATCAAAGCCTTTTGAGCGATAATCAAACCACGAGAATTTGTCATTCACCGTTGGGTTTAATTTACGGAACGTATCTTGCAATCCAAAGCCATATAAGCGTTGATACCATTCGCGTTCTTCAGGTAAAAAGGAACATTTTCCTGTACGCAACCAGCGTTTACGGTTTTCTTCGCCAATGCCAATATCTAAATCCGTTGGACTGATGTTCATATCCCCCATAATCACCACGTTTTCAGCGGTTAAATCTTGCTCTAAGTAACGCTGTAAATCCGCGTAGAATTTTTCTTTTGCGGGGAATTTGGTTTCATGATTGCGCGCTTCACCTTGTGGAAAATAGCCGTTAATCACCGTTAATTCACCAAAAGGTGTCTCAAAATCCGCCATAATAATACGGCGTTGCGCATCTTCAGCATCCGTGGGAAACCCTTTGCGCACCGCTTTCGGCTGTTGTTTCGAAAACAACGCCACGCCATAATGCCCTTTTTGTCCGTGATGAAACACGTGATAGCCCAAGTTTTCCACCAGTTCATAAGGAAATTGTTCATCCGCCACTTTGATTTCTTGTAAGCCTAAAATATCAGGTTGATAGGTTGCAACAAGTTGTTCTAATTGATGTGGACGCGCGCGCAATCCGTTAATATTAAAAGAGATAATTTTCATTGGTTGTCCTAGTTGAAATATATTGACGCCATTATACTGATTTTATCGGATTTTACGAAATTTAAACGGCATTATGTCGGGCGTACAAAAGGCATATAACCCATAATATCCAAATTTAATTGGAATTTTCACCGCACTTTTATGCTAAAATCAGGCTAATTTTTTGAAAACAGGATAAATTTATGTTGACCTTAGATCAAGCATTAGAAAAAATGCTCACCGCTTTACCCCGCCCAACACAACACCAAACCTTAGCCATTCAACAAGCCGCTAATCATATTTGCGCGGAAGATGTGGTTTCCCCCATTAATGTGCCTTCTTTTGATAATTCGGCAATGGACGGCTATGCCGTTCGTCTGGCGGATTTGGCTCAATCCATGACCTTATCCGTAGCCGGCAAATCTTTTGCTGGTAATCCTTTCAACGGTGATTGGATGCCGCAAAGTGCGGTGAGAATTATGACAGGTGCGATGATTCCTGAAGGGGCTGATGCGGTAGTGATGCAAGAAGAAGTTACACTGAATGAAGATGGTACGGTGACTTTTTCTACATTGCCTAAATTGAACCAAAATATTCGCCGTGTCGGTGAAGATGTGAAAAAAGGTGATGTGGTTTTAACGCAAGGCACACCACTCAATAGTGTTTCATTACCATTACTGGCTTCTTTAGGTATTGCAGAAGTTGCGGTTTTCCCACGTTTAAAAGTCGCCGTGCTTTCCACAGGGGATGAACTGGTTCCTGTTGGTCAACCGTTAGAGCAAGGGCAAATTTATGACACCAACCGTTTTGCCGTAAAATTAATGCTAGAAAAGTTACACTGTGACGTGATTGATTTTGGGATTTTACCGGATAATCAAGAACAGTTTGAAAAAGCCTTTGTAGAGGCACAATCGCAAGCTGATTTAGTCATTACCAGCGGTGGCGTTTCAGTGGGCGAAGCGGACTTTACCAAAACCGTCTTAGAAAAAGTCGGTTCGGTGAACTTCTGGAAACTCGCCATTAAACCCGGCAAACCTTTTGCCTTTGGGAAATTAGAAAATGCGTGGTTCTGTGGCTTGCCGGGTAATCCTGTTTCTGCCTTGGTGACCTTTTATCAATTAGTTCAACCGGTGATTGCCCGATTATCAGGCGCCCATTACCAATGCCCAACTCAACTGCCTGCGCTGGCGAAAACCCCTATGAAAAAAGGTGTCGGACGCTTAGATTTCCAACGGGGTTTTTATCGTGTCAATGAACAAGGGCAAATTGAAGTGGAACCGGTCGGTTTCCAAGGTTCCCATTTATTTAGTGCCTTTGTTAAAGCCAACTGTTTTATTGTGTTAGAACAAGAACGCGGCAACGTTAGCGCAGGCGAAATTGTGACCATAGAACCCTTTAACCATTTGTTAGCATAAATTATGGCTGAGTTAAGTTATCAAGAAGAATTGCGTTATAACCGTCAAATTATACTGAAAGCAGTAGATTTTGACGGACAAGAAAAACTTAAAGACAGCAAAATGCTCATTGTGGGTTTAGGCGGTTTAGGCTGTGCGGCAAGTCAATATCTTGCTGCCGCCGGCGTGGGACATTTAACCTTGCTGGATTTTGATACCGTATCCCTGTCAAATCTACAACGTCAGGTGTTGCATAACGACAGTCGATTAGAAATGCCCAAAGTGCAATCAGCACAAATTGCGTTGCAAGAGATCAATCCACATATCGAGATTCAAACGATTAATGGTTTGCTCAGCGAAGAAAAACTGACGGAAATCATACCGCACTTTGATGTCATTTTAGATTGCACGGATAATGTGGATATTCGTAACCAATTGGATCGCTGTTGCCGGCAAGCGAAAATCCCGCTGATTTCAGGGGCGGCAATTCGCTTTGAAGGACAGATTTCCGTGTTTACCTACGAACCCAATACCCCGACTTATCGCACTTTAAGCCAACTCTTTGGTGATAATGTATTAAGCTGTGTCGAAGCAGGGGTTATTTCCCCAATCGTGGGCATTGTCGGCTCAATTCAGGCCTTAGAAGCGCTAAAAGTGCGGTTAAACATCGGTACAAATTTATGTGGTCGATTATTGATGATCGATGGCTTAAATATGGCAATACGGGAAATTAAATTGCCGTCTGCGTAAATTCCAGTACAATACAAAAAATTTAGTTATAAGAGAATCACTATGGCACGTAAACCCACAGAATTAGATTTTGAAAGCACCTTATCGCAATTAGAAACCATTGTTTCACGCTTAGAAAATGGCGATTTACCCTTAGAAGACGCCTTAAAAGAATTTGAAGCCGGTGTGAAATTAGCCAAAATCGGACAAGAACGCTTACAGCAAGCGGAACAACGTATTCAAATTTTGTTGCAGAAAAATGAAAACGCCCCTTTAGACGATTATCAAGCTGAAGAATAATATGAGCCAATACGATTTCAAACAGGATTTACAACAAATTCAACAGCATATTAATGACTTTATGCTGAACCAATTTTCGACCATTGACAGTCAACCGTCCCCCTTGGCGGATGCGATGAAATATGGGCTATTGTTAGGCGGTAAACGTATTCGTCCCTTTTTGGTGTATGCCACCGGGAAAATGCTCGGTGCAACCCAAGCGCAATTAGATCACGCCGCGGCAGCTATTGAATGTATCCACGCCTACTCGCTTATTCACGATGATTTACCTGCTATGGATAATGATGAATTACGCCGTGGGCAACCGACTTGTCATATAGCCTATGATCACGCCACTGCCATTCTTGCCGGTGATGCATTGCAAACTCTTGCTTTTGAAATTCTCACTAAATCCACCGCACTTTCCGCGGCACAACAACTTCGTTTAGTGCAAGTATTAGCACAAGCCTCTGGTGTGCAAGGTATGTGTTTGGGGCAAAGTTTAGATTTATTGGCGGAGCATAAACAGGTGTCATTGGCGGAATTAGAACGCATCCACCGTAACAAAACAGGCGCATTGCTCTCTGCGGCGGTTACCATGGGTTTTCTTTGCTCACCACAGTGGCAAAACAAGGCGTTAGAGCAAAAACTCGCCCGTTATTCTGCTGCCATTGGTTTAGCCTTTCAAGTACAAGATGACATTCTAGATATTGAAGGCGATCAGGCAGAAATCGGAAAACCGGTGGGCTCTGATTTAGATTTGGATAAAAGCACTTACCCGAAATTATTGAGTTTAGACGGCGCGAAACAAAAAGCCCAAGAACTGTATCAAAGTGCGGTGGCTATTTTGGATGAAATTGACGCAGATACCACGGCATTACGTGCATTAGCTGAATTTATCGTTCAGCGCAAAAATTAGCATTTTCGACTTTCTTTTAACGCCTAACAAAATCAAGTACAATGGCGAAGTTTATTTTTATTTACAAATTGATGATTTCAAGCAATGACAAAATATCCTTTACTTTCTCAAATTGATAGTCCGGACGATCTTCGTGCGTTTAATAAAGAGCAATTACCTCAAATTTGTGATGAATTACGTGCTTATTTGCTTGAATCAGTAAGCCAAAGCAGCGGACATTTATCCTCAGGTTTAGGCTGTGTGGAATTAACCGTTGCCTTGCATTACGTCTATAAAACGCCGTTTGACCAACTCATTTGGGACGTAGGGCATCAAGCCTACCCCCATAAAATCCTAACCGGTCGCCGTGACAAAATGGCGACCATTCGTCAGAAAAATGGTATCCACCCTTTCCCTTGGCGCGAAGAAAGTGAATTTGACGTATTAAGCGTTGGGCATTCTTCTACCTCAATTAGTGCCGGATTAGGCATTGCCGTTGCTGCAGAAAAAGAAAATGCAGGTCGGAAGACCGTTTGTGTAATTGGCGATGGTGCCATTACCGCAGGTATGGCCTTTGAAGCATTGAACCACGCAGGGGCATTGCATACGGATATGTTGGTGGTATTAAACGATAACGAAATGTCCATTTCTAAAAATGTGGGGGCATTGAATAACCACTTAGCTCGTCTTTTCTCAGGTTCTCTTTATACCAATGTACGCGATAGCAGCAAAAAATTATTGGATAAAGTCCCTTCTGTTAAAAACTTTATGAAAAAAACAGAAGAACATATGAAAGGCGTGATGTTCTCCCCTGAAAGTACCTTATTTGAAGAATTGGGTTTTAATTATATTGGACCGATTGACGGGCATAATATCGAAGAATTAGTGGCAACATTACAAAATATGCGCGAGCTAAAAGGCCCGCAGTTCTTACATATTCGCACTAAAAAAGGCAAAGGCTATGCCCCGGCAGAAAATGATCCCATCGGTTTCCACGGTGTGCCTAAATTTGATCCCGCAAGTGGCACCTTGCCGAAAGGAAACGCGAAACCCACTTATTCTCAAATTTTTGGTAACTGGTTATGCGAAATGGCGGAAAATGATCCGCGCTTAGTGGGCATTACACCCGCCATGTGTGAAGGGTCGGGAATGGTGGAATTTTCACAACGTTTTCCAAACCAATATTTTGATGTTGCCATTGCGGAACAACACGCCGTAACCTTTGCGGCAGGCTTGGCAATTGGCGGCTATAAACCGATTGTGGCGATTTATTCCAGCTTCCTACAACGCGCTTACGATCAAGTTATTCACGATGTAGCGATTCAAAATTTACCGGTGTTATTTGCTATTGACCGCGCTGGCGTAGTGGGTGCTGATGGACAAACGCACCAAGGGGCATTTGATGTGTCATTTATGCGTTGTATTCCAAATTTAGTGATTATGACCCCAAGTGATGAGAATGAATGTCGCCAAATGCTCTATACAGGTTATCAATGCGGCAAACCTGCTGCAGTGCGTTATCCGCGCGGTAATGCGGTTGGGGTTGAATTAGCACCACTACAAATGCTCGAATTAGGAAAATCAAAACCGGTTCGTCAGGGTGAAACGATTGCTATTTTAAACTTTGGCACCTTGTTACCACAAGCCATGGAAGTCGCGGAAAAAATCAATGCCACGGTCGTGGATATGCGTTTTGTCAAACCCATTGATGAAGCACGAATTATCGAGATGGCACAAAGCCATACGCTTATCGTTACCTTGGAAGAAAATGCCATTCAAGGCGGTGCAGGCTCCGCGGTGGCTGAGGTGTTAAATGCACATCAAAAAAATACCGCACTTTTACAACTTGGTTTACCTGATTTCTTTATCCCGCAAGGCACACAACAAGAAATTATGGCGGACTTAGGTTTAGATGCAAAAGGTATTGAAGAAAAAATTCAGCATTTTTTGAAAAATTTATAAAATATGTTGAACCATTTTGCTATTCACTAGTCTGAGTAATCGCTAGTGCACTGCTATTGAGAAATATCAGTCGTCTTTTTTATAAAATCTTACATTTTTTATTCGCCGCTATCCCTTTGATAGCGGTTTTTTTATGCCGTTTACATCAACGGATTCCCAATCTTACAGACATAAAAAAGGACACCCTAAGGTGTCCTAATTCTATGCTTTAAATTAAAGCGCAGATTTTGCTTTTTCAACTAAAGCAGCGAAAGCCACTTTGTCGAATACAGCGATGTCAGCAAGAATCTTACGGTCGATTTCAACAGATGCTTTTTTCAAGCCATTGATGAATTTGCTGTAAGATAAACCGTTTTGACGCGCTGCCGCGTTGATACGAGCAATCCATAATTGACGGAATTGACGTTTACGTTGACGGCGGTCACGGTAAGCATATTGACCAGCTTTAATCACTGCTTGGAACGCAACGCGATAAACACGTGAACGCGCACCATAATAACCTTTAGCAGCCTTAAGAACCTTCTTATGGCGTGCTCTTGCAATAACACCACGTTTTACACGAGCCATTATTTAATCTCCTAATGTATATTAATAACTAAAATTTACTTGACGTACGTTTGCTTAACGGCTTATGCGTATGGTAAGCAAGCTACAACTAAAACTTGGTCTGCTTTCGCAACCATTGATTTATGACGTAGATGACGTTTACGTTTAGTAGTTTTCTTAGTCAAAATATGACGTAAGTGAGATTGTTTACGTTTGAAACCGCCAGACGCTGTTTTTTTGAAACGTTTAGCAGCACCACGTACTGTTTTAATTTTAGGCATTGTTTTATAAACTCCGCATTGTTTTTGTTAATACAACGATAATCAGGCGAAAAACACGTTTATTTCTAACCGCACTTTTACTTGGAAAGCACTGCTTATCTCTAAAATCGCTTGCGCGATATGGCTTAATTAAAAGCCAAAAGCAAATCAGGCTGCTGAGTATGCCTGTGGATTGCTTTGTTTTTCAAGCATGAAAAACGGACGAATTTTACAGAATCCGTCCGTTTTATGCAAGAAAATATTATTTTTTCTTCGGCGCAATCACCATAACCGCTTGGCGACCTTCTAATTTACCCGGTGCGGATTCTACGGCAGCAACTTCTGAAGTATCTTGCTTAACGCGCTCTAATACGTCAAAACCAATTTCTTGGTGAGCCATTTCGCGACCGCGGAAACGTACGGTAATTTTCACTTTGTCGCCGTCTTCTAAGAAACGCATAATGCTACGAAGTTTAACTTGGTAATCGCCTTCGTCTGTACCCGGGCGGAATTTAATTTCCTTCACTTGTACAACTTTTTGCTTTTTCTTTTGTTCTTTAGCGGCTTTTTCTTTTTCGTAAATGAATTTACCGTAATTCATAATACGACAAACCGGCGGTTCCGCATTTGGACTAATTTCCACCAAATCCAAATCTGCTTCTTCCGCTCTTGCAAGGGCATCTTGCAATGAAACAATACCGACTTGTTCGCCGTTTTCATCCGTTAAGCGAACTTCTTTAATACCGCGAATTTCATCATTAAGACGATGTGCGCGATTTGATTGAACACGTTTTACAGGTTTAATAGTGTTATTCCTTCTAGTAAATTTAACTCACTGTAATTGCCAACAAAGTATTAAACACACTCTCTTGACTTATTCTTTTAAAAAAACGCAGAAATTCTATAGGAATTCAACTGATTATGCAATAGACAATCCTTGCTCGCCAACGAAAAGGATAGACTTGTGCCTATCCTTTATTCTTCGTTATAAAAAATTAGAATTAATAAAGATAATAAGAATAATCAATGGAATAATAAATCTCACATAATTAAACCAAAGATTGGTAAAGGTTTCTCCTGCACCTAATTCCCGCTTCGCTTCATCTTTAAGCACATAGCCCACGAAAATCGCGCTACCAAGTGCGGTCAAAATAAATAAAATATTGCCGCTAGCATAATCAAAGGCATCAAAAATACTTTGACCACCAATAGAAATATGACTCCAAATATTATCGCCCAGCACTGAAGGAACATTGCCTAAAATAAAGGTGCCTATCAACACAATGGCAATAGATTGCTTACGGCTCAATGCCGTTTTTTCTTGCAATGCGGTAACCAACACTTCATAAATCGTAATGGAAGTTGTCAACGCCGCCGTAATCAACAAACTAAAGAAAACCGTAGCAAATATGCCCCCTGCCCACATATGCGAGAAAACAATCGGCAAACTTTGGAACACTAAAGTCGGCCCTGAATTAGGCGCCACATTAAACGTAAATAGCGAAGGGAAAATCATAAAGCCGGCAGCAAGGGCAATAAGCGTATTAATCACGCCGGTAATTGTCGCCGTACGTACCAATTTTTCTTGCTTAGACAAATAGCTCGACAACGTAATCAACACACCAAATCCCAAACTTAATGCAAAGAAAACTTGCCCTAAAACAAAGACAAAAAGTTCTTTAGTGATTTTTGAAAAATCAGGCACAAGGTAAAATTTAATACCCTCCATCGCACCGGGCAAAGTGATATTCCGAATAATCATAATAATTAAACAGATAAATAATAATGGCATCAAAATTTTTACGGAACGCTCAATGCCGTCTTTGATCCCCTTAATTAGAATGACGTAATTCGCTGCCACAAAAAGTGCGGTGTAAATTAACACCGTTACGGGGGAATTTTTGATGTTGTCATTAAAAAATGCGGACGTTGTTTCAATGGTCACATGTTCAGACAAGTCCAACCCACCTGAAATCAGGCTACCGATATAGGTCAACACCCAACCGCCTAACACCATATAATAGGCAAGAATGCCAAAGGAGCCTAATAACCCCATATAACCTAAGATTTTCCACGCGCCAGCAATTTTCTTCCCATTGACTTCCCCACCAAAGGCATCAATGGAATTGACTTGCATGCGTCGTCCAATCACATTTTCTACTAAAATCATCGGAATCCCGATAACGATCATCGCAATGCAAAACAGTAACACATAAGCCCCACCTCCATTCTCCCCGACTAAATAAGGAAAACGCCATGTTGCGCCAAATCCCACCGTTGCCCCGGCGACGGTTAATATATAAGTCAATTGACTAGACCAAGACTGTCGTGCTTTCTTTGTGTTAACACTCATATTTCACCTCGTTTTTGGATAGCCAAAACGCCCATCTGTGATAACACAGAGGGACGTTCTCATACAACTCGGCTTGATATTTTGATTAAGCGTTTAACGCCACTTGTGGTTCGGTATATTCAATGCCAAAGGCATCGCTCACACCTTTAAACGTGCATTTACCGTTATAGGTATTGAGACCCTGCAATAAGGCAGGATCAGATAAACAGGCGGCTTTAACACCTAATGCCGCAATTTTTAAGCCATATTCTAAGGTTGAATCAGTTAAACCTAATGTCGATGTGCGCGCCACACAACCCGGCATGTTTGCCACGCAATAATGAATCACGCCATCAATCTCATAAATCGGGTCATTGTGCGTCGTGGCTTTTGAAGTTTCAAAACAACCGCCTTGGTCAATCGCCACATCCACCAACACTGCGCCTTTTTTCATCAATTTCAAATCATCTTTGCGCAATAAGTGCGGTGCTTTTGCTCCCGGAATTAAGACGGCCCCAATCACCACATCCGCTTCAGGTAACAAGCTCAAAATATTACCACGCGAACTCGTCAAGGTTTTAATACGCATATCAAAAATTTGATCGATATAAGCTAAACGTGCTGCATTAATATCTAAAATGGTCACATCAGCCCCAATTCCCATCGCCACTTGAGCCGCATTCAACCCCACCACGCCTGCACCTAAAATCACCACTTTCGCTTTAGGTGTGCCGGCTGTACCGCTTAATAGCACCCCGGCACCGCCAAAGGTTTTTTGAATATATTTCGCCGCTTCCAAGGTTGCCAAACGTCCGGCAATAGAACTCATTGGCGCGAGACAAGGCAAACCTGTTGGGGTTTTAATGGTTTCATAAGCGATAGATTGAATGTTACGTTCAAGCAACATATCGGTAAGTGGTTTATCTGCGGCAAGATGAAGATAGGTATAAAGGATTTGGTTTTCTCTAAAATAAGGATATTCACATTCAATCGGTTCTTTCACTTTGATGATCATATCACTTTTTTCAAATAGCGTTGTTTTATCTGTGATAATCGCCCCCGCAGCTTGATAAGCTTCATCGGCAAATCCGATTTCTGCTCCCGCGCCCTGCTCAATATAAACAGTATGGCCTGCTTCCACATAGGATTGAACATTAGCAGGGGTTAAACCAACACGATATTCCTGAACTTTTACTTCTTTTGGACAACCTATAATCATAATATCCTCCTTAATGAGATTGATGTTCGATGAGTGATTTAGGTGTACAACATTCTGAAAAGCGTAACCAGCTTATTAAAAATGTTAAATCGAGCAATTGGTAACATTTATGTTACATTATAGTTACTTTTTGATAAAATTTTGTGAATATGCTCACATTTTGAAAAATAAGTGCAAAAGTGCGGTTAAAAATTTCATTTTCTTGACCGCGCTTTGTGGATTAAATTTACAAATAAAAGTTGACAGCTTAATGACTTAACCGCAAACTATGGCACAATTATTTAAGGAGATTTTTATGACAATCAAACACATAAAAAAATTAGCGTTCATTCTAGGATCTGCGGTTTTGCTACAAGGTTGTGTAGCGGCGGTAGTGGGCGGCGCGGCAATAGGTGGTAAAATTGCCACAGACCCTCGTACAACCGGCACGCAAATTGATGACGAAACCTTAGAATTTAAAGTATATGACGCCATCACTAAAGACGAACAAATTAAAGCGGAAGGACGTACCGTTGTCGTGGCTTATAGCGGTCGCGTATTATTACTCGGGCAAATGCCAAATGAAATGTCAAAAGAAACCGCCACCAGCTTAACCAAAGGTGTGGAAGGGGTAAAAGATAATGAAGTGTACAACGAAATGACGATCGGTACGCCAATTAGCCTGACCCAACGCACTCAAGACAGTTGGATCACCACCAAAGTTAAATCGAATATGTTAGTCGATTCTAAAGTGAAAACCACGGATATCAAAGCCATCACTGAAAACGCTACCGTGTATTTAATGGGCAATGTCACCCAAGATCAAGCCACTGCGGCAGCCAAAATTGCCAGCGAAGTAAGCGGTGTAAAACGTGTGATGAAAGTGTTTAAATATTTAGATTAATTAACTTGCACCATAGGGCGGATTTCCTATCCGCCCATACAATGTTCAAGCCCTACTCCGCCGTCAATTCATCCGCAATCACTTCCGCTTGCTCCAACACAAATTGGATTGCCTCATCGCATTTATCCGGTGGATATTTGAATAATCTCAACGTTACACGCACCAAGTTTCGCATTTTGGCACGCACTGCTTCTTTGTATTGCCAGTCGATAGTGGCGGATTTACGCAGTTTATCGGTAATCGCTTTTGCCAAGTTTTTCAAGGCATCATCGCCCAATTCTCGCACCGCACTTTCATTGCGGGCAAGAGCATCGTAAAAGGCAATTTCTGCCGGCGATAAACCCAATTTCTCCCCACGTTGCAAGCGTTCGGTAAATTCCTTACTCATATTCAGCAACTCTTCCAACACTTGCATAATAGTGAGATTTTGGTTGTGGTATTTGTTTAACGCTTCTTTCAAACGCTCGGCAAAATCTTTTTGCACCGCCAAATTGCCTGTTCCTTTTTCATTGATTTGGCTACGCAAATAACGCTCCACCGCCAACAGCCAAAGCTCTTTGGTTTGACTGTTTTTGATTTTCTCTAAAAACTCTTCCGACAAAATATTGATATTCGGCTGTTCGCGGTTAAGCAAATCAAACAGGTTAATCGCACCGCTTGCGTCCACCGCTTTATTCAGTAATGCTACCAACTGCAACTGACGTTCTTCGCTTGAAGCGGTCGAATTTGGCTCACGTTTTGCCAAAATCGCACGCACCGCATCATAAAAGGCAAGCTCTTTTTGGTACTGCTGAACATCGCCGTCTGCACCGCATAAGCTAAAGCCTTTTTTCGCCAAACGCACCGCTTTTAAAAACGCATTACGTCTTGGGGTTTTCTCGGTTTTATCCGCAACCGTTTGATGATCTAAGGCGAGAATATGGTTCGCCCCCAACATTACTTGCTTGAACAACGCCAGTTCATCTTCAATTTTCAAGGCATCAAACAGCTTAAATGGCTGATCGTTCACAGGTGTAGCAAACTGCCCACGCACAACATCAATATATTCCAACATCTTTGCCTTAATTTCAGCGATATTGTGGGTCATCTGCCCTTTGCCGTGCGAGCGAGTATATTGTTCTGTCGCTTCCCGAAGTTCGCTGGTTAGCCCCACATAATCCACAATCAAACCGCCATTATCACGGCTCTTATTGCGGAATACACGGTTTACCCGTGCAATCGCCTGCATTAAATTATGCCCTTTCATCGGCTTATCAATGTACATCGTATTGCAACACGGAGCATCAAAACCCGTTAGCCACATATCACGCACAATCACTATTTTCAGCGGATCGTCAGGATCTTTAAAACGGCGTTCCAACAGCTTTTTATCTTGCGAAGAATAGATATGTTTTTGAATGTCCGCAGGATCGCTCGCCGACCCCGTCATCACAATCTTAATCGCTCCTTCATTCACATCATCGCTATGCCACTCTGGACGAAGTGCGGTGATTTTTTCGTACAATTTCACACAAATCTGACGGCTCATCGCCACCACCATTGCCTTGCCGTCAATTAAAGCGGTGCGTTGTTCAAAATGTTTGACAAAATCTTCTGCCAAACGGCTCAAACGCCCCTCTGTTCCCATTAATTTTTCACGCAAACGGAAGTTGTAGCTACTTTCATCATCTTCATCAATTAACGTTTGGGCTTCTTGCACCACATTATCAAACTCGGCACTCTGTGCAATCGGAATTTGTCGTGCTTCATAAATAATCGGCACTGTCGCCCCATCTTCCACCGCATCGGTAATATCGTAAATCGACACATATTTACCGAACACTTCCTGCGTATCTTTATCTTCAAGACTAATCGGCGTGCCGGTAAAGCCAATAAAAGAGGCATTTGGCAAAGCATCACGCAAATGTTTTGCATAGCCGACACGGTATGTCCCTGTGCGATTTAGCTCGTTGAGTTTCATACTTTGGCTAAAACCATATTGCGAACGGTGAGCCTCATCACTGATCACAATAATATTGTGTCGCTCGTTTAACACAGGGTGAGCCTGCTCGCCTTCTTGTAAACCGAATTTCTGAATAGTGGTAAAAATCACACCGCCTGTTTCACGCTTGGCAAGTTCTTCACGCAACGCCTCCCTGCCGTCTGCTTGCACAGGTTGCTGACGAATTAACGCCTGACCGCCTGAAAAGGTGGCATAAAGCTGGCCGTCCAAATCATTGCGGTCGGTAACGACCACAATAGTTGGGTTGCGTAACTCCGCTTGCGACAACAATTTGCCCGCATAAAACAACATCGACAACGACTTGCCCGAACCTTGTGTATGCCACATTACCCCAATTTTGCCATTGCCCTGCTCGCTCGCCGCCCACAGCGTACAATCCACCGCTTCATTCACGCCGTAGAATTGATGATAAGCGGCAATTTTCTTCACCAAACGACCGCTTGAGGCTTGCTCAAACACAATAAAATTCTGGATATAATCCAACAAACTCGTAGGATTAAGTAAACCACGCACCAAGCCTTCCAACTCGTGTTCAAACGAAATCCGTTGCTTGTTCTTCTCGTCCACCACACGCCAAGGGGTAAACCGCTCCAAATCTGCCGTAAGCGAACCGACCTTCGCCAAAATACCATCGCTGATCACAAGGGCTTGGTTATACACAAACAGATCGCCGATTTCCTGCTTATACGTCTGCAACTGATTAAACGCCTGTGGCAAATCCGCATTCTCTTTCAAGGGATTTTTCAGCTCCAACACCACCACAGGCAAGCCATTGATATAACAAATCACATCAGGACGGCGATTACCCTTCCGCCCCAAAATCGTCAGCTGGTTTACCACATCAAAACGGTTCAAGCTTGGCTGTTGAAAATCAATCAAACGGGCAAATTCCACCTTTTGCTCATCATTTTCCCGATATTCCACCCGAACGCCCTCACGCAAGTAGCGATAGGCTTGCTGATTACGCTCTGTTAAATCCGTAATATCCGTTTTGCACACCAACGCCACCACTTCGTCCACCGTGGCAGACGGCAACAGCGGATTTAACCGCTCCACCGCCTCACGCAACACCGAACGAAACACCACCTCGTCCGTCCGCAACCGCCAAGGATTTTCCCCATCGGCATTGATGGTCGAACCGTGCGTATAATCCCAACCCAATTCCTGCAAATGTCGCAAACAGGCTTGTTCAATGGTGTTTTCGTTGATGAGCATTGTTTTTTCCTTTTTTGTTTGTCTATCCTGTAGGGGCGACACATCTTTCGCCCCTTGTATATTAATTTTGTGATCCATATTCCAAAAATCACAGGATATGATTGATGAATATCTCTTCTATCTCTATTCTTTTACCTGTTAATGCATAGTTGCGCTGTGCATTTTTTTGTTATATATTCATTGAGAGAAAGCTAATGTTTAACCTAACCTATGCGCACTTTCGAGATAGCTATCTCTATCGTTTTTTCCAATATGGCGAAACAGATAGCAAAATCCCGGCAAATTTAAGGAAAGTGCTTGCGCGTAAATTAGATATGATCAACGCAGCGGAAAATCTTAACGACTTACGTATTCCCCCTGCTAATCAGCTCGAATTATTAGAGCCGAAAGAAAATAAGATGTACTCCATTCGGGTCAATAAACAATATCGCTTAATATTTAAATTTGACAACAACAGGTTATCTCATTTGTATTTAGATCCCCATACTTACGACTTATAAGGACCCAAAAATGCAAACCACTCCTAGAAAACCCACAGCGGTCGGTGAGATTTTACAAGAAGAATTTTTATCGCCTTTAAATCTTAAAATTTCAGATTTAGCCAATATTCTTGACGTTCATCGAAATACGGCTAGCGCGATTGTGAATAACAGCACCAAAATCACACTTGAAATGGCATTCAAATTAGCCAAAGCCTTTGGCACAACGCCTGAGTTTTGGCTAAATTTACAAAATGCCGTTGATTTATGGGAACTTAATCACAACACCCAATTTCAACAAAGCCTAGCCAAAGTTAAAATCGCCAAAGAATGGCGTAGCATATCGGCGTTTGCCTAGTTTTTATCCTATCCCATAATCTACCTGTAGGGGCTAATTACATTAGCCCCAAAATCATCGGTAATATCTGGGGCAAATGTGATTTGCCCCTACAACCACGGGTGGCAACGCCACCCAATTATGCTTAACCGATTGCGACAAAGTCGCTGTCGGGGTTGTAAAAATTTGTGGGAATGTTACCGCTTATATTTTTCAAATGAACTCAATAAATCTAAATTTGCTTTTTCGATAATTCCATCTAAATCTGGATAAATTGTTTCATAAGTAATACCGATATGTTCTAAATACTTCTGAATATCTTTTTTTAATGAATTAGATATATAATATTTTGTAAGCATTTTTTCTTTTACTTGTTTTGATAATGGTTTAGACCCTTCTATCTCTTTATTAACATTTTCATCAATTACATTACATATTTTTTCTAAATCACTTTCCATTCCCCAATATGTAAAGACCCCTTGTTGTGCTGTTAGTCTTCCGTAATAATCCATTCTAGGTTCAATTACGATGTTTTGTGATAACTTATTAATAAATTCAGATAAAATCCTATATACAGCTCTATATTCGCATTCTTCTTGACTATTAAAAGCAAAAAAAACTCCAACAAAAAATGATTTTGACCAATCTATTAATGGTGTTTTCATTTTTAAATGCTGTGCAATAGCCCATAACTCGTTATCATATTCTGAAGTATTACCTTTTAATAAACTTTGATCTTTTAATTTACCCCTTGCTAGCTTTTTAAAATTCGCAAGGTGTTCTTCTCGAATTTTATCGTAAAGCTCAGTAGTAATTATATCATTCGGAATATTATTTATAATTTCCCTTTCTAAAGAACTCGTTAATTTCCAATGATAATTAGATTGACCTCTATATATTGTGGGTCTAATTTGTTCAAGAGAAAATATCTTCTGACATACATAATAGAATTGTTCTATTGTTTCAATTTTTATACAATTAGCAAAACCTACTGAATTGTCAGAATATTTTTCTAAGGTATAGTTTTGTTCAAATATTCTTTTATTAATATCTATTTCTTGAATTTCATCAAGGTTTTCAACCGTTGGACATTGAAAAACCATACTCTAAACCTCCCCACTCAATAACTTAGGTAATAATTCATCTCTAATTTTTATCAAAGACACGTTTTGCAATCTATTATTAACAATCTGACTGATATAATCTTCAAGAAAACAAAACTTCTGGATAAATTCGTTATTTGGTATAACGCATAGTGCCAGAGATAAATGTTCTCTTTTTATATGCCCCATTGTTACCGCTTTATCCGCTGCAATTCTCTGAAATTCAGCTAAATGATGAACTGTGTAAAAATAATAGAGCCATTTAGGATAATTTTTTGATGTTACCTTAAATAAATGTTGATTTAGTGCAGCCTTCCCCCCGCACCAAATATCTACAACCAAAGAACCCGACCAAGAAAAAATTACATCGCCATTATCAATGATACATTCAGGCTTAATATTGACTGATGCTTTTTCTTTACCATCAGCATACCCTTGTTTTAATTGTGCAATTTTTACTATGGGTAAATACTCATCTTCGCTTTCAGGTCTGAATTTTTGTAATGCCAATCCATTCTGATAAATAGCTATTTCATCTAATGGCTTACTCTCCCACCCCCACGGCACGCCCTCTTCATCAAACCCACTCGGAAATGCCTCTGCGATTTCCCATAGTTGTTGGTATTGTTCGGGATTTGCCGTCTGCAAGCGGTGTAATTCTTGCGTGTTTTTACCACTGATCACTGCCATTGCCACTTGGGTGGCTTGTTCAGCGGTTTGTCCGCTTGCCAGCGCGTTGGCTTTGGCGTGAACGGGGTCAAAATCAATAAACCAGCTTTTAAAAATCGTTTGGGCGATTTGTTCTAGGGTTTGGTTGATTTGGGTGTTGAGTTGGATTTTGTTTTCCAATCTCCCAACCATATCTATAACTTTTTTCTGATTTTCTAGAGATAGATTTGGCATCTTCAAGTTTTTTAAATCTTTTATAGGTAGCTGTGGCACAGCAGAGCCTGAGACAAGTCCTTTTATTTGATTTTGAAAAAATTCAGAACGAAATACTATATCTAAGAATACGGTACTATATTTTTGTTGATTACATCTTAAAATAACCATTCCTGAGTTTATTCTAATATTATCAAAAGGAACAATATCATTATATAGTGCAACATTACCAACCGTTCCTCGTGTTGTTATAACAATATCTCCTCTTGATAATTTTCCTTTCCTTAATAAGCCATCTTTTTCTTGAGAAATAAATAACTTTTCATCAAAAAGAAACCCCTTATTTGTTACATTTTTTGCTGATAAAAATAAGCAATATCCTTGCTCCTTAAATTCATCTATTTTAGGGTAATTTTTCCCACGATCTCCATCAATAAATTCTATACCAGCATTTTCTAAAGTTATTAATTCCATCCCAACCCTCCCAAATTCGCTTTAATTTTGGCTTCTAATTCTGCACTTTGCTTAAATTGTTGTTGTAAAAGCGCGGTCAGTTCTTGCATTTTTTCTGCAAATGGTACGCCGTCATCTTCTTGTTCGGCAGCACCGACATAACGCCCTGGGGTAAGGACGAAGTCGTTTTGGGCGATTTCGTCAAGGCTTGCGGTGTAGCAGAATGCAGGGATATTTTGGTAGTCGGCGGATTGTTGCCAGCTGTGGTAAGTGTCGGCAACCTTGGCGATGTCGTCTGCGGTGAAGTCGCGTAAGACACGATCTTTCATATAGCCGAGTTGGCGTGCGTCAATAAACAGCACTTCGCCTTTGCGTGCTTTGTTTTTGTTCAAAATCCAGATACAGGCTGGGATTTGGGTGTTGGTAAAGAGTTGGCTTGGCAGGGCGATCATCGCTTCCACTAGGTCGGCTTTGAGAATATTTTTGCGGATTTCGCCTTCGTTGTTAGTGTTCGATGACATTGAGCCGTTGGCAAGCAACAACGCCATTCGTCCGTTTGGCGAAAGGTGGTAAATCATATGTTGTAGCCACGCAAAGTTGGCGTTGCCTTCGGGCGGTATGCCGTATTGCCAGCGTGGGTCTTGGGCAAGGCTTTCGTTCCACCAGTCTTTCATATTGAACGGTGGGTTTGCCATCACAAAATCCATTTTTTTATCACGGTGTTGCGGATTGCTGAAGGTGTCGGCGTTGCCTTTGCCGAAGTCAAATTCAATGCCACGAATTGCCATATTCATTGCGGCAAGTTTCCAAGTGGTTGGGTTGAACTCTTGTCCGAAAATGCTCACTTCGCTGACGTTGCCTTGATGTTCGCGGATAAAACGTTCTGTTTGCACAAAAAAGCCACCCGACCCCATTGCTGGGTCGTAAATGCGTCCTTTGTAGGGTTCGAGCATTTCGATAATCAGGGTAACAATGGATTTTGGTGTGAAATATTGACCGCCCTTTTTACCTTCCGCAAGGGCAAATTGCCCGAGAAAATACTCATAAACGTGACCGAGAATATCTTTTGCCGCCAAGGAAATCGGCTTGCCGTCAAGGGTTGGACGGGTGAAGTTGGTGTCGGAAAAGAGATCGATTAAGCCCAATAAAATGCTTTCATCGACTTTATAAGGGCTGATGCGTTGAATGACGTTTTTGAGTTTGGGGTTGTCTTGTTCGATAGCGTCAAAAGCGTCATCAATCAAGTTGGCAATGCCTTTAAAGGTTTTCTCGCCCCAGATTTTGTCGCCAATGTTAGCACGAGCCACGACTTTGATTTCGTCCCAACGGGCTTGTTGCGGCACCCAGAATACGTTGTCTTGGGCGTAGTTGTCCCGTTCTTCCAATTCGGCGTTAAGAATATCGGCAAGTTCGCTTTCGCTGTAAGCGGTCGGATCGAGATAAAAATCGGACGTTGGATCGGTGTAACGTTGTTTGATGATGTCTTGTTGTGCCGAGAAGCTGTCGGAAACGTATTTTAAGAAGATTAAACCGAGAACGATGTGTTTGTAGTTGGCAGCGTCAAGCTGTTGGCGAAGTTTATCGGCTGCTTTCCAAAGGTCGGCATCGAGTTTGTTGAGAAAGGCTTGTTGATCTGCTTGCTGAGTAGCTAAATTTTCAGCCAGATGTGCTGTGCTGTGCTGTGCTGTGCTGTGCTGTGCTGTGCTGTGCTGTGCTGTGCATTATACTATATCTCCGTAAAAAATTCCAGTGTGGGACACACGGCGTGTGTCCGCAAGATGTTAATTAAATTAATTCTTCGTTGCCAAATATCGCTCAACGGTATCCACAATAGCTTGGGTTTGTGGATCAATTTCGATATTGACCTCATCCCCTAATTGGCGTTGCGCAATTAAAGTGCGGTCGATGGTTTCGGGAATTAGGTTAACGCAAAATTGGTTGTCTTTGACTTCGCCGATTGTCAGGCTAATGCCGTCAATGGCAATAAAACCTTTGGTGAGAATATATTTCATCACCTGTTGATCAGGCAATTCAAACCAAATTTGTAAGTTATTTTCGCTAGGAATTCGTTGGCTCACTTTGGCAGTGCAATAAACATGCCCTGATAAAATATGCCCCCCCACTTCATCACCCAATTTCATGGCACGTTCGATATTAACAAAATCCCCTTGTTTTAAGCCGCCCAAATTGGTGATACGTAAAGTTTCTGTCATTAAATCAAAACTGACCAAATCATTTTCAATTTTCGTCACCGTTAAACACACACCATTATTGGCTACAGAGGCACCAATTTCTAAATGATCCAGTAAATTCTGTGGCATTTTGACCGTATGTGTTCTAAAATTTTGCTTTTCCACAATGGACTGAATTTGTGCCGTGCCTTGCACGATACCTGTAAACATAAGCATTCTCCTTAAAAATTTTCTGCATTATACCTGATATGAAAAAATTTCTAAATCTCGCGGTTTATCAAGAACAAGCCATCAAGCTTATTCAAATTGCGTTGCCTATTTTATTAGCCCAATTGGCGCAAAATTCTATGGGAACAATAGACACCATTATGGCGGGGCGCGTAAGTGCGGCGGATATGGCGGCAATTTCCGTTGGTGCGTCTATTTGGTTTCCGTTGGTGTTATTTGGGCATGGTTTATTACTTGCTTTGCCGCCGACAATTTCCTATTTAAACGGTTCAGGCAAGCGTGATCGTATTGCGCATCAAGTGCGTCAAGGCTTGTGGATTGTTTTACTTGCCACCATTCCCCTTGGGCTGATTATTTATCACAGTGATTTGATTATTCAGCAAATGGGAATGGATGAAAAACTGGCGAAAATTACCATTGGTTATCTGCACGCCATGATTTTTGGGTTGCCTGCTTATTTGTTGTTGGTGAATTTTCGCTGTTTAAATGACGGCATTGCCAAAACCAAACCGGCTATGGTGATTACCTTTTTGGGGCTGGGGTTAAATGTGCCGTTAAACTATATTTTTATTTACGGCAAATTTGGCGTGCCTGCCTTTGGTGCAGTCGGTTGTGGGATTGCTACGGCGATAGTGAACTGGGCGATGTGTATTATGATGATCGTGTATACAAAACGGGCGAAAAATCAGCGTGATTTGAAAGTGTTCGAGCAGATCATCGAAAAACCAAATTGGGCAACCTTGAAAAAATTGCTGCGTTTGGGTTTCCCGATTGCGGTGGCGTTGTGGTGTGAAGTGGCATTATTTGCGCTCACTTCGCTCTTTTTATCGCCCTTAGGCACGGATATGGTGGCAAGTCATCAGATTACCTTAAACACCAGCTCTTTTATTTTTATGCTACCAATGTCCATTGGTATGGCGACCACCATTTTAGTGGGACAACGCCTTGGCGAAGGTTCACCTGAGAAAGCGAAAAAAGTGTCTTATGCCGCACTAGCCGTAGGGTTGAATATTACGATTATCACGGCGTTTATTACTGTGTATTTTCGTGAAAATATCGCGTCTATTTTTGTGTCGGACACCAAGGTTATCGCAATGGCAATGCCGTTGTTGTTATTAGCGGCACTGTATCAATTTTCCGATACGATTCAAGTGGTTATCGCGGGTGCGTTACGCGGTTACAAAGACACCAAAGCCATTTTATATATCACCATTTTCTGCTATTGGGTGATCGGCATGCCCACAGGTTACAGCTTGGCAATGACGGATTTTATCGTGCCACATTTAGGCGCAATGGGCTTTTGGATTGGTTTTGTGATTTCGCTCACCTGCGCCGCCATTTGTTTAAGCTATCGCATGCGCAAAATCCAAAAACAATCTGATGAAGCGTTGCTGGCGCAATTGGATAAGTTGAAATAAGGATTAGCGAACTTGTCGAAGCAAGGTTGATGAGCTTGTCGAACCACAAATAACAATAATTCCTATTTGTATTGCGTTTTATTTTTTTTCTCTTTATACTTTGCACCAATTATTTTTACCCTAAGGACAAAGTATGAACTTTAAATTAAGCCTAATTTACACCGCACTTTTTGCTTCGGCGTCTTTTGCGGTGAATGCTGAAACGAATACAGCAGAACAATTAAATGAAATCGAAGTGATTACTTCGGAAGAATTACAACAAATGGGCTATCACGCTATTGGAACGAGTGCGGTATCCAAAGTCAATGTACCCATTATTGATACGCCAACGACCGTGAATGTTGTAACGAAAAAACTCCTTGAAGATCGTAAACCGAACGATTTAATTGACGCACTTACTAGCGTCAGCGGTGTGAGCCAAGCAAATACCTTAGGCGGTATTTTCGATGCGGTACAAAAACGTGGTTTTGGCGGCAATCGTGATAATTCGATTATGCGCAACGGCGTTCAAGCAGGCCCTTCTCACAACTTTGGCGCAACCACAGAAACCGTTGAAGTCTTAAAAGGCCCCGCTTCTGTGCTTTATGGCATTCAAGATCCGGGTGGTATTATTAATGTTGTCACCAAGAAACCGCAACAAGAGCAAAAAACGATCTTAAGCGGCACCTTTGGTAACAATAATATGTTTGGTGCACAATTGGATAGTACTGGTGGTTTAGGTAACGGTTTTGCTTATCGCTTTATTTACGACAAGCAAGAAAAAGATTACTGGCGTAATTTTGGTCAAATTAAAACCACAACTTATGCACCATCACTTTCTTGGGAAAACGACAATACCAAACTGCTTTTTGCCTATGAACATTTAGATTATGTACAACCGTTTGACCGCGGTACACAAATCGTTAATGGCGAAGTGGTGAATATCCCTGCAGAACGCCGTTTAGATGAACCCAACAATAATACCATTGGTAAAACCGATAATATTCAAATCAAAGCGGAACATAAATTAAATGACGCATGGAAGCTAAATTTTGCTTATGGTTATGCCCGTGATAAATATCGTTATAATCAAACCCGTGTTGTGGCAGTGAATACGAGTTATACCGATACGTTACGTTATAACGCAACTCGTTCATTGCAACCACGCACTGCTCTACGCCGTTTGGAGAAACAAGCTGCTGACCAACGTGTTCATTCTGCGTCTCTCAATTTGGTGGGTGAATTTGCATTAGGCGAAGTGGCAAACCGTTTTATTGTAGGCGTTGACGCAAGCCGCAATTATCGTACAACAGGTCCTGTTTACAATAATGGTGGTTGGAGTTCAATTAATATCGATAACCCTCTTTATACCAGTCCGGAAGCGAAAGAAACCATTGCCGCGAATAACTGGCAGATTAACAATATCAAAACCATTGGTGCCTTTGTTCAAAATACCGCTTATTTAACGGAAAATTTAATTCTTACCGGCGGTATTCGTTATGAATATTTTGACCAAGTTGCAGGCCGTCACGCACTAAATAAAACGCTCGTTCCAAGTACTGATCAACACAATGGTAAATTCTTATATCAAGCCGGGGCGGTTTATAAATTTAATCCACATTGGGCAACCTACATTAACTATGCGGAGTCATTCCGCCCACAATATGCCATTGCTAATAACGTAGACCCAAATTTACCGCCTGAAGAAGGTCAATCGGTGGAAACCGGCTTGAAATATGAAAGCACCAACATTAACGCCACAGTCGCGCTCTTTAATATTGTGAAGAAAAATGTAGGCGAAACCGATGCCAATAACGATCTTTACATTGCAGGCAAACAACGCTCACGCGGTGTTGAAGTGGATATTAACGGTAATATTACCGATCGCTTAAGCGCATCTGCAACTTATACTTATACCAAAGTGGAAAACCGTGAAAATAGCGCATATCCAAATGCGGTGGGTAAACAATTGATCGGAGTGCCGAAACATCAAGCCGCATTATTCTTAAGTTATGACTTAGGCCATTTCTTAGGGGGCGACTGGCGTGTCGGCGCGGGTGCGCGTTATTTAGGTTCTTGGAATGCTTACAATGCAAGTTATACGCAATCCTATAAAATTCCTAATGCGACCATTTATGATGCATTCTTAGCTTACGAAACCAAAATCGCAAATAAAAATGTTTCATTACAACTTAATGGCAAAAACTTGTCGGATAAAGTGTATTATCAATCAACCGCAGGGAACGTAGATAACTTCATTACCCCAGTCTCTTTGGGTTATGGTCGTGAAGTGATGTTGAATGCGAAGATTGAATTGTAAAATAGCCTAGCGTAAAACCCATAGGTAAAAGTAGGGACACGCTGAGCGTGTCCGTTTTTATGACGAAGTAAGATTATTAACCATAAATCGAACTTCGATTTCACAACGGATACTCGCAGAGTGCCCCTACAATAAATTTTGCGGTATTATGTGGCACTTGCACAAGACGGTCGTTGAGCTTGTCGAAACGTAAGTCTTGTGCTACACGCTGAAATGCCTTATGGTTCGACAAGCTCACCAACCACCATTTCAGCTTTGTGTAATTACTGCATAGTATCTCTTTTCCATATCTAACATTATGGGTGAAAGATTTCACCCTTAAAAATTTCGTATATTTTATGAACTGGCAAACCGAACTTCACAACAGTTTTCCTTGGCTTTTAAAGTCTTTAACTTGGCTTATTTTAGGTTTATTTTTGACCGCACTTTTATTGCGTAAAACAGCATTTGGTCGGAAATTGGAATGGATTGTTAAGCCTTGTTTAACCGCCAAAAACCGTTGGAAAGCCTTGGGTTTAATCCTGTTGTTATTATTGTTTATTTTACTTGAAGTTCGTATTAGTGTACTGAACACTTTCTTCTACAATGGATTATATACATCCATGCAAAATAAAGCGGCAGACGCATTTTGGTTCTTTGCCTTAATTAATGCGCTGTTGGTGGGGTTTAAGATTATTCATTCCATTTTGAATTATTTTGTACGCCAAGTGTTTGAAATTCGTTGGTTGGAAAAACTGAACGATGAGATGCTGTCTCGTTGGTTGCAAAATAAAAATTACTATCGTGTGAAATATGAAAAAGAGTTGCCAGATAATATTGACCAACGTATTGAACAAGATGCCCGAGAGTTTATTACGGGGACAGTAGATCTGCTGGATGGGGTAATTGGTGCCGTTTTATCCATTATTGAATTTACCATTATTTTGTGGGGGCTATCAGGGGTTCTTGCGCTGTTTGGCGTTGAAATTCCCAAAGCCGCGGTCTTTTTTATTTACGGATTTATCCTTTTTGCCACCGCACTTTCTGTGTGGATTGGGCATCCGTTGATTAAACTCAATTTTGACAAAGAAAAATATAATGGTGACTATCGTTATTCGCTGATTCGCGTGCGCGATAATGCGGAAAGTATTGCCTTTTATGACGGTGAATCCAAAGAACATATTCACTTAAAAACAAAATTCCAAGCCATTATTCAAAACCGTTGGGCAATTGTGCGCCGTATGTTAGGGTTGGACGGTTTTAATACCGGGATTACGCAAATTGCAATGATTTTGCCTTTAATGTTGCAAGCACCACGTTTTTTTGCAGGCGCGGCAACCTTAGGGGATATGCACCAAACCGTACAAGCCTTTAACCGTTTAATGCGCGCGCTGTCCTTTTTCCGTTTGTTTTATGAACAATTCACACTCTATCAAGCCCGTTTAAATCGTTTATACGGCTTTATGACAAAGTTGGATTATCTCGATCAACACCAAATTGCCCACCCGGTAGAATGTGGTTTTGGGGTGGCTTTGCGCGATTTTGGGCTGAAAAATCAGTCTGGTGATGTGCTGTTGCAACAGGTAAATTTGCGCTTGCAAAAAGGCGATGCGCTGTTAATCAGTGGGCCTTCAGGGGCGGGCAAAACAACCTTGTTAAAAGCCATTGCAGGGATCTATCCTTTTGAAACCTTTGGTTATAGCGAACGCCCTTGTAATGCGAATACGCTCTTTTTGCCGCAACGTCCTTATATGCCGCAAGGGGCTTTGCGCGATGCCATTTGCTATCCGAATATCGATCCTAACCATCCTAAACTTGAGCATTATATGAAAGAATGTCGTTTAGGGCATTATCTCCATGCCTTAAATCAAGAAAACGATTGGCAGGTGATTTTATCGCCCGGGGAATTACAACGCGTGGCGTTTATGCGTATTTTTCTCACTCAACCTGATGTGGTGTTTTTAGACGAAACCACGTCTGCCTTAGATGAACCTACGGAATATTTGCTTTACCAAAAAATTCGTGACGAATTGCCTGATATGATTGTGTTGAGTGTGGGACATCGTGGTACGCTACATCAATTCCATAATAAATTTTTGGATTTGGGGATTTGTCGAATTTAAGTGGTAAATACACGCAATGTAAAGTTATAGAAAATATTGAAATCTTCAACTTTTTTGATAAAAATCATATTTTTTCTTTGTTCAAGAATTTATTTTATTTTCTAAAACGTGTATCCTATTGGGCGTTAAAATTTTATGCGTTTGTCGTCAATAAGTTGGATGATAAACACTCTTTTCACTTAAACCCAAAAGATAGGTTAATCTATGTCAAAATTAGTTCTCATCCTTAACTGTGGTAGCTCTTCATTAAAATTTGCTATCTTGGATCCTGTATCTGGTGATGAAAAATTATCAGGTTTAGCGGAAGCGTTTTACCTTCCTGAAGCACGTATCAAATGGAAATTACATGGTGAAAAAGGTAATGCAGACTTAGGCGCAGGCGCAGCTCACAGTGAAGCATTAAACTTTATCGTAAACAAAATTTTCCCATTAGATCCTGAATTAAAAGACGGTATCGTTGCAATTGGTCACCGTATCGTTCACGGTGGTGAGAAATTCACTTCATCTGTTGTGATCAATGATGAAGTGGTCAAAGGTATTGAAGAAGCGATCCAATTTGCACCGCTTCACAATCCGGCGCACTTAATCGGTATCAAAGAAGCATTCAAAATGTTCCCACATTTAAAAGATAAAAACGTTGCTGTATTTGACACTGCATTCCACACCACAATGCCTGAAGAAGCGTTCTTATACGCGTTGCCATACTCTTTATACAAAGAACACGGTGTTCGCCGTTATGGTGCACATGGTACAAGCCATTATTTCGTTAGCCGTGAAGCAGCAAAACGTTTAGGCGTTGCAGAAGATAAAGTTAACGTAATTACTTGCCACTTAGGTAACGGTGGTTCGGTTTCTGCGGTTCGTCACGGTGAATGTATTGATACTTCAATGGGTTTAACACCGTTAGAAGGTTTAGTGATGGGTACTCGTTCAGGTGATATTGACCCTGCAATCGTATTCTACATGCACGACACTTTAGGTATGTCTGTGGAAGAAATTAATACGACTTTAACCAAAAAATCAGGTCTTTTAGGTTTAACTGAAGTCACCAGCGACTGCCGTTTTGCGGAAGACAATTACGACAGCGAAGATGAATCATTACGCGTACCGGCGCGCCGTGCATTAGATGTTTATTGCTACCGTTTAGCGAAATACATCGGTTCGTACATGGCGGTTATCGGTGAACGTTTAGATGCCATCGTCTTTACAGGCGGTATCGGTGAAAACTCTGCGCACGTACGTGAAATTACCTTAAACCACTTAAAATTATTTGGTTATAGCGTAGACAACGAGAAAAACTTAGCAGCACGCTTTGGTAAAGAAGGTGTCATCACTACAGAAGGTACACCGGTTGCTATGGTTATCCCAACAAACGAAGAGCTTGTTATCGCACAAGATACTGCGCGTCTTTGTATCTAATGACCGCAAAACTGCCGAGATTTTCGGCAGTTTTTGTTTGTTCTTAAAAAAGATAAATCAATCTAAAAAACATATCCAAAATTAACCGCACTTTTGTGCAAAATAGGAAAAAACATGGCTCATACAATTATCCTTACCCCAATTAGCGGCGGTGTGGGTTTAACTAGCGTTAGCTTAGGTTTAATCCGCGCTCTTGAGCAAAAAGGGGCTAAAATTGGTTTTATGAAACCAATTTCACAACCGATTTCAGGCGAAGATAAACTTGACCGTACAACCTCGATTGTACGCACGTCAACATCACTGGAAACCGCCAATCCAATTATGTTAAGCGATGCGGAAAATCTGATCGCCAATAAACAAAATGATGTTCTCTTAGAAAAAATCGTGGCGAATTATCAAGAATTAGCGAAAAACAACGACATTGTTATTGTTGAAGGTTTAATTCCAACACCAAAACACAGCTTTGCAAACCGTATCAACTTTGATGTGGCACAAGCATTAGATGCGGAAATCGTTTTAGTGGCAGCACCGGCAACAGAAACCCCGGCGGAATTAAAAGAACGCGTTGAAGCGGCAGCGGCATCATTTGGCGGCAAAGACAATGAAAACCTATTAGGTGTGGTAATCAATAAATTTAATGCGCCAATTGATAGTTCCGGTCGTACACGTCCTGATTTGGCTGAAATCTTTGATTCATTCCAACACAGCCATAATAACCCGAATGAAGTGTACAACTTATTCAAAAACAGCCCAATTAAAGTATTGGCTTGTATCCCTTGGTCACAAGACTTAATTGCAACACGTGCCATTGATTTGGTAAATCATTTGGGCGCAAGCATTATCAATGAAGGCGATGTTAAAACACGCCGTATTCGTGGTATTACGTTCTGTGCACGCTCATTACATCATATGGTTGAACACTTCCATACCGGTGACTTACTTGTAACTTCCGCAGACCGTCCGGATGTCCTTGCTGCGGCAGCATTGGCGTCAACCAATGGTATTGAGTTAGGCGGTATCCTATTAACAGGCGGCTATAAAATTGATAGCGCGTTCAGTAAATTATGCCAACGCTCATTTGAATCAACGGGTTTACCGGTGTTCCGTATTGAAGGTAACACATGGCAAACCGCATTAAGCCTACAAAGCTTCAACCTTGAAGTGCCTGTGGATGATAAAGAACGTATCGAAAACATCAAACAATTTACCAGCGAACAATTTGACGCCGAGTTTATTCACCACTTAGCAGGTGGTTCCGCACGTATTCGCCGTTTATCACCACCGGCATTCCGTTATCAATTAACTGAATTAGCTCGTGCGGCGAAAAAACGCATTGTGTTACCTGAAGGGGATGAACCGCGTACCATTAAAGCAGCCGTACTTTGTGCAGAACGTGGCATTGCAGAATGTGTGCTTTTAGCAAACCCTGAAGATGTACAACGTGTAGCGGATGCACAAGGTGTTACCTTGGGTAAAGGCATTACCGTGATCGATCCGGCTTCTGTTCGTGAAAACTATGTGGCGCGTTTAGTAGAATTACGTAAAGCGAAAGGCATGACGGAAACCGCTGCGCGTGAGCAATTAGAAGACACTGTCGTATTAGGTACGATGATGTTAGAAGCCAACGAAGTGGATGGTTTGGTCTCAGGCGCAGTTCATACTACAGCGAATACAATCCGCCCACCAATGCAAATCATCAAAACTGCACCGGGTAGCTCGATTGTTTCTTCCATCTTCTTTATGTTATTACCGGATCAAGTGCTTGTTTATGGTGACTGTGCGGTTAACCCGGATCCAACGGCTGAACAATTAGCTGAGATTGCGATTCAATCTGCAGATTCGGCGAAAGCCTTTGGTATTGATCCGAAAGTAGCGATGATTTCCTACTCAACAGGGACATCAGGCGCCGGTGCAGATGTTGAAAAAGTGAAAGAAGCAACACGTATTGCGAAAGAAAAACGCCCTGATTTATTAATTGACGGTCCGTTACAATACGATGCGGCAGTCATGGCGGATGTGGCGAAATCGAAAGCCCCTAACTCACCGGTTGCGGGTAAAGCAACGGTATTCGTATTCCCTGATTTGAATACAGGTAATACCACCTATAAAGCGGTTCAACGCTCTGCTGACTTGGTGTCAATCGGCCCAATGCTTCAAGGTATGCGTAAACCGGTTAATGACTTATCACGCGGTGCATTAGTGGATGATATTGTTTACACTATCGCCCTAACCGCAATTCAAGCGACACAGGCTTAATTGTAAAACCCTTAAAAAACAAACCGCACTTTTTGCCAAAAGTGCGGTTTTTCTATTCCCCCCAGCGGCTGAGCTTAATAACCACCAAGCATTCCTTCTCACCAAACTACCAAGATTGCTTAAAAATCCATCACTCATCATCCTTTCTCACAAAAAAGCACTGATTACATCTTGATTGTATTTTGTTTTTTTTTTGTACAATTTACCTATTTTAAAACCACCATTAAAAGGAAACCAAAATGACACTTCGTAAAACCCTACTCTCTGCCTTATTACTCTCTTTTGCCATTGCCGGCAATGTTTCTGCTGAAACAGCAAAAGAAAAATTTAGCCGTGCAGTTCAATATGATGAGCAACAAAATTATCAAGCCGCTTTTCCTATTTTTAAGGAATTAGCTGAACAAGGATATGCAGTGGCTCAATTTAATTTAGGTGTAATGTACGAGAATGAGCAAGGTGTTAATCAAAACTATCATCAAGCGGCCAGATGGTATCAAAAAGCAGCTGAACAAGGGAATGCAAAGGCTCAAGCTGTGTTAGGGTTGATGTACATCTTGGGGCAAGGTGTTCGACAAAATGATGCCTCAGCTAAAATGTGGATTGGAAAAGCTTGTGATAATGGCGAGCAAAAAGCTTGTGATTTCTATCATAAATTAAATGAGGGGAAATAATATGGAATTTTCTGGGGCAAGCTTTGGATTGATTTCCAAAGTTATCCAATTTATTTGGATTGATATAGAAAAGGAAATCAGGAATTTACAATTCTATATTAATGAGTTAGATGAAAATGAAATAGATGAATATAAAAATATCCCAGTATTAGAAGAATTAGCTAAAATGGGTTATCTTCATGCTCAGAATCGTTTAATCGACTTCTATTTTGATGATAAAGATAACCATAACTGGGAAAAGGCATTTTATTGGGCTGATAAGTATTATCAAAATACCCAAAAATATAATACATCTTATATTGATAAGGATAATTATCAGAGACTTGCCATATTATATTATTTAGGGATTGGAACAACTTCAGATATTGCCAAAGCTGAACAAATCTTAGCTAAATATAGCTCTTTATTAGAGAATTCTGTCTTAGACCAATATAATAAAGCAATTTTTAAGGATATTGACCATTTAAAAATGCAATTAGTTGCTCGTAAAGACAAAGATGAAATACTTGATAAAGTTGCCCAAGATAAAATCCAACAGATTAGAGAAGACTTACAGGCTAATAATGGTGCTGAACGCTTTTTCAAACAGGCGAATATTTTTCTAGATATGGATTTAAAATATGATGCCAAAGCCTATTTCGGTATTGCTTGTGATATGGGCAACCAATCGAGTTGTGATAAATATGCAGAGTTAAATACAAAATAAACCAAACAGCACATCATTTATGTTTATGGGCGGGTATAACACCTGCCCTGTGGGATCCTGAAAACGTCCCGTTTTTTTAATGATAACGGTGTAATAGACAAATTTGTTGCTATTACACCGCTCTTTTGTCAACGATACCTTTCTATAACCGCATCTCATTATGCTTCGCTAATGAATTTTACGCCATTTTCGATTTCTGTACGTAAAATAGGTAACATTTCATCTAATGCCGCTTGTTCAAAGGCACTTAATGGACCTAATGGTAAGAATTCTTCAACCCCTTCTTTGCCCAAACGTACAGGTTGTGCAAAGAATGGTGCAAATTTACCATCTCCTTCCACATACGAACAAATCGTGACATTTTCACCCTGTGCTGCACGAACTAATGCAACGGCAAAACGCATTGCGGCATAAGCCATGGATAAGGTTGCAGAACCTGCGCCCGCTTTCGCCTCTACCACTTCCGTACCGGCATTTTGAATACGATAAGTTAATGATTTAATTTCTTCATCGCTAAATTCAACATGTTGAACTTGTGATAATAATGGCAGAATTGTGGTACCGGAGTGACCACCGATCACACTTACTGAACCTGAACGTAATTCGGTATTTTTCAATTCCGCAATAAAGGTTTCTGAACGAATAACGTCTAAAGTGGTTACACCAAATAATTTACGCTTATCGTAAACACCGGCTTTTTTCAATACTTCTGCCGCAATTGGCACAGTGGCATTCACCGGGTTGGTGATAATACCGATACGTGCTTTCGGGCAAACTTCCGCGGCTTTTGCCACTAAATCGCGCACAATACCCGCGTTAATATTAAATAAGTCTGCACGTGTCATACCCGGTTTACGCGCGACACCCGCCGGAATTAAGACAATATCTGCGCCTTCTAAGGCTTTGCCTAAATCATCGCCTGAAAAACCTTCTACTTTAACATCCGTTGGAATATGGCTTACGTCTTTAGCGACGCCCGGTGTAAATGGCGCAACATCGTATAAACTCAATTCACTTCCTGCCGGAAGGTTTAATTTTAATAATAAAGATAATGGTTGACCAATACCGCCTGCTGCACCTAATACAGTTACTTTCATAGGACTCTCCTTGCTACATAAACCTAAATAACTTGAATGGGTTATAAGTTTACGGATGATTTCACATAATTTCAAATAGGAAATATGAATTTTGCGATCTAGGTCAAATTTTTTATTCACCACATCAAAACAAAAGCAAAATCCCATTGCATATTTCTGCATTTTTATGCAAAATTTATGCAACATTTATGCATTTTATAGGGGAACATTATGACAGAAAAAACAGATAGCTTATTAAATGCCTTCAAAGAATTATTGGCGCAAGAACGTTTTGGTTCTCAAAGTGAAATCGTTGCGGCATTACAGGATTTAGGTTTTAGCAATATCAACCAATCCAAAGTATCGCGCATGTTAACCAAATTTGGTGCTATTCGTACCAGAAACACGCGCATGGAAATGGTGTATTGTTTGCCTAATGAATTGAGCGTACCGAACACCAGCAGTCCACTAAAAAACCTTGTGTTGGACATTGATTATAATGATTTGCTTATCGTGGTGAAAACCAGCCCGGGTGCCGCACAGCTGATTGCGCGCTTACTTGATTCCGTAGGAAAAGCCGATGGCATTTTAGGGACGATTGCTGGCGATGACACCATTTTTATCACGCCAACAAAGGGAACCACTATCGAGCAATTAATGCTCAATGTACAACAACTTTTTGAAAACTCTCTTTAAATGAACATTCTCATCACCGGCGCAACAGGCTTTATCGGCAAGGCATTGGTTCAAAAATGGCTTGCCGATAAGCATCAAATTACCATTCTTTCGCGCTCGCCCCAAAAGGCAGAAAGTCTTTTCCAACAGGCGGTAAGTGCGGTGGGAAATCTTGATGTTTTTTCTGACCTGAATGAATTTGATGTCGTTGTCAATTTAGCCGGTGAACCGATTTTTGACCACCGTTGGACCGTTCAACACAAAGCCCTTCTTTGGCAAAGCCGTCTCCATTTGACCCAAAAATTAACCGCACTGATTAACCAAAGCACAACGCCACCAAAAGTATTTATTTCCGCTTCGGCTACGGGGTTTTATGGTCATGGTGGCGAACAAGAACTGACGGAAAATACCCCGCATAGCGAAAGTTTTACCGGGCAACTTTGCGCCCAATGGGAACAAAAAGCGTTACAAGCCAATACGCGAGTTTGTCTGTTGCGTACGGGAATCCCCTTGGATTTATCCGGTGGTGCATTGGCAAAAATCATCCCATTTTATCGTTGGGGTTTAGGGGGAAAATTAGGCGATGGTCAGCAATTTATGCCTTGGATTGCCTTGTCCGATATGATTAATGCCATTGATTTTCTGGTCATGCATGAACCATGTCAGGGGGCATTTAATCTTTGTGCGCCGAATCCCATTCACAATGCTGAATTTAATCAGTGTTTAGGATCTCATCTCAATCGACCGCACTTTATGACTGTTCCTGCCTTTATGTTGAAATTACTGCTCGGCGAACGCGCGTGCTTGGTGTTAGACAGCCAAAACGCCAAGCCGCGAAAATTGCAAGAAATGGGATTTCAATTTGAATTTGAACATATTGAAGATTGGCTTCGCGCCAATGTATTTTAAGAAAGTTGCTTATAAACCTTTAAGGCATAAGCATCTGACATCCCCGCCATATAATCACAAATCACCCGTTTTTTCCCCTGTTCTGTCGCATTTAACCAACGATTAACCGTATTTCGCGGCAATAAACGGGTTGGATCGCTATCAAAAATTTGGAACATTTCCGTTAAAATGCGTTGCCCTTTATATTCAATACGTTGGGTTTCCACATCCCGAATCACATATTTAAACACAAAGGCTTTTAAAATATTTAATACACAAATCACATCATCCGGTAATTCTGCGTTATAGCGCAATAAAGGATCGTCAAACTCCCCGCTCAATTTCCAACGAACGTGGGTAATAAAATAATTGACCAACGCCCCAATGGCATTTTTACGCTCATAATGGTAATCGGAAAATAATTTCTTCGTCAGTGGATCCACCTGTTGACGCATCCAATCCGATGAACATTGTTTTAATTCATCATAAGCCACTTGCCACAAACTTGGCGTAATCATGCCCACCACAATAGCATCTTCCAAATCATGCACACCGTAAGCAATATCATCCGCCAATTCCATAATGCTGCAATCCAAAGATTTAAATCTTGTTTTCAAAAACTCATCGGGTTTTGACCGCGCTTTGGTAAAAGAGGTAAAAAGGCAACGATCCGCTTCATTCAAAGGCTCAAGCAACCAATTCATCATGGCTAAATCATCACGATACAACCCTTTGCTTGGTCGCCAATCTACGCTGCGTAAATTATGAGAATCCGTATGGGATGGCAATGGTAAGGCAGAATATTGCGGCGAAGCTTCATCTAAAATGGCAGGATATTTGACCAATCCCAACATGGTGCGGCGGGTTAAATTCATGCCCGCGTCAGGCGTATAAGGCTCAAGTTTAGTGATAATCCGAAAGGTTTGCGCATTACCTTCGAAGCCACCGTGATTACGCATCATGCCATTTAATGCGGTTTCGCCACCATGCCCGAAAGGTGGATGTCCAATATCATGGGCAAAACACAGGGTTTCAATTAAATCAGAACTGGGCAATAAAGGTTTTAATTGACGTTGTAATTCGTGCTTATCTTGTTTCAATTGGGTTGAAAGTGCGGTGAAACTTTCTGCAAATTTGAGTTGTGACGTCAAACTGCTCCCAATTTGCGCCACTTCTAAAGAATGGGTTAAACGCGTGCGGAAAAAGTCATTTTCACCCACCGCGTGAATTTGGGTTTTCGCTTGCAAACAACGGAAAGCCGCACTATGCAAAATGCGCGCACGATCTCGGCGAAATGGCGGACGAAAATCTTTTTCGCGCGCCGGATCAGGTAAAAAACGTTCAAGCCAACGGCTATTAATCGAAAGGGCATGAGTCAAGGATGTCATAGGGCAAAATAGATTAATTTAAAAACAAATGGTGCAAGAATTGAGCTGATAATACCACAAAGCACCAAAGAAATTGAACTATAGCTCCCGGCTTTTGGATCCACTTCCATTACTGTCACAGTGCCCAAAGCGTGAGACATCGAGCCAATGGCTAAACCCATTGCTTCCGAGTTTTTCACCCGTAATTTTTTCAACACCAAATAACCAAACATAGAACCTTGTAGCCCGGCTAAAACAACGCCTACTGCGGCAACTGCCGGCACACCGCCTAAATGACGAGAAATTTCCATGGCAATGGGCGTGGTCACGGATTTTGAAATCACGGTCGCCACAATGTCAGGATTCGCCCCCAGCAAGATCGCCATCAATGCCCCTGAAGCCATTGCCAACAGCGAAGCAACGGTGGTGGTAATTAAGATCGCTTGCCAACGCGCTGCAATTTGGCGCAATTGCTCATACAAGGGCAACGCCAACGCCACCACACTCACGCCTAATAAATTATTTAAGGGCGCATTACCTTGCATATAGGTATCATAAGGAATATCCGCCACCACAAGCAACGCCACCAAAATTAACACCGTTAACACGAAAGTGTTCAACAACATGGAACGCAAACGCTTGTTAATTTGCAACGCTAAGGAAAAAGCGGCAATGGTCAATAAAGAAAAAAGGTAAATCATACGTTTTGCTCCTTAATTCGGCGTTTAATCACTTTCTTGCGTAAATGTTTAAAAGAATTGAGAGAAAAAAGATAATCCCCTAACAACCCCACCACAATTAAGGTGACCATCGAGCTGATAAAATTCGGAATCAGCAATGCTTTAGCTTGTGACAAAAGCAAATCTGAATATTTCATAATCCCGACACTCACCGGCACAAACAAAATCGCCATATAACGAATAATCAAATTCGCCCCGAAAAAAATCCAATGTACATGAATAATTTGGGTCGTTAAACACAGGAATAAAATCAGCAAACCGACAATACTGGCAGGGATGCCAATAGGCACTAAATTCGTCAACCACTCGCCAAGAAACAACATTAAGTATAAAATGGCAACGGAACGGATTAACTCAAAGGCATTTTGGAATAATTTAGATAGCTTCATAGATTCAACTTTTTTTGAATTTTTGTACAAATATTTTACGCCAAAAATGCCGAAATTGTTACCCTAAATTAAGATAAAAATTTGATGTAAACCAAAATTATGTTGAAAAAACGGCTTTTTTATCCCCTTATATTACTAGCCTTAACGTGCCATGCACAACCAAACCGCACCTTAGATTGTCTGGTTGTGGGCATTTCCGATGGCGATACCTTTACCTGTTTAACTACGGAACACAAACAACTTAAAGTTCGTCTCAATGAAATTGACGCCCCCGAAAAAGCACAAGCCTTTGGCAATAAATCTCGTCAAACGCTGGCGCAATTAATCCATAAACGCCCTGTTCATCTGGTGATTTCCGGCTATGATCGCTATCATCGCATCATTGCCACGGTGTATAACACGCAAGGGGAAAACATCAATTTAAAAATGGTGCAACTGGGCATGGCTTGGGCTTACACCCAATATATGAAGCATGAAGAATATGCCCTTGCTCAACACCAAGCACAACAGCAAAAAATCGGATTATGGCAAGATCCTAACCCCATTTATCCGAGCGATTTTCGTCACCAAAAACGCAAAGCGCGGGAGTATCCATAATGTTTAACGCTGAAAAATTTCGTCAGGCATTTCCTTATTTCCAACAACCTGATGCGGTGGTGTATTTGGATAATGCGGCCACCACACTCAAACCACAGGTATTAATTGATGCCACCGGTGAATTTTATTGTTCCGCTGGTTCCGTTCACCGCAGCCAATATGACGCCAAACAGACCGCACTTTACGAACAAGCGCGCGACCGAGTGCGTCAATTGATTAATGCAGAAAGTCACAATGCGGTTATTTGGACCAGCGGCACCACCCAAGCCATCAACACCGTGGCTTATGGTTTAATGCACGCTATTCAGGCAGGTGATGAAATCATTATCAGCGAAGCGGAGCATCATGCCAACTTTGTTACATGGCACGAAATCGCGAAAAAGTGCGGGGCAAAAATCCATGTTTTGCCTTTATTGGATAATTGGCTAATCGATGAAAAAGCCCTGCTCTCTGCGTTGAACACACGCACAAAATTAGTGGCTCTCAACTTTATTTCCAATGTCACCGGCACAGAACAACCTATTGCGCATTTTATTCGCCTGATCCGCCAGCACAGCACCGCGCTCGTCTTAGTGGATGCGGCACAAGCCATTAGCCATACAAAAATTGATTTGCAAAAACTGGATGCGGATTTTATCGCCTTTTCCGCTCACAAAATCTATGGGCCTAATGGCATTGGCGTTTTAAGCGGAAAATTGACCGCACTTGAACAATTACAACCATTCAATTACGGCGGCAAAATGGTGGATTTTGTCTCTAAAGAACGTATTCATTTTGCGGAATTACCCTATCGCTTAGAAGCCGGTACGCCCAATATTGCCGGAGTCATTGGGTTTAATGCGGTGCTGGAATGGTTGGAAAAATGGGATATAACGCAAGGGGAACAACATGCCATTCAACTGGCGGAACAAGCCAAAGTGCGGTTAAAAAATTACCCGAATTGTCGCTTGTTTGAAAGCCCACAGCCAAGCTCCGTGGTCAGTTTTGTATTTGATGACATCGCCACTGCCGATATCGCCACTTTGCTCGCGGAACAGCATATTGCCTTACGCACCGGCGTCCATTGCGCCATGCCTTATTTAGCGCGTTTAAGCGTAACGAGCACATTGCGTTTAAGCTTCGCCCCTTACAACACACCGGCAGAATTAAACCAATTTTTTGCCGCATTAGACAACACCTTGGATTTATTACAATAAAATGAACATCGAAGCCATTAAAAATGCCCCAAGCTGGGAAGAAAAATATCGTCAACTCATTCAATTAGGCAAAAATCTCACTAAACCCACTGATAGTGAATTAGCGCAATGGCAACCCATTTCGGGTTGCGAAGTGAATTTATGGGTAAAAATCAGCGTCAATTCCGACCGCACTTTGCAGCTCAACGCCTATAGCGAAGCGCGAATTATGAACGGGTTATTGGCGATTTTGATTCATGAAGTCAATGGCAAATCACTGGAAGCTTTAGCAAATTTTGATATGACCGCTCGATTTACCGAATTAGGTATCGCCCAACGTTTGAGCGATACCCGATTAAATGGGCTAAAGCAAATTGAGCAAAAAATACGTGCTTTAGCGTTAGCTTAATATCAACCCAAACTCACGCAATAAATGTTCATAATAAGAACCTTTCGGCACTTGATTAAAATACGTCATTTTATGGACGTTCGTTGACTGTAAAATCGCCAGAAAAGTTTGTGCATCAAAAGGCTCATTGGCGACAGCTTGCAGCACATGCGGCAAGGTGTCATCAACAAGCACACCTTGATAAGGTTTAAACTTCTTCGTTAAAACATCAAACATAATTTGGAAAAAGAAGTAATGAGGAATTTGCGTTTGACTATGCCAAAAATTCAACATTAACTGCAAACAATGGTGCAATAACTCACTCTTTTTATCGGCAGCGATAAAGCTGTTTAGCATATTAACCGCATGCGTTGGCGACCAACCAAAATAATCTGAATTATAATGTTGCCAAAAAGATTGATTTTTGGCATGGGCATTGCGTTGGAACACAAAGAAATCCTGTTCAAATAACGCAGGGTTTAAAGGTGCGGTCAATAAAATGGTCGCATCCGCCCACACGCCACCATAAGCGCTTAACAACGCTAAGCGCAAGATATCCGAAAAGAAGGTATAACCAAAGGCGGGGTTTTGTCGCTTCTGCCAAATAAATTCAGGCAAATCGATATAATCCGCAATGGTTTTATCCGTCAATCGAATCACTTCACATTCATCTTTAAAACGTTCAACGCTGGCAAAACAAAGCTTAACCATATCGGGTAAAGTTTCATCAATATCTTGTCCCCAATATTGCCAAATAATCTTCTTACCCGCTAAATTTTTCTTAGGCTTAATCTCAAAATAGGGCAACTGTTGGTCAAAATACTGCGTAATCACTTGCTCCCAAATGTTCGCCACATGTTGCATTTGCTCACGGTTTACTTCTCTTTGATAGTCAAACCACCGCTGCGGTTCCATTGTTTGGAAAAAATCCGACCGCTTGTATAGTTCGATATAAAATTGTTTTGCCAAGCAGTCTGTAAAATAAATAGGTTGCATCATACCGGGATCTTCCTGTTGTTGGGGAATTGAAAATTTTTTAAACAGGGCAAACCATTCCCCCCCCCCACCCCGAAAGCGGTAACAATCGTAATTTCTTTCGTCATGAGAAATCTCTCTTACATCAAAAATTTTTGCTGAGGTTAGACAATTTTTACACAAACACATTTTGCACCAGCACCATATACAAAATCGTGCCCACTGCCATGGATAAAAACATATTTTTCTTCCATAAATGTAGCCATAATGTGACCGCACCTGCGATAAAATCGGGCAAGCCATGATGCTCTTGAAAGAGATCCACGTTTTTATACACATAAATCACCAACATCCCAAACATTGCCGCGGGCAACACTTTGCCTAAATAACGAATATATTCAGGCACAGGGCGATTGGCAGGGAAAACCCAAAATGGAATTAGACGGCAAATTTGCACCCCAAGCACGCCCATGGCAATGGTGATAATTTGTTCGTTAAGCGTCATGATTAACTCCCTGTTGTTCGCTCTGCGCATTGTGTTCAATGCGGGCTAATTTGCCGGCTAATTTCGGACGGCGTAAGGTTAAAATTCCCCAAATGGCAAATAAAGTGGGGATTAAGAAGTTCTCTTTGCCGACAGCGACTAAGAAAAACAGCGTGACGCCTAAGCCAATAAGCGAACTTTCGTGGGATTTTTCTTTCATCCAGTTTTCCGCAAAAATCACAATAAACAACGCCGTCATTGCAAATTCCACGCCTTGAAGGCTAAAAGGCAGAATATTGCCAAATAAATTACCGATTACTGCACCGCTCACCCAATATATTTGCAAGAACAAGGTGACCCAAAAGTAATACCAACCTTTGTCTAAGTGCGGTGGAATTTTTGCCATATAATTTAATGAAAAGGATTCGTCCACCAACGCAGAAATAAGATACCAGCGTTTTTTACCGTTTTGTACGCCGTATTTTTCCAACATCGAAATACCATAAAAAATTTGGCGACCGCTCACCATTAAGGTCACAAGCAAGGTGGCAACTGGCGCAAAAGGCGACACCAAGGAAGCGGCGATAATAAATTCCACTGAGCCGGCATAAATTAATAGCGCGGCAAAAAAGGGATACCACACATCAAACCCCAAGGCTTTCATATAAACGCCGTAGGAAATACCTAAAAATAAAAAGCCCGAGATCATGGGGGATGAATAAGGAAAGGCGGCTTTTGCTGCCGCCCAAATTTGCTGTTTTGTTGCCACCGTTACAACTCCAATACTGACAAACCGGGTAAGGTTGAAAAACTTTGCGCTTTTACCGTTTCATAAAAATCATCCATATAAGCCCGATTGCCGTCATGTTCACGAAAGGCGCAATATAAATTACTCTGCAAACCTTTTGCGGTAATTTTACGCGCCACCACATAACCGCGCTCTAAATAAGGTTGCACCGCCCAATAAGGCAATGCCGCAATACCGCGCTTACTGGCAACCAACTGAATAATCGCAATGGTTAATTCACTGGTGCGGCGTTCAGGGTTAATACCTGCCGGTTTAAGCACCTTGCGCAAAAGATCTAACATATCATCCGGCACCGGATAGGTTATCCAAGTTTCATTGGCGAAATCTTCTGCATCCCAAACGTCTTTCGTTGCCAAAGGGTGATCCTTGGCACACAACCCCACCATTTCGTAAGAAAACAACGGCTTATAAATCACACCTTCTGTTTCTTCCACTTCGGACACAATCGCCCAATCCGCACGATCTGTTAACAATAAACCAATGGTATCGGTATGGAACCCCGACACAATATCTAATTCCACCAAAGGCCAATGCTGGCGAAAATTATCCATAGCAGGCATCAACCAATCAAAGCAAGTATGACATTCCACCGCAATACGCAACTGCCCCGCTTCCCCATCACGCACACGAGATAAATCACGTTCTGCTTCAATCACTTTCGGCAAAATCTCATTGGCGAGCTGAATTAAACGATCGCCTGCCGGGGTAAAACGCAATGGCGTGCTTTTACGTTCAAATAAAGGCAAACCGTATTGTTCTTCAAGGGCTTTAAGTTGGTGGGAAAGCGCAGACTGCGTAAGGTAAACCAGTTGTGCCGCTTGCGATACCGAACCTGTTGCTTTTAACGCAAGCAAGGTGCGTAAATGGCGCAATTCAAGAAAAGTGGGTTTCATTAACATTCTTCATATTCAACAATAATGTCCGCAATTCTAACGTAATTTTGACCGCGCTTTAAGATTTAGGAAAAAATTTTTATCCCAATTTTGTGACAACGCTCACGGTAATGATTTGAGATTTGCAGTAATATGCCCCTAAATTTTTTCATTACAGGAGTACATTATGAAATTAAAATCTCTTTCTTTCGCTGTAACCAGTGCGATTTTAGGTGTTGGGATGATTTTCTCAGCACAAGCAGAAGCCAAAGGACGCTTAACGGTTTATTGTTCAGCCACCAATGAAATGTGTGAAGCGGTAACCAAAGCATTTGGCGAGAAATATGACGTTAAAACCCAATTTATCCGAAACGGTTCAGGTTCAACCTTTGCGAAAGTGGAAGCAGAAAAAGGCAATCCACAAGCGGATGTTTGGTATGGCGGAACCTTTGACCCACAAGCTCAAGCCGCAGAAATGGGCTTACTTGAACCTTATCGCTCAAAAAATATTGACGATATTATGCCGCAATTCCAAGACCCGGCTAAAACCAAAGGCAACTACGCATCCGCGGTTTATATGGGGATTTTAGGTTTTGGTGTTAACACTGAACGATTGGCTAAATTAGGTATTAAAGACGTACCAAAATGCTGGAAAGACTTAACAGATCCGCGTTTAAAAGGCGAAATCCAAATTGCTGACCCACAAAGCTCAGGCACCGCTTACACCGCGATTGCGACTTTTGTTCAACTTTGGGGCGAACAAGCCGCTTTCGATTACTTCCGCCAAATTCACCCAAATATTTCCCAATACACCAAATCAGGCATTACCCCATCTCGTAACGCCGCGCGCGGTGAAGCTACGGTAGGGATTGGTTTCTTACATGATTACGCAGTAGAAAAACAACAAGGCGCACCGCTTGAATTAATCGTCCCTTGCGAAGGCACAGGCTATGAATTAGGCGGTTTAGGTATTATTAAAGGCGCGCGCAACTTAGATAACGCGAAATTATTCGTGGATTTTGTACTTTCACCTGAAGGCCAAGAAACCGCATGGCGCAAAGGCAATGCCCACCAAACCTTAACCAACACCAAAGCTCAACAATCCCCAACCGCTTTCGACCCAACCAAATTAAACTTAATCAATTATGATTTTGAAAAATATGGTGCCACCGAAGAACGGAAACGATTGATTGAGAAATGGGTTCAAGATGTGAAATTGGCGAAATAGTTGTTCTATATAAATCAAGCGTAGGGTGGGCATCCTTGCCCACCATTTATATTCGATGATTATTTCGGTGGGCAAGAATGCCCACCCTACAAATTACTGAAAATATAAGGAAACACCTATGAAAATCTCAAAAATTGCTTTGTCACTTTCTACGGTTTTATTAGGAAGTTTAACTTTTACACAACCTGTTCAAGCTGACTCAGGACGCTTGGTGGTTTATTGTTCTGCACAAAATACCATGTGTGAACAAGAAACTCTCGCTTTCGAGAAAAAAACAGGCATCAAAACCAGTTTTATCCGCGGTGGAACCGGGGCTATTTTAGCCAAAATAGATGCTGAAAAAGCCAACCCACAAGGCGATGTGTGGTATGGCGGAACCTTAGATCCCCACAGCCAAGCGGGCGAAATGGGCTTATTAGTTCCTTATAAATCCCCTAATTTGCAATATATTCCTGATGAGCTAAAAGATCCTGCTAAAGTGAAAGGAAATTACTCATCTGCAATTTATCTTGGCGTATTAGGCTTTGGTGTTAATACGGAACGCCTAGCAAAACTCAATATTCCCGTTCCAAAATGCTGGAAAGATTTAACCGATCCGCGCTTAAAAAATGAAATTCAAGCTGCAGATCCACAAAGTTCAGGTACCGCTTATACCGCCCTTGCCACATTTATGCAACTTTGGGGCGAAGAACAAGCCTATGCCTATTTGAAAGAATTACACAAAAATGTTTCCCAATACACGAAATCAGGCAATACCGCTACTCGTAATACGGCACGTGGCGAAGCTTCTATTGGTATTGGATTTTTACATGAACACTCTTTGGAAAAAGAAAAAGGCGCACCGGTGGAGCTTGTCGTACCTTGTGAAGGCACAGGCTATGAAATTGGTGGTGTAAGTATTATTAAAGGCGCTCGCAACCTTGAAAATGCGAAAAAATTTGTGGATTGGGCGTTATCAAAAGAAGCACAAGAACTTTCTTGGCAAAAAGGTGAAACCCATCAAATTTTAACTAACGTTCAAGCGAAACAATCGCCTTATGCGCTAGATTTTAAATCCATCAACTTAATCAATTATGATTTTGATAAATATGGTTCGAGCGATTTACGCAAACGCTTGATTACAAAATGGGTTGACGAAGTAAAATTAGCAAAATAAATTAATGCTATTCGATAATCGAACACGGACAGGCTAATGCCTGTCCTTACCAATAAATAAACATTCATATTGCGAGGTTGTATGAATTCCGCAAAAATACCTTTTACGCAATCGCCAAATTTTTGGCTGTTATTATCAGTAATCGCCTTTCTCGTATTACCATCTCAAGCACTTGACTATGGGTTACTCGAAAGTACAGCTGATGAGTTTTATGCTGCCATGGGTTGGTCATCACTTAACCTGACGAGTTTATGGTTTTTACCTTTAATCGGCTTTTTTATTATTCCTAAACTCAATTTAAATGTTGCCACACAAGCTAAAGCAGAGCTTATTTTAATTGTCTCTACCACATTATTTGCTTTTGTGACCGCAACAATTTACAAAGTTTCCATGGGTTATTCGGTCATTATTTTATTAACAACTTTGACCGCACTTGCCACCTTTGCCTTGGCTAAACTAAAAATCATGCAAGGCGATAAATTTATTATCGCATCACTATTAGCTATCATCTTGTTGATTTTCTTCTTTATCGTCTATCCGACATTGGCAATATTAATTTCCATGTTCTATGACGGAGATACCTTTGCGCCACAACAAGTATTGCGTATTTTAAGCCAAAGTTATATTGCCCGTGTTATTACAAACTCTCTTGCTTTATCAGGCTTTGTGGGTGTGGTATCCACAATATTTGGTTTAGCTTTTGCCCTTTATACTACGCGGATTGCTCGCCGTACGGCGTTCATCGGTAAAATCTTTTCCATTTTACCGATTGTAACACCTCCCTTTGTGGTGGGATTAGGTGTCACCTTAATGCTTGGTCGCTCGGGTTATGTCACCGAATTTTTAACTGAACATTTAGGTTTTACCAACCATAACTGGTTATATGGTTTCAATGGCATTGCTATCGCACAAATTTTAGCGTTTGCCCCGATTTCATTTATGATTTTAGATGGCGCATTGAAATCTATTCATCCATCAATTGAAGAAGCCTCTTACACATTAAGAGCGAACCGCTACCAAACTTTCTATAACATTATCTTCCCACTACTTCGCCCTGCATTGGCAAACTCATTTTTAATTGTTTTTGTGCAATCATTAGCGGACTTTAGCAACCCATTAGTGTTAGGGGGAAGTTTCGATGTTATTGCTACCCAAATCTATTTCTACATTGCAGGTTCTCAATTAGATTACGCTTCCGCAAGTACACTGGGATCAATTTTATTAATCTTCTCATTGCTCATTTTCGTAGTGCAATATATGTGGATCGGTAATCGTTCCTACGTCACGGTTTCAGGTAAATCTTACCGCGGTGATGTACAAGATCTTCCAAAAGGATTGAAATTAACCATTATCGCTATGCTGGGTTTCTGGGTTCTTTTCAACCTAGTACTTTACGGTAGCATTTTCTACGGTAGTTTCACCGTAAACTGGGGGGTAGATTACACCTTAACAACTCGCAACTACGAACTTATGTTCGGACAAGGTTTCAGTGACGGTGCATGGCCATCACTCTTGAATACCATGTTATATGCAGGAATTGCCGCGCCATTGACCGCACTTTTCGGCTTATTAATTGCTTATATCGTTGTGCGTAAAGATTTCCAAGGCAAAAAAACCTTAGAATTCTTAACCATGCTTTGCTTCGCAGTACCGGGCACTGTTGCCGGTGTATCTTACATACTCGCCTTTAATAATGCGCCAATGTATATCACAGGAACAGGGATCATCATTATTATCTCAATGGTAATGCGTGACTTACCTATTGGTATGCGTGCCGCTATTGCAGGTCTTGGTCAACTTGATAAATCCCTTGATGAAGCTTCACTTTCCTTGAAAGGTTCTTCATTTAAAACGATTTGGTTTATTGTCTTCCCATTATTAAAACCAGCCTTACTCTCTGCGCTCGTTACGAGTTTTGTGCGTGCAATGACAACAGTGAGTGCCATTATTTTCTTAGTCACTGCAGATACTCGTGTGGCAACGGCATACATCCTAAACCGCGTTGAAGACGGTGAATATGGTGTGGCGATTGCTTACGGGTCAATCTTAATTGTGGTGATGATGGCAATTATCTTGTTCTTTGACTGGATTGTGGGGGATACACGCATTTCACGTTCAAAAGCGAAAAAAATGAATTAATTTTAACCGCACTTGTAAGGGCAAACACAGTTGCTCAATCAATGAATATGGATATAGGGGAATGTATTATCCCCTACAAAATAAAGGTAGTACCAAATTATGACAACAACAAAAAATGATGACTTCTTAGTCTTAAAAAATATCACCAAATCTTTTGGCAAAGTCACTGTTATTGATGATTTAGACTTAACCATTAAGCGCGGCACGATGGTGACTTTACTCGGGCCTTCGGGTTGCGGTAAAACTACCGTGCTTCGTTTAGTAGCCGGCTTGGAAAGCCCGACTTCAGGTCAAATTTTTATCGATGGCGAAGATGTCACTAAATCCTCTATTCAAAATCGAGATATTTGTATTGTGTTCCAGTCCTACGCGCTCTTTCCACATATGTCTATTGGCGATAACGTGGGTTATGGTTTGCGTATGCAAGGCGTCAGTGCCGATGAACGCAAACAGCGTGTGAAAGAAGCCTTGGAATTAGTGGATTTAGCCGGCTTTGAAGATCGTTTTGTGGATCAAATTTCAGGCGGTCAACAACAACGTGTGGCACTGGCGCGTGCGTTAGTGTTAAAACCGAAAGTATTGTTATTTGATGAACCATTAAGTAACTTAGACGCCAACTTACGCCGTTCAATGCGTGAAAAAATCCGTGAATTACAACAACGTTTAGGCATTACTAGTCTTTATGTGACTCACGATCAAACAGAAGCCTTTGCGGTATCTGATGAAGTGATTGTGATGCATAAAGGGAAAATCATGCAAAAAGCTCCGGCGAAAGAACTTTATTTACGTCCAAATTCCCTATTCTTGGCCAACTTTATGGGGGAAAGCAGTATTTTTGACGGCACAGTTTCACACAATACGATTACCGTAAATCAATATTCCTTTACCCTATCCAACGCGGCGGACTTCGGTATTCCGGATGGCGAATGTTTAGTGGGAATTCGCCCGGAAGCGATTTCCTTACAAAACCAAGGGGAAGCCGCCCAAGCCTGCGAAATTAAATCCGCGGTTTATATGGGCAACCACTGGGAAATTGTCGCGAACTGGGGTGGCAAAGATTTACTCGTTAACAGCAACCCTGAAGATTTTGACCCACATGCCCAAACCGCTTATGTGCATTTGGCGGAACATGGGGTGTTTTTGTTGAAAAAAGAATAAACAGCCCTAAAAATTCCCATTTATAAGGAGATAAATTATGGCTCAAAAAATTATTCTCGACTGTGATCCCGGTCATGATGATGCGATTGCAATGATGCTGGCTTGGGGAAATCCGAATATTGATTTACTTGCCGTGACAACCGTTGTTGGCAATCAGACGTTAGAGAAAGTTTCGCGTAACGCGTTGGCGGTAGCGGAAATGGCAAAAATGTATGGAGTGCCTATTGCAAAAGGTTGCGATCATCCGTTAGTACGTGATGTAGAAAATGCGCCGAATATTCATGGTAATTCAGGTATGGATGGCCCTGTATTGCCTGAGCCAACCATGCAATTTGAAGAGAAACACGCGGTAAATCTGATCATTGAGCTTATTATGTCTCACCCTGAGAAAACCATTACACTGGTGCCAACCGGGGGGCTAACCAATATTGCTATGGCTGCCCGTTTGGAGCCGCGTATTATTGATCGCGTGAAAGAAGTGGTGTTAATGGGCGGCGGATACCATACCGGTAACTGGAGTGCGGTGGCAGAATTCAATATTAAAATTGACCCCGAAGCGGCGCATATTGTGTTTAATGCAGGCTGGAAAGTCACTATGGTAGGATTAGATCTCACTCATCAAGCCTTAGCGACACCTGATATTGTGGAACGCTTTGCGGCACTCAATACTAAACCGGGGCAATTTGTGGTGGATTTACTCAAGTTCTTCGGCAAGATGTATAAACAAGTGCAAAATTTTGATGCCCCACCGGTTCATGACGCTTGCGCGGTTGCTTATGTTATCGATCCAACGCTCATTGAAGTGCAACAAGTTCCTGTGAATATTGAATTAACCGGTACGCACACGTTAGGCATGACGGTAGCAGATTTCCGTTATCCGCCAAAACCTTGTAATACGTGGGTAGCGAAAAAACTCGATAAAGCACGTTTTTGGGATCTTGTTGTGGATGCGGTGAGAAATTTATAATTCTCTACTACTCTATCACAAAGCTGAAATGGCGGTTGGTGAGCTTGTCGAACCATAAGACATTTCAGCGTTTACTGCACAAGACTTACGTTTCGACAGGCTCAACGACCGTCTTGTGCAAATACCACAAAATATCGCGCTTCCCTTCAAATTATTTTCTGTGATCTCTCTCACAAATCTCAATATAAGTCATTGCAATGTCTCATTATTTCCCTACAATCACAAACATAAGTTTGAGGTATAAACTTATGTTTATTGGAGGTAAATTATGACTGATAATGAACGTATTATTTTTGAACTTATTCGTAAAAATCCCTTTATATCCCAGCAAGAACTTGCGGATAAAATCGGTCTCTCTCGTTCTGCGGTCGCGAACATCATTTCCGCATTAGTCAAAAAAGAATATTTGCTTGGCAAAGCTTATATTTTTAATGAACGCAATGCTATCGTCTGTATTGGTGCGGCAAACCTTGATAAAAAAATCAAAACCGATCATGAGTTACAAGGATACACATCCAATCCGATTACATCAAAAGTCTCTATTGGCGGCGTTGTCCGCAATATTGCCGAAAATCTGGGGCGCTTAGAACAAGAAGTCATTCTTATTTCTACCGTTGGCAGCGATCCTGAATGGTCAAGAATAAAAGCTCTCTCTTCGCCTTTTATGAACACGGAATCGGTGATCACGCTTGAAGGGCAATCCACGGGTTGTTACACCGCACTTCTTGATATTGATGGGGAAATGTATTTAGGCTTAGCCGATATGTCTATTTATGATCATTTCAAGCCTGAACTCTTAATCAAACGCCAACAATACTTGCGTAATGCAAAATGTTTGGTCGTTGATTTAAATTGCCCGAAAGAAACCGTGGAATTTCTTTGTGCCTACGCCACCAAACACCAAATTAAACTTGCCGTTATCGCAGTTTCTGAACCCAAAATGAAACATTTGCCACGCCAATTAGCCGGAGTCGATTGCTTATTTATCAATAAAGGCGAGCTAGGTGCCTTTGTCGGACGTGTTCTCAATACGGATGAAAGTTTAAAAAGTGCGGTGAATGAAGTGCTAGATTTAGGCGTAAAACAAATTATTCTCACCGCCGGCGCCAAAGGGGTTTTATCCGCCAATCAATCGCACTACCAATGGTATCCGGTAAAACAGCTAGCGTCTTCAAAAATCGTGGACGTCACTGGTGCCGGAGATTCCTTTAGTGCTGCCTATATCGATGCTTGGCTACAACATCAACCTGAACCGCAATGTATTTTAGCGGGAATGGTCAATGCCTATCACACGATTCAATCTGAATTTACCGTTCGCCCTAATTTAACTAAAGCACAATTACAAACTGAAATGGAGCATTTTTATGAATAACTATTTAGTCTTATCTCAAGAAGTCAAAGAAGGTATGGAAAAAGGTTTACCTATTGTTGCCTTAGAATCAACCATTATTTCCCATGGTATGCCTTATCCGCAAAATGTACAAATGGCACGAGAAGTGGAACAAATTGTACGTGATCATGGTGCCGTGCCTGCCACGATTGCCATTGTCGATGGCAAAATCAAAATTGGCTTATCTGATGATGAATTGGAAATGTTTGGGAGTAGCAAAGGCATTGCAAAAGTCTCGCGCCGTGATTTAGCGGATGTTGTTACCTCAAAACGTTTAGGTGCAACCACCGTGGCCAGCACAATGATCGCCGCTCAATTAGCGGGGATTAAATTTTTTGTAACAGGCGGTTTAGGCGGTGTCCATCGCGGTTGGGAACATAACTTAGATATTTCTGCCGATTTAGATGAATTTGCGCAAACGAACGTTACGGTGATCTGTGCCGGCGCTAAATCTATCTTAGATCTTCCTGCCACCTTAGAATATTTAGAAACCAAAGGCGTTCCTGTTATTGGTTACCAAACTAAAAATCTTCCCGCCTTCTTTTGTCGTGACAGCGGCTTACCGCTTCCGCTCTCATCAGATGATTTACAGCATATTGCCAATATGATTAAAACCAAATGGGAACTGGGACTTCAAGGCGGTGTGGTGGTGGCTAACCCCATTCCTGAAGAGCATGCCCTTGCCCCTGAATATATCAACGGCATTATTGAAAGTGCGGTCAAAGAAGCGGAAGAAAAAGGCATTACAGGAAAAGATATTACGCCATTTTTATTAGGCAAAATTGTAGAAATGACGGATGGCAAAAGCTTAGAAGCCAATATTCATTTGGTGAAAAACAATGCCAAAATTGGCGCACAACTGGCTGTCCGTTATTTTAAATCATAAGCTCAACGAGCCCATTCTTTTGGGCTAGGCATTTCTCTAACCGGAGGTTCCTATGGACATCGTAAACAGTTTATTTGGCATATTTATTTTGCTGTTGATTGCCTTTTTATTCTCTAACAACAAAAAAGCGATTAATTATCGCACTGTTATTGGCGCACTACTTATCCAAATGGCAATTGGTGCATTAATTTTATACGTTCCCCTTGGACGTAAAGTATTAATGGCGGTGTCTGATGGCGTGGCGAAAATTATTGCTTTCGGTGCGGATGGGATGAATTTCCTATTTGGTGGTTTAGTCAGTGAGAAAATGTTTGAAGTATTTGGTGGCGGTGGATTCGTCTTTGCCTTCCGCGTACTGCCGCCCATTATCTTCTTTGCCGCGCTCATTTCTGTTTTGTACTATCTCGGTATTATGCAAATGATCATCAAAGTTATTGGTGGTGGTTTGCAAAAATTATTAGGTACATCAAAAGCAGAGTCCACATCAGCGGCGGCAAATATTTTCGTAGGGCAAACGGAAGCGCCTTTATTAGTTAAACCGTTCATTGAAAAAATGACACAGTCTGAATTATTTGCCGTAATGGTTGGGGGATTAGCCTCTATTGCCGGTGCCTCTCTTGCCGGTTATGCCGGAATGGGAATTCCGTTACCATATTTAATTGCCGCATCATTTATGGCTGCCCCGGGTGGCTTATTATTCGCAAAAATTCTCTTCCCACAAACAGAAAAACCGAATGATGATATTAAATTAGTGGATGATGGCGAAAAACCTGCCAATGTCATTGAAGCGGCAGCATCCGGTGCAGCTTCAGGTGCGCAATTAGCCATCAATATCGGCGCCATGTTAATTGCCTTTATTGCCTTAATTTCAATGCTCAATTGGATCATTTCTGCGCTCGCGGGCTTAGTGGGACAAGAAGGCGTAACACTTCAATCATTACTCGGCTATGCGTTCCAACCATTAGCTTGGGCTGTGGGTGTGCCTTGGGAAGAAGCACAAGTTTCCGGTGCCTTAATCGGTGAAAAATTAATTCTAAATGAATTTGTGGCTTATGTAGATTTTATCAAATACCTTAGCCCGGAATCTGCCGTTCAATTAAGCCCGAAAACCGTTGCCATTATCACCTTTGCGCTCTGTGGTTTCGCTAACTTGGGCTCTATTGCCATTTTAGTAGGTGGATTAGGTAGCATGGCGCCATCACGCCGTAGTGATATTGCGCGTATGGGGATCCGCGCGGTTATCGCCGGCTCACTTTCTAATCTTATGAGCGGTGCCATTGCCGGTTTATTTATTGGCATTGGCGGATCCATTATGTAAATTTTCTCGCGATAACCAACCGCACTTTCCCCCTAAAGTGCGGTTCTTTTTTATTGTGTTTTTTATTTTAATAACATACTATAACACTCAGTTATTATCATATTAAAAGGATACACAATGAAAAACGAATTAATTTGTTACAAAAAAATGCCTGTTTGGACAAAAGACAGCTTGCCAAAAATGTTCCAAGAAAAACACAATACCAAAGCAGGGACTTGGGGGAAATTGACCGTGTTAAAAGGGGCATTAAAATTTTACGAATTAACAGAAAATGGCGATGTGGTTAACGAACATATTTTTACCGCAGATAACGACACGCCTTTTGTTGAACCGCAACTTTGGCACCGCGTAGAAGCACTTTCTGATGATTTAGAGTGTTATTTGGAATTTTATTGCACCAAAGCGGATTATTTCAGCAAAAAATACAACCTAACGGCAACCCATTCTGAAGTCAAAGCGGCTGCAGAAATATTAACCCCTTGCAAAACCTTAGATCTTGGTTGTGGGCAAGGACGCAATTCACTGTATTTAAGTTTGTTGGGCTATGATGTGACCGCTTGGGATCATAATGAAATGAGCGTAGGCTTTTTACGCGAAACCGCGGAGAAAGAAAATCTAAACATTTCCACCGCACTTTACGATATTAACAGTGCCAATATTCAAGAGCATTACGACTTTATCGTTTCCACTGTGGTCTTTATGTTCCTAAATCGTCAAGCGGTACCGAATATCATTAAAAATATGCAAGAACATACCAATGCCGGCGGCTACAATCTTATCGTTGCGGCAATGGATACCGCTGATGTGCCTTGCCCAATGCCTTTTTCATTTACATTTAAAGAAAATGAACTGGCGAATTATTATCAGGACTGGGAATTAGTGAAATATCAAGAAGAAATGGGTGAATTGCATAAAACCGATGAAAATGGCAATCGAATTAAGATGAAATTTGTTACGATGTTAGCGCGGAAGAGATAGGTAGCTAAAAACTGAGACCATTGCCCTATACGAGCCGTATAGGGCTAGTTAATCCGAGCCGCTCTGCGGCTCTTTTTCCGAAATTATACAACATCGTACAAGATAGTCGTTGAGCTTATCGAAACGTAAGTCTTGTGCATAGTAAACGCTGAAATGTCTTATAGTTCGACTGGCTCACTAACCGTGGTTCGACAAGCTCACCAACCGCCATTTCAGCTTTATGTAAGTGTGACATAATACCATTTTTATTCAGCCCCAGCGGGGCTGGGCTTAACGAACCTAGCACGGCTCGTGCTAGGTCGTTACTCGAATGTAAATCTTATCGTAGTCTTCTCTATTTCACCACAAAACCATATTTTTTATACACATCTTTTGCTGTTTCTGACTTCATATAATCAAAAAAAGCCTTGGTTTCGGCGTTTTCTTTATCCTTAACAATCGCGGCAGGATATTCAATGGCCGGGTGGCTGTCTGCCGGGAAAGTCGCTACGATTTTCACATTTTTGCCCACCATGGCATCCGTGGCATAAACAATACCTAACGGGCTTTCTGCACGTTCAACCAATAGCAATGCTTTTCGTACATTATCCGCACGCGCTAATTTTTTCTCAACGGCATCCCATTGTTTTAAATAGGTTAAGGCGGTTTTCGCATAAATACCGGCAGGGACGTGATCAGGATCCCCAACGGCTAAAAACGTTCCGTCTAAGCGTTTTTGCCAATCCGAATTTCTGACATCAATCTTTTCTACATCGCTATTTTTCGGTGCAATCATGACCAAGCTATTGCCCACTAAATTCACACGAGTAGCCGGTTCGATATTCTTTTTCTCTGCCAAAAAGTCCATCCATTTTTGATCCGCTGAGACAAAAATATCCGCAGGTGCCCCTTCATTAATTTGGCGAGCCAATACGGATGATGACGCAAAAGATAAGATCACTTTCGCATTGGGATTGGCTTTTTTATAATCGGATACCACATCCTCTAGGGCATTGGTAAAAGACGCGGCAGCAAAAACCGTGACCTTTGCCTGAAGTTGAGTGGAAAAAATTGCCGCCGTTGCCGCAAGCGCGAGAGTCAGCATGTTTCGTTTTAGCATAAGTTCTCCTTTGTTAACTATATATTTGATTATATAACGATAATAAAAATAAATGCTATATAAATTTTTGTATTTTGCGTAAAATGTAGCGAATATCCTAGCAAGGAAATCGCTATGCTAAAAAATACTGAAATTCTCTTAACCATCAAATTACAAGAACAATTATTTGTTGACCCCAAACGAATTCGTTTGCTCAAAGCCATTCAAGAATGTGGTTCCATTAATCAAGCAGCTAAAAACACCCATATTAGCTATAAAAGTGCGTGGGATCATTTGGCCGCGATGAATGAAATCAGCCCTAAACCTTTACTTGAACGCAATATTGGCGGTAAAAATGGCGGCGGTACAACACTCACCTCTTATGCAGTGCGTTTATTGCAACTTTATGATTTACTTGAACAAACTCAAGAAAAAGCCTTTCATATTTTGCAAGATGAAAATATTGCCTTGAGCAATCCTCTTTCTGCTACGGCAAAATTTGCCTTACAAAGTAGCGCGCGCAACCAATTTTTCGGGACAGTCGAAAATGTGACATTACAAAACGGCAACGCCTTAGTCAGTATTCAAATTGAGGGGTTAAATCGCCCGATGGTGGCGTCAATTACGGAAAAAAGTGCGGTAAAATTAGGCTTAGTTTTAGGCAAAGAAGTGATGCTAATGATAAAAGCACCTTGGGTGAAATTACATCAAAATCCACCGCACTTAGACGAAAATCTGTTTTTGGGCGAAGTCCGTTCCGTCACAGAAACAAACCACACGAAAGAAAGCCTGATTGCGGTCAATGGACTGGAATTTTGCGCCACAATCCATGCTGACCAACAAATCAAGGTTGGCGCGCAAACTTGGCTTTCTATTGATCCTGAACAAATTATTTTGGCGACATTATGATGACCATTTGGAAACGAACACTTTCTCTTTCTGAGATGAACCAACTTTGCACAAACTGCGCTGTAGGGTATTTAGGCATTGAATTTACTGCGCAAGGTGAAAACTGGCTCGAAGCCACCATGCCTGTGGACAACCGCACAACTCAACCTATGGGCTTGTTGCATGGCGGTATTTCTCTTGCCTTGGCGGAAACCGTGGGATCTTTAGCGGGATTATTATGCCTTGAAGAACCCCATGCAGCAGTGGGAATGGATATTAACGCCAGTCATTTACGCCCGGTCAAATCCGGCAAGGTCACTGCGCGCGCTACCCCATTGCGCCTAGGCAAACGCACTCAAGTCTGGCAAATTGATATACGTGATGAGCAAGAAAATCTCTGCTGCACGTCCCGTCTCACCCTTTCTGTTATTTAATTTTATAGGATATTCCAAGTTGAAAATCGGCGTTATTTTGGCAAATCTCGGCACACCCTGTGCGCCGACTTCTTCTGCAATTTCGAGCTATCTCAATGAATTTCTAAGCGATAAACGCGTGGTCGATTTACCCCGTTGGAAATGGTTGCCTATTCTCAAAGGCATTATTTTACCCTTACGCTCGCGCCGTATTGCGAAAAATTACCAAGCCATTTGGACAGAACAAGGATCGCCGCTACTCGCCTACTCTCTTGAACAACAAAAAGCACTGCAGCACTATTTGTCTGCGCAAGGCATTGATGTACAAGTAGAAATCGGGATGACTTATGGTGAACCGAGCATTGAAAGCGCGGTGAAAAAATTGACCCTTTCCAAAGTGGATAAGATCATTTTCCTGCCGTTGTATCCGCAATACAGCTCAACGACAACCGCAGCGGCAATTGACGCCTTTGCCCGTGCTTTGACGCAACAACGTGAAATTGTGCCTTTTAGCCTTATCCATTCCTACGCGGATAACGAAAATTACATTAACGCGCTAGCCGAAAGCATAAAAGCGCGGTTAAAAAATGATGAGTTTTTGCTGTTTTCCTATCACGGTATTCCATTACGTTATGAGCAAGAAGGCGATTTTTATCGTGAACATTGCCGTCAAACCACCCTTGCGGTGGTGGATAAATTAGGCTTAATGGAAACTCAATGGGCAATGACCTTTCAATCTCGTTTTGGACGCGAAGAATGGCTACAGCCTTATACGGATGAATTTTTGGCTCATGCCCCAAGCCAAGGTATTGAAAAGATTGCGGTCATCTGCCCGGGTTTTGCCGCAGATTGTTTGGAAACCTTAGAAGAAGTTGCGGAAACCAATCGCCATTTATTCCTTGCTCAAGGGGGACAATCTTATCAATATATCCTCGCATTAAATGCCGATAAAAAACATATTGAATGTTTAGGGCAGTTGGTTTTAAATAATTTACATTAATTTCATTCATAATAAACTTGAATTTTATGAAGTTGCATAATGTTGTTATTTTGTAGATGATAGTCATCGTCATTTAGACGGCTAAACGTCTAAATAGAAGAAATATCTAATCTATCAAAGGAGCACATTATGACAACATTCCATATCTTAGGCTTTCCACGTGTTGGGGCGAAACGTGAATTAAAATTTGCACAAGAACGTTACTGGCGTGGTGAAATTGCAGAACAAGATTTATTAGATTTAGCCAAAGCCTTGCGTGAAAAAAACTGGCAGCACCAAGCAGCTGAGAACGCCGATTTCGTGGCAGTGGGCGATTTTACCTTTTACGATCATATTTTAGATCTACAAGTAGCAACGGGGGCAATTCCTGCGCGTTTTGGTTTTGACAGCCAAAATTTAACCCTTTCGCAATACTTCCAACTGGCGCGTGGTAACAAAGATCAATTTGCCATTGAGATGACCAAATGGTTTGATACCAACTACCACTATCTTGTGCCTGAGTTCCATAAAAACACCGAATTTAAAGCCAACCCAGCTCACTACGTTAATCAAATCCGTGAAGCGAAAGCCTTAGGTTTGAAGGTTAAACCTGTGATTGTCGGACCTTTAACTTTCCTTTGGTTAGGCAAAGAGAAGGGCGAAGCCTTCAATCGTTTTGAGTTATTAAACAAACTTGTGCCTGTTTACCGTGAAATTTTAACCGCACTTGCGGCAGAAGGCGTGGAATGGATCCAAATTGACGAGCCGGCTTTAGCCTTAGATTTACCGGCGGAGTGGCTGGCGGCTTATCAGGCGGTCTATGCGGAATTAAGCCAAGTGGATGCGAAATTGTTATTAGCCACCTATTTTGGCTCAGTGGCAGAACACGCAGAATTGCTCAAAGGCTTAGCGGTGGACGGCTTGCATTTGGATTTAGTACGCGCGCCTGAACAACTTGCAGCATTTGACGATTACCGCAAAGTGCTTTCGGCTGGCGTGATTGATGGGCGTAACATTTGGCGTGCGAACTTAAATCAAGTATTAGATCTGCTTGAGCCATTAAAAGCCAAACTTGGCGAACGTTTGTGGATTGCCCCAAGCTGTTCTTTGTTACATACGCCTTTTGATTTAGCGGTGGAAACGCAATTACAAGCAAATAAACCTGAACTTTATCAATGGCTTGCTTTTACGCTACAAAAAGTTGAAGAATTGTCGGTAATTAAGACCGCACTTGAACAAGGTCGAACAGCGGTGCAAGCACAATTAGTGGCAAGCCAAGCGGCAGCGGATGCGCGTGCAACATCAAAAGAGATCCACCGAGCCGAAGTGGCGGCTCGTTTAGCTAACTTACCTGAAGGGGCAGATCGCCGTAAATCGCCATTTGCAGCGCGTATTGCGAAGCAAAATGCGTGGCTAAACTTACCGCTTTTACCAACGACAAATATCGGTTCATTCCCACAAACCAGCGAAATCCGCCACGCTCGTGCGAGTTTCAAAAAAGGCGAGTTAAGCCTTGCGGATTATGAAGCGGCGATGAAAAAAGAAATTGAATATGTGGTTCGCCGCCAAGAAGAGTTAGATTTAGATGTGCTGGTTCACGGCGAAGCGGAACGTAACGATATGGTGGAATATTTCGGCGAATTGCTTGACGGCTTTGCCTTCACCAAATTCGGTTGGGTGCAAAGTTACGGCTCACGCTGTGTCAAACCGCCAGTGATTTATGGCGATGTGGCTCGCCCTGAACCGATGACAGTGCGTTGGTCGCAATATGCCCAAAGCCTCACCAACAAAGTGATGAAAGGAATGCTGACAGGGCCGGTAACGATTTTACAATGGTCGTTCGTGCGTAACGATATTCCACGCTCAACAGTCTGCAAACAGATCGGTGTGGCGTTATCAGACGAAGTGTTAGATTTAGAAGCAGCAGGGATCAAAGTGATCCAAATTGATGAGCCTGCAATCCGTGAAGGCTTGCCACTCAAGCGGTCAGATTGGGACGCTTATTTGCAATGGGCGGGCGAAGCCTTCCGTTTAAGCTATATGGGCGTACAAGATGACACCCAAATCCACACTCATATGTGTTATTCCGAATTTAACGACATTTTGCCAGCGATTGCCGGCTTAGATGCGGACGTGATTACCATTGAAACCTCACGCTCCGATATGGAACTACTTACCGCCTTTGCCGATTTCAAATACCCGAACGACATCGGCCCGGGCGTATACGACATTCACAGCCCACGCGTTCCAAAAGCGGAAGAAATCGAACATTTGTTGCGCAAAGCCTTGAAAGTTGTACCAAAAGAACGCTTATGGGTAAACCCAGACTGTGGCTTAAAAACCCGTGGCTGGAAAGAAACTATCGAACAGTTGCAAGTGATGGTGGAGGTGACGAAGAAATTGAGGGTAGAGTTGGGTTGATGTAGCTGATTTTATGGGGCAATGGGGCGAAAGATATTTCGCCCCTACATTTAATTTATTGAAATCATTGAAAAAAAATGAGATTAATTTATTGTAGAGCTAATCACATTAGCCCAAATTTGTACTCAACTTTGCTAGATAGATTATTTCATCTCTCTTAATTGACGATAAGCATCACAAGCCTCTTGGCTACCATTATTACAAGCCTTTCCAAACCATATTATTGTAGCAGCATCATTTTGTTGAACGCCTTGTCCATTGTAAAACATTATGCCTAAATTGAATTGAGCCTTTGCAAACTCTTGTTCAGCCGCTTTTTGATACCATTGGAATGCTTGATAATAATCTTGACTGACACCATATCCATTTCCGTACATTACACCTAAATTATATTGAGCATCAGCCAATCCTTGTTCAGCTGCTTTTTGGTACCATTTGGCTGCTTGTTGATAATCTTGGTTAAAGTATATGTATATATTACCTAAATTGTATTGCGCATCAACCAATCCTTGTTCTGCCGCTTTTTGATACCACTTAACCGCTTGGTGATAATCTTGGCTAACCCCTCGTCCGTTGTCGTACATTACGCCTAAATTAAATTGAGCTTTTGCATCTCCTTGTTCAGCGGCTTTTTGATACCATTTGACTGCTTGATGATAATCTTGGTTAACACCTTGTCCCTTGCTGTACATATTACCTAAATTAAATTGAGCCTCTGCATCCCCTTGTTCTGCTGCCTTTTGATACCATTTGACTGCTTGATGGTAATCTTGGCGAACACCGTCTCCTTTTTCGTACATAAAACCTAAATTAAATTGAGCCTGTAGCACCCCTTGCTCAGCCGCTTTTTGATACCATTTGACTGCTTGATGATAATCTTGGTTAACACCATACCCATTGTCGTACATTAAGCCTAAATTATATTGAGCTCCTGCATCCCCTTGTTCAGCCAATTCCTTAAACATAGGAAAAGCCACTTGATAATTTTCTTGTTCGATATATTGATATGCTCTGTTAAATTTCTCTTCTGCTGTTTCAGCATAAACATTTCCAATAAGGGTAAAAGAGAGTAATAAGGTAGAAAGTAGGGTTTTACGAAGTGTCATTTTGTTTTCCTTTTGACGATAGTTTTAAGATAGTAAAATTATACAAAAAAAAAACAAAATGCAATCAAGATGTAATCAGTGGTTTTTTATTGGATTTTGTAATGGGTGTTGAATTTATGAGCAATTTGGAGCTGTTTACCGTTTAATAAAACAAAGGGGAGCCAAATGCCTTCCACAATCCCCTCCCATATGTGTTATTCCGAGTTCAACGACATTCACAGCCCACGCGTACCAAAAGCGGAAGAGATCGAACACTTGTTGCGTAAAGCCTTGAAAGTGGTACCAAAAGAACGCTTATGGGTCCCAAACTGCTGCTTAAAAACCCGTGGCTGGAAAGAAACCATTGAGCAGTTGCAAGTGATGGTGGAGGTGGCGAAGAAATTAAGGGCGGAGTTGGGTTGATGTAGCAGATTTTGTGGTGCAATGGGGCGAAAGATATTTCGCCTCTACGGTTCATGTCTAACCGATTACGTCATAGGTGTTGTCGGTGTAATCGCCATATGTCGTAGGGACAGGGTTTATCCCTGTCCGAGAACGCAAAAACGGCGTAGGATGGATGAAAAAACAATATGACATCTACGGTTAATCCATTGAAATCATTGGGAAAACCTTGGTCTATCTTGTAGGGACACACTGCGTGTGTCCGTTACCAATATTTTCACACCCTTTTGATTTTATTAATATTTTTCGGACACACGCAGTGTGTCCCTACAGCATGATTTAGGGCGAAATATTTTTCGCCCTGATTATCTTAATTTTGGTGTCTGTTTTTTTTCAATTAAAGACTGCATTATCGTTATTAAAGTAAAAATAAAGCAGAACCCCATTTGATAATATCAAAGAAGAATTTGTTTTGCTCTGTTGCTACACCGGTGCTTTTACCATCGGCTTTTGCTTCTTGAACCATACCATTGACATATTGGCCTTTCACTACAGCTAAATCTTCTCTTGCTTTTGTTTGTAAGGTTTTACAGGTTGAAATATCTAAAGGCTCAATATTCTCTTTGGATTTATATTTTTTTAATTGATAGGTCGCATATTTCATCGCTTTTTCATCACCTTGGATGATTTTGACATTATCTTCACCAATAATATCTTCTAAGGGATAGAAAAAGACATATTGAGAATAAATGTAGCTATCTTCTTTTTGGAAATGTTCATATTGAATTCGCGTTAAATTCGGATAAATACATTGCTCCGTTTGTTTTGCCGCAAATGCCCATTTCTGTGCATCCCCATCTGAAAGTTCATAGGCTGCGCCTGCATATTCTGCCGGAATTGCCGATTGTTTTTCACCCAATAAACTGCAACCTGCAAGGCTTAACACTGCTGTCGCTAAAAGTAATTTTTTTAACATATTAATACATCTTCCGTAATTAAAGTTTTTCGCTATTTTAGACGGAAAGGTTTTTTCGTCAACTAATTAATAATTTCAAACTACATTACATAAAAAGCGCGGTTAGAAATTCACCTATTTCTAACCGCGCTTTTAAGGCTTATTAACCTAAAATTTGACGTAAAGCTGTGCCGATGTCTGCTAAACTTTTCACCGTCGTTACACCGGCATCTTGTAAGGCTTGGATTTTTTCATCTGCCGTGCCTTTGCCGCCGCTAATGATTGCGCCTGCATGTCCCATGCGTTTGCCTTTTGGCGCGGTAATACCGGCAATATAGCTGACCACAGGTTTGGTGACATGTGCCTTAATAAAGGCGGCGGCTTCTTCTTCCGCTGAGCCACCAATTTCACCAATCATCACAATGGCTTCCGTTTCGGGATCCTCTTGGAAAAGGCGTAGAATATCAATAAAACTTGAGCCTGGAATGGGATCACCGCCAATCCCCACACAAGTGGATTGTCCATAGCCTTCATCCGTAGTTTGTTTTACTGCTTCATAGGTTAATGTGCCTGAACGTGAAACAATCCCCACTTTTCCTTTTTTATGAATATCCGCCGGCATAATGCCAATTTTGCATTCATCCGGGGTAATAATACCCGGGCAATTTGGACCAATCATCACAACACCGGTTTCCTTTAAGCGTTGTTTGACTTGTAACATATCCAAGGTCGGGATGCCTTCGGTAATACAAACAATTAATTGAATACCGGCATCAATGGCTTCTAAGATAGCATCTTTACAGAATGGTGCAGGCACGTAGATGACCGTAGCGGTTGCGCCTGTGGCGTCCACCGCATCGCGCACCGTATTAAACACCGGCAAGCCTAAATGGGTTGTGCCGCCTTTGTTGGGTGAAACGCCGCCCACTAATTGAGTGCCATAGGCAAGCGCTTGCTCGCTGTGAAATGTGCCTTGTCCGCCGGTAAACCCTTGGCAAATCACCTTTGTATTTTTATTCACTAAAATTGCCATAATTAATGACTCCCTGCTGCTTTTACTGCTTGTATTGCGGCATCGGCTAAACTCTGCGCGGCAATAATATTTAAACCACTTTGTGCAAGAATTTCACGTCCACGTGGCGCATTATTTCCTTCCAAACGTACCACAACAGGCACGGTTACGCCCACTTCATTGACAGCGGCAACGATCCCTTCGGCAATCAAATCACAGCGCACGATACCACCAAAAATATTGACCAAAATCGCCTTAACATTGCTATCGGAAAGAATAATTTTAAACGCACCGGCCACACGTTCTTTCGTTGCACCGCCGCCTACATCAAGGAAGTTTGCCGGCAAACCACCGTGATGCTTGATGATATCCATGGTTCCCATAGCAAGTCCTGCGCCGTTAACCATACAGCCAATATTACCGTCCAAAGCCACGTAGTTTAAACTCAAGGCTTCAGCTTCTGCTTCGCGCGGATCGTCTTGGGTTAAATCTTGCATGGCTTTCAGTTCAGGTTGACGGTAGAGCGCGTTGTTGTCCACGGAAACTTTGGCATCTAAACAAACCAATTCGCCTTCTTTTGTTACAACCAACGGATTGATTTCCACCAACGCTAAATCTTTTTCAACGAATAACTTCGCCAAACGCACAAAAATTTGTGCAAAAGCATTAACTTCATTACCTTTTAAACCCAATTTAAAGGCTAATTCACGCCCTTGATAAGGTTGTCCGCCCACTAATGGATCCAAAGCTACTTTATGAATTAATTCAGGGGTTTGCGCGGCAACTTCTTCGATATTCATACCGCCTGCAGATGATGCCATAAACACAACGCGTTGAGTCGCACGATCAATGACCGCTCCTAAATAAAGTTCTCGAGCAATTTGACAGGTTTCTTCGATATAAATAGCGTTAACAGGTTGCCCTTTCGCATCCGTTTGAAATGTCACTAGGCGTTTGCCCAAAAATTGCTCCGCAAACGACCGCACTTCTTCAGCATTGCGTACTAATTTAACACCACCTGCTTTCCCGCGTCCGCCGGCGTGTACTTGGCATTTTGCTGCCCACGTATTTCCATTTAATTCAGAAATCCCTTGAACCGCTTCAGCAACCGTTTTACAAACAATGCCGCGACTTACAGGTAACTGGTATTGGGCAAAGAGTTGTTTTGCTTGATATTCATGTAAGTTCATGTTGTGTCCTTATTATTTTGATTTCTGTATTCTACCTGTTGATGAAAAAATTTTAAATGTCGACTTTAAAAATAACGACCGCACTTTTCTTAAAGTGCGGTCTTTAACGCTTAAATTTCCAACAACAATCTGGTTGGATCTTCAAGTAGCTCTTTAATCGTGACCAAGAAACCAACGCTATCTTTGCCATCAATTAAACGGTGGTCATAAGATAACGCCAGATACATCATTGGGCGAATAACCACTTGCCCATCAACGGCAACAGGACGATCTTTAATCGCGTGCATACCTAAAATCGCACTTTGTGGTGGGTTAATAATTGGCGTTGACATCAATGAACCAAATACACCGCCATTGGTAATGGTAAAGTTACCGCCGGTCAGATCCTCTACGGTTAATTTACCCTCACGGCCTTTTTCCGCTAACACTTTGATTTGTTTCTCAATTTCCGCCAAGCTCATTTTATCGCAATCCCGTAAAACCGGCGTCACTAAACCGCGTGGCGTAGAAACTGCAATGCTTACATCAAAATAGTTGTGATAAACAATGTCATCACCATCAATAGAAGCATTTATCACAGGATAACGTTTTAAGGCTTCCACCACGGCCTTCACGTAGAAAGACATAAAACCTAAACGCACATCATGTTGTTTCTCAAATTTTTCCGCATATTTTTTGCGTAGTTGCATAATCGGTTGCATATCCACTTCGTTAAAAGTGGTCAACATTGCCGTGGTATTTTTCACTTCAAGCAAACGTTCTGCCACACGTTTACGCAAGCGTGTCATTGGCACACGTTGTTCTGCTCTATTGGTATTTAAAACAGGCGTATTTTGTACCGCACTTTGCGCCTTAACTTGGGCTTTTTCAGCCACCACGCGTTCAACGTCCGTACGCGTAATACGACCGCCCACACCGGTTCCTTGAATTTCATCAGGGTTTAAATCATGCTCACCCACTAAACGGCGCACCGCAGGGCCTAGCGCATCCGCATGATTATCATGATGACTTAATGCGGCTTCTTTTCGTTCCGCCGGCGTGCTTTCTGTTTCCACTTTTTTCGTGACCACAACTTCGCCCACCGCCACAGAACCCAATAATTGGTTACTTGTCACCGTTGCCCCTTCCGCTTGGTCAATACGATCAAGCACACCGTTATCCAACGCAGGCACTTCAAGCACCACTTTGTCCGTTTCAATTTCCACTAAAACTTCATCACGAATAACGGCATCGCCCACGGCTTTATGCCATTTCACCACTGTGGCATCGGCAACGGATTCGGGAAGAACGGGGGTTAAAATATCAAATTTACTCATTGTGTTTCCTTTATCATTATTCTCTTTGTTATGGCTAAAACGAAAGGTTCTGTGCCACGATATTGATTAAAAATTCAGATCCAAAGCGTTATTCACTAACTCACGTTGCTGTTCGTTATGCAATGCCATATAGCCGGCAGCAGGGGATGCGGATGCCGGTCGTCCTACATAACGTAGCGTTGCGTCTTTTGGTAAATCCGCGCGGAAGTTATGTTGGCTACAATACCACGCCCCTTGGTTTAAAGGTTCTTCTTGGCACCAAATAAAATCACTGACATGAGCAAACTTCGCTAAAATTGACCGCACTTCTTCATGTGGGTAAGGATAAAGTTGCTCAATACGAAGAATCGCTACGTCAGTTTGTTCATTTTTACGGCGTTGTTCAAGCAAATCATAATACACTTTGCCCGAACAAAGCACTACGCGTTCTACCCCTTGCGGATCGATAGGATCAATTTCGTCAATCACATGTTGGAAATGGCCATTAATCAAATCATCCATACTCGATTGAACCAACGGATGACGCAATAAGGATTTTGGCGTAATCACAATTAACGGACGACGTTCTGAACAAAGCATTTGGCGGCGCAATAAATGATAAATTTGCGCCGGCGTTGACGGCACACAAACTTTCATATTTTGTTGGGCACAAAGCTGTAAATACCGTTCTAAGCGTGCGGAAGAATGTTCCGGGCCTTGTCCTTCATAGCCGTGCGGTAGCAACATCACCAAACCACACATTCTGCCCCATTTTTGTTCGCCCGAACTGATAAATTGGTCAATTACCACTTGTGCACCGTTGGCAAAATCACCAAATTGCGCTTCCCAAATGGTTAAAGTATTCGGATCCGTTGCCGCATAGCCGTATTCAAAGGCAAGCACCGCTTCTTCCGATAACACCGAATCCCACACTTCAAAACGCCCTTGATTTGGGTGTAAGTTGCAAAGCGGAATATAGGCTTTGCGTTGTTCTTGATTATGTAACACCGCTTGGCGATGGAAGAACGTACCGCGCCCTGAATCTTCCCCTGAAATACGAATTGGGTGACCGTCATCTAATAAGGTGGCATAAGCCATCATTTCCGCCGCGCCCCAGTCAAATAATTTTTCCCCTTGCGCCATTAATTTACGATCTTCGTACACCTTAGCAACGCGTGGATGAATTGGGTGGTTTTCAGGATATTCACAGGCTTTAAGGGCTAATTCTTTAAAGCGTTTCTCGTCATATTTCAGCCCGAAGTTACAGACATTGTCACCTAGGAATTTATACCATTGCGCGGTTGTCGGATCGGTTTCGCGCCATTCTTCGACAACGCAATCCCCTTGATCTAAGGCATCGCGATATTGGTTCATTAACTCTAACGCTTCACCTTCGCTCATCACACCACTTTCCACTAAACGATCTGCATAGACTTTGCGTGGCGTTGGGTGTTTTTTGATGAGTTTATACATTACCGGTTGAGTCGCCAAAGGTTCATCCGCTTCGTTATGACCATGGCGGCGATATGACACAAGATCAATGAAAATATCCCGTTTAAATTTCATGCGGAATTCCACTGCGATACGCGCCGCATAAGCAATCGCTTCCGGATCGTCACCGTTCACGTGAATCACCGGTGCTTCGATCATTTTAGCGATGTCGGTACAATATTCCGTTGAACGCGTATCTTTGGTGTTGGATGTGGTAAAGCCGATTTGGTTATTAATCACCACACGAATCGTACCGCCTACGCCATAGCCACGTGTGCTAGACATATTAAGGGTTTCTTGCACAACCCCTTGACCAATCACCGCGCTATCGCCGTGAACGGTAATCGGCATCACTTTATTGCGTTCCGTATCGTTTAGACGTTTTTGACGTGCACGTACCGAACCAATAACCACAGGGCTGACAATCTCTAAATGAGAGGGGTTAAAGGCAAGGGCTAAATGCACCGCACCGCCTTCTGTCATAAAATCGGAAGAATAACCTTGGTGATATTTCACATCCCCGGTGCGATTACCGGAATGTTTGCCCGCAAATTCATCAAATAAATCTGCCGGCTTTTTACCTAACACATTCACCAGCATATTCAAACGACCGCGATGTGCCATACCGAATACCATTTCTTTCACACCATTTTTGCCGGCGTGACGAATGATTTCTTTCATCAACACAATATAGCCATCGCTGCCTTCCAAAGAGAAGCGTTTTGCGCCCGGGAATTTGGCACCGAGATAACGTTCTAAACCGTCCGCCGCCGTCAATTCTTTTAAGAATGTCAGCTGTTCATCGCGATTAAAGAGCGGTTGATTTAAGAGATTTTCTGCTTTACTTTGCAACCACGTGCGCGCTTCTAAATCGTTGACGTGCATGAATTCAAAGCCAAGGGTACCGCAGTAAGTTTGTTTTAGATTCGCGGCTAATTCGCGCAGCGTAATTTTGTCGCGATTGTACACGTAACCGCCGATATCAAACTCTTGATCAAGATCGGCGTCCGTAAAGCCATAAAATTTATAATCTAAGGTTGGGGAAGGCATACGTTCCCAGAGATTTAAGGGATCTAAATTCGCGTCTAAATGACCGCGGTTTCGGTGTCCATTGACCCACTGTAACACTTTCACCAAACGTTCACTGGCTTTGGAATTGACTTCGCCCACATTTGTCTGCGAATTGTCGCGAGCTAAGCGTTTGAAATAATCGCGTACTTGAGAGTGCGCTTGTTCCGGCGCAGAAAGTGCGGTGGGTTTTGGAAGAGAATCGAAAGTTTGACGCCAACTTGGCTCTACACTTTCAGGATTATTGAGATACTCTTCGTATAAATCCTCAATATAAGATTGGTTCGCACCATTCAATGCCATTTGTTCTAACCAATGTTGAAATGTATTTTGCATAGGATGTCCTGTCGTTTGCACTTTTCGGCATTATACAAACTTTTTTTTAAATTAACCGCACTTTTATCAGGAAATATTTTGACACTCGTCACAAAATCGTAAAAAAGATGTTGAACTATTGTTAAAAAAGAATAAGGTGAGAACATACGAAGTGATGTAAACAAGGAGCAACGCATGAAAAACATTACGCCGGAACTCAAAACGCAATGGAACCCGAAATCCATCATATTTGTTTTAAATATGCTACTTTTCGTGGCATTGCTTAAACTTTTACCTTTTGATCCACAAGCCAATAAAGGGTTAGCGTTGCTGGCTTTTGTTGCTGTGCTTTGGTTGACAGAAGCTGTACATGTCACAATTACCGCGCTTCTTGTCCCTATTTTAGCCATTGCGCTGGGCTTAGTTGGCACGAAAGAGGCTCTCGTGGCTTTTGCTGATCCGACCATTTTCTTATTTTTTGGTGGCTTCGCCTTGGCAACCGCGTTACACATTCAAAAACTCGATAGCTTGATTGCGAATCGTATTATGATGTTAGCGCGTGGTAATTTGTTAATTGCCGTGCTTTACTTATTTGGTGTAACGGCATTTTTGTCCATGTGGATCAGTAACACCGCTACAGCGGCAATGATGTTACCACTTGCCATGGGGGTCTTGAGTAAATTAGACAGAGAACGTGAACATAATACCTACACGTTCGTGTTACTCGGTATTGCGTATAGCGCCAGTATTGGCGGTATGGGCACCTTAGTGGGAAGTCCACCTAATGCCATCGTCGCATCACAATTACATCTCACCTTTGCCGATTGGTTATGGTACGGTTTGCCGATTATGATTTTATTGTTACCGTTAATGATCGGTGTGCTTTATATTGTGTTTAAACCCCGTTTAAATTTCCAATTTGAGCAAAAATTTGAACAAATTGAAATGAATGGTGCACGTTGGAAAACCTTAGGGATTTTCATTTTTGTCGCCCTTTGCTGGATTTTCAGTTCACAACTCAACCCAATCATTAGTGAACTCCTAGGATTAAGCAAAAAACTCGGTAGCTTTGACAGCCTTGTTGCTTTATTAGCGGCGGCAATCATTGTTATCTTGGGCGTAGCCAACTGGGATGATATTCAAAAAAATACCGAATGGGGCGTTTTAATGCTCTTTGGGGGCGGCTTAACCTTAAGTAGCGTCTTAAAAAATTCAGGTGCAAGCCAAATTATGGCAGACGGCATTGTATTTTTAATCGAAGGCGGTCATTTTTATATGATTGGTCTTATTGTGGCGGCATTTATCATCTTCTTAACAGAATTTACCAGCAATACCGCCAGTGCGGCGTTACTTGTGCCGATTTTCATCTCTATCGCCCAAACGCTGGGTATGCCTGCAATTGGTTTAGCATTAATTATCGGTTTAGGGGCAAGCTGTGCCTTTATGCTTCCGGTAGCAACACCGCCAAATGCTATTGTGTTTGGTACGGGGGCGATCAAACAACGAGATATGGTAAGAGCTGGTGTTATTCTTAACATTATCTCTGTATTTGCTATCGCTACCTTCGGCTATATGTTTTGGTTTAATTAATTTAAAATACTCGTAAAAAAATAACCGCACTTTGAATAGCCAAAGTGCGGTTTATTATTAGAAAGTTTTTGTAAACTCCAAGAACAAGCGTTTTTTGTCATAAGTAAAAAAAGCATGATTACTTTTAACTTTATTATACGCAAATGTCACTCGTGGTGTGATTCCCCCAAAATGGAATGCTCTATGCCATAAGCTTAATTGAGCGCCATATTCTTTATTTCTCTGTGTCACTTGGAAAATTGGCATCGGGGCATAATAATTTTTACGTGCATAACTTAATGTTAAACGGCTTGATAATCCCATTCCCCATTCTTGCCCCCATCCGATCTGAATTCCGCGACGGATATAGCTATTGTCTGAATCTCTAGTACTTGTTCTATTAAAATTCATGCCTAAGAGCCAATATTGTTTGCTATCAGTAAAATAAATAAGATTTGTCGCTATGTAGTGATAATTTCCATTCAAATGTTTACGTGCTATATAGCGTTGTTCTCCATACTCATATTGACTACTCCATTGTAAATCAGGACTCAACCAATATTGCCACTCAACTGTCGCGCCACTACTTTTCGAATAGCGTTTCACTGATTCACTATTCGCATTTCCCCCGGCATACCACATCTGTTCCATAAATGGTAAAATTGTGAATTTTTGTACCGCACTTTGATAACCACTGCCTAAACTACCGCGTACTGTATATTCGCTGTATTTTTTATTATTCCAATAATATTTACCATCTCCATTGAGCCGAAATTCATTGAAAAAACCATTTCCCCATGACCATTTTTTACTAAGCTCGCCCCAAAAACCAAAGCCTTCTGCCCGTTCTCTCTTTTTTGCAACCCAAGAACCAATTCTGGTTCCCATTTCTGGTGCATTATTCACATTAGGATCATTTAGATATGTTACCCCACCTCGCAAAGCCCAATTATCACGGGATGAAATAACTGAAAGATATTTAGAAATAACATCATTCACTTCTACAGGTAAATTTTCTGACTGTAATTTATGGAATTGCTCCTCTGCAGCTTCCATTTCATTATTCTCAAACAATGCTGTCGCAAGTTGGAAACGAATAATTTGATTACCAGGATAATCAGCAACAAGTTGTCGATATTGGCGAATAGATTGACTGTAGCGCTGATGATATTTATCTGACAATGCCGTTACCCATGTTGTTAAAACTGGAATTTGTTGTTTCAAAGAAAGCTGTTGATAAAGTGGCAATAAAAATGCGGCATTTTCACCATTATTAGACATTACAGCAGTAAGCAATGCTTGCACTAATAATGTTGGTTGTTTTACTAATTCATCTCTAGTCAGCTTTGTTGTTTGAATGTTTTGGTAAACACCTATTTCGGGCTTCTTAATAACTGCATTTTGCTGCTGAAAGAGGGGGGCAGCTTGCACTCGTTGTTCATCCATACGAGAATAAATCTGCTCTTGAGTAGAAAAAATGCTCGCCAAAACAATATGGTTAAAACATGCAATAAATACAAACGATAAAATAATTGATTTTTTCATAATAGATACAATAAAGGCTATCTTTCGATAGCCTATTAGATAGAAATCAAGAATTACTCTTGTTTTTTACCACCAAATGCTCCCGCATAAGAATTTGAACGATATACACCACCTAATTCTGCTGCATTCGCACCGTAAAATTTACCTTCTAGTTTACCTTCTAACTCACGAGTAGTATCTTTCTGCATCACGGTGCCATTAAATGCATTTCCGGAAATAGTTGCATCTTTAATGGTTACAACAACATTATTTTTTTCATGTGCAGTTTGATGTATTGTACCTGATAAAGTTTTGTTGCCAAAGTCAGCTGTTACTTGAGTACCCTCACTAGTAGAAATAACACCACGATTAACGTTCACACTACTTACATTATAAGTGGCTTTGCCCATAGTTGGTACATTTTGTTTGTCTGTCACATTCCCTTGATGGAACACATAACCATCAACATAACCAAACTTCACATCCTTGAACTCAGCGCCACTGACGACAAGCCGATAAATCTCTTGGCCGTTAATTTCAGCATTTGAAATATTAGTAAAACCACCTGATTGTATTCCATTGAAACTAATTGGTAATTTTTTACCATCTACTTCAAGTTCTTGTGCATAATTCTCACGTTTATTTAATTCAACCGTTTTGCCATCAATTAAGCTAATTGCTTGCCCTTTATCATTACTTTCCACAAGTGGCGAGTCGTTAACAGGAACTGATGGCTTGCCGGACTCGGGTTCATCTGAGTGAGCAGAGTTCTGAGGAGCAATTGCTTCTGATTTTGATTCATTTGCTGGAGCTTCTGGAACCTTCACCTCTGGTTTTGATTCATTTGCTGGAGTCTCTGGAACCTTCACCTCTGGTTTTGATTCATTTGCTGAAGTCTTTGGAACCTTCACCTGTGGTTTAGATGTGCTCGCTTGAGCACTTACTTTTGTTGATGGATTCTCCGTTGCATTACCACCACCCGAACTACCGCAAGCAACCAATAATGATGTCGCTAATACAGTAAAACTTAATTTTACAGTATGTTTCATAAAAATACCTTATATTAAAAAATAGAAAAATCTGCCCCCAACATCTGACGCAGAATTGTCTATTCTGTCATATTCATAACAATTAGTCAACCTACTGAAAAATAAGCTCTTTTAAAGAAACTTGCTTTAATTCTATAAATAGAATAAACCGCACTTTGAATAGTTAACGTGCGGTTATTTTTTTACTATTTTGTTATTCTGTTCTAGGCTTGTTTAACGGCTATTGCATCCGCATCCCAGAAATCCACCGGGGCATTTAATACCGGTTTAATAATCCCTGCGCGAATCACAAAATCACCGAAACCTTCGTTTTCTTGACGTTCCGTTGCCCAGCGCGCAACAAGACTGTCAATTTCTGCCAAGATCTCAGGCAAGGTTTTGTTTTCTTGATATAAACGTGGAATACGATAACCTGCGCGGTCGCCGCCGATATGCAAGTTATAACGTCCTACCGCTTTGCCTACCAAGCCGATTTCTGCCAACATTGCACGTCCACAACCATTTGGGCAGCCCGTAATGCGCGTAATGATATACTCATCCGCAATACCGTGTTTAGCTAAAATTTGTTCCATTTCAGCGGTAAAGTCAGGCAAAATTCGTTCCGCTTCCGCCATCGCAAGTGGACAAGTCGGGAACGCCACGCAAGACATAGAATACTCGCGCTGTTTGCTAATCGGTTCTAACAAGCTATATTGGCGCGCAAGATTTTCGATAATCTCTTTTTGATCTTCCGGCACACCCGCAATAATAATATTTTGGTTTGCGGTAATGCGAAAATCCCCTTGGTGAACTTTGGCAATTTCAAGCATGCCTGTCATTAATGGTTTTGCAGGATCGTTGTCCGTTAAACGACCGCTTTCCACAAACAACGTTAAGTGCCATTTATTGTCAATGCCTTTCACCCAACCAAGGCGATCACCACGTTCGGTAAATTCATAAGGACGAATGGCTTCAAATGGGAACCCCATGCGGCGTTCTACTTCCGCTTTGAAACCTTCTAAGCCCATGGCTTGAATAGTGTAACGCGTACGCGCATGTTTACGATCCGCGCGGTTACCAAAATCACGTTGTGTGGTCACCACCGCTTCCGCCGCTTTCAGCACTTGATCGCGCGGAATATAACCTAATTCTAACGCCACGTGCGGATAGGTTGTGGTATTACCGTGTTCCATGGACAAACCACCGCCCACTAGCACATTAAAGCCCGCCAATTTACCTTGCTCATCGGTAATTGCCACGAAGTTCATATCATTGCCAAACACATCCACATCATTTAATGGCGGAATGGAAACCGTAGTTTTGTATTTACGCGGCAAATAGGTTTTACCCAAAATTGGCTCATCTTCTTGCCCTAAAAAGCTATCGGAACTCAAGGCTTTTTTGCCGTCAATCCACACATCCACATAGCCATTGGTACGCGGCAATAAATGCTCAGAAATTTTCTTTGCCCATTCATAAGCTTCTTGGTGCAATTCGCTTTCAATCGGGTTTGAGGTACAAAGTACATTACGGTTCATATCAGAGGCCGTGGCAATCGAATCCAAGCCAATACTATGCAACAAACGGTGCATATCTTGTAATTTCGTTTTCGGCACGCCGTGATATTGGAAAGTTTGACGGTTGGTCAAACGAATGGAACGATAATAGCTGTTTTCACGGGCAAATTTATCAATTTCAATCCATTGATAAGGTTTGATAATCCCACCCGGCAAACGGCAACGCAACAACATAAATTTACGCGGTTCCAGTTTTTCTTCCAAGCGTTCCGCACGAATATCGCGGTCATCTTGCTCATACATACCGTGGAAACGAATTAATTGGAAATTATCGCCTTTAAAACCACCGGTTAAACCATCTTTTAAATCATCTAAAATCGTCCCACGCAAAAAATTACTTTCTGCTTTCAAACGTTCATTATCAGAAAGCGGCTGCGCTTTCCATTCTAAACCTTTTTGAATTTTGTCTGTCATACTCACTCCGATTTTTCTTTAATAAGTGCGGTCAATATTTCCAGATTTTTAACCGCACTTTGATATTCAATTATGGGATCCCTTCTTTGCCGCCTAAAAATGATTTAATTTGTAGGAAAATTTATACTGTTTGAGCGCAGCGAGTTTATAAATTTTCCGTTAGACAAATTAAAGCGTTTTTAGGAAATAAGGCAAAGCAGGGTCGCCTTTCTTTGGTTACTTTATTCACTTCGCTCACCCTTCGGGCTGTTGCCTAAAGGCAACATTCAAATGCAAGCATTTGTCTTTGGCGAAGCAAAGAAAGTAACAAATAGAACTAATAAACATCACGCTGATAACGTTTTTCTTCACGTAAATTATCTAAATATTCTTCCGCGTCATCTGCACTTAATTTACCTTGCTGTGCAATAACCTCTAACAAGGCTTGATTGACATCTTTTGCCATTCTTGCTGCGTCACCACACACATAAATATGCGCGCCTTGTTGTAGCCATTGCCATAAATCTTCGGCATTTTCGCGGATTTTATCTTGCACATAGATTTTTTCCGCTTGATCGCGCGACCAAGCAAAGCTGTATTTATGCAAGAACCCATCTTTAGCGAACTGCTGCCATTCCGTTTGGTATAAGAAATCAAGGGCAAAATGTTGGTTACCAAAAATCAACCAGTTTTTCCCTTCCGCTTGTTCTGCGGCACGTTGTTGCACAAAGGCGCGGAACGGCGCAATGCCTGTGCCTGATCCGATCATAATAATCGGTTTGCTGTTATCTTGCGGTAAACGGAAATTATCATTATGCTCCACAAAAACTCGCACTTGCCCATCTTCTTCCACACGATCCGCTAAATAGCTGGATGCACCGCCTGCGCGCGCTTTGCCATTATGGGCATAACGCACCACACCAACGCTTAAATGCACTTCTTCGCCCACTTCTTCAGGGCTGGATGAAATGGAATACAAACGCGGTGTAATTGGTCGGAATAAGGCACTCAATTGCACTGCGGTTAATGGGGTTGGATAGGCGTTAAGCACATCGACAATCGGGGTATTTGACACAAATTGCGTTAACTGTGCGCTATCCGCCACAATGGCGTTCAATGCCGCATGATTAGCTAATGCGGCATACGCTTTCACAAAAGCCGGCGTGTTTTGTGTGAGCTCTAATTCAGTCTGAAGTGCGGTGGAAATTGGCAACGTTTTGCCATTGACTTCAACGATGTCTTCCCCATTCACAGCAACCGCTGCCAAAATTTCAGCCACCAATGCAGGATCATTTTCAAAATACACGCCCAGCACGTCGCCCGCCTGATAGTGCAAGCCTGAACCCGATAAATCAAATTCCAAATGGCGTACATCTTTCTCTGCTTCTCGGTCTGTTAAACGTTGATTGGTGATTAAGGTAGCCGCAAAGGGATTGTCTTTATTGTATTTTGCAGACTCTGGCAAAATAGTGGCAGTTTGCCCAGATGTGGCGGTGGCGACAGCACTTTTCGCTTTTTCTTTCACCACAGCAACCACATCTTCGATCCATTTTTCTGCGGTAGCTTTGAAATCTAAATCGGCTAATGCTACGTCTAACAAACGGCTCGCGCCCAATTCGGCAAAACGCTGATCGAAATCTTTACCGGCTTGGCAGAAATTCGGGTATGAACTATCGCCCAATCCCAACACCGCAAATTGCAGCTGTGGTAACTTCGGCGCTTTTTTACCATTTAATAATTTCAGCAACACCACGCCTTCTTCAGGGGCTTCACCTTCGCCTTGGGTTGAAGTGACCAGCAAGACTAATTTTTCATCCGCAATATTTTTCGCTTTGTAATCTTTTAATTGGGTGCGAACCACATCAACGCCTTCGGTTTTTAAGCGTTCCGCTAATTGATTCGCCACGGATTTTGCATTGCCGGTTTGTGAACCTGACAGCACGGTGACCTTTAATGGCTCGGCTTGTGTGGCTAAAACAGGGTTAAAATTCACCGCACTTTCCGCCAAATTTGAGGCTAATGAATTTTGAGCACCTTGAGAGCGTGCCCACGCATAGCCTGAAAGCCATGCCAGTTGGGTTGGTGTTAAACCTGAAAGCGTTTGCAAGGCTTCAGGGGTTAAGGGTAGTGTTGTGTTTGGCATATTAATTTCCATTTTGATGTTTTTTTATTTCAAATGTCTTATTTCAAATATCTGCTCATTAATATCGTTTTTCGCCGATGGCGACCTACTTTTACTTCGCTACGCTTGCACTACGTGCCGTTGCCTTTGGCAACGTTCAAAACCTAAAGGTTTTGTCTTTGCTTGTGCAAAGCAAAGTAGGCAAAAGAAAGCACACCCGGGATTTGCTGCTTTTCTTCGCTCTTTTGAAATTTTTTTAACGCTAAATTTGTAAACTCGCTTCGCTCAAACAGTACAAATTTAGCTAAAAATTTCAAATCGCTCAGGCAGCAAATACGGGAAAATGACTTCCTTAATTTTCCAAAATCATTCCGCCGGCTACGGTGTGGTAGGTGGCTTCGTCAATGAGAATGAATGCGCCTGTGGCTTTGTTTTGTGCGTAAGTGGTGGCGGTAATCGGTTTTTGTAAACTGATTCGCACCTGTGCAATATCATTCATTTTCACTTGTTCCGCTTCACTGTCGTTGAGTAAGGTTTTTAAATCTAAAATTTGTTCGATTTCGCTGACTTTGGCAAAAACTGTTTGCGTGCCTTGTTTGAGCAAATATTTACGTGCAGGGTTTAAGGCACGTTGATCAAACCAGCAAATAGTCGCGGTAAGTTGTTTGCTTGAAAATGTAGCAGAATTTGCCGCTACAAAGGTATCGCCACGAGAAATATCAATATCATCTGCTAAACGTAACGTTACCTGTTCGCCCACTTTTGCCGCCGGCACCAAGCCATTTTGCGAATAAATTTCCGTTACCGTACTTTCTAATCCGTTCGGTTCAACGCGTACTTTTGCCCCCACGGAAATTTCCCCCGCTTCAATGCGTCCTTGATAACCGCGGAAATCGTCAGCTTTATCTTGATCCAAGCGCAACACTAATTGCACAGGGAAATGGAAATCAGCGGCTTGTTCAGATTGGTTATCATCTGTAGGTAAATTCTCTAAAATACTCAACAACGGTTCGCCTTGATACCATGAAGTGCGGTCACTTTTATGCACAATATTATCACCTTGCAAGGCGGAAACCGGCACAAATTGCACGTCTGCTAAACCAAGCTGCGCGGCTAATTTGCGGTAAGCGGTAGTAATGGCATTAAATTTCTGTTCATCAAAATCCAATAAATCCATTTTATTAATGGCAACAATCACGTGCGGACAACGCAAATGTTTTAAGATTGCCGAATGGCGTTTGGTTTGTGGCAATAATTCCACTTCCGCTTGGCTAAAATCCAACTGCGTAGCATCGATTAATACCACCGCCGCGTGGGCTGTTGACGCACCGGTCACCATATTACGGGTGTATTGCTCATGCCCTGGGGTGTCTGCAATAATAAATTTGCGTTTCGCAGTAGAAAAATAGCGATACGCCACATCAATGGTAATGCCCTGTTCACGTTCCGCTTCCAAGCCATCCGTTAAAATGGAAAAATCAATGACTTCGCCATTATTTTTGGATTTGTTTAAACTCAACAGTTGGTCGCTTAACAAGGCTTTGCTATCGTAAAGCAAACGACCGATTAAAGTGCTTTTACCGTCATCGACACTGCCTGCGGTAATAAAACGTAATGGGGCGAATTGGTTAATGTTGCTCATAATATTATCCTGCTCGTAGGGACACACTGCGTGTGTCCGTTTGCTATTTTGTTTTCGGACACACGCAGTGTGTCCCTACACGTTTATTTTAAAAATACCCTTGTTTTTTGCGTTGTTCCATCGCAGCTTCGCTGGCGCGGTCGTCCATTCGGGTGGCGCTGCGTTCTGAGATTTCTGCCACGGCGGTTTCTTTGATAATGTCGCTTGGGGTGGCGGCGGTGCTTGCTACCGGGCAGGTGCAACTAATGTCGCCCACGGTGCGGAAACGTACAGAGCGGATAACGCTTTCTTCATTCGGGCGTTTTGGCGTTAATGGCGTCACAGGAACGAGCAAGCCGTTGCGCTCTACCACTTCGCGCTCGTGAGCATAATAAATTGGTGGTAATTCTAAATTTTCTCGTTCGATATATTGCCAAATGTCCAATTCCGTCCAGTTTGAAATAGGGAAGACACGCATATTTTCGCCTTTGTGCAGTTTTGCATTGTAAAGCGACCATAATTCAGGGCGTTGTGCTTTTGGATCCCATTGACCAAATTCGTCACGGAAAGAGAAAATACGCTCTTTGGCACGGGCTTTTTCTTCATCACGGCGCGCACCGCCCATTAAAGCATCAAACCCTTGTTCTTCAATGGTTTCAAGCAAAGTCACGGCTTGGGCTGCGTTACGCGAATCTGTTTCTTTACGCAATACCACCGTGCCTTTAGCAATAGAATCTTCCACGTGCCCCACAATCAATTTGGCATTGAGTTTTTTCACTTGCTCATCACGGAATTGGATCACTTCAGGATAGTTATGCCCTGTATCGATATGCACTAAAGGGAACGGTAACACCAATTCACGCCCTTCTAATTGGAAGGCTTTGCGTGCAAGGGCAAGTAACACCACGCTGTCTTTACCGCCTGAAAACAGCAATGCAGGATTGCTACATTCAGCCACTACTTCACGGATAATGTAGATGGATTCCGCTTCCAGCCAATCAAGATGACCGTTTTCGATTTGGTTTTGTGTTGTCATATTTGATCCTTTTTTATTTTTATAATTCTGTCTGTAGGGGCTAATTACATTAGCCCCATTTTCTACGATTATTTTTGGGCAAATATAATTTGCCCCTACGCTTTATTTATGCAAACCGCACTCTTTGCTGTCTTTGTTTTCCCACCACCAGCGGCCTGCGCGGATGTCTTCGTTTGCTTTGACGGGGCGGGTGCAAGGTTCGCAGCCGATGCTTGGGTAGCCTTGTTTGTATAGGGCGTTGTAGGGGATTTGATATTTTAAAATATATGCCCAAACGTCCATTTCAGACCAATCAAAGATCGGGTTGTATTTGTCTATGCCGCGGCTTTCGTCTTTTTCGTGGAAGGCTAATTCTGTGCGTGTAACGGACTGTTCGCGGCGTTGTCCTGTCAACCAGCTATCCGCGGTTTTTAATGCGCGGTTAAGGGGTTCGATTTTGCGGATAAAACAACATTCACGGCGTAATTCCACGCTGTCATAAAACGCGAATTTGCCTTTTTCGCGATCATAGGTTGCCGCAGCTTCGGGGTTGGGATAGAACAACTCAAAGGCTAAATTAGGGTAAGTGGTTTTCACGGCATCTACTAAAGCCAAGGTTTCCGGATTTAACCGCCCTGTTTCTAAGGTAAACACGCCGATCTTTGCCTGCGTTTTAGCAATCACATCGGTAATCACCATATCTTCTACCGCAAGGCTGCTGGCAAACTTGGCATTTTTCTGCGTTGCGGCAATTTGCTGAATTCGCTCAAAAAGCGCGGTTTCTTTTGCGACTAAATTGGCAAAATCTTGTTCTGTTGGTTGGGGGATTGCCCACAGGGTTGGTTTCATCATCATTATGCTTCCCACATTCAAAATAAAAACTTATGCAACACGCAAACTATCCAAAGTAAAGTGCGGTGGTTTTTGTGCCAATTTATCTTCGCCAAACCACGCTAATTTATGATGCAATGCCACCACTTCGCCCACCACAATTAAGGCTGGCGTTGGCGCATTTTCGGCAATTTCAGCAAGCTGTGCTAATGTGCCGATCTGCGTTTTTTGCGTGTCTTGTGTGCCTTGCGAAATAACCGCAATCGGGGTTTCTGCGGCTCTGCCATATTGTTGTAACCGATCTGCAATATCCTTGGCTTTTAATGTCCCCATATAAATCACCAAGGTTTGATTGCTACGCGCCAAGGTTTGCCATTCAATATCGCTGGCATCAGCTTTGCGATGACCTGTGACAAACACCGCACTTTGCGCATAATCGCGATGGGTTAATGGAATACCGGCATAAGCAGTGGCACCAATGGCAGCGGTAATGCCAGGGACGACAGAAAAAGGAATTTGATTTTCTGCCAACACTTCCAATTCTTCGCCCCCGCGTCCAAACACAAAAGGATCGCCGCCTTTTAAACGCACTACTCGCTTACCTTGTTGGGCGTATTGCACTAATAAACTATTGGTATCCTCTTGCGCCACTTGTTGACCTTGCGCACGTTTGCCCACAAACACCAATTCTGCATCGCGACGCACTAAGCCTAAAATCTCTTCGGACACTAAGGCATCGTATAAAACAATGTCCGCCTGCTGAATTTCCTGTAAGCCTTTTAAGGTCAACAGCCCCGCGTCTCCAGGACCTGCGCCCACTAACGCTACAGAACCGCCTTGATAATCTGCTTTTAACTGTAATTCTAATTCTTGTTTGGCTTGCTCAATTTGGCGATTTTTTAGTAGTTGCGCAAAACGTCCGTTAAATAAACTTTCCCAAAAACGGCGGCGTTCTGTGATGGTTTTTAATTTGCTTTTCACTTTGTGTCGCCATTTGCCTGAAATCTCTGCCATTGCACCTAAATGTTGCGGCAATAAGGCTTCTAATTTTTCTCGTAATAAACGTGCCAACACAGGCGCCGCACCACCACTGGAAATAGCCACTTGAATCGGACTGCGATCAATAATAGACGGAAAAATAAAGCTGCAATGATCTTGATCATCTACCACATTCACTAATTTTTGTTGGCTTTCCGCCACCACAAACACACGATGATTGAGTTGCTCATCATCGGTTGCGGCAATCACAAAAAAAACTGACCGCACTTGATCGGCATGGAATGTTTTTCCCAACCAAATGATACGTTGTTGCTGTAAAAGTGCGGTTAATTCGGCATTTAATTTTTGTGCCACAATGCGCACTTCAGCATTGGCTTTTAACAACAAGCTCACTTTACGCGCCGCTACCGCACCGCCGCCCACCACCAACACGGGACGGTTATTTAAATCGGCGAATAAAGGAAAGTAATTCATTTTTTAGCTCCTTGCGCTTTAATATAAAGCTGATCAAATCCTGCGTTATCGGCAAAATGTTCCCTGTTAATTTTTGTCCAATCGCCAAAGGTTTCATTCACATCAAAAGTCTTTACAGGCGGAAAAAGTGCGGTGAATTTTTGCAACGTTTTAGGATTGCTCGGACGAAAATAGTTTTTTGCCGCCAATTCTTGCGCTTGCTCTGACCAAAGCCCTTGCAAATAAGCTTGTGATAACGCATGGGTGCCGTTCAGTTGGGTATTGGTGGTTTCCGCCACCAGCACCGGCGTATAAGCCGTCAAACTCGGATATACCACTTCAAAACTGTCTTGCCCTAAGGCTTTCGCCGCTAATGCGGCTTCATTTTCAGGCGCGATTAACACATCGCCTAATTTACGTTGAGTAAAAGAAATCGTTGCGCCGCGCGCACCGGCTTCCAACACCGGCACATTCGCCAACACTTTCTGCATAAAGTCATTCACTTGTGCCTGATCTTGAAATTGTTGTTGGGCATAAGCCAACACCGATAAATAAGCAAAGCGACCATTGGCAGAGGTTTTTGGGTTAGCAAAAATCACTTTCACATCATCACGCGCTAAATCCGCCCAATCTCGAATCGCTTTGGGATTGCCTTTATTGACTAAAAACACCATCACAGAACCAAATGGCGTGGCGTTATTGGGTAGAGCTTGTTGCCAGTTTTCTGCCACTAAACCTTTTTTCACCAACATATTAATATCGTTGCTTTGGGTCAGCGTCACCACATCAGCAGGTAAACCGCTGGCAACACTTAAGGCTTGTTTACTCGCGCCACCGTGGGACTGTGAAATTAATACTTCTGGATAAGCTTGACGAAATTCTGCATTGTATTCTTTGTAAAAATCACGAATGACATCATAGGCGACATTTAATAACACCTTTTGCGACACCGTTTCAGACTTGCCCCAAAGTGCGGCGAATAAAGCGAAAACTGCCAGAAAAATAACCGCGCTTTTCTTCATTTCAGTCTCCTACTTTCCTTCCAAGATTGTTGTCACATTGAGCCCGTAAATTTGAATGGTGAATTTATAAATCAAAATGCTGAAATGGGAAAATAACAAAATTTTATTTGTTATAACCAAATTGAATATTTAAACGTTTACCTTGATCGGTTAAATTCACTTTGGTTATAACAAATAAACTTTTGTTCTTTGCATTCCCGAAAAAGTGCGGTTATTTTTCTGCCTATGTTTTAGGGTCTGTCGGTTACTAACAACGCTCATCTTTGAGAAATAACCTAGCACGAGCCGTGCTAGGTTCATTAAACCCAGCCCCGCTGGGGCTGAAAGGAAGAGCCGCAGAGCGGCTCAGATTAAGTAACCCTATACGGCTCGTATAGGGTTACATTGGTCTGACAAATTCTAGGGTCTGTCAAAAAAATAAGAAGTGAAAAATCCTATGAGAACGGTTTTACCCTTTTTTAAGCGCGGATTGACCATTACGGTATTATGGTTAGTTTCGATGATTTTATTGCCACTCAGCTTATTGATTGCAACGGCGTTGCAGCTCAAGGGGGCGGATATTTGGGCGATTGTGACGAGCGAACGCGTCATGTCTTCGATTTTGCTGTCCTTCAAAATGTCTTTTATCGCCACGGTCGTCAATCTGATTTTCGGCTTTTTGTTGGCATGGATTTTGGTGCGTTACGATTTTTGGGGCAAAAATATGGTGAATGCCTTAATCGATCTGCCTTTCGCCTTGCCTACGGCGGTAGCGGGTATTGCTTTGGCTTCTCTTTACGCGCCAACAGGATTAATTGGCGGCGCCTTAGAAAAAATCGGTATTCACATTGCTTATACACCAAGTGGTATCACTGTGGCTTTAATATTTGTGAGCTTACCTTTTGTTGTACGTGCCATTCAGCCTGTACTGCAAAACCTCGATCCCAGTTATGAAGAAGCCGCAAGTATTTTAGGGGCAGGCAAATTTATCACCCTAACACGTGTGATCATTCCTGCGTTGCTACCTGCTATTATCGGCGGTGCCGGGATGGGGTTTGCGCGATCCTTAGGCGAATATGGTTCCGTCATTTTTATCGCGGGCAATGTGCCGCTGGTGTCGGAAATTGCGCCGCTGATTATTATGTCAAAATTGGATTTATATGATGTGCAAGGGGCTTCTGTGGTGGCGTTGTTGATGATTTCCATTTCATTTATTTTGATTTTCTTGATTAACGCTTTGCAATGGCAAGTAAGTAAAAAAATGACGCAGGTGAAATAATGAAAAACGTAAACAGTTGGCAAAAATGGACATTAATCGGCACTGGCTTGCTCTTTTTCGCCGTGATCTTACTGGCTCCACTCATCACCGTTTTTTATTACGCCCTTGAACAAGGCATTGAGTTATTTGTTCAATCCATTAGCAACGAAGAAGCGCAAAGTGCTATTTGGTTGAGTATTAAAGTGGCGTTAATTGTGTTGCCAATCAATGTGGTTATTGGGGTGGTGATGGCTTGGACCATTGCCTATTTTAATTTCAAAGGTAAAGCCATTTTAACCGCACTTTTAGACTTGCCTTTTTCCATTTCCCCTGTTGTGGTCGGTTTGATGTTTTTACTGTTATTTGGTTTAGATGGTTTGATGGGGAAATGGTTAATCGAACAAGGTTTTCGTGTGGTTTTTGCTGTTCCCAGCATTGTGATTGTGACCTTATTTGTCACTTTTCCCCTTATCGTCAAATCCTTAATCCCAACCATGACGGCGCAAGGCAACAGCGAAGAACAAGCGGCGTTAATTCTTGGCGCCAGTACTTGGACACTATTTTGGCGTGTCACTTTGCCGAAAATCAAATGGGCGTTAATTTACGGGGTGATTTTAAGTAATGCGCGCGCCATGGGTGAATTTGGTGCGGTGAGTGTCGTCTCAGGGCATATTCGCGGCTTAACCAACACCATTCCCTTGTACGTAGAAATTAGTTACAACGAATACCAATTTATCGCCGCCTTTGCCTGTGCCAGTTTGCTGGCATTGCTCGCGATTTTTACTCTCGGTTTACAAAATATTATCGGCTGGTTACAACAGCGAAAATTAAAAACTCAGCTTTAATGGGGAACCCTAATGTCAATTAAAATCGAAAATCTCCAAAAACATTTTGGTCATTTCCACGCCTTAAAAAATATTAATTTGCAATTTAGCCGCAATCAATTAACCGCACTTTTAGGCCCAAGCGGTTGTGGTAAAACCACCTTATTGCGCACCATTGCGGGCTTAGAGTTTGCGGATAGCGGTCGAATTTGGTTTGAAGACAAAGATGTAACCAATTTATCCGCCAAAGATCGCGGCGTGGGGTTTGTGTTTCAACATTATGCCTTATTCCAAAATATGACGGTGTTCGACAATGTGGCATTTGGGTTGCAAGTCAAACCGCGCAAAATACGCCCAAGTGCGGAAGAAATTCGCGAAAAAGTCACCGCACTTTTGCAATTAGTGAAGCTAGAACATTTGGCACATCGTTACCCTAACCAACTTTCAGGCGGTCAGCGTCAACGCATCGCGCTCGCTCGTTCGTTGGCGGTACAGCCTAAAGTGTTATTGTTGGACGAACCCTTTGGCGCATTGGATGCACAGGTGCGCAAAGAGTTGCGCCGTTGGCTACGTGATTTGCACCAAGAACTCAACGTCACCAGTATTTTTGTGACTCACGATCAAGATGAAGCCTTAGATGTGTCCGATCGCATTGTGGTGATGAACCAAGGGCAAATTGAGCAAATTGATCATCCCAATGAAATCTATCATGCGCCACAAACCCCATTTGTCACCCAATTTGTGGGCGATGTGAATGTGTTTCATGGGCATATTGATCAAGGGAAATTGGTGATTGGCGAATTTGCCCATAATATTGACGCTCATCCGAATGTCACCACGCCGGTGGAAAACCAATCGGCAACGGCGTATATCCGCCCCTATGAACTAACGCTTTCGCGTTCAAGCGAAAATGCCCTCGCAGTCGGTAAAATCACGCATATTAACGCCATTGGTTTTATTGTTCGCATTGAAATCCAAAGTGCGCAAAGCGAGCAACCCATTGAAGTGATTTTAACCAAAGCCGCCTATTTGAATGCGCAATATCAGGTGAATGAACAGATTTATTTGGTACCGGATAAATTAAATTTATTCCAGCAAATGAATATTTAACCCTTGAATTGCCGAACCATAAACCCTTTCAGCGTTTACTGCACAAGACGGACGTTTCGACAGGCTCAACGACCGTCTTGTGCAACGGCTGCATAATATCGGAAAAAACATCCCGTCTATTCGCTATTTTGCCTTATTCCCCATAATGTCCCCAAATTGTGTAATGCCCTTTTGCGAAAAGTGCGGTAAAATCAGGGGGACTTTTTTATTATGGATACCAACTCTATGGCGATACGAATTCTTCCCGAAGATGAAATTAAGCAAGCGGCAAATTCATTTCAACATCCTGCACTACTCTTTGCCAATCCGAAAAACCTATATGAACGCCGTGCGAAGCGTTTACGTGATTTAGCCAAAGATCACCCTTTTGCGGATTATCTCAATTTTGCGGCTCAAGTGGTTGATGCACAGCTTGTGGCATTAACCGAAAATCCTTTAGCCAAACAAGACATTCAATTTGAAAGCATCCGTCCATTAGATGTGAAAAAATGGCAACGCGATGGAAAATGGCGTGAATATTTGACCGCACTTTTGGCAGAACTTAAACCCACGGCAAATGAAACCGTACAAGCAACGATCGAATGGCTTGAAAAAGCGGCCAATGATGAACTAGAACAACTTGCGGATCACTTATTGGCTCAAGATTTTACGCAGGTAGAAAGTGATAAAGCGATCTTTATTTGGGCGGCATTGTCTGTTTATTGGTTGCAATTAGCGCAACAATTACCACGCGGTACGCAAATTGAAAGTGCGGAAGGCTTACAATTCTGTCCGGTTTGCCATTCTGCCCCTGTGGCTAGCGTGATTCAGTTCGGTTCAAGCCAAGGATTGCGCTATGTGCATTGTTCATTGTGTGAAACGGAATGGAATATGGTGCGCGCGCAATGTACGAATTGTGGACATTCAAAAGAACTCGATTATTGGGCAATTGACGATGATAATGCGCCGGTTAAGGCGGAAAGCTGTGGAGATTGCCATAGTTATTTGAAAGTGGTTTACCAAGAAAAAGATCCTTATGTGGAACCTGTGGCTGACGATCTTGCCAGTCTTTTCTTAGATATTGAAATGGGTGAGAAAAATCTCAGCCGTAGCGGGTTAAATCCGTTTATCTTTCCGGCAGAATAGGAGACCACAATGACATATCAAGTAATCGCTTTTGATTTAGACGGCACATTGCTCAACCCTGAAAATCAAATTTTGGATGCCAATAAACAAGCTATTCAGCAAGCTCGCGCTAAAGGGCTGAAAGTGGTTTTGGTGACAGGTCGTCATCATACTGCGGTTAAACCTTATTATGCGGAACTGGGGTTGGACACGCCGATTATTTGTTGTAACGGCACCTATATTTATCATCCTGCCACCGATGAAGTTAGCCATACTAACCCACTTTCTGCGGAACAATGCCGCAAAGTGTTGGCAGTGGCAAAAAAATACGGCACGCATTTATTGATGTATAGCCGTGATGCCATGAACTACACGGAACTGAATCCGCACATGACAAAATTTTTGCAATGGGCAAATTCTTATGACGACTCTCTGCGTCCGAATATTTGTCAAGTTGCCGGCTTTGAGCCGATGATTGAAGATCCGAATGAAATTATTTGGAAATTTGTGATTAGCGCACAGAGTCGTGAAGCCATGGAAAGTGCGGTGAAAGCATTACCTGTTTCTGAATTTAGCGCAGAATGGTCTTGGATGGATCGCGTAGATTGCTCTTCTAACGGCAATACAAAAGGGGCAAAACTCGCATTGTTGCTTAAGGAATGGGGGATTGATCTGCAAAATGTGATTGCCTTTGGAGATAACCATAATGACATCAGCATGTTAACCACTGTAGGTTTGGGCGTGGCGATGGGTAATGCAGAAGATGAAGTGAAAGCCCAAGCAAAAGCGGTGATTGGTTCCAATGGGGAAGCCTCTATCGCACGCTATTTAACCGAGCTATTAAAATAAATTTTTACCTTAGGACTTTTTATGACAGAAATGAAAAAACTCGATCCCGATGCAGCTATTGATATTGCTTATGATATTTTCCTTGAAATGGCACCTGAAAATTTAGATCCGGCGGATATTATGCTATTCAATCTACAATTTGAAGATCGCGGTGCAGTCGAATTTGTAGAAACCGCAGAAAATTGGGATGAAGAAATTGGCGTACTCATTGATCCGGATGAATATGCGGAAGTTTGGATTGGGTTAGTAAATGAAAAAGATGAAATGGATGATATTTTTGCTAAGTTCTTGATTTCACACCGTGAAGAAGATCGTGAATATCATATTGTGTGGAAGGAATAATTGATGACAAATTTGGTTTTATTACATATCACCGGCGCATTTTTAAGCTTATCCTTACTCATTATTCGCGGCTTAATGCAACTCAATGGCAAAGACTGGCGCGCAGTAAAACCCCTTAAAATTCTACCGCACTTAGCGGACACTTTATTGCTTGTTAGTGGGATTGCGCTCATTTTTAGTTTTGGTTTTTCATTGCAAGCTTGGCTGATAGCCAAATTCCTGTGCTTTGTACTCTACGCTATTTTTGCCGGCAAATATTTTAGCCGTAAAACCACGCGCCCCAATGCGGTATTTTTCTTGCTCTCAATTTTGGCATTTAGTGCAGCGATGTTATTAGGTTATCACCACTAAAACGAGTAATATCCACCAGATATGATGTCACTATAAGACAAAGATGAAATGATGATTGGTGAGCCTGTCGAACCAATCGTTATTCAGTCTTGCGCAATCACTACATCATCCCAGCTCTCTCAATTTCCTCACCCCATAAATTTCCCGTTGCGCCAAATTAATTTTCACCTCTACCCCAAACGCCCTTGCAAGATTTTCTGCATTTAACACCGCTTGTGTTTCGCCGTGAGCAAGGATTTTACCTTTATCCAATAAAATAATTTCATCACAAAAGCGGTAGGCTAAATCTAAGTGATGAATTGCCACCACACAGGTTTTCTGCGGTGTGAGGGCTTTAAGCTGTTCCATCATATCAATTTGATAATAGGGATCTAACGGAGCAATGGGTTCATCGGCGAGCAATAATGGAGCTTGTTTGATACAGCAACGAGCCAGTTGTACTCGAGCTTTTTCGCCACCTGAAAGTTGTTGAAACGGCTTTTCAAGGAGGTGAGAGATAGAAAATTGTTCGGAAACCGACCGCACTTTTTCTTGCTCATTTTTTGTAGATGAAGTCAGTCCCAGAGCGATTACATCATAAACGGATAAATCCCAATGAATTTGAGTATTTTGAGCAAAATAGGCAAGCTGTTCACTTTTCTGTTTAGTGGTCATTGCGGATAATTTGCCATTTCCAAGCCAAATTTCACCGCTTGCAAGCGGTAAGATCCCTGCGATACTTTTCAATAAGGTGGATTTCCCTGCACCGTTTGCCCCCATAATGCCGATAAGTTTGCCTTGAGAAATATGGCAGCTGATGTTGGATAAACCGAATGTCAGGCTGAGGTTTTCCAGTTTAATCATTTGCCATTCTCCGTTGTTGTGTTAATAAAATCCAAATCAAAAATGGCGCGCCGATAATTGCCGTCAGCGTTCCCACATAAATATGGGAAAAGAACGGCAAATATAAAATGCAGAGATCGGCAATCAGTAAAATTAATGCCCCGATTAGACCGCTTGTAAGATAAAGCTGTGATGGGCGTTTTTTCAGGATAATGCGAGCTAAGTGCGGTGCAATTAAGCCGATAAAGCCGATGGTTCCTGTTTGGGGAATGGTTGCCCCTACTAATAAGGCAACACCCAAAGTGGTAATGAAAAAGCTACGTTTTGGATCAATCCCCATTGTGCTTGCAATTTCTTCACCAAAGGTGAGCAAATCTAGGTAACGGCGTTGTTGATAAAGACAGAACAATCCCAACAGGATAATTGGTAATGAAATCAATAAGGTATCTAATTTCGCCCACACCAACGAGCCTTGTAGCCAGCGGTAAAGTTCCGCTAACGCCCAAGGGCTTTCAGCGTTAGACAGCAACAAGGCAATCGCTGACCCCAGTAGCATATTGACCGCCAAACCGCTTAAAATCATCATCGTTGTACCGTGATTTTTGGCGATCAAATAAACTAACAAAAAGCTCAACAACGCCCCCAGTACACCGCCTATCAGCAATAGGGTAAACGGCACAGAAAAATAGTACAGAATAAAAACACTGGCGGTCGTTGCCCCGTTTGCACTCCCCAACAAACCCGGGCTTGCCAGCGGATTTTGGAAAATGCCCTGCATGGCATTGCCTGCCAACGCCAAACTTGCCCCTGTTAGAACGGCAAGTAAAATCCGTGGCAGACGAATATCCCATAACACAAGCGGTCGCATATCCGTCACAATTCCTTCGGCATTTTTCAACGCTGAAAAATCGTTAAGATCATACCAACTTGCTAGGCTAATAATAGCCAGAAGCAAGAGCAAAAGTGCGGTGTTAAGTCGGGTTGTTTTGTTCATTGTTTCGTCTAATTATTTTGATCGTTCTTTAGCCACTTCTTCAATAAGCTGAGAAAAAGAGATCGCATTTTTCGGGGTAATCACGGGCTGACCCGTTTTGCTTTCAATCGCTTTTCGCGTATCGCCGGCAATACTTCCGCCTTCTTGAGCAATCTTTTTATTTTCTTCTAATCCTTGAGGGTTGGCAATCTGTGTTAGCTCGGTGGTGGTTGCTTCCGCCAACATATTTAGTACCAATTCAAGGGTGGACATATTGTCGCGTAAATTTTCTTTTTTCAACCCTTTGAAATCCTTATATTCTCTGGTTGTCATTCCGCTCCACGCTTTCGAGATTTCATTGGTCAAAATCGCAAATTCCCGTCCTTCTTTCACGCCGTGATCCAGCCAAGTATCCGTTAGCTCTTTTCGCACTTGAATAGCTTGTAATCGTTGGTTGATCCATTCTCTTGTATAACCTTTTTTCAAATAGGTTTCTAAGGCGCGATCAATGGTTAATTCCGGGTCGATAATTTCATCAATCCGTTCTTTTCCAACCTGTGCCAACCACAATTTAAACGGCTCAGCTTTCGGGCTTGGTATAGATTGAATGATACGGAAAATGCCTTGCATATCAGTCGCATCGGTCTTATACATTTTCCCATCAGAAGACTTAAATTTCAGTTGTACGATTTTTTCGTACAACTCATTTGCCCCCTCTTCTACTTGCAATTTGCGTTTTAGATCGCTCCAATAACGTCTCGGATTGGCACTTTCGGTTAATACCGCAACCACATCAACAACACTAAAATACCACTCTTCTTGCTCGCTATCCCATAGGGAACGAATTTGATTTCCTTCAAATAATTTAATTGCATTGCTCATTGTTATTCCTTAACCAAGATACTGTATGCAACATCATATCAAATTTCAAATACAGTACAATACTGTATAAGAAGAAATTTTACTTCCAATAAATTACTTACTTTAATTGCTTATAAATCAATTCTGCCCCCATCCATACACCATGATCAAAACAATAGGTATATTTCATTGGAAGCGTAAAGTGCGGTCGATTTTGGAAAACATTTTGCAAAAGTGGGTGTGAAAGTAACTCTGCTTGTTCGTTGTAGCCTTGTTTATCTGTCAAAGAAATTAAAATGTTCGGTTGGCTTAATACCACTTTTTCGAGCGAAAAATTTTGTGGGGTTAAAGCGGTTTTTAATGGCGTTAAACCTAAAAGTTGCAATAAGGCTTGGTAGTTCGGTTGTTGTGTATCGACCACGCCTGTATCCGACAAAATCAGTGTATCGGTAAGCGGTTGATTTAGCTTCACATTTTGCGATTTTAATTGGGTTATCAGTTGCTCTGCTTTGGCTTGATTATCGGTCAATTTCCCTAGTTGTAAAATCAATTCAAAAAGCTGTTCGGGTGTTTGTGGGCTGTCGTTAATCGGCAGAATTTTTACGCCAAGCTGTTTGAGTTCTGCGATCAGTTGCGGATAAAAAAGCTCGTTAATCAACATTGTTTTGTCTAAATAAGGCAGTAATTGGCTGAGTTGTGGTTCGAGCGTAGGCTTATCCTGATTGACTTTATCCAACATCATCAACGGATTTTTTGAATAAGGCGACATTGCCGAAATTTGTTCGGGGCGTGCGATTTCAGCCAGTAGGCGGTCGCTACAAAGCGTGAGCGAAACAAACTGTTCTTGCGCAAGAGCCGTTGTAAACGGCAAGAAAAGTGCGGTTAAAAATGTCAGCGTTTTTTTCATAAAATGTAGGGGCTAATCATATTAGCCCCATTAATGTTAGAAACTACCTTTTAAGCCAACGTAAACATTACGACCGTCTTGTCCGTAGCCTACAAGATTTTCATACTTTTTATTAAATACATTATTCAAATTTGCATAAACATTGATATGTTTATTAATTTGATAATTAACACCTAAATTTGCCAATGTATAAGATGGCATTTTATAACGACCTGAATCAATACGCTTTCCAACATAAGAAATACTTACACTTGAACCAAGTTGTTCAGTAATTTGATAACTTAGACCTACATTTGCAGCATGTTTTGGACGACGTATTAACTCAAGATGTTTAGCATCTTTAGCTCTAGTATAAGTGTAGTTAGCATAACTACTTAACTTTTCAGAAAGTTGACCATTATATGCCAGCTCTATGCCTTTAACTTTTGTTGTACCATCAAGATTAATCATCTGAGTCCAATTATTGTTGTAAGCAATAAAGTTTTTCACATTTCGAGCAAAATAGGTGATATCTAAACTATGTTTTTTATCTGTTGATTCCACTAATAAACCAACATCCCCACCGAAGCTCTTTTCCGGTTTTAAGTCAAAATTTGGTTGTTGCCAAGGAGCATAACCAAAATATTCATCCATTGTTGGAGTTTGCGTTGCCGTTCCAATACTTCCGTGAACTCGGAAATTTGGAGATAAACGATAAGCTCCCGAAGCTCTCACAGTTAAAGCATCACCATAAAATGAATTATCAATATAGCGTCCACTAAGTGAAAAAGCATGATCGGTATCAGTCAATAAGCGATATTCTGCGGCAATGCTTTTATCAACTAATTTTTTCAGTACATTGTTATATTCTGAGCCTTCATAATTTGCTCTTTGATATTCACCTAAAAAGCTCAATCCTTGGGTCACGCTTCCTTCGCGATCAAAATTAACATCTAATTGATAATTTGCATTTAATTTCTTAGCATCATAAGCACTAGGATTTGCACCAAATCGATCAATTTTGGTTTTAATTTGACTTAAACTTACCTTATTTTTGAAAAGCTCTTGATCACTGCCGATATAGCCGCTCAATTTAACTACATTTTCTCTATTGCGTGCTTTTTCATCAATGGTTGTTTCCGTTGTCATACTATAAGGATTATCATAATGTGCAGTTTGAGATGATTGACTTACAAGTAGCTCAATACCCTTATCATTTTTATCATAGCCTAAACGTAAAGATACATTATCTTTGTGAAATTTATCTCTCTCAACAGCACCGGATGTTGTTTTAGTCTCACCACTTTCTGATGTATAACTAAACTTATCCTTACTTACTGCAGAGATACCTTTTGTGCTATAACTGCTACCAGATAATGCATAATAGAAGCCATTGCTATAACCTGAAATAGTCGTTGAACCTGAATAAGTACCATTAGAGCCTGTACCTAAATCAAAATCTACATTAAACGGTTTATCTTTATAAAGACCGCTTTTGGTGGTGATATAAATCACTCCACCCATTGCATCACTGCCCCATAATGCAGATTGTTCACCACGTAAAACTTCAATACGTTCAATATTGCTTAAACTTAGTCCGCCAAAATCATAACCTGAACCCGTTACAGGATTCATTTTTACACCATCAATAATCACAACAGTTTGATTAGTCTCTGCACCACGTAAATACACATTCGTTAAAGTACCACGCCCACCTGATGAAGCTATCGCCACACTCGGCACGGTTTTCAACACATCGCTGACATAAGTGGCATTGCGCTGTGCAAAATCTTTTTCTGTCAAAACAGTAACAGAAGAAGCAGTTTGATCCTGTGTCAATGTGGTTGCCGAAGCAGAATAGACTTTGATATCAGGTAAGGTTGCGGTTTCAGCAAAGCTTAATGCCGGAAAAACCGCGCATAAAATAGCGGAAATTTTGTTAAGTTTCATTGTGTTTGGTTCCCGAAATGATAAAGGCGCATAGTTTGCCATAGCCATATCCTTTTCTCTAACGAATAATTTTAATTATACACATGAATCAATTTCATAATAAATTTGAAAATTATGCGCTTTGCAAATAGCGAAATAACCGTTATTATCATCTCAACATCACAAATAAATACTGAAAAAAGGAACAACGAATGAGTTATGCAAAAGAGATTAATATTCTAAATCAAACTGTGGCAGATTTAGATGGAAAGATTAATGTTTCCTTTGAGTTTTTCCCGCCTAAAAATGAAAAAATGGAAAATATGTTGTGGGAATCCATTCACCGCTTAAAAGGTTTGCAACCTAAATTTGTTTCTGTGACCTATGGGGCAAATTCAGGGGAACGTGAACGTACTCATAGCATTGTGAAAAATATTCAAAATGAAACAGGTTTAGTGGCGGTTCCGCACCTAACCGGGATTGATGCAACACCGGATGAGCTTCGTGTGATTGCCAAAGATTATTGGGACAACGGCATTCGTGGCATTGTGGCATTACGTGGTGATGAACCACCGGGCTATGCAAAACAACCGTTCTATGCTTCCGATTTAGTTGCGTTGCTCAAAGACGTGGCGGACTTCGATATTTCCGTTGCCGCTTATCCTGAAGTTCACCCGGAAGCTAAATCAGCACAGGCAGATTTGCTGAACTTAAAACGTAAAATTGATGCCGGCGCAAACCGTGCGATTACTCAATTTTTCTTTGACGTAGATAGCTATCTTCGTTTCCGTGATCGCTGTGTGACCGTTGGTATTGACGCAGAAATTATCCCGGGGATTTTGCCTGTAAGTAACTTTAAACAACTGCAAAAAATGGCGGCTATCACCAATGTCAAAGTACCAAGTTGGATGGGAAAAATGTACGAAGGGTTAGATGATGATCAAACTACGCGAAATCTTGTCGCCGCAAGTATTGCGATGGATATGGTAAAAGTGTTATCCAAAGAAGGGGTCAAAGATTTCCACTTCTATACCCTAAACCGCGCGGAATTAACCTATGCCATTTGTCATGTGTTAGGGGTTAGACCGCGTTAGGTTTAACTAAATGATAAAAAAGCGAGACAATTTCGTCTCGCTTTTTTTGTTATTAAATAGGTAAAATCTGTTTTAACCAACCCGTAAATGAATATTTTTCCTTAATTTCATCTGCAACCGGCACATAAGGCAAGGTTAGAAAGGACATTAATTCTGCCGAATTTTTGCCATTCCAAATAAAAATATTATTCGGATGATAAAAATCATAATTGCTTATAGTTTGATTATTGGTAATTAATTTTTTATTAAAACAAAGCGCATCAAAGGCTCTAAACGAAAGTCCCTGATGAACATTATTTAAAAAATCAACCACAACAGCATTTTCTCTAACTTTATATAAATTATCTTCAAAAGTTAATGGATTGCTGCTGTCAACATAATGAATATAAGGGTTATGGTTAAAGGCGTTTTTAGCACGATCACCCTTTGATACAATATAAAAATCAATAGTGAGTTTTAATTTCAATACTTCATCTAAAAAAGACTGAATTTCATTTACACGGCTATCCTGATGCCCACCAAGAAAATAAACGCCATTAGTAACTAATGGATTATCCTGTAAAGGATAATCGAAATAAAAATTGTGTGAGGGTTCAAAATGACAATTTGGATATTTTTCAATATCAGAATGATCGAAAACAAAAAAACGATCAAAATAAGCTAAATATTCCAATATATCTGGATGTGCATTAATTCCATCCCATTGATAATTTACACAATAATTTGAATGTTCTCTAATTTTTCTAATAATTTCTTTTGGATAAACGTTAGCACGTATACATAAAGCAAAATCTGCTTTTTTACCATTTAAAACTGCTAATTTACTATCAATATCAGCCTGATAACGTGAATATTGCATTAATTTTTTATAATTTTCATCTTTTCTTACTTTTCTATAAAAAGTGGAAATAATACGATGGAAAGCAGAAGGATAATAAGAATCTCGATTATCATAACAAAGGTTAATCACATCATAACCTAGATGACGTAAATTCTTTTCTATACATTGATCTAAGCCATATAAATATGGAACTGCTAATATAACTGTCTTAGCCATAATATTTTTTATATTTTTTCTGATTAAACATTTTATAGAAATATTTCTTTAAAAAATTCTTTCTATATCTCTTTTCATCTGATAATTTTGCTCTAAATAAATGTTGTAAGAAAATACCATTTTCTTTATAAAAGTCATAATGTTTCTGATAAAGTAAAAAATGACAATCAGAATCGAGATGGTGATCTGCTTGATCAGTAATAGATGTTTGATTATGGCGCTTCCGATAATAAAATTGAATATCATTAATACGATGAACCTTTCCACCACGCTTAATCAATGATATAAAAAGTTCCCAATCCTCAAGCATTTTTAAACGAACATCAAAACCACCAACAGCATCATATTCAGATTTACGTATCATCGCAGTAACATAAATGCAGTTTTGTAATAAAAAATCTTTCTTTCTAAATTCAGGTAAATCCCAGCTATCTGTTCTTGCATCAAAAAAACGTGCTTTCGTATAAACAATAGAAAGCGAATCATCATTTTCTAAAGCTTCTGAACATAATTTCAGATAGTCTTTACCTAATTTATCATCTGCATCCAGAAAAACTAAATATTTGCCTTGCGCTTGCTTAACTGCATTAATACGTGCGGCAATATAATACTGATTTACTTGTTGGATTATCCGTAGTTTAGGCTGTTTCGTTTGAATATTTTGCAAAATTTCCAATGTATTATCAGTAGAACCATCATCTACAGCAATAATTTCAAAATTTTGACATGTTTGAGTAGCTAAACTATCAAATGTCTCTTGTAAATATTTTGCTGCATTATAGCAAGGTATAATAATTGAAATTAAAGGCTTATTTTCACTCATCATAAATTCACCATTCTACTCGGTCTAATTACATTATTGTTATCCACATCAGCCACCCCTAAGAATACATTCTCGTGAGAAAATAACCGCACTTGTCCATAAATTTGTTGTTCATTGGCAAATTTTACACGTTGCCCAAAACCCACCGCTTTTGTTTGCTCTGCATTCAGCGTTAAAGCGGGTAATTTAGAGACGGCAGTGTCAACAGGCAGTAAATATTGATCTAAGGCAGATAATTCCGAATTTTCCGCAAGCTGTTGTAGTTGTTCCCAAGTCAACATTTTTTCATAAGGATAATCTGCTACAGCAATGCGGCGGAGCATGGTCACGTGTGCACCGCAACCCAAATATTCCCCTAAATCATCCACCAATGTTCGAATATAAGTGCCTTTTGAACAATGGACTTCGAGGGTTAAATTCGGCGCATCATAAGCAATAAATTTTAATTCAAAAATCGTGATCGGGCGCGCTTCGCGCTCAACGGTGATACCTTGACGTGCGTATTCATAAAGCGGTTTGCCGTTATGTTTTAAGGCAGAAAACATGGTTGGCACCTGCATCAAATCACCACGAAAATGCGGAAGTGCGGTCAGAATTTGTTCCAAATTCACCGTCACATCACGCGTTTCCACCACTTGCCCTTCCGCGTCAGAGGTATCGGTGCGCTCGCCCAGTTTGGCGGTCACCAAATAACGCTTATCTGCATCCAACAAAAATTGAGAAAACTTGGTCGCCTCGCCCAAACAAATCGGCAACATACCTGTTGCTAACGGATCTAATGCTCCCGTATGCCCGGCTTTATTTGCCTGATAAATGCGTTTCACTTTCTGCAAAATATCATTAGACGACATACCCTGTGGCTTATCGAGTAAAAATACGCCGTGAATATCGCGGCCGCGCTTACGGGGTCTTGACATTATTCTTCCTTATATTTGCTGTCTAATTCCGGGTCTTCAACGTGACGGGCTTCGTCTTTACGAATCACATCGGTTACAAGGTTCGACATACGCATCCCTTCAACCAACGATTGATCGTAAATAAAACGCAATTCAGGCACAATGCGTAAACGCATGGCTTTGCCTAATAACGAACGAATGTAAGGCGAGGCTTTTTCCAAACCTTTCATCCCTTGTTCAATCGCCACTTCATCATGATCAAATAAGAAAGTCACAAAAATTTTGGCATAAGCCAAATCTTTAGACACTTCCACATCAGATACGGTCACCATCCCAATGCGCGGATCTTTGACTTCACGCTGTAAAATCACCGCCACTTCTTTTTGTAACTCTTGCGCTACACGATCTGAGCGCTTAAATTCTCTTGCCATTATCTATCCTTTTTCTTCTTTCGTTTCTTACAGCAATGCCGGCAATTCAGCGATATTAGTTAATTTAAAATCCGCTAACGTCCAACGTGGATCATCCCATTCCGCTTGCGCAGGAATCACCACAGTTTTCATTGTTGCCGCTTTGCCTGAAATCATCCCTAACACCGAATCTTCTACTGCCAAACATTCTGTTGGATTTACGCCCAGTTGTTGCGCTGCGTGCAAATAAACAGCCGGGTGCGGTTTATTGTAATCCAATTCTTCCGCCGAGGCTAAATAATCAAAATATTCCGCAATATCACAACTATCTACAATGCCTTGCAACATATTTCTTGGCGAGGCTGACGCCACCGCCATTTTAATACCTTGCTGTTTTAACTGCGCCAATACCTCTTTGACATTAGGCATCAAAGGTTTTGCCGCCAAAATTTCCGACACAGCATAATCCATTAAACCTGTTATCAATTGCGCACGCTCTTTGTCTTTTTGACCATGGGTTTGTAACACATAATCCACCAGTTTTGCCACCGGCGAACCGGTTAATTTAATCATGTCATCCATCGTCACCGGAAATCCGTTTTGTTGAAAGAAATCTGTGCAGACTTGATACCAAATAGGCTGGGAATCAATCAACGTCCCATCCATATCAAAAATCACTGCTTTAATCATATTTTTCCTTTAGGTTCTTTTAAAAAATGATTGTACCACGACCCGATTAATGATCTAAATATAAATAATTTTTCCAACTATTCATACGCAATAAAATCTTACGCATCATCGCTAAATGATGGGCGTGTTCCGTATAAACTGCCACTTCTGCAGTTGTGCCGTAAGGCAGTTGATATTCAGACATATCCTCTTTTAATTTCAACACCACCAACGGCATCGCTTCGTTATCAATAAAACGGCGGGTATAAAGCGTTCCGTTTGCTTGTAATTCGTGTTCGCCAATAGCTGGTAAAACGCCAATGACTTCCGCTTTAAAAACTCTCCCCGGAATGGCCGGGAACGCCAGCTCCGCTTCATTGCCGGCTTTTAAACGTAAAAGCAAATAAAGTGCGCATTTAACCACAGTTCGACATAATAAACAACGAACAAATAGATCATTAGATGAGCTTAAACAATCAACTTTCTCATTCAGATTATTGTTATTTAAGGTAAGGAATTGTTGGTAAATTAAAAGGCGGATGAGCGGAATAATCGACTATTTTAAAATTAAAGATTAAGCAACCACTCTTCAATTTCTTCTGCACTCTTTAAATTTGAAGGCATTTTAATAGTTCCACTTTCAACGTGTGCTTTCATTCTGTGTACCACTACAACAATATTCTTTTTGGTAATTCACTCATTTTAAATCATAGTTGAATAACAGTTCATCATAAGTGGCATTTTCATCCGTATGAATATGGCTACCAGTTTTAATCGTATTCAGTTTTTTTGTCTATCTACTCGATCTACTTTTTTATTTTTAGGACGTAATGCTGAATGCACATGAGTACCATCAATATGAATTTCATCTTGTAGAAAGTCATTATTGCGATGATTAGCGAGAGATTCTCGAATTTTATGCACAAGAACGAAAGTAGCTTTATATCCTAATTTGACATCACGAGAGAGTTGAGAGATAGAAATACCTTTTGCTGCATTAGCAAAGAGAAAGATGACCGCTAGATATTTACGGTATTCTAGCTTACAGCTTGAGAAAATCGTTTTTGACGTTACACTAAAACGATGTTTACACTCCTTGCAAGTCCAACGATATTCTTTGGATAAGAAGTAATGCTTATTAGTACAGTTGCACTTAGGACAAGGGGGAATTTTTGTAGTCGATGGGGATGATTCTGTATTAACAGCAGATGAAGCCCATTTAACAGAAAAATACCGTATAAGTTCAGATTCAGGTAAGAGAATTTTGCAGGCAACAAGTCAAATTCTTTCAGATGAAATAAAACATACACTATAAATAAAATAAGCCTGTAACTATTACAGGCTATAATGTTTTATGAAATAGCTCAAGAATGCTCAACTTTACATACTTCTTTCAAAGTTAAGTAAATTGCATTCTGCTCATGTTCTAATAAGTCCACAATTGCAGCATTGCTTAAAAGTCTATTTACATATCCTTTTGCTACAATAAGTGCCATTTTCAAATCAGCCAGCTTTTCTTCTGAAACTTTATAGTTCTCTTTTAACCTATTTAGCTCTTTTTGCATAACAGATAAATCTTCTAAATTATTGTTAGTAGGTTTAACTTTATGACTTTCAACTAATTCGTCTTTTCTTGAACTAAGTAACATCATATTTGCATAGGTCAGAGAGAATTTATTGCTAGCAATCATCATATCGGCAACTTCAATTTGTCGTTCGGGTTTCATTTTTCTCAAGATCCGAAATATATCTTTACCAACCTGTTTGTTTGCCAGTTTTTCAATGACCTCTTTCGCGATTCCATTTAACATATTCATTTTTTGTCGCAAAATTTTTAGATCTATATTTAATGTTTTGGCAATACTTTCATCAGATACCCCACGTTCAATCGCTTTCACAAGCATATTATGCTCTTGGATAGTTGTTAGCCTGTTAATTTGCTTATTATAAGTGAATCCTTCATCATCGGTAGAAATCATACATAATGCAGTATCAGCACCTAGCATTTTTAATGCGTGTAAACGTAAATGCCCATCCAGTAATATGTATTGATGTTCCCTTTCAGGATATACAACGAGTGGCTCAATGATTCCAACTTCTTGGATCGATGATAAAATACTCTGATATTTCACACTTTTTTCAAAATGCTTATCTATTTGACGAGTGGGAAGTATTTCTGAAACAGGTAACATAAGCAATTCATTGTGGAATGCATAAGTAATATTACTAGGCATACAAATTTCCCTCTTGCTGTTTTAACATTCGTTCACTTAAATCCTTTGGCATATCGTCTAAATTTTCAGAACGTAATACCAATTGAAAATATTTATCTGCAAAAAGTTTGTTTAGACAAGACAAAATAATAAAAAGCTGTTTTTCGTCATAATCAGCTTGTTTTATCATCATTTGTTGCCTTTGTGTTTCTTCTTTATAAATATGCAATACCGTTTTAGGATTATAAATCTGAGAACGTGTATTATTTGATAAAGCCGAATTGGCTTTTTTACCGCTCAAATTACGGCGATGCATAATATTTCTAATTTTTTGTATATCCGAATTTTTTAAAGTTCCGTCATCATACAATTCAGCCAACTGTTTTTGGACATCTTTATCGTCGGAGCGGGATATAGATATTGCTATTGAAAGTGGAATAATACCTTTCTCAACGGCATTAATAAGTCGCTCTTCACCTGCATTAAGTAAGTGTAAAATGCCATTGATATAACTTTGAGAAAAGCCAATTTTACGAGATATATCGGCAGGCTTATATCCACGCTCATCTAATAGTTTGATGCCTGATAACAATTCAATATTAGAGTGCCTACGTCTAGCAATATTTTCTACCAAACTAATTAAATAACTTTCTTCGCTGTTTGCCTGAATAACTCTACAAGGAATAAATTCTTCCCCAAGCATTTGACAAGCTTCTAACCGACCTTGTCCACAAAGTAAGTCATAAAATCCAATATCATCAGAAGGTGTTACTGTTATTGGTCTTTTTAGACCTATTTTGGCAATATTTTCGACTAGATCAGCAAATATTTTCTGATTGCGAGTTCTTGGATTGATGATTCTGATTCTGTTGATCGGTATAACTTGAATAGTTTCGTTTTGCATAGATAAAGTCCTTCACTAACATACGTTCAACCATAATAAAAAATCGATCTAAATTAGAATGGCGATAAATTTCCAATTCAGCAGGATTATTTTCAGCTAGTCTTAACTTTTCATTTAATTGTATATTCATCGGTAATAGATAATAATCAAAGATCTCACTTGCGGTATCATTCAAACGAATCGCTATGGTTAGGTCAGGATTTAACGTGGTATCAAAACGAATAAGCCAACGTTTAGATCCTGTGGAAGTAGGACGACAACGACTTAGCACAATAGATGCATTAAATTCATTATTAATACGAATCAGATCTGTCTTACTATCGGTTGTAACAGAACCGCCTAATTTGATAATCTTATCAACAGTATCTTGTACAACATTTTTATGCTGTTGGCGTAATAAACGATTGATTTCAATATAGTGATAATCTCTTTCGGGTTCATAATTAATTAGAGAATATGTCTTTACAAGACTACCAAATCTCCGACTATATACGCTGCTAGAAGGGCAATTTTCAGATTCATCAATAATCAAACCTGATAATTTCCCTTTTTCCTGAAGCAACGTTTTTAGGCGATCCAGTATTTCTTCATCACTCAATCTAACAGAGCGTTGATGAATAATAGATTGAGCGGCGTTAAATAAAGCTTGAGGTATTATGGCTTCAAAGCAGTTGTCATATCGGATCCACTCATCTCTTGGATTTTTCCCTTTGTGTTCACGAGTTTTGGATGCACTACATTTATTCCAAACGTTATGTCCAACATATTTTTCATTGATTAAAATTTGATGAACAACGCCTTTCGTCCAAGCCGTATTTCTATCTGTTACAATATTTCTTGCATTTAAGCTATCTGCTATTTGTTGTTCAGTCTTATGCAGATAAACAAAGTTATGATAGATTTCCTGAATAATTTCCTGTTCTTGTTTAGGTCCTGCAACCAAAATAACACGATCTGTTTGTAAACTTTTTCTTTCGCCTCGCTTTAGTTCAAATTTAACATTTCCATTGCTATCAATAAGTTGCCTACGTAGCCCAAACCCAGCAGGTCCACCTTGACGAAATCCGTGCTGAATTAAGTTTTTTTGTCCATTAAAGACTTTTACACCTAACTCTCTACAATAATCTCCTGCTGCCCAACGTTTTACTGCTTTATAAATTTGAGAGCCAATGTCATTACCTTTAAATTGCTCCGCACAATAATGTACCTTAATACCTTTATTCGTGCAGATCTGCTCATAATGGCCCGATTCATCAATATTTATAAATCGTCCCCAACGACTTATGTCATAAACAAGAATATGGTTAAAATCAGCCAACCCTTGCTCAACAAGGTTTAACATAGAAATAAATTGCGGACGATTTTCCGCAGTTAAACCACTTTTCCCTTCATCCACATATTCTCTAATCAGTTCTAATCCATTTTGCTTTGCATAATCTTCAATAAAGCAACGCTGTATATCAGGAGAAAACTCTTGGTGTTCTGTGGACATTCGAATATAAGCAACCGCTTTATTTTTATGTTGATTCTTTATGCTTATAACCATTTTAATACCCCCCTAGATGTATCAAATATAAATGAATTGGGAGGAAAAATGTTGCACTCAAAGGGCAAGATCTTGCCCAAAATTACAATGAATGAAATCAAACTAAGAGAGCAGTTATCTGTTGCTTTAAGGAAAGAAATGCATTCTCAGTATTGGACTGGGAAAATGATAGCTAATGCACTAGGAATAAGTGAAAGGACAGTAAAAGATTGGGTTGCTGGAAAGCGATTTCCCAATGGAATAGATTTAATGAATTTGATGACATTATCTCCGCAAGTGAGAGAGTTTATTTGGGATTCAACCAAGTCAGAGAATGACCATATAGATAAACAGATAATAAAAGCAGTATTCCGAGATTTTCTTGACGATGTTATAGAAAGGCTATAGTAGCTAAAGTAATTTTGATAAAATGGCATTTCTGTACTTATTTACAGTCTCAAACCAAAACCTAATCACAACGAATGATATTGAAAATTTCAAATCTTGGTTAAAGATACTTAACGATTACGATGCTTCAATTGATTGGTCGTTCGATAAATCTGCAATCAATTTAACGGATTATCGTGCTAATTTAGATAAGGTGATTGCGTACAATAATAAAATCAATACGATTTTAGACTTATACCAATCTATCATTGGTGAACGCAAAAAATCAGATGCAGATGTCGCTAAAATTGAAAGCGAAACAAAACAATTAATGGCACTCAAAAATGAAGCCATTGATGATACCAATGATATAACTAACTTTATTGCAGGGATTACATCGACCTACAATAAAGAATGGGCTGACTATTACCTTTACTATGGTAAAGCTAAAGCAGATGCAATAGTTGCTCGTATCAATAGTGAGTTAAAACTTTATAACGTTCAAATGCTTTTGCATCAGAACTTCAACCAAAGGCGTGAATGCTGGCGGTAAGAAAGTCACGTATGTTGCACCAGCAGAAATTAACCCAACATCAACCGATGCGGTAAACGGTTCACAATTACACGCAACGAATGTTCAAGTACATAACAACACGCAAAACATTGCTAAATTAGGAGACCGGGTAAATCACTTAGATACTAAAGTCAATAAAGTAAACAAAGAAGCTCGAGCAGACATTGCTGGTACAGTTGCAACGGCATCATTACCGCAAGTGTATATGGCAGGTAAGTCAATGATATCGGCAGCAGCAGGTCATTACAAAAATGAAAATGCGGTAGCTTATTAACCGCTTGTGGCAATCTTTCAAACGTATCGGATAAGGGAACAACGGATAATCCCGTCTTTCCGACATTGGAGCAAACGAAGTTTAATCACGATGGTACACAAGTAGACTCTTGGGTCAATTGGGATAACGTTCGTCAAATCGAGCGTGGTATGAACAAGGACCAGCTATATAACCTAATCGGTCGTCCGCACTTCTCGGAAGGTTTATATGGTGTTCGTGAATGGGATTATGCCTTTAACTATCGTGAGAATGATATACACAATACCTCTTGTTGATGTTGGCCAATTACCAACACTTTTATCTACTATGTCTAAAGGGATAAAACGGCAAAAATAACCCCACCTTTGGCAAAAAACCTGAAAAGGTGGGGTTATCAATGGTCAAGTTAAACTCGCCTTTATCTAATCATAGATTAACTCAATATTAATCTACCACTAATGTACGGCAAGTATTTGAACTACCACGATCGTCACCATGGGTTAACAATACTAAATCTCCAGACATTAAGAAGCCTTTGTCTTTCAATAATTGCACTGCCGCTTGTGCTTTTGCACTTGTTGACGCGTCATTGTTATCGAAAGCAACCGGTGTCACACCACGGTATAATGCACAAAGATTTAATGTACTTTCATTACGTGATAAGGCAAAGATTGGTAAACCTGAGCTGATACGTGACATTAAGCGCGCTGTACGACCGCTGTTTGTCAAGGTAATAATTGCAGCAACACCTTTCATGTGGTTTGCAGCATACATTGCTGACATTGCAACAGACTCTTCGATTGAAGTGAATTCCACATTCATACGGTGTTTAGATACATTGATGCTTGGCATTTTTTCTGCACCTAATGCCACTTTCGCCATTGCAGCTACTGTTTCTGCCGGGTATTGACCCGCTGCAGTTTCAGCTGAAAGCATTACTGCATCAGTACCATCTAATACCGCATTCGCCACGTCCATTACTTCCGCACGAGTTGGCATTGGGTTGCTGATCATTGATTCCATCATTTGTGTTGCAGTAATCACCACACGATTTAATTGACGTGAACGGCGAATTAATTTTTTCTGAACGCCCACTAATTCAGGATCACCAATTTCAACACCTAAGTCACCACGAGCAACCATGATAACATCTGCTGCGTTAATGATGTCGTCCATTGCTTCATCTGTTGCGACTGTTTCAGCACGTTCAACTTTCGCCACGATTTGTGCTTTTAAGCCTGCTGCTAATGCTAATTCGCGTGCATAGCTTAAGTCTGCGCTTGAACGTGGGAATGAAACCGCTAAATAATCAACACCGATACGCGCTGCAGTAATGATGTCCGCTTTATCTTTTTCAGTTAAAGCATCAGCTGATAAACCACCGCCTAATTTGTTGATACCTTTATTATTTGATAAAGGACCACCAACGGTAACTTCTGTAAATACTTTGGCCCCTTCCGTTGCTAATACTTTTAATTGAACGCGACCATCATCTAATAATAAGATATCGCCCGGTACAACGTCTTGCGGTAAGGTTTTGTAATCTAAACCCACTGCTTCTTGATGACCTTCACCTTTTGGTAATTCTGCGTCTAAAATAAATTTATCACCAACGCTTAAGAAAATTTTGCCTTCTTTAAAAGTTGAAACGCGGATTTTAGGCCCTTGCAAGTCGCCTAAAATAGCCACGTGTTTACCTAATTTCTTCGCAATTTCACGTACACGATTAGCACGTTCAATATGGTCTTCTGGTGTACCGTGAGAGAAGTTCATACGTACTACGTTTGCGCCTGCGGCGATGATTTTCTCAAGATTGTTACCTTTATCAGTAGCAGGACCCATCGTACATACGATTTTTGTTCTTCTTAGTCTTCTAGACATTGATTACTCCGTCATAATTGTTTATATCTAAATTATGTAATTTAACCGGCAATGCGAATCCAAAACCCATTGCCGGAAAAAAACTGGGGCGTATTATACGCGTAAATCCCACTAAAATCGAGAAAAAATACGATAAAAAAATGCTATACTTCGTTCCACGCTTATTTTTCATAAAATCAGATAGAAGGAAGAACCATGACAAATTCAGTAATTAGCGTAATTGGTAAAGATCGCGTGGGGATTGTTTACGATGTCGCAAAAATTTTAGCCGAACATCAAATTAATATCGTCAACATTAGCCAACAATTAATGGACGATTATTTCACCATGATTATCTTAGTAGATACCGCAAAATGCCCAAAATCTTTCCCAGAATTAGCCGCACTTTTTGAGCTGGAAAGTAAAAACCTTGCCCTTGATATTCGTTTGCAAAACGAAGAAATCTTCAAAGCAATGCACCGTATTTAAGGGGTAAGTCATGAGTATTCAATCAACGGAAATTCTTGAAACCATTAAGATGGTGTCTGACCAAAATTTTGATGTGCGCACCATTACCATTGGTATTGATTTACACGATTGTATCAGCAGCGATATTGATCAATTAAACCAGAATATCTTCAATAAAATTACCACCATTGGCAAAGATTTAGTGGAAACCGCAAAAATTCTTTCGGCAAAATATGGTGTGCCAATTGTTAACCAACGTATTTCTGTGACGCCAATTGCACAAATTGCCGCTGCAACCAAAGCGGATTCTTACGTATCCATTGCACAAACCCTTGATCGTGCGGCAAAAGCTATCGGTGTTTCATTTATCGGCGGTTTTTCTGCGTTGGTTCAAAAAGGAATGTCGCCTTCCGATGAAGTGTTAATTCGCTCCATTCCTGAAGCGATGAAAACCACGAACATTGTATGTAGCTCAATTAACATTGGCTCAACCCGCGCCGGCATTAATATGGATGCGGTAAAACTGGCGGGCGAAACCATTAAACGCACCGCAGAAATCACCCCTGAAGGCTTTGGCTGTGCCAAAATTGTGGTGTTCTGTAATGCGGTAGAAGACAATCCATTTATGGCGGGCGCGTTCCACGGTTCAGGTGAAGCTGACGCCATTATCAACGTAGGGGTTTCAGGGCCTGGCGTAGTTAAAGAAGCCTTAGAAAATTCCAACGCCACCACCTTAACTGAAGTGGCAGAAGTGGTAAAGAAAACTGCCTTTAAAATCACGCGCGTGGGGGAATTAATAGGACAAGAAGCGGCGAAAATGCTCAATATCCCTTTTGGCATTTTGGATTTATCTCTTGCGCCAACACCAGCAGTGGGTGACTCGGTAGCGCGTATTTTGGAAGCAATGGGCTTAACTGTTTGTGGTACACATGGTACAACCTCTGCCCTTGCACTGCTGAATGACGCAGTGAAAAAAGGCGGTATGATGGCATCAAGCTCCGTAGGCGGATTAAGTGGTGCATTTATTCCTGTTTCGGAAGATGAAGGAATGATCGCTGCGGCAGAAAGTGGTATTCTTACTTTGGATAAATTAGAAGCGATGACCGCAGTGTGCTCCGTGGGATTAGATATGATTGCCGTCCCAGGCGATACACCCGCACACACCATCTCTGGCATTATTGCAGATGAGGCAGCCATTGGTATGATCAACAGCAAAACCACTGCCGTGCGTATTATCCCTGTTACAGACAAAGGCATTGGCGAAAATGTGGAATTTGGCGGCTTACTCGGCTATGCCCCAATTATGCCTGTAAAAGAAGGCTCCTGTGAAGTTTTTGTTAACCGTGGTGGACGAATTCCAGCACCAGTACAATCAATGAAAAACTAATACACTTTCATAAACTGCGGTGAAAAATCTAAGAGTTTTTCACCGCACTTTTAAATGAATTATTGCAAAGAATAAATATCCAATGAGAAATAGTCTGTTCGATAATCTTATCCGGTCTTTGTTTGTGTAATAGCAATAAATTTGCCTATTATTCCGTTTAGTCACATTGCTAATATCCCAAAAGCAAAAAGCCCGAGTATCTCTACTCGGGCTTCCTTCTATTTCTACCTGGCGGTGACCTACTCTCACATGGGAAATTCCCACACTACCATCGGCGTTACGGCGT
>NZ_CABFKI010000008.1 GCF_901764995.1 Actinobacillus porcinus
TTCAAAACGAATTCTTACAAGTGCCCACACAGATTGTCTGATAAATTGTTAAAGAGCAAAAAATAACGACACGCTGGCTTTTTCTTGTTTTCACAACAGCGCGTCGTTGTGTGGGGCGTATTATAGGGATTTCAAAATCCTTTGCAAGCACTTTTTTCAAAAAAGTTGAAATTAATTTACGAACGATGATTTTGCATACAAAGTGCGGTCAAAATCTGTATTATTTTGCTTTTTTGCGCAAATTATCACCATCATTTTTATGCAAACAAGCCATTAGCAAGGCTAAAACAAGGCCAAAACTAGCAGAAATTAAAAAGGTATTGCTAAACGCCTTTGCCAATTCAAGCTGTTCATTTCCCAAGTGTGCGCGCCACAACGCCAAAATTACAGAAGAAACCGCAATCCCAAATCCAATCCCCACTTGTTGCATCATACTTAACACCGTTGATCCCGCACTGGCTTGCTTATCATTTAAGTCACTAATGGTTAAGGTATTAACTGCGGTAAACATCAAAGACATACAGCCGCCATACCACATCACAACGGGGACATAAATCCATAAAGGCGTATTTTCATTCAAACAAGACATTGTCGCAATGGCACAAGTCATTAAAATCGCATCAACAATCAATGCTCTTTTATAGCCAAATTTCATCAATAACTTAGTCGTGGAAGTTTTTACCAATATAGAACTTAACGCAATGGGGGCAATCATCAATCCTGCGGTTTGCGCATCATAATGAAAAGTAATTTGCAACATCAAAGGTAACAAAAACGGTACGCCCGATCCCGATATTCGCACAAATAAATTCCCTAAAAGCCCCAATCTAAAGGTACGAATTTTCCACAGCGAAAGCGGAATTAACGCATTCTCAATACGTGAAGCATAAATCACATAAATCAAAAGCAATCCAACACCACTTGAGATCAGTATCAGCGCTTTCGCTTTTTGATGAATATCTTCCGCAATCACATCTAAGCCGAAAGTTAATGCCACTAATCCCGAAGCAAATAAAAGAAATCCCACCCAATCTAAGCGCGATGATGTACCGTAATCATTCTTCATATATTGATTCGCCACACCAATACCGACTACAGCAATCGGAATATTAATGAAGAAAATCCAATGCCACGTCATATGCATCACAAACCAACCGCCCAGAATCGGCCCAAGTACAGGCCCAATCAAGCCCGCCATGGCCATTAAATTCCAAGCCGAAATTAAATGAGATTTTTGCACATTCCGAATAATTGCCAGCCGTGCCACGGGCATCATCAACGCCCCACCAACCCCTTGTAAAATCCGAGACGCAATTAATACATTCAAACTCGAAGACATCGCACAAGCCAATGATCCCAATCCAAAAACCAATACCGCGGCTTGAAAGGTTCGGCGCGTACCAAAACGATCGGCGATCCAACCACTCAACGGAATAATAGCCGCCACCGTCAAACTATAACTAATCACCGCCATTTGCATTTCTAAGGGCGACTCACCCAAACTTGCCGAAATAGCCGGCAACGCCGTATTTAAAATAGTCGCATCCAAAGACTGCATAAATAACGCCATTGCCGCAATCCACGCCAAGGGACGATAATTCTCGACTTTACCTTCAGCATTGATCATCACGCTCATCCTATTTTCACTTGCTGCAGATAATAATCCATAATAAAAGAAGTTATTTCCGAAATCTCATTAAGATTTAACCGCACTTTATCTGTTTGCACTTCATAATCCGTTGCAACAGCAAGCACATCTTGATCCAATTCAGGAAAAGGTTTTGTCATCGACTGGCGATGAAGCAAAATTTTTGGAATCGGTTCTTGCTTAAATCCTTCCACCAAAATCAAATCAGTTAAAGCTGGGTCAAATTGCATTGCCAAATAGGTTAAAGAAACAGGTTCCACAGGCGTTTCCGTCATTAATGCCCAACGAGTATCACAAGCCATAATCACCTGACTTGCCCCCGCTTCTTTCATGCGCCAACTATCTTTGCCTTCTTTATCCACCGTTGCATTATGATGGCTATGTTTAATCACCGCCACACGCAATCCAAGTGCGGTTAATTCCGGCACGATTTTTTCAAGCAAAGTGGTTTTGCCGCTACCGCTGTAACCGGTAATACCCAATAATGGAATCATTCTTTGTCTTCTTTTAAGTTATTCGCCACAAATTTTTGTAATTGTGTAATTTCACGTTTCGCCTTATCTGAAAGCACTTTATTCTCTCGTAGCATTTGTTCGCTACGTAGCTGAATATATTTCAAATAATCGCCATTTTTTGTACTTTCAAACTGCGCTTTTGCCGCATACATTTCATTAAAATCTTTATTCGCCTGTGCCAATAACATTTTTTGCCCCATCAAGACAAACAACGCCAAAATCAATGCCACAATTGACGCATATTGCGAAACATACCAAAGCAATCCGGCAATAATTAAAAGTGCGGTGACTAATGGCGATGAATTTTTAACGTAGGTTTCTGCCGGTGGTGCTTTGATTAATTCTTTTAAATTCATATTCACATCCTCAAAATATTGTTTTTTCTGACCGCACTTTTCTCTTTTTGCACACAAAAACAAAGGCAGCCCGAAAGCTGCCCTAAATCATATCATTATTTCAACGAAATTACGCCAAAATACCTAACCAATAACCTAAAATCCCCACACCGAATAATGCAAAGATAATGTACATGGCGTTTACTTTACGGCGTAATAATGCCATACAAACGAATGTTAACAATAACGCCATTAAGCCCGGTAATAAAGAATCTAACACGCTTTGAACAGTGGTCACCACTTCTTCACCAGCTTGGTTTGTGTAGCGAGAAAGTTCTAATGGGATATTGATGCTTGTCCATTTGGACACCAAGGAGCCCATGACAAAGAGACCAAGAATTGACGCCCCTTGAGTCACTTTTTGTAAACGGCCACCACCCATATCACCCACGATTTCCGTCCCTTTTTGGTAACCATATTTGAAACCATACCAACGGGTTAAGGCACGGAAAATATTGATACCGATAAAGAACAATAATGGGCCAAGTAAGCTACCGCTAATCGCAAGACCGGCACCAAGTGCGGCTAAAACCGGGCGTAATGTTCCCCAGAAAATCGGGTCACCCACACCGGCTAAAGGCCCCATAAGACCCACTTTCACACCGCTGATTGCCGCATCATCAATGTCCGCACCATTGGCGCGTTCTTCTTCCATCGCGGCAGTTACGCCCATGATAGCAGAACCGACCCAAGGTTGTGTGTTGAAGAATTCAAGGTGACGTTTTAAGGCTGCCGCTTGATCTTCTTTGGTTGAGTAAAGACGTTTGATTGCAGGAATCATTGATACCGCAAAACCCATAGATTGCATACGTTCAAAGTTGAAAGAACCTAATAAAAAGGTTGAACGCCAGTAAGTTGAGCGAATATCCGCTGCCGTTAATTGTTTTTTCTCAGACATTTTCAAATTCCTTCTTATAGACCTTCAAGTTCATCATCTGCAAGTTCACGTTTTGCTTGCGTTGCCACTTGCGCGTTTTGGTTAAATTGTGGGTTTAATTGGATATAGATTAATGCTAAGCATGCGCCTAAGAAACCTAAACCTACTAAGTTGTAGTCAGAGAATGACGCGATAACGAAACCTAAGAAGAAGAATGGCATTAACGCACCTGCGCGCATCATATTGATCACCATCGCATAACCTACGACCACGATAAAGCCACCTGCGATTTGTAAACCACGTGTTACCACTTCAGGGATTGCATTTAAGGCGTTAGTTACCGTATCTGTACCCGCCACTAAAGCCACCGCAAAAGTAGGAATTGCCACACGTAATGCTTGCAAAGCAAGACCGGTAAAGTGACAAAGTTCAATACCACGGAAGTTAGCTTGTGTCGCATAATCGTCCGCTTTGTGTTGTAAGAAAATGGTTAAAGTACGTACAAAGATCGTCAATACTTGACCTGCTGCCGCTACCGGAATGGCTACCGCGATAGCTGTTGTTTTATCTTGACCGCCTTTGATAACAAGGATAGCCGCGATAACAGAGGCTAATGCCGCATCCGGTGCCATTGCCGCACCTACGTTCATCCAGCCAAGCGCTAACATTTCAAGCATACCGCCTACGATAATACCGGATTGTAAATCGCCAAGCACTAAACCGATTAAGGTACAAGCCACTAATGGGCGATGGGTTTGGCGTTCATCAAGTACAGAACCCATACCGCAAATGGCAGCCACTAAAGTGACTAAGATAATTTCTAATGTTGTCATAAGTTCGTTTCCTTAGAATTGAAGAGCATCTAATTTTGCTTTGGTAATTTCGACTTTCGGGTTGGTCGCCACTTTTTGCATGGTTAAATCAACGCCTAAATCTAATAATTTATGGAACGCTTCCACGTCAGCTTTACCTACGGTCACCGCATCCGATAACATTTTGTTGCCGTCTTTATAGGTCATACCGCCCACGTTCACTTTGTCGATTTTCACACCGCCTTCGATTAAACGTAACACGTCTGCCGGTTTGGTGACTAACCACAAAATATTTTTACCTGTGTATTGCGGATTATGGTAAACCTTAATCGCTTTTTCTACCGGGATGACATAACCTTTTAAGCCCGGTGGCACAATTTGTAACAATAATTCACTACGTAATTTGTCGTTTGCCACTTCATCACTAATCGCAAAAATCGCTTCACATTTCACTGCTTTTGCCCAAGAGGTTGCCACTTGACCATGAATCAAACGGTCATCAATACGCAACAACGTAATATTCATATTACCTTTTAGGTTTGGATCGCGTGGCGCAGGGGCTGCAACAGGTGCCGGCTCTGCTTTTGGCGCAGGCGCCGCTTTAGGCTCAGGATTACGGAATGATTTCACCGCCATCACGCCCACTTCTTTTGCCGTTTCTGCTAATTCTTCGAGATCTGCACCGTCTTTGGCATCTAAAACTTCCAATAACATTGGAAGGCTAATGCCCGTGACAATATCCGTATTGTCTCGGTTTGCCGCCACACGCGCTGCCGCGTTATACGGACTACCACCGAATAAATCTACAAGGAATAATACCGGTTCATTTTCAGGCAGTTTTTCAATAATCGCGTTGTACTTCGCCACTAAATCATCACCACCTTCACCAGGTAAGAATGTAACAACATGGGTATTTTCATCTTCACCGAAAACCATTGCCGCTGAGTTTACGATTTCTTCTGAAAATTTACCGTGTGTCGCAACGATAATATGAGTCATTTCAGATCTCCATTTTAGCCAAAAAATAGGTTTCACGTTTCAGCAATACATCCAATAAAAAAGCAAACGTTTGCTGAAAAATACTGCCCTAGTGTATGTGTTACCTAAAAATAGTCAAACGCTTTTTTTCTAAAGTTTGATCAAGATCACACTAAATTTTTAGTCGCTTCATTTTTTAAAAATCTTACCCTTATTTAACCGCACTTTAACGCGAAAGAATTTCGTCCAATACCACGGGTAATTCCTCCACACCAGCACTTTCCGTAAAATGCTTATAACCATTTAACAACAAATATTTCGCTTCCAAGTGCTCGGCAAGTTGTTCTGTCAATTGCGGATTGACCACCTGATCATCCGCTGAAGCAATCACTATACGCTGTGAGATATTCGCTATCATCGGAAGATAATTTAATTTCTCTTGCGTAAAACAGTCCAATTCGGGCAAATTTGGCAAATGCTGATCAAACCCTGCCACTAGAATAAGCCTGTCTATTTTCTGATTTTGCTGTGCTAAAAAGCGTAATGTGGCAATACACCCCAAACTATGCCCGATAAAGATATCGGTTTCGCGAATATCCGAAATCGCTTTTTGATGGTGCGAAAGCCATTCTTGCGCATTAGGTTGATTTGAGTTGGGCATATCGAATACTTTGACGAAAAACCCTTGATTTTCTAACCGCGCTTTTAACCAAGGAAACCAATGTTTCTGTGAATTTGCCGTGTAGCCGTGCGTGATAAAAACCCTTTTTTGCATAACATTCTCCTTCAATTTCGCCAAAATATAGCAGATTTTGCTTGATTTATCGGTGTTTTTCTTGACTGAACACAAAATTCCTTTATATTTCATAGTTTACACATTTTCAATAACTACAATAGGAGCGTCAGAATGAGCAATTCAAAACGCGAAACATTCTCTGGGCGTAAAGCCTTTATTATGGCAGCCATTGGTTCTGCAGTTGGTCTCGGAAACATTTGGCGTTTCCCTTATACCACGTACGAAAACGGTGGTGGTGCCTTTATTATTCCTTACATCGTTGCCTTATTAACAGCGGGAATTCCGTTGTTATTCTTAGACTACGCTATCGGTCACCGTCACCGTGGCGGCGCACCGTTGTCTTATCGCCGCTTTAACCGCCATTTCGAAACCTTTGGTTGGTGGCAAGTGATGGTCAATGTGATTATCGGTTTATATTATGCGGTGGTTTTAGGTTGGGCAGCGACCTATACTTACTTCTCATTCACCAAAGCTTGGGGCGATAAACCCGTTGATTTCTTCGTAGGTAATTTCCTGAAAATGGGTGATATTGCCCAAGGCATTAGCCTAGAATTTGTGGGAATGGTTGTAGGCCCATTAATTGCTGTTTGGGTGATCGCACTTGCGGTATTAGCCCTTGGGGTGCAAAAAGGGATTTCAAAATCCTCAAGCATTTTGATGCCATTACTCATTGTCATGTTCTTATCTTTAGTGGTGTATTCTTTAACCTTAGACGGCGCAGCCAAAGGCTTGGACGCTCTCTTTACACCTGATTGGGATAAACTTTCTGATCCAAGTGTTTGGATTGCGGCTTATGGGCAGATTTTCTTCTCGCTCTCTATCTGTTTCGGTATCATGGTAACTTACGCGTCTTACTTGAAAAAAGACTCTGATTTAACAGGTACCGGCTTAGTGGTGGGTTTTGCTAACTCAAGTTTTGAGGTATTGGCGGGGATCGGCGTCTTCTCTGCGCTTGGTTTTATGGCAACTGCACAGGGCGTTGAAGTGAGTGAAGTGGCGAAAGGCGGTATTGGTTTAGCGTTCTTTGCTTTCCCAACCATTATCAATGAAATTACACCGTTTGGCGAAGTCATCGGCGTCTTATTCTTTGGTTCATTAACCTTTGCAGCCTTAACGTCTTTCATCTCTGTGATTGAAGTGATTATTTCTGCAGTACAAGATAAGCTTCGTATTCGCCGTTCAAAAGTCACCTTTATTGTGGGCTTACCAATGATGGTTGTTTCTGTGGTGCTCTTTGGAACCACAACAGGCTTACCAATGCTCGATGTTCTCGATAAATTCGTCAACTACTTTGGTATTGTTGCCGTAGCCTTCGTTTCACTGATGGTTATTGTAGCCAATGAAAAATTAGGTTTATTGGGTGAACACATCAATGAAACCTCATCATTTAAAGTGGGCTTTTTCTGGCGTTTATGTATTGTTGTAACCACGGGTATCTTAGCCTTTATGCTCTTTAGCGAAGGGGCGAAAGTCTTTACGGAAGGTTATGAAGGTTATCCAAGTTGGTTTATTAACATTTTCGGTTGGGGAATGGCAGGCAGTCTCGTTGTCGTAGCGTTCTTACTCTCTCGCTTAAAATGGAAAAGTGAAACCTTAGCGGAACATAAAGGAGAATAATAATGTCAACAAGCGCAATAATTATGATGGTAGTGGCATTAGTGATCATCTGGGGTGGATTGGCACTGTCAATTTTCCACTTGCCAAAAGAATAAAAAAATTAACCGCACTTTAAGCGCTTTCTTAAGTGCGGTTAAATTTTACTGCCTTTCTAAAGCGTTGCTCAGTTAATGACAACTGCCTTTTTTACTACAACATTTATCACAACCATTGCAAACACCTCGCTTGCGATTAAGTACAAACTTCCAAACAATATAGCTCACGCAAGCAATGCCGATTATTCCTACAATAATATTTTGAATCATAAAACCCCCGATGCAATATGATAAACCACCAGTGCAAAGAAATAAGCCAAGGCAAACAGATAAGCGGTAATTAAGGCAGTTTGTTTGGTTGATTTCGTTTCTCGCTTAATTACGGCAAGTGTCGCCATACACATTGGCGCATAAATATACCAAGTGATAAAAGCCAACGCCGTTGGTAAGCCCCAATCATTGGTGACCACTGGCGTGAGCGATTCCATAATTTGATCTTCAGAACCGCTCATAGCATATACCGTTCCCAATGCTGCAACCACCACTTCACGTGCCGCAATACCCGGAATCATGGCGATACACATTTGCCATGTGAAACCTAATGGCGCGAAAATAGGTTCAATAATATGACCTAACATCCCCGCAAAAGTATAATCAATCGCAGGGGCTGCCGCACTTTCCGGTGCAGAAGGGAATGTCACTAAGAACCACAAAATCACGCTTAAAGCAAAAATTACCGTACCTGCTCGTTTTAAGAATGCGCTCACGCGTTCCCACAACGTTAAGCAAATATGTCTAAAGTTTGGCATACGATAAGTTGGCAATTCCATTAACAGCGGGAATTGTTGGATTGTGCCTTTTCGTAACGCAAAACGTTTGGTGACGTAAGCCACTAATCCTGCGGATAAAATACCAATAAAGTACAAAGCAAACAGCACTAAACCCTGTAAATTAAAAATGCCCCAAACGGTTTGATCGGGAATAATCGCCCCGATAATCAACGCATAAACAGGCAAACGCGCAGAACAGGTTAACATCGGTGCAATGGCAATCGTCACTAAACGCTCACGTGGATCTTGAATTGTTCTTGCGGACATCACGGCAGGAACAGCACAAGCAAAGCTCGAGAGCAACGGAATGAAAGCACGTCCTGATAAACCACTTTTAGCAAGCAAGTTATCCAATAAGAATGCGGCGCGTGGTAAATAGCCTGAGTCTTCCAATAACAAAATAAAGGCAAATAAAATGGTAATTTGCGGAAGGAAAACCAACACACCACCCACGCCGGCAATCACCCCATTGACCAACAAATCCGCCAACAAACCTTCAGGTAATTGCGTTGTCACCCATTCCCCTAACCAGGTAAAGCCGTCTTCAATTAGCGTCATAATAGGTTCCGCCCAAGAATACACGGCTTGGAACACCAAAAGAAGAATAACCAATAATAAGCTCACGCCCAAAATAGGGTGCATCACAAAATGATCTAACCGCTGATGCCACATAGGAAGTTCTAGCTCTCGCGTAACAGCCTGAGACAAAATCTGCTCAACGTCTTGATAAAGTTGCTGGCTATCGATTTGCTCAAGCATTTTTTCGGCAGATTCCGTATCTAAAGGCGTGGCAGTTTGGTGGGGTAAATTTTTGATCGCTTCACATAAAGCTTTCGTTCCATCTTTTTTAATGGCAACAGTTTCCAAAACCGGCACATCGAGCAATTCACTCAGTTTTTGCGTATCAATCAACAAACCACGCGAACGCGCTACATCACTTAAATTAAGGGCTACCACAATGGGTAAACCAAGCTGCTTAATTTCAAGCACCATACGTAATGTCATGCGAAGATTGGTTGCATCGGCAACGGCAATAATCCCATCAGGGCGTTGGCCCATTTTGCCTAATACCACATCGCGCGCCACCGCTTCGTCTAATGTGGTGGTACGTAAACTATAGGTTCCCGGTAAATCAACAATACGAATATTGGTATCCTCAATAAACGTCCCTTCTAACTTATCAACGGTTACCCCAACATAGTTGGCAACTTTGGCATTGGAACCCGTTAATCGATTGAAAAGTGCGGTTTTGCCACAGTTGGGCGCACCTAAAAGAGAAAAATAGCAACTCATGTTACTCACCTACAATTCGACATAAAATCTTATCCGCCTCAGTTGCCCGTAAGGCAAATTGAGACTTATTCCCCAAGCGCACAGCATAAGGACCTTGACCTAAGGGGCCTTTGGCAATCACTTTAAGCGGCATCCCTTTATAGAACCCTAAATCAGCTAAACGGCGGCTCACAATATGATCAATCTCACCAAAAACATCACTGCTCGCAATTTCATGAATTTGCGCCGAGACATTTTTTTCTAGTGAAGAAAGTGAAATTACTGACATTTTGCACCTCTCATGTTAAATAAAAATAACTCGCATTATAATACATAAATGAGAATTAATCGTAAATGGAACAAGTATTCAATTCATTGATCTAGGTCATATTTATAAACGATTCTGTGTAACTATTTTCTTTTCAACCATTTTTATGTTTTAATAGCCCAACTCATTATCGTATTAAGGTTTAATCGATGTATTCAGGTCTTCTCATTGGGATGCTTTTCGGCATCTTGCTTCAACGTGGGCAATTCTGTTTCGTTTCAGGATTTCGCCAAATTTATCAGCAAAAAAGTCTCCGTTTTCTCACCGCGCTTTTTATCGCCATTAGTATTCAATCCATTGGTTTCTTTGCGCTCGCTGAATTAGGTTTAATCACCATTCCCACATCACAACTTCCCGTTCTCGCCACCTTACTCGGCGGACTCATTTTCGGGGTTGGCATGGTGCTTGCAAACTGTTGCGGCAGTGGCGCATGGTTTCGCTCGGGCGAAGGTGCCTTGGGCAGTTTTATTGCCCTAATCACTTTTTCCATCACAATGGCATCCACACAAACAGGTTCATTGAAAAATATGATTAATGGACTGACTGCCAACCCAACTGAAATCGACAACATTTATCTCACCTTCGGTATTTCGCCTTGGGTTTTCGTTGCTTTTTTAGTGCTTATCACCTTGATTCTAATCAAAAAAACCATTCATTCCGACAATGCCTCGTCCTTCACCCCATTCATAACAGGCGCATTCATCGGCTTGCTCGGCATAGTCGCTTGGTATTTCAGCGCACAAACCGGACGTCATTACGGCTTTGGCATCGCCGTGCCCTCTGCAAACGTAGTGCAATATTTAGTCACCGGACAACAACGCTATTTGAACTGGGGAAGTTTGTTTGTGCTCGGCATTATTGTGGGGTCATTCCTATCCGCAAAACTCGCCGGTAATTTCACCTTGCGCGTTCCTGAGCCCCAAGATTTTTTACGCCGCATTGTGGGCGGTGTACTAATGGGAATCGGCGCAGCACTTGCGGGTGGTTGTACGGTGACCAATGCGCTTGTCGCCACCGCTTATTTTTCTTGGCAAGGTTGGCTTGCCACCCTAATGATTTTCATCGGAAGTTGGATCGCCAACTTAGTTTTCAAACGTTCTTAAAAAGGAAAAACCATGAAATTTTTAACCGCACTTTTAACAAGCTCTATCGCGTTAGCACTCACCGCTTGCGAAGATCGCAGTGTAAAAAACATCGACACAGAAACCCTGCTCAAAAATATAGACAACCCCGATTATGTGGTTATCGACACGCGCCAAGACAGCTTATACAACGGTTTCAAAGATAAGAATGCCACACGCGGCGGACATATCAAAGGCGCCATTCAATTTACTACTGAATGGCTAGACGGCATTGCCGAAGATAAATTTGAAAGTTTTGCTGCAGGAAAGGGGATTACAAAAGAAAAAACCTTGGTGTTTTACGATAGTAATCCTGACAACTTAGAGCGCGTTTCAGCGGAATTTGCCGCAAAAGGCTACAAAGTGCGCGTATTTAATGACTATTTAAACTACGCCAATGCCACGGATTACCCGCTTGAGCAGTTCCCCAATTTCCGATATAGCGTATCGCCGCAATGGGTGGATGCGGTAATGAAAGGGGAAAAACCGGAAAGCTACCACAATGACAAATTTATGATTTTTGAAGTGTCTTGGGGGCCGTTAGAACAAGCCAAAGCCTATACACAACATATTGTCGGCTCGTACCATTTTAATACGGACTGGATTGAAAATGACCCTGTTTGGAATTTATCCGATCCGCAAACCATTGAAGCCAATTTGCTCAAAAACGGTATTACAAAAGACAAAACCATTATTTTATATTCCGATAATCAACTGGCAGCATACCGTGTATTTTGGGCACTCAAATGGGCGGGCGTAGAAGATGTTCGTGTACTCAATGGCAATCTTAGCACGTGGATGGACGCCAATTTACCAACAGAAACCCAAGTGAATATGCCACAGCCAGAAACGGCTTTTGGTGCAACCATTCCTGCACACCCGGAAATTAATATTTCAATGCCGCAAGAGGCCATTCAAGCACAACAAGCAGGCACAAAACTTATCAGCAATCGCTCTTGGGATGAATATCAAGGCAAAATCAGCGGCTATGATTACATCCCGGGTAAAGGCGAACCGCAAGGGGCAATTTGGGGATTTGCAGGAACCAATTCGTCCAATATGGCAGATTATTACGACCCCGACAACACCTTGCGCAACCCTAATGAAATCTTTGCCTTATGGGAAACCCAAGGCATTAAAAAAGGCGATAAATTAGCCTTTTATTGTGGTACAGGCTGGCGCGCCGGCGTACCTTGGTTTATGACCCAATTGGCAGGTTGGGACGATACTTATGTCTATGACGGCGGCTGGAATGCGTGGCAAATGGACTCTAAATTCCCTGTACAAAAAGGTGCACCACATAATATGAGCAAACCTGACGCCAAAAATGATTTTGGCAAAGTGATAAAAAAAGGGGCATCTTGTAAGAGTTAGGGGGGTGTAAATTACTGAATTATTCCACCTATTGTGCAATGTTAACGCCAATATGTAGGGGCGAAAAATTTTTCGCCCTGATGTCTCGGTGATTTTGGGGCAAAAAATATTTTGCCCCTACAACACCTTTTAAACATGAATATCAACATGACAAAATCCCCCAAAGCGCGGTCAATTTTGACCGCATTTTATTTTCCCACTCATTCCTTTTTTCAAGTATAATCCACCTAATTTTCAGAACTTAATGGTTACGTAATGAAAAAGAATGTTTATAGCTTACTTTCTCTCGCAATTTTGACCGCGCTTTATAGTGGGGCAAGTATTGCGGATAGCCGTGAATTGCATTTGCAATGCTTAAATGGTGTGCCGCAATTTACAGGCGAACCTATTACAGGCGATCCCAATGATCAGCCTGTTTATATTGAAGCGGATAATGCCGATATAATTAATCCGTCTCGTGCGACTTACAGTGGTGATGTGGATTTAAAACAAGGTAATCGTCATTTAACAGCCCCTGAAGTTGAAGTTATCCAAGAAGGCGAAGGGGATAACGCTCAACGTTTTGCCTTTGCCAAAGGGGCGTTTGATTATCAAGATGAGCAAATTAATCTCAAGGGAAATGACGCTAAAATTCATTTAAACAGCAAAGATACCGATGTGGCTAATGCCGATTATCAATTTGTGGGGCGTCAGGGACGTGGTACTGCTGAAACCACTGAAATGCGCGAAGGTTATCGTTTACTGAAAAATGCAACCTTTACCTCTTGTTTGCCTAACGATGAATCTTGGTCGATTGTCGCCAATGAAATGAAACAGCATATTCAAGAAGAATATGCGGAAATGTGGCATACACGCTTTAAAATTGCAGGGGTGCCTGTGTTTTATATGCCTTATATGCAAATGCCCATTGGCGATCGCCGCCGTTCGGGCTTGTTAATTCCTAATGCAGGGATTTCAAGTCGCGATGGAACATGGTATGAACAACCGATTTATTGGAACATTGCGCCTAATTATGATGCCACCTTTACACCTAAATATATGTCAAATCGTGGTTGGCAACTCAATTCCGAATTTCGTTATTTAACTCAGTTTGGGACGGGCTTATTGGCAAGTGAGTATATTGGCAAAGATCGTTATGATGATTATAGCGATGAAAACCGTTCACGCCATTTATTCCGTTGGTTGCACAATGCCAGTCTGTTCGGCGATTGGCGTTTTAATATTGATTACACGCGCGTCAGCGATAAACGTTATTTTAGCGATTTCGATTCCGTTTATGGTAGTAGCACAGACGGCTACGCCACCCAATCTACCCGTTTAAGTTATTACCAACCAAACTGGAATGTGGCTATTTCGGCAAAACAATATCAAATTTTTGATGAAGTCAACATCGGGCCTTATAAAGCCTTGCCACAAATTGACTTTAACTATTATAAAAATGGGCTCGCTAACGGTTGGGGCGATTTTAAACTCTTTGCCCAAGCAGTACATTTTGATAACGCCAGTAAAAATATGCCAACGGCGTGGCGTTATCATTTAGAACCCAGTTTTACCATGCCTTTAGCAAACCGCTATGGCAGCTTAAATATTGAAACCAAGCTCTATGCAACCCACTATCAACAAAAAGCGGGAACGGGGGTTGATGCCAATATTGAGAATTCAGTAAACCGTGTTATTCCGCAAGTCAAAGTCGATTTCCAATCTGTTTTGGCAAGCAATGAACACTTTATTAAAGGTTATACTCAAACGATTGAACCACATATCCAATATTTATACCGCCCTTACCGCGATCAAAGCAATATAGGTTCAAAAAGTACTTCTGATTATTTAGGTTTAGGATATGATTCTGCCTTATTGCAACAAGATTATTTTTCATTGTTCCGTGATCGTCGTTATAGTGGTTTAGACCGTATAGCTTCCGCAAACCAATTTACATTAGGTGGCACGACCCGTTTCTACGATAACAATGCAGAAGAACGTTTTAATCTGTCCCTTGGGCAAATTATCTATCTCAATAACTCACGCATTGATGACAATACAAAAAATAGCACAACAGGACGATCATCATCTTGGGCACTGGAAAGCAATTGGAAAATCAGCGAGAAATGGAATTGGCGAGGCAGTTATCAATATGATACACGTTTAGATCATACGGCCCTGGCTAATACTAGCTTGGAATATAATCCATCAGGTAATAATCTCGTGCAATTAAATTATCGCTATGCCAGTGAAGATTATATTGACCAAAACTTAACATCAAGCGCTAACCGCTACAACCAAGATATTCAACAATTGGGAAGTACTGTAGCTTGGGAACTTGGTGACAAATGGGCTGTTGTAGGACGTTATTATCACGATATGGCACTAAATAAACCCGTTGAACAATATGCAGGAGTACAATACAACACCTGCTGTTGGTCTGCCGGCGTTGGCGTACGCCGTTATTTGGTAGACAAAAGCTCAAAAAGAGCTTACAAAGATGAAAAAGACACACTTTATGATAACAGCATTAATTTCACCATTAAACTCACCGGATTAGGTCGTAATGACCACCACAGCGGTTTAGTGGATATGTTGGATAAAGGGATGTTGCCATACGTGAAACCATTTAATGACTAATGTGTTTGTGCAACAGCTACACAATACCCGAAAAAAGAGCCGCATAAAGCGGCTCTTATCAGTTTTATCAATAATTTAAGAATTATTTTTGCTCATTCCAGCGTTTGATTGATTCACGAATCACTTCTTTCGCTTCTTCAATATCGCCCCAGTGCGTGACTTTCGTTGAACCCGGTTTTTTCAACGCTTTGTAGTTGTTGAAATGGAATTCGATTTGTTTGATTAATTGCTCAGGCAAATCCGCTAAGGTTTTGTAAGCATTACCTGTGTCGCGGTCGTCTGCCGGCACACAAACGATTTTGTCATCCACTTCGCCGTCATCAACAAATTTCATCACGCCAATAACGCGCGCTTCTAAAAATACGCCTGTTGCAAGCGGTTCACGTGTGATTAAAAGCACATCTAATTCATCGCCGTCTTCATCTAAGGTTTGTGGAATAAAACCGTAGTTGGTTGGTTTTGCGAAGATTTTTGGCTCTACACGGTCTAATTGGAATGCCGCCACTTTACGGTTCCATTCGATTTTGTGGCAGCTGCCTTCTGAAATTTCGTTTACTACGTTGATGATACCGGCATCAACATCACCTGGAGTTAAGATTTGGTTAAAATCTGCCATTGTATTTTCCTTTTATTCATAGGTTGTAAAATCGGACAAAAGTATATCAGTTTTTGCCTGTTTGCATAGGGTTATTTAGTCGCAACTTTCACAAGTGACATCGATCACATCAAAAAGTTTTTTCAGTTGTGGCACAAGTAAACACACATCGCGTTGGCTCGTCACAGTTAAATCCACCCACACTTTTTCATTTTCAAGCACCATTTTCATTTCTGTCACCTGATAGCCACGATGACGCACCACACGCAAAATGCGTTCTAGCACTTCAGGGCGGTAGTTAGCAACGATAGTTAATTCCGTATTCATATCAAATCTCTCTTAAAATCACCGCACTTTACAGACTGTCTAACATTTCGGTATTTGGCGCGCCCGCCGGCACCAATGGCCAAACATTTTCATCTTCGTGAATACAAACGTGTAAGAAATACGCTTTTTCAGAGGCAAGCAAACGATCTAGGGCAGCGTTTACTTCACCGGCTTTTTCAATGCGTTCGCCTTGAATATCAAAGGCTTTAGCCAAGGTGACGAAATCAGGGTTGTCATCTAAAATAGTGGCACTATGACGACCTTTGAAAAACAACGATTGCCATTGACGCACCATGCCTAAACGTTGATTATCCAACAACAAAATTTTCACCGGCACTTTGCCTGATTTTACCGCGCCCAATTCTTGAATATTCATCATAATTGAACCATCGCCGGTCACCAAAATCACGTCATCTTGTGGACGTGCTTTTTTCGCGCCAATTGCCGCAGGCAAACCAAAGCCCATGGTGCCGAAGCCCGCAGAATTGATAAAGTTCTCAGGGGCATTGTGTTGAATATGTTGGGCTGACCACATTTGATGTTGCCCCACATCCGTCACCACAATGGCATTGTCGGCTTTTTTATTGGACAACGTCCGTAGCAACCACATTGGGTTAATATTATTATCCCCTTGATTTTCTTTATAAATAAACGCGAAATCATTGATTAGTCGCTGGACGTCTTCTTGCCAAGGCGCAATACTTAACTCAAGGGTTAAAGCGGCTAAAACCTGATTTAAATCGCCTTGAAGTGCCACATCAGGCTTACGCAATTTGCCTAATTCCGCGGCATCAATATCCGCGTGAATCACTTTTGCACCCGCGGCAAAGCTGGCTAAGTGACCTGTTACACGATCATCAAAACGCGCGCCTAACACAATCAACAAATCCGCTTCTTGCGTAGCGTAGTTAGCGGCTTTGGTGCCGTGCATGCCAATCATTCCCATATAGTAAGGGGTTTCAGGTAAGATTGCGCCTAGCCCTTTTAAGGTGGCGACACTGGGAATTTTTGTTGTGGCAAGAAATGCGCGCAAGGCAGGAACGGCATTTGCCATTCCCACACCACCGCCTACATAAACCACAGGGCGTTTGGCTTCTTTTAATAATTTCACCGCGCTTTCCAGTAAAGCCGGTTTAAGTGCGGTCGGTTTTTCCGCCGTTTTGACCACGGGCATTAAATCCGTTTCAGCAAATTGCACATCTTTCGGAATATCGATTAACACAGGACCGGGGCGACCGCTGCGGGCAATTTGGAAGGCTTGCGCAATGATTTCCGGCAACTCATCAATATGTTGCACGATAAAACTATGTTTAGTACAAGCAAGGGATAAACCAAGCACATCCGCTTCTTGGAACGCGTCTGTCCCGATTAACGGACTGCCCACTTGCCCTGTAATAGCAACAATAGGCACGCTATCCATTAACGCATCCCCTAAGCCTGTAATTAAATTCGTTGCGCCGGGCCCTGATGTCGCAATACAAACACCCACTGTGCCGTCCGCTTTAGCGCGCGCATAGCCAATGGCTTCCATCGCCGCCCCTTGCTCATTGCGACAAAGAAAATGCTCAATACCGCTATCATATAAGGCATCATAGACAGGCATAATTGCGCCGCCCGGGTAACCAAACACTGTCGTTACACCATGGGCTTTTAGGCATTCAGTCACTAATCTTGAACCGTTCATTTAAAATCCTGTTAATCGTTTGCGAAATTGAAAGGTTTCATTATAGCGATATTTCGCGTTATTCCTACCATTTATTGATTTAAGTGCGGTTAAATTAGGGCAAGTTTTGATATAATTCAAACAATTTTTTGGACATAGGAAGAATTTATGACAGCTTTACCTTTCCGTGCGTTTGTTTCAGATATGGACGGCACATTGTTAAACGGCAATCACGTTGTAGGCGATTTTACGCGCGACACCTTAGAAAAATTAGCGCGCAAAGGCGTGGATATTATTTTAGCCACAGGGCGCGGTTACGCAGACGTGGTGGCGCAACTACGAAATATGGACATTGAAAATGCCGCAATGGTGACGTCAAACGGCGCAGAAGTGCACAATCTCAAAGGGGAATTGCTTTATAGCAACTACCTGCCCGAAGATCTTGCTTTTGATATTATGCAAGAAGCATTTGATAACAAACGAATTTGCTTAAACACCTATCAAGGGGACGATTGGTTTATCAATACAGATGTGCCAAGTTTAAACAAATACCACAAAGATTCAGGGTTTAGCTATCAAGTGGTGGATTTTAGTCAACATCATGGCCGCAATACACAAAAAGTCTTTTTCATCGGCAAAACCTTAGAAGATTTATTGCCCTTGGAACAACGCCTAAAAGAAAAATACGGCGACCGCACTTCAATTATTTACTCTACGCCACAATGCCTTGAAGTGATGAATAAAAATGTGTCAAAAGCCACCGCACTTGTACAATGGGTAGCGCATAAAGATTACCAATTAAGCGATTGTATCGCCTTTGGTGACGGCTTAAATGATGTGGAAATGTTAAGTGAAGTGGGCAAAGGTTTAGTGATGGGCAACGCGGATCCGCGCTTAAAAACCCTGTTGCCTGATGCGGAACAAATCGGCTTAAATACCCATGAATCCGTAGCAAGTTACGTGCGCGCGGTATTTGGCATTTACTAATGCGAGAATCACTTAATGTGGCAATCTCTTTTGCTTATCAGTAGCGGTGCCGCCCTAGGCGCATCGCTACGTTGGGGTTTAGGGCTTTGGCTGAATCCGCTGTTTAACCCCCTTGCTTTTGGTACACTTGTGGCAAATTATCTCGGCTGCTTGATTATCGGCATTTTCACCGCACTATTTTGGCAATTTCCCACTATTAGCGCGTCTGCCAAATTATTTTTGGTCACCGGTTTTCTGGGCAGTTTAACCACTTTTTCTTCCTTTTCCGCGGAAGTGATGGAAAATATGCTGAACGGACGAATAGCGGAAAGTCTCGGGATTATTGGGCTGCATTTGTTTGGCTGTTTACTCTGTACCTTTATTGGCATTTATCTCACAGGCATCGCGCTTAAATGACAGAACATCATCAAAAACCAATCTCGTTTCGCGCCAAAATGCGCTTTTTTATTCACAAAAAACTGCGTCAAAGCAACCGAATTTCACGCAAATCCATTGAATTCAGCTGCTTATTAATTGGCGCCGCCTTAGTGGCATTATCGTCTCTAGGTTTCGCCAAATTAGCGGATTGGGGGCTGGAATGGAACGCCCATTGGTCAGCAAAATATCCCCTTGCACCTTGGTTTGTGTTGCCCTTGGGCTTAATGTTACTGGCTTGGTTTACCCCAAAATATACGCCTTATGTTTCAGGCAGCGGTATTCCCCAAGTCATCGCGTCCTTAAGTTTGCCCTATGGCGCGCAAAAAAATCGCTTGCTGCAATTTGTACAAACCTTATGGAAAATTCCGCTCACGTTTTTCGCCATGTGCATTGGCGCATCCGTTGGGCGCGAAGGCCCTTCCGTACAAGTAGGCGCAGCAGTGATGCTCGCGTGGGGAAATTTATGTCGCCGTTATGGCATTGCCTTTACAGGTTTGAGCGCAAATGAATTAATGGCAACCGGTGCCGGCGGTGGCTTAGCGGCCGCTTTTAACGCGCCTTTAGCCGGCGTGATTTTCGCCATTGAAGAAATCGGGCGCGGCGTGTTATTGCGCTGGGAAAGACGGGTGTTATTAGGGGTGTTAGCCGCCGGTTTTATTTTGGTCGCCATTCAAGGCAATAGCCCTTATTTCCCACAATATCAAGGCGCGTATCATATTCCGAATATGCTGATGTGGATATTGATTTGTGGCGTAGTTTGCGGCATTTTCGGTGGGCTTTTTGCCAAACTTTTAGCCAAAGGCGCCGCAGGCGTTTGCCCACAATTCATGCGCGGTTGGGTACGCCGTCATCCCATTTATGTTGCCTGTATTTTAGGCTTAATTCTCGCCGCACTTGGCGCTTATACCAACGGACAAACCTACGGTACAGGCTACCACGTTGTCGCCAACGCCCTAGACGGACAACCTATTTCCCCCGAAGCGGTAGGCATCGCCAAACTCTTTGCCACCGTAGGCACCTACTGGACAGGCATTGCAGGCGGTATCTTCACCCCATCCTTAACCGTTGGCGCAGGCATTGGCGCGCACATTCACAGCTTAACCGGTGGATTAGTCGATCAACGTTTGCTCGTTTTGTTATGTATGGCAGGTTTTCTCGCCGGCGCCACCCAATCACCGCTCACCGCCAGCGTAGTGGTCATGGAAATGACCGGCACCCAACCCGCATTAATTTGGTCGCTCATCGGTGCACTAATCGCTTCTTTCGTCTCACGTCAAATTATGCCAAAACCATTCTACCACTTCGCTGCCGCCCGTTTTCGCCAACGGGTTCGAGAAGAGACGAAGTGATATAAAAAAACATACACAAGAAATTGGGATTTCTTGTGTATGTTATTCCGATATGCACATAAAACACACTTTTCTTGTGTACGTTATTTTCATTTGATCAGTTAAAGCAACCGACATACAAGTCACAGGCTTCTTCTATTATGAGTGTTGTATTATTTTATGCCCCCAACAACCCTTCCAATTTTTCCCACACCATCTCCGGTGTAATATCAATTAAACTTTGGTGATAGCCTTCGGTGCTGTCTTTGCCTTTGCGGATTTTGATTAAGCCGCCTTCGATTAAACGGATGATGACCGCTTTGTCTGATAGGGGCGGTGTGTATTGGGGGCTGGTTGGGCCGTAAACGGCAACTAATGGGCGGTTTACGGCGGCGGCGATGTGCATTAAACCGCTGTCGTTGGTGACCATGGCAACGCAATCGTAAATTAAATCAACCGCTTGATTTAGTTGGGTTTGCCCGGCTAAATTTACGCAATAATGGCGTAGGTTTTCGGGCAGAGTTTGGCGAATTTGTTCGCCCACTTCCGTATCTTTGGCAGAACCAAATAAACGGATGCTGTAACCTTTTTCAATGAGCATTTGCGCTAATTTGGCGTAATGATAATGGGGCCAGCGTTTTGCCGGGCCAAATTCTGCCCCCGGGCAAAAGCCAATGGCTGGGCGATTTTCCGCAAGTGCGGTTTGTTTTTCAAAGGTTTTTAAGGTTTGCGCGACCTGTTGGTCATTGACTGCTAAATAGGGTTTGGCAATAGGCAAATCTTCGGCTTTTGGAATGTTGCCTTTTTCATAGGCAAGCGCTACGTAGCGTTGCACCATCATTGGGTAATCGGTTTTGTTGTTGCGCAAATCGTTTAAAAAGAAATAACGGCTTTCTCCTTTCCAACCGCGGCGTAAGGCAATTTTGGCGAAAAACGGAATAAAGGCGGATTTTAATGAGTTGGGCAATACGATTGCCATATCATATTGATGACGCAGGGATTTTCCGATTTTGTAGCGTTGTGCTAAATTAAACACACCATGACCGATGGGCATTTCAATGGCGTTGCGCACTTCAGGCATTCGCGCGAGCAACGGTTTGCACCAGTTAGGCGCGAGAACATCAATTTCGCAATCGGGGTATTGTTTTTTTAGGGCTTGATATAAGCTGTGCGACATCATCATATCGCCAACCCAAGATGGGCCGATGATTAATATATTCATAATTTAACTTAATGTACGGTTAAAAATCTTTGCTATTTTGACCGCACTTGAGTTTTGTTGCAAGTCACAAATGGGAATGAATAGCAAGCATTGAAAAGCCCTATACGAGCCGTATAGGGCTACTTAATCTGAGCCGCGCTGCGGCTCTTTCATTTAGCCCCAGCGGGGCTAGGCTTAAAAAACCTAGCACGGCTCGTGCTAGGTTGGTTCTCACAGATGAACGTTATCCGATTTTACCGCTCTAACGCCATTGCCAGCAAGGTTATTGGGTGAATGCAGGTTACATTGCTCGACATGTCAATTTGCCATTTACAGGTTTGACATTCAGAAACCACATAATCAAACCCGCCTGAATTGATATTTTCAAACAGCGTTTTACCAATCGCTTGCGAGCTTTCGTAGTTTTCTGCTTTGAAACCGTAAGTCCCTGCAATACCACAGCATTGACTTGGCAACATCACCACTTCAAGCCCTGGAATTTGTTTAAGCACTTCCAAGGTGTAAGGTGCCCAACCTGCTTTTTCCACATGGCAAGCAGTATGATATGCCACGCGCAATTTTAGCGGTTTCAATGGCAATTTTTTGCCTTGTTCAAAGAGTTTGAACAAATAAGGGGTAACCATATGAATATGCGGACGTACTTTTACGTTGTCGATCCCTAAAATATGATGGTATTCATCGCGTAAATTTAGAGTGCAACTTGACGCTTCGCCAATGACATCCAAGCCGTTTTCATCCACCATTTTTTCAATATAATCCGTATTGAATTGGGCGATTTTCTTCGCACGCTCAGGGAAACTATTGACCATTAACGGCAAGCCACAACATTTTTCTTTTTCAAGCAATACAACGCCAATATCCAAGGCATTGAACACATCAATCAACTCTTTACCCAATTGTGGATTGTTATAGTTCACATAACAACCATGATAATAGGCAATTTTGTGCTCAAATTTCGCTTGTTGTGCTGCCATTTTTTTCAAATACCAATTACGGAATGTGCCGAAAGCGTATTTTGGTAACTGGCGATGTTGGCTTACACCAATGGTTTTTTCAAGCAAAAATTTCGTGGCTTTCAAGCCTGTAATTTTATTGACTATCGGTGCTAACGGGGTATTGAGCGAACCCATAATATCCGTGTTACTCAAAATCGCATCGCGCAATTTATGTAACGCCGGTTTATGTTGGCGGTCAATGTGTTTGTTTCGCGCGCGGACAATAATGTCCCCGATTTTCACATCAGACGGACAAGCCACTTCGCAACGTTTACAGTTTAAGCAGTATTTTAAGGCTTCATCAAAGAAATCCGCTGATTTTAAACGCAACCGCTCGCCATCAGGCCCCGATTGTTTTGGTCCCGGGTAAAACGGATTAACTTTGGTGACCGGGCAAACGGCGGTACAAGCGGTACATTTTAAGCATTGCTCAAAACTTTCATCGGCGTGTTCATGTTGATGAACTGCGGTTTGTAATTCTTTTTGCGCTTTAGCAATAAGTTCTTGAATATTCATCATCGTCTCCTTATTGCGCTGAATGTGCCAAAATTTCATCGGCAACGGTTAAGGCAGATACCACCGCCACCCCTGAGCCACAACCCAATTCAATGCCGTTATAGCCACCAATAACCATGCCTGTCGCATATAAATTTTCTAAAATTTGACCGCACTTTTGCGTTTGACAATGTTCATTAATCACCACACCAGCCGATTGATAAGGCTGTGGCGAAGCAAAACGTTTGTGCGTCCAAGAGAAGCGATCCGTTGGGTTAAAGGTTTCCGATTGCGCCATATCCACGCGGAAAATCGGTTCATAAATTTCATCAAATTCAGAAACTAATCCATTGCTGAAAAAGCTGCCCGAAGCCAACACAAAATGTTCCGCACAAATTGGTTCATTTTCGTGAATTTGAGTAAAAATTTGTTTAACCCGATTGCCGTCAAATTCTGCACGCAAAGCGCGGTCACCATTCATCATGGTTCCGCCTAAGGTTTCAAAACGATGACGCAAAATTTTATGTTGACGACCGCCTAATAATGACGGTGGAAGAGTTGGCAATTCAAAGAGTTGCAAATCTGTGCCGTCTTGTAAACGGTTGAAAAATTCTTGGCTATCCGAACCAAAACAAGCAGGCAAAAATACCGCATCCACATTGCCTGCCGCTTGTTTAATTTCTTGCAACAAGGCTTTAAAATCCACTTTTTGTTCAAGGGATTGGGCAATATGCACACTGCGGAATTCACGGGATTGTTGACGTAAAAAGTCTAACTCAGGCAAACGTAAAAAGCCCGTGTGAATGTACATATGCGCAAATTGTGGTTGCTGTAGTAAGTTATCTGCCAACAATTGCGGTTGGAAATCGTGATAACCTTCAATGCCCAAAATGGCAATACTTTTATAACTTAAAGGTTTGTCCGCGATAACCGTTGGCACGCTGTTTGGCGAAAGCCAAGTGGCGCGCAACCCGCCTAATGGGGTGACACGATGATGATTTTGCTCAACAGAACCCACCAAACCCAATTTTAATTTTTGCGCCAACAACTCAAAGGCTTTGGCTTTTTCAATCACGCGTGATTTACCGATTAAACTATAAGGGTGCGCTGGCATTTGTGCGTTGAGTGCATCAAAAGCGCGGTCAAAATTCGTGACGTTTTCGCCATTTGGCAAACGCGCCAACAAATCCATGGAACCTGTTGCAAAATCAATTGCCGCTTGTCCATTATTGATAATGGCACAACGTTTACCCTGTTCTTGTAAGGCGATGCCGCAAGTTAAGCCTGCTAAGCCACCGCCAATAATCACCACATCAAAATTCATTGTTGTTCACTCCTTCTACAGCTTGCGGTTGAACATCATTTAAACCTAATAGGCTTTGATAAATCCAGCTGGTAAATTCCGCTTCGCGCATAGCTTCGCCCCAAGCAATAGGTTGAATACCGCGCCAACGTTCTTCCATAAAGGAATTCAATTGCATAGTGGATTGACGTGGCGTTGCCACTTCAAAACGTGCCATTAACCCGGCAGCACGACAAGCACAAAGTTCCGCTTGGCAAGTGCCCATGCCCACACGCGTGCGGCGGCGTAAGTCTACGAGATTATTAATATCCAAATTATCTACCGCATAACGCACTTCGCCTGCGGTCACGGCTTCGCACTCACACACCAATGATCGGTCTAAACGTTCATTTTCAAGCATTGGTTTGGCGCGTGTTCCGTGGCGATAAACTGCCGAGCTACTAATGGTTTTCGGAATATTGACAATTTTTTTATTCACTTCATCACGGCTTTCGTCTGAACCCGGTAAAGTGCGGTCCGCAGTTTCACATTTTTTGCTGACATTCAATTTTTTACACACTAAATCCGTTGCCCATTCAGCCATTAAACGGTAAGTCATTAATTTACCGCCGGTAATGGTAATAAAGCCGTCTAAACCGTCTCGTTCTGCGTGATCCAATAAAACAATACCACGGCTGACATTACGACCTGACGGGTCATCATCCGTTGCCACCAATGGACGCACGCCGGCATACGCACGCAATACGCGCGTATGGCGCAAGCTTGGTGCCAATTTTTCCCCTTCACGGAATAAAATATCCACTTCTTCCGGGGTGATTTCCATATTATCAATTTGGTCATAAGGAATACGATCTGAAGTCGTTCCAATCACACAAATAGTATCCCCAGGCACTAAAATATCCGCATCCGCAGGCTTGCGGCAACGGTTAATCACCATTTTGTTAATGCGGTGTCCCATTACCAACAATGCGCCTTTGGCTGGGAACATACGAATTTTCAGATCCGCATACTCTGCAATACCTTGCCCCCAAATACCGCCAGCATTCACCACAATTGGGGCAAAAAATTCACGTTGAATACGATTTTTGTGATCGAACACCTTAACCCCAATGACTTTATTGCCCTCACGGATTAATCCTGTGACTTCGCAATAAGTAAAAACTTGGGCTCCATGTTCTGTAGCATCGATCATATTAGCCGCGGTTAAACGAAATGGGTCGATAGAACCGTCAGGCACCACCACCGCGCCCACTAAATCAGGGTTAACGGAAGGTTCCATATAGCGAGCCAAATCCGGATCAATGGCAACGGCTTCAATACCCGAATCTGTACAGGCTTGAATAAATTTCTTCTGATAATCTAAATCGTCTTCAGGCAAGGTAATAAACAAACCTTTTGTATCGTCAATACAATGGCGCGCAATATTTTTTAAGATAAGATTTTCTTTGATACATTCTTCAGCCGACTCACGGTCATTCACCGCATAACGTCCGCCACTATGCAATAACCCGTGATTACGCCCAGTCGCCCCAGTCGCAATATCACGGCGTTCTAATAAAATACATTTTAAACCACGCAATGCGCAGTCACGAGCAATCCCCGCCCCTGTAGCACCGCCACCAATAATGATGACATCTGTGCTCATTGGCGAAAAATCACCCGCATTTTTATAAAGAGATGACATTACCATAATGCCCCCACGAGAAATAAAGTTACGACAAAATAATTAGGCATATTTTACACTTAGAATAAAAATCACTGTTAAATTTAATAAATTTTTGTGAACAAGGTCACGAAATTTTGAAATAAATGTTTGTTTGATAAACAATAAATGAAAAAAGTGCGGTTAAAAATAATGAATTTTTCCACCGCACTTTAGGGTCTGTTTATTTTTCAATAAATAGACCCTAATCATTAAATTATTTTGTTATTTTTTCAAAAACTCTACAGCGGTATCAGGGAAGTCTGTGAAAATCCCCGTTGCCCCCGCTTTGTTAAATAACGCATCATACATTTGATTTACATCGGTAAAGAATGTAGGTAAGGCATCTTTACGCACGGTGTATGGATGTAATTCTAATTTGTTTTGAGCAATATCCTGTACCATTGGCGTGTATTTAATATCACCTAACTTAGAATTTTTATCATCCACCAACATATACCAACCTGGGCCTACGCCATCAGCATATTTAGCAATTTCAGCCATTGCACCTGCTTTGTGCATCCAGTCATAATCATAGTTGACCCATTTACCCTGCGCATTTTTTTCTTCCGTTTCATGCCAATCGGTATATGCTACAAGTTGAACTAATTTCAAATCCATACCCAATTTAGGCAATAATTCTGTTTTAATGCGTTTTAATTCATTGAAATCAAAGGTTTGTAAATAAACTAAATCATCTTTGCTATCATAACCGTATTTTTTCAATACTTTTAAGGTTTCTAATGCAATATCTTTGCCTTCTTGATGATGTAACCAAGGGGCTTTGATTTCAGGATAAATACCAATTTTTTTACCTGTTGATTTTTCTAATCCCTGAATAAACTCAAGTTCTTCTTCAAAAGTATGGATCGTAAAATGTGACTTCCACATTGGGAAACGGTTTGGATAAACCTGAACTTGTTTACCCTTTTCCACCTTAAAGTTTTCTGTCATTTCAAGGGTTTTAATTTCTTTTAAAGTAAAATCAGCCACATAGAAACGTCCATCTTTACGTGCACGATTTGGAAATTTCTTCGCCACATCGGTTAAACCATCTAAAAAATGATCATGGATAACAATTAATTTGTTATCTTTCGTCATAGCTAAATCTTGTTCTAAATAATCGGCTTTTTGACCAAACGCAAGGGCTTTACTTTCTAAAGTATGTTCTGGCAAATAACCACTCGCGCCACGATGAGCGATCACCAATTTATCTTTATTACTCATTTGCTGTACTTGTGCCTGATTAGAACAAGCGGTTATTGTTGCTAATGCAACGAGTGAAAATACCGTTTTTAATTTCATACCATATCCTTTTAACATGAAATGTCATTGACTTATTGAAATAAAAGGTGGGCATAAAACCCACCTTTACGGATATCAATACTATTTACCGTAATGATCGCCTAATTTCGCTTTATGTTTGCCTTCTTCAAGCATAACGATAAGCATGAGCAATACGGCTAATACACCACCGGCAATCATCACATAGAAACCGCCATCCCAGCCGTAGTATTCTGCTGCCCAACCAACAACTGCTGATGCAGAAACCGTGCCACCAAGATAACCAAATAAACCGGTAAAACCTGCTGATGTACCTGCCGCTTTTTTCGGTGCTAACTCAAGAGCATGTAAACCGATTAACATAACAGGACCATAGATTAAGAAACCGATTGTGGTCATTAAGATAAAGTCGGTTAATTGATATGGGTTTTCATACCAAGCATGACCGGCATATTGTGCCATTTCCGCTTCAGGTGTTGCCGGGTTTTTCCATAACGCTACTACAGCAATCGTAGTTAAAATCATGAAGATGAAACCGGTTAAACCACGTTTACCTTTGAATACTTTATCCGATACCCAACCACATAATAATGTACCCGGAATGGCCGCTAATTCATAAATGGTATATGCCCAAGCAGTACCTTTGATGTTGAAGTGTTTCACTTCGCCAAGATAAACCGGTGACCATTTCAATACGCCATAACGGATTAAGTAAACGAATACGTTAGCAATCGCGATGTACCATAACAATTTGTTTTTTAACACATAAGTCACAAAAATTTCTTTTGTAGATAAATCGTGTTCGTAGGTTTTTTCGTTATAGTCATCTGGATAATCGTTACGCCATTTTTCAACCGGCGGTAAACCACAAGATTGCGGTGTATCTTTCATCACGAAATACACAGGAATTGCAGCAATCATAGCAGCGATACCCGGATAGTATAAGGCTTGTTGCCATACATCTTTCGCTGTAGCGTGAACCCCTGTTTCACTGAAATAAATGGCAGAAGCTAATAACACCATCGCACCTGGAACCATACCACCCACATTGTGCGCACAGTTCCAAATAGACACGATAGTACCGCGTTCAGATTTAGACCACCAGTGAACCATGGTACGTCCGCACGGTGGCCATCCCATACCTTGGAACCAACCGTTTAAGAAAATCATCACGAACATAACCGCAATACCGGACGTTGCCCAAGGCATTAACCCCATCATGGTCATACAAAGACCTGAAAGTAACAAACCGAATGGTAAGAAAACTTTCGGGTTAGAACGGTCAGACATCCCTGCCATCACGAATTTAGATAAACCATAAGCCAAACCTGCACCGGTACCGATAATACCAAGCTCAGCTTTATTATACATACCCGCTTCAATTAACCCTTTTTGCGCCAAATCGAAGTTTGCACGCACAAAGTAATAAGCGGCATAACCAAAGAAAATCCCTGCAAAAACTTGCCAACGTAAAAATTTATACCTTGCATCAACTTTGTCTGCAGGTAGCTCCGCGATATGTGGAGCCGGTTTAAATGGACCAAACATAATAAACTCCTAGTTCATAAATTTAACACTCGGGTCTTTTTTATGCGAAAAACCCAAACCGCTGTGTTTGCTGCGGGGTAATATAGTTCAAAATAAAACTTTCACAAACTTCATTTATCAAGAATTGTGAAGTGCGTCACAAATAAAAATAAAGTGCGGTCAAAATTTATTATCTTTTTGACCGCGCTTTAATCTTTTATCTAAATGCTATTTACTGTTGAATAAAATAATCGTGGAAGCCTACCAGCACATTATTCACCGCCACAGCAGCCAAAATTAATCCCATAACCCGACTAATGACCGCCGCTCCCGTCATCCCGATAAGCCGCTGAATTCGGTTTGCGACTAAAAATAACAAATAGGTGATCAACAATACCGATAACATAATCAAAGTGGTAATAACCTGATCAGTAAAACTAAAACGATGATTATCCGTTAACAACACAATAGCCATCATCGCACCGGGTGAAGCAATGGACGGGACGGCAAGCGGATAAACCGCCAGTTCATTTAGATTGGTACTCATTTTAATCTCATGCTCAGGTTTACTTTCGCCAAAAATCATGGTTAAGGCAAAAATAAACAAGACCAAACCGCCCGCAATTTGGAAGGCACTCAAGGGAATTTGCATGGCTTCAAATAATCCCTGCGCTACCACCAAGAAAAACAGCAAAATACCACCGGCAATAATGACCGATTTTAAGGCAACTTTCCGCCGATCTTCTTCCGACAGACGAATTGTCTTTGTTAAATAAACAGGAATCGAACCAATGGGATCGATCACAGCCCAAAGTACGACAAATTGCACCATTAATGAATCAAACATGACCAAACCACCTAAACTTTATAAGTTTCTCAATACAGCGATACGTTTTTCTAATGGTGGATGACTCATAAAAAACTCTTTAGCTTTACCATTAATCATCATGGCATTTAATGAACCCGGTAATTCTTCTGGCGAATGAACGCGTTGTAAACGTTCCAAAGCTGCAATCATTTTTTCTTTACCCACTAATTGGGCAGAACCTGCATCGGCACGGAATTCACGATAACGAGAAAACCACATTGCAATAATGGTCGCTAATACGCCAAATACAATTTCAAGCACCATAGAGACTAAGAAATAAGTTCCCGAATGTTGACCTTCTTCGTTATCACTATTTCGCCCATTGGCTACTACGCTAGCAATAATGCGAGATAAAAAGATCACAAAGGTATTTAATACCCCCTGTAATAAAGTCATTGTCACCATATCACCATTTGCAATATGAGAGACTTCATGAGCTAACACTGCTTCTGCTTCATCTTTTGTCATGACATTCAATAAACCACTACTAACAGCCACTAAGGAATTATTTTTTGTCGCACCTGTGGCAAAAGCATTTACATCAGCAGAATAATAAATTGCCACATCAGGCATAGGAATACCGGCTTGTTTGGATTGGCGTGTAACAGTTTCAACTAACCAACGTTCAGCATCATTACGCGGAGTGGTAATAATTTCAGCACCTACGGATTTCAACGCGAGCGTTTTTGACATAAATAATGAAATCAATGAACCGGCAAAACCGAAAAGCATAGACATAATTAAAATACCGCCAGTACTATTACCAGCAATACCTGTTACGCTTAAAATAATCCCTAATACAATCATTACGGCAAAGTTTGTCGCAAGGAAAAGCATTATTCTCATCATACAAATCGTTCTCCAAAGTTAAAATATGGGATAAATTTTCTTAAATAGAATTTGTTTATCTTTCAATAAAAAGCTCAAAAACTAAGCCATTTTTCTTGCATCAAGAATATATGGTTTTTGATATTTCAAAATCATCGTATCCGCAGTAATAAAAAACAAATTTTCCACTTCTGCTTGCGCTATCAATAAACGATCAAAAGGATCTTTATGAATAAAGGGCAATTGAGATTGTTTTAAAATATGTGGTACATCAATGGCTACGGCTCGACAGCCTACATCAACTAACCCGCGCGCCAATGCTGCTACATCAATATCAAAATCAGGTTTACCCAAGCTAGATTTAATCGCAATTTCCCATAAACTCGCTAAACTAAAATAAAGTTCATTGTTAGTATCATCCAACAACTCCACTGCTTGCGGTGATAAAAACTCTTTTTTATCCCAAGCAAGCCAAAGCAAAATATGGCTATCTAATAACAACTTCATTCACTTTTTCCCTCAAACATCGCCGCGATTTCATCTTCATATAAGCGGTCAAAATTTTCAGGAATATTTACCGATTGATTTTTCATAAAACCAAAACGGCTTCCATTTGGCACATTATCCAACGGCACAATTTTCACTTGCGGTTTACCTGATTTAGCAATAACAATCGGCTTACCAAAACGCTTCACTTCGTCAACAAGGCGTGAAAAATGAGTTTTTGCTTCGTGAATATTTACATTCTCAGCGGATTGTATCAACATAAAGCCTTCTTTTTAAACTTAGTCCATATAGTTAGTCTATTCTTATTTTACTCTTTACTCAAGGAATATTTACATTGATTTTCCTTTGACCTAATACACTTGCAAAATCCCCATAAACAAGGAAAATAACGCTCATTTTCTGTATAAACTCTGATTATTATGATTTTATTTTCTAATTTATCCCTAAAACGTGGGCAAAATTTGCTGCTTGATAATGCTAATGCCACCATTAACCCAAAACAAAAAGTGGGTTTGGTGGGAAAAAATGGTTGTGGTAAATCCTCTCTGTTTTCCTTACTCAAAAAAGAAATGCAACCTGAAGGGGGCGAAGTCAGCTATCCCTTAAATTGGGCAGTGTCTTGGGTAAATCAAGAAACCCCTGCGCTAGATATGTCTGCCCTAGATTATGTCATTGAAGGCGACCGCACTTATACCCGTTTGCAACAAGAATTAGCACAAGCAAATCAACAAAATGACGGCAATGCTATTGCGCGAATTCACGGACAACTGGATGTCATTGATGCTTGGACCATTCAATCTCGCGCCGCAGCATTATTAAATGGCTTAGGTTTTTCGCAAGAAGAACTTTCGCGCCCGGTGAAATCCTTTTCGGGCGGTTGGCGAATGCGGTTAAATTTAGCGCAAGCATTGCTTTGCCCTTCGGATTTATTATTGTTGGACGAACCCACTAACCATTTGGATTTAGACGCGGTAATTTGGTTGGAACGCTGGTTGGTGCAATATCAAGGGACATTGGTATTAATTTCCCACGACCGCGATTTTCTTGATCCTATCGTGAATAAAATTATTCATATTGAAAATCAAAAATTGAATGAATACACCGGCGATTATTCAAGTTTTGAGCTGCAACGGGCGGAAAAATTGTCACAACAGACCGCACTTTTCCGTCAACAACAAGAAAAAATAGCCCATTTGCAAAAATATATCGACCGTTTTAAAGCCAAAGCCACCAAAGCGAAACAAGCGCAAAGTCGTATGAAAGCCTTAGAACGAATGGAGCTCATCGCCCCTGCTCACGTGGATAATCCGTTTACCTTTTCTTTCCGTGAGCCCTTATCTTTGCCAAATCCCTTGGTGATGATCGACAAAGCCAGCGCGGGTTATGGAACAGGCGAAAGTGCGGTGGAAATTTTATCTAAAATCAAACTCAATTTAGTGCCCGGTTCGCGCATTGGGTTGTTAGGTAAAAATGGCGCGGGTAAATCCACATTAATCAAACTTTTAGCCCAAGAATTGACCGCACTTTCGGGAACCGTTCAATTGGCGAAAGGGGTTCAATTGGGTTATTTTGCACAACATCAATTAGAAACCTTACGCGCTGAAGAAAGTGCCCTTTGGCATTTACAAAAACTGGCCCCCCAGCAAACGGAACAAGAATTACGCAATTATTTAGGCAGTTTTGATTTTCACGGCGATAAAGTGAAAGATCCGGTGAAGCAATTTTCAGGGGGCGAAAAAGCCCGTTTGGTATTGGCCTTGATCGTTTGGCAACGCCCAAATTTACTGTTACTCGATGAACCCACTAACCATTTAGATTTGGATATGCGCCAAGCTTTAACGGAAGCTTTAGTGGATTATCAAGGATCCTTGGTGGTGGTTTCCCATGATCGCCATTTATTGCGCAATACCGTAGAAGAATTTTATCTTGTGCACGATAAGCAAGTAGAAGAATTCCGTGGAGATTTAGAGGATTACGCCAAATGGTTGAATGACATCAATGGGCAAGAAAAAAGTGCGGTAAAAAATGAAGATGGTTTGAAAACAGAAAACGAAAATTCAAGTCAAAATCGAAAAGAACAAAAACGCCGTGAAGCGGAATTGCGTCAACAAACTGCCCCCTTACGTAAGCAAATTACGCAATTTGAAAAGCAAATGGAAACCCTGTCTGCACAATTAGCGGAAATTGAAAATCTGCTTTCCGATAATGCAATTTATCATGCTGAAAACAAAGAAAAACTCACCGCACTTTTAGTGGATCAAGTTAAAACAAAGCAAGCGTTGGAACAAGTGGAAATGGATTGGCTTGATGCGCAGGATCAATTGGAACAAATATTAGGAGCACAAGAATGAACCCATGGATCTTATTAGCTTTCGCCATTATGATCGAAGTTACCGGGACAAATTGTATAAAAGCCAGCGAAGGATTTACCAAACCCTTACCAACATTGGTTGCTATCATCGCCTTTGTTTGCGCCCTTTATTTACTTTCCATTATTGCTAAAACCTTACCTATTGGCATTGTTTATGCGGTTTGGTCCGGAGTGGGCATTATACTCACGGCAATCGTTGGTTATTTTGTCTTTGGGCAAAAATTAGATCTCGCCGGATTTATTGGCATAGCTTTGATCTTGGCGGGTGTGTTAGTGATAAATCTCTATTCAACTCATTAAAATTAAAGAAAAAAGCGGTGATATCATCGCTTTTTTTTTTTGCAATTCAACAAAACGTTCGTTGAGCTTGTCGAAACGTAAGCCTTGTAGAAAAAAACGCTGAAATTCCTTATGGTTCGACAAGCTCACCAACTGTCATTTCAGCAATATAAAATGACGAAATATACTCATTTTTCATTTGCTTACCTGTGAATAACTTATCTAAAAAAACCTTTATAAGCTGTGTTTTTCACTTGAATAAAATAACTCAATCACAAAATTGTGGATAACTTAAGGTTTTATCAACAAGATTTTTTCCTGTAAAGATCGGATTTATATACAAGATCTTTTTAGATCTAACTTCTTTATTTTTCTACTAAAAAATCACTTTCTCACAAGGATCAGTAGATCCTAATAATCATTATAATTAGATCTTTATAGATAAATAAGATCTCTTTTTATTAGCACAGGATCATCTTTGTGATCCCATTCGATCTAATTTCAGCATTTCCCTAATTCTTTCTTTCAAGAAAAGGGATTTTTCAGTAGAATGTACGGCTATCTTGAACGGCGATCGGTGAAAGCGATCCTGACTTCCTTTTAACTAAGATAAGGCTATTATGTTTTATACAGAAAATTACGATGTGATCGTGATCGGTGGTGGTCACGCTGGAACCGAAGCTGCGCTTGCGCCTGCTCGAATGGGTTTAAAAACCTTACTTTTAACCCACAATGTGGATACCTTAGGACAAATGTCGTGCAACCCTGCCATTGGTGGGATCGGTAAAGGACATTTGGTCAAAGAAATTGATGCTATGGGCGGTTTAATGGCAACCGCCACAGACAAAGCCGGGATCCAATTCCGTACCTTAAACAGTTCAAAAGGCCCTGCGGTGCGTGCTACACGTGCGCAAGCTGACCGTGTTTTATATCGTCAAGCGGTACGGATCGCCCTTGAAAATCAACCTAATTTAGATATTTTCCAGCAGGAAGTGACGGATGTATTGATCGAACAGGATCAGGTAACAGGCGTTGCCACTAAAATGGGCTTAAAATTCCGTGCGAAATCCGTGATTTTAACCGCAGGAACATTTTTAGCGGGAAAAATTCATATTGGCTTACAAAATTATGAAGGTGGACGCGCAGGGGATCCCGCTTCCGTGATGCTTTCTGCTCGTCTGCGCGATCTTGGTTTGCGCGTAGATCGTTTAAAAACAGGTACGCCACCACGTTTAGATGCGCGTACGATCAATTTTGATGTATTGGCAAAACAACACGGCGATGCACAATTACCGGTATTTTCTTTTATGGGATCGGTAGATCAACATCCGCGCCAAATTCCTTGTTTTATTACACATACCAATGAACAAACTCACGAAGTGATCCGCAATAATTTGGATCGTAGTCCTATGTATACCGGTATCATTGAAGGGATCGGCCCACGTTATTGCCCATCGATCGAAGATAAAGTCATGCGTTTTGCTGAACGTAATTCTCATCAAATTTATCTTGAACCGGAAGGATTAACTTCAAATGAAGTTTACCCGAATGGAATTTCAACCAGCTTGCCTTTTGATGTACAAATAGGCATTGTGAATTCCATGAAAGGGTTAGAAAAAACCCGAATTATTAAACCGGGTTACGCCATTGAATATGATTATTTCGATCCGCGCGATTTGAAACCTACTTTAGAAACCAAAGCGATTCGCGGTTTGTTCTTCGCGGGTCAAATTAACGGTACAACCGGTTATGAAGAAGCGGCGGCACAAGGTTTGTTAGCGGGGATTAATGCAGGTTTATTTGTACAAGAAAAAGAGCAATGGTTCCCGCGCCGTGATCAGGCTTATGTGGGGGTATTGGTGGACGATCTTTGTACATTAGGTACCAAAGAACCTTACCGTGTCTTTACATCCCGAGCAGAATACCGTTTGTTGTTGCGTGAAGACAATGCGGATATTCGTTTAACACCGATTGCCCATCAATTGGGTTTAATTGATGATACACGTTGGGCGCGTTTTAATGAAAAAATGGATAACATTGAAAAGGAAAGAGCGCGTTTAAAACAAACTTGGGCACATTTACAAATGGCGAACCTTGCCGAGCTGAATGCATTGTTAAAAACACCATTAGCCCGTGAAGCAAGTGGTGAAGATTTAATTCGCCGTCCTGAAGTCACTTATGATGCTTTAACCCAAATTGAGCCTTTTGCCCCAGCAATTGAAGATAAAGAAGCGGCGGAGCAAGTGGAAATTTCCATTAAATATCAAGGTTATATCGAACATCAACAAGATGAAATCGAAAAACAAAAACGTCACGAAAATACGCAAATTCCACCTGAATTTGATTACGACAAAGTGGAAAGCCTGTCTAACGAAGTGCGTGCGAAACTAATGCAACATCGCCCGGTGTCTATCGGACAAGCCAGCCGTATTTCAGGCATTACCCCGGCGGCGATTTCAATTTTGTTGGTGAATTTGAAAAAACAAGGGATGCTTAAACGTGGTGAATAATTTAGAAGCGGATTTAAGTCAAAAGCTCGAAATATTGCTAAAACAGACCGCACTTTCGTTGACCGATCAGCAAAAATCACAATTAGTGAAGCTGGTGTTGTTACTAAACAAATGGAACAAAGCCTATAATTTAACTTCTGTGCGTGATCCTAGGGAAATGTTGGTCAAACATATTATGGACAGTCTTGTTGTCAGTCCGTATTTACAAGGTACGCGTTTTATTGATGTGGGAACGGGGCCGGGTTTACCGGGGTTACCGTTGGCAATTATGAATCCTGATAAACAATTTTTCCTGCTGGATAGCTTGGGTAAACGTATTAATTTTATTAAAAATGCAGTACGTGAGTTAGGGCTAACCAATGTAGAGCCTGTATTAAGTCGGGTGGAAGAATTTAAACCCGATCATCAATTTGATGGTGTATTAAGCCGTGCTTTTGCAAGTCTAAAAGATATGACAGATTGGTGTCATCATCTACCGAGTGAATCGGGGCTATTTTATGCCTTGAAAGGGCAATATCATGCAGACGAAGTACAAGAATTGCACGCCGACTTTCAGGTTCAGCAAGTAATAAAATTAAGTGTGCCTGAATTAGAAGGCGAACGTCATTTAGTCTTAATTAAATAAGAGAAACCGTGCTTTAATTCGTTAAAGTGCGGTTATTTTTTACTGAATTGATTAAGCTAAAAATAATGAAAAAACAAGCCGTTGCATCTTGTTAAATTTTTGTAAACTAATTACAATTCTGGCGGTAAAATTTAGCTTAAATCAAAAAACATTTACTTTTACCTATTTTGAGTAGGTGAACGGTTGCAATCGACAGTTCAAGGCGTATAATCAAAATGTTTTTGTTGATGGGAAAAGTCTGTGTCTTTTGTGATAAATCAAGCAAAACAACACTATCGCAAAGCGTTGTTAATAGAATTGGGTATAATCATTTTTGCTACGTTGATAGTGTCAGTATTTAGATTTGATGTAACAATGTCCTTTTTATCGGGCCTATTATCAAGTTTCTTACCTTTTTGCTTATTTGTATATTGGATTTTTTTTAGATTTACCCCTAAAAATCAGTCAAAAATGACCGCACTTTATCGTGGTGAAGGTCTAAAATGGTTATTAACCATTGTGCTTGTGGTTGCAAGTTTCAAACTGATGATGAATTTAAATGTGTTAGCTTTTTTTATAGGCTATATCATGATGTTAGTGTTCAATAATCTCATCCCCTTTGTACTTTCAAAGGTCAAAATTTAAAGGACTATTATTATGGCTGGAACAACTGCAGAATATATCAGTCACCATTTGACGTTCTTATCGTCAGGCGATAGTTTTTGGTCAGTGCATTTAGATACACTGTTCTTTTCTATCCTTTCTGCTCTCATTTTTCTCTTTGTCTTTCGTAAAGTGGCAAAAAAGGCAACTTCTGGTGTACCGGGTAAATTGCAGTGCTTTATAGAAATGATCATTGAATGGGTAAATGGATTAGTGAAAGATAATTTCCATGGCTCTCGTGATTTTATTGCACCGCTCGCCTTAACCGTATTCTGTTGGGTATTCTTAATGAATGCCATCGACTTAATTCCGGTGGATTTCCTACCACAATTCGCGAATCTTTTTGGTATTCATTATCTTCGTGCCGTACCGAGTGCAGATATTAGTGCAACCCTTGGTATGTCAATCTGTGTATTCTTCTTAATTTTGTTCTATACCGTAAAATCAAAAGGTTTTGGCGGTTTGGTGAAAGAATATACGCTTCATCCTTTCAATCATTGGGCATTTATTCCAGTGAACTTTGTGCTTGAAACCGTCACATTATTAGCTAAACCTATTTCATTGGCATTCCGTTTATTCGGTAATATGTATGCGGGGGAATTAATCTTTATCTTAATTGCTGTTATGTACATGGCGGATAATTTCTTATTACAAGCATTGGGTATTCCGTTACATTTAGCATGGGCAATCTTCCATATTTTGGTTATCACATTACAAGCCTTTATCTTTATGATGTTAACCATTGTGTATTTGAGTATTGCTTATAACAAAGCGGATCATTAATGAATTTTGTCGGATGTTTTATACATTCAACACAATAAAAGTGCGGTTATGCACACGACTATTTTTAAACTAAACCAGCCTTCGGGCTACAACATTCCTTAACTTAATGGAGATTATTATGGAATCTGTAATTACAGCAACAATCATTGGTGCAGCAATCCTTTTAGCTTTCGCAGCTTTAGGTACAGCAATTGGCTTTGCTATTTTAGGTGGTAAATTCTTAGAGTCTTCAGCTCGTCAGCCTGAACTTGCATCAAGCTTACAAACTAAAATGTTCATCGTGGCAGGTCTTTTAGATGCTATCGCAATGATCGCTGTAGGTATTTCATTACTTTTCATTTTCGCGAACCCGTTCATTGATTTATTGAAATAAGTCGGGCTTTTTTAACCGTTATTCATCGAATAACCTAACCGACTTTTAGGAGGGCGTTGTGAATATTAATGCAACACTAATTGGTCAACTGATTGCATTTGCCATTTTCGTATGGTTCTGCATGAAATTTGTTTGGCCACCGCTTATTAAAGCCATTGAAGATCGCCAAGCAAATATTGCCAACGCGTTAGCTTCAGCTGAAAAAGCGAAACAAGAACAAGCGGATTCTAAAGCTGCAGTAGAACAAGAAATTATTGCCGCTAAAGAAGAAGCACAAAAAATTATTGAGTTAGCCAATAAACGCCGTAACGATATTCTTGAAGAAGTGAAAGTAGAAGCGGAAGCATTAAAAGCCAAAATCATTGAACAAGGCTATGCAGAAGTGGAATCTGAACGTAAACGTGTTCAAGAAGAATTACGCGTGAAAGTGGCATCACTTGCGATTGCAGGTGCAGAAAAAATTGTTGGTCGTACTGTGGATGAAGCAGCGAACAACGATATTATTGATAAATTAGTTGCAGAACTATAAGAAGGTTGGGCTTATGTCAGAATTAACTACGATAGCTCGCCCTTATGCCAAAGCAGCATTTGATTTTGCCGTAGAACAAAGTGCGGTGGAAAAATGGGAAGAAATGTTGGCCTTTGCTGCTCAAGTGGCAGAAAACGAACAAATCCAAGATTTCTTGAAAAATACCTTTTCTGCTCAAAAAGCCGCTGATACGGTAATTTCAATTTGTGGCGAACAACTTGATCAATATGGGCAAAATCTGATTCGGTTAATGGCTGAAAATAAGCGTTTAACGGTTCTTCCTGCTGTTTTTGAGTTATTCCAACATTATGTGGAAGAACATAACGCGACAGCAGAAGTGGAAGTGGTTTCAGCACAACCATTAAATGCAACACAAGAACAAAAAATTGCAGCCGCAATGGAGAAAAGACTTGCTCGTAAAGTTAAATTAAATTGCAGCGTGGATAATTCTCTCATCGCAGGGGTTATCATTCGTACAGACGATTTTGTTATTGACGGTTCAAGCCGTGGACAACTTGCTCGTTTGGCAAACGAATTGCAATGATAAGAGGAATTTAAGATGCAACTAAATTCAACAGAAATTAGTGAATTAATTAAAAAACGCATTGCACAATTTGATGTGGTTAGCGAAGCGCGTAATACAGGGACAATTGTTTCTGTGAGCGATGGTATTATTCGTATCCACGGTTTAAGCGAAGTAATGCAAGGTGAAATGATTGCTTTACCGGGCAACCGTTTCGCGATGGCATTAAACCTTGAACGTGATTCTGTGGGTGCGGTAGTTATGGGGCCTTACGCTGATTTAGCGGAAGGTATGGAAGTACAATGTACAGGTCGTATCCTTGAAGTTCCGGTTGGTCGTGGTTTATTAGGTCGCGTGGTGAATACCTTAGGTGAGCCAATCGATGGTAAAGGTGAAATTCAACATGACGGTTTCTCGCCGGTTGAAGTGATTGCCCCAGGTGTAATCGATCGTAAATCTGTAGACCAACCTGTTCAAACCGGTTATAAAGGTGTGGATGCCATGGTGCCAATCGGTCGTGGTCAACGTGAGTTGATTATCGGTGACCGTCAAACAGGTAAAACTGCATTAGCGATTGACGCAATCATTAACCAAAAAGACTCAGGCATTAAATGTATTTACGTTGCGATTGGTCAGAAAGCATCAACCATTGCTAACGTAGTACGTAAATTAGAAGAAAATGGCGCGTTAGCAAACACTATCGTGGTTGTGGCTTCAGCCTCTGAATCAGCGGCATTACAATATTTGGCACCTTATGCCGGTTGTGCTATGGGTGAATATTTCCGTGACCGTGGTGAAGATGCGTTAATCATTTATGATGACCTTTCAAAACAAGCGGTTGCTTATCGTCAAATTTCATTATTACTTCGCCGTCCGCCGGGTCGTGAAGCTTTCCCGGGTGACGTATTCTATTTGCACTCACGCTTACTTGAACGTGCAGCACGTGTTAACGAAGAATATGTAGAACGTTTCACTAATGGTGCAGTAAAAGGCAAAACAGGTTCTTTAACCGCATTACCGATTATCGAAACCCAAGCGGGTGACGTTTCGGCATTCGTTCCGACAAACGTAATTTCGATTACCGATGGTCAGATTTTCTTAGAATCTAACTTATTCAATGCGGGTGTGCGTCCTGCGGTAAACCCGGGGATTTCCGTATCTCGTGTAGGTGGTGCAGCACAAACTAAAGTGGTGAAAAAATTAGCGGGTGGTATTCGTACGGCTTTAGCTCAATATCGTGAGTTAGCGGCATTCTCGCAATTTGCGTCAGACTTAGATGATGCAACACGTAAACAATTATCACACGGTGAAAAAGTTACTGAACTGTTGAAACAAAAACAATATGCGCCATTAAATGTCGCAGAACAAGCAGTGCTTTTATTTGCGGTTGAATTTGGTTATTTAGATGATGTGGAACTTAACAAAATTGCTGATTTTGAGACCGCACTTTTAGATTACGCCAACCGTACTCACACCGAATTTATGCAAGAGTTAAGCAAATCAGGTAACTACAACGATGAGATTAAAGCTCAGTTGCAAGCTATCTTAGATAACTTTAAAGCAAATAATACGTGGTAATAAGTTCGGAGAAAGACAATGGCTAGTGGAAAAGAGATAAAAACCAAAATTGCCAGCGTACAAAGTACGCAAAAAATTACCAAGGCAATGGAAATGGTTGCCACCTCGAAAATGCGTAAAACGCAGGATCGTATGGCAGCATCTCGTCCTTACTCTGAAACCATTAGAAACGTTATTAGCCACGTGTCTAAAGCCAGCATAGGTTATAAACACCCATTTTTAGTAGAACGTGAAATTAAAAAAGTGGGTGTGTTAATTGTTTCAACTGACCGCGGTATGTGTGGCGGTTTGAACATTAACCTGTTTAAAACCGTGTTAACTGAAATCAAACAATGGAAAGAAAAAGGTGTCACCGTTGAAGTGGGTGTTATTGGCTCAAAAGGTATCGCCTTTTTCCGCTCAGTAGGCTTAACTATTCGCGCACAACATTCAGGGATGGGGGACAATCCATCGGTTGAAGAATTGTTGGGGATTGCAAATGGTATGTTTACAGCCTATAAAAATGGTGAATTTGATGCGTTATACATCGCGTACAACAAATTCGTTAATACGATGTCGCAAAAACCATGTTTTGAGCAGCTAGTTCCATTACCTGAACTTGATACAGATAACTTAGGTGAAAGACAACAATCTTGGGATTATATTTACGAACCTGATCCAAAAATTTTATTGGATAGTTTATTGATTCGTTATTTAGAATCTCAAGTTTATCAATCAGTGGTTGATAACTTAGCTTCAGAGCAGGCAGCTCGAATGGTCGCGATGAAAGCAGCAACGGATAATGCAGGTAACTTAATTGGCGACTTGCAGTTGGTGTATAACAAAGCCCGTCAAGCAAGTATCACAAATGAATTAAATGAAATTGTTGCAGGCGCTGCAGCAATTTAATGGAGAGAAGCGGTAATGTCAGCAGGAAAAATTGTACAGATTATCGGTGCGGTAATCGATGTTGAATTCCCACAGGATGCAGTACCAAAAGTTTACGATGCATTGAAAGTTGAAGGTGCAAGTTTAACACTTGAAGTTCAACAACAATTAGGTGGCGGCGTAGTGCGTTGTATCGCATTAGGTTCATCAGACGGTTTAAAACGTGGTTTAACCGTAACAAATACAGGTCATCCTATTTCTGTACCCGTGGGCACAAAAACCCTAGGTCGTATTATGAACGTATTAGGTGAACCTATTGACCAAAAAGGTGAAATTGGCGCAGAAGAAACTTGGGCAATTCACCGTGCAGCACCAAGCTACGAAGAACAATCTAACAGTACTGAACTTTTAGAAACAGGGATCAAAGTTATCGACTTAATTTGCCCGTTTGCGAAAGGGGGTAAAGTTGGTTTGTTCGGTGGTGCGGGTGTAGGTAAAACCGTTAATATGATGGAATTAATCCGTAATATCGCGATTGAGCACTCGGGTTTCTCAGTCTTTGCGGGCGTAGGTGAACGTACCCGTGAAGGTAACGACTTCTACCATGAAATGACAGAATCTAACGTTTTAGATAAAGTATCCTTGGTTTACGGACAAATGAATGAGCCACCGGGTAACCGTTTACGTGTTGCGTTGACCGGTTTAACCATGGCAGAAAAATTCCGTGATGAAGGTCGCGATGTATTATTCTTCGTGGATAACATCTATCGTTATACCCTTGCAGGGACAGAAGTATCGGCATTGTTAGGCCGTATGCCATCAGCGGTAGGTTACCAACCTACATTGGCAGAAGAAATGGGTGTGTTACAAGAACGTATTACCTCAACCAAAACTGGTTCTATCACCTCTGTTCAAGCGGTTTACGTGCCTGCCGATGACTTAACTGACCCATCGCCGGCCACAACCTTTGCGCACTTAGACTCAACAGTTGTATTAAGTCGTAACATTGCGTCATTAGGTATTTATCCTGCGGTTGACCCATTAGATTCAACGTCACGTCAGTTAGACCCACAAGTGGTTGGTCAAGAGCATTATGATGTAGCGCGTGGTGTACAAGGTATTTTGCAACGTTATAAAGAATTGAAAGACATCATTGCTATTCTTGGTATGGATGAACTTTCAGAAGACGATAAACTTGTGGTAGCACGTGCGCGTAAAATCGAACGTTTCTTATCACAACCGTTCTTCGTTGCGGAAGTCTTTACAGGTTCACCAGGTAAATATGTATCATTAAAAGATACGATTCGTGGTTTCAAAGGTATTCTTAACGGTGAATATGACCATATCCCGGAACAAGCGTTCTATATGGTAGGTTCAATCGAAGAAGTTATTGAAAAAGCGAAAAATATGTAATCACTTCAACTGATTACCAGATTGGAGGAAACATATGTCAACATTTACTTTAACAATCGTAAGTGCAGAAAATAAAATCTTCGAAGGCGAAGTAAAAAGTGTGCAAGCTACGGGTATCGAAGGTGAATTGGGTATTTTAGCCGGTCACACACCATTACTTACTGCTATTAAACCGGGTATTGTAAAATTTACTTATACTGATGGTATCGAAGAAGTGGTTTACGTATCGGGTGGATTCTTAGAAGTTCAACCGAATATTGTTACCGTACTTGCAGACGTGGCGATCCGCGGTTCTGAACTTGATGAAGAACGTATTTTAGCAGCGAAGAAAAAAGCTGAAGAAAATATCGTAGCAAAATCCGCTGATACAAATCATGAATTGTTAACAGCAAAACTTTCAAGAGAACTTGCAAAACTTCGTGCTTACGAATTAACGGAAAAATTAGTGAAAAACAAACGCTAAAATAACCGCACTTTAAGTCGTTCCTATTATGGGAACGACTTTTTTATCATTTGAGCCAAATCATGTCGGAACGCAATGTACTTATAGGGAGTATAAAATGAAATACAAAGCCATTTTCAGCGATATGGACGGTACGCTATTAAATAGTCAACATAAAATCAGCTCTAGAACTGAGCAAGCCATTAAATCCGTTATCCGCAAAGGAATCCCCTTTATTCCTGTCTCAGCCCGTCCGCCTTATGCCATAACACCTTATACAAATCAATTACAAACAAATGCCCCGATTATTTGCTATAGCGGTGCGTTGATTTTAGATAAAGAGTTAAATGAACTTTATAGTGTGTTAATTGATACGGCGGATTTAAATAAATTGACCACCTTGCTTACGCCTTACGCGCATTTATCCATTAGCCATTATTCAGGTTTAAATTGGTTTGTTAACCAACATGACTATTGGGCACAGCAAGAAACGGAAATAACAGGATTACAGGCACAAAAAACACCTGAAAACATCCAAAATGTGCATAAAATCCTTATTATGGGAAATGCTGATGCGATTTTAGACGTGGAGCAACTTTTAAAGCGCGCATTACCACATTTAAGTATTCATCGTTCTAAACCTGAATATTTAGAAATTATGAATAAAGCCGCAACAAAAGCGAAAGCCATTCGTTTTATGGAACATTATTTGCACGTAAGTGCGGATGACGTCATCGCCTTTGGCGATAATTTCAACGATCTTGATATGTTGGAATACGCAGGTTTAAGTGTTGCCATGGGTAATGCCCCTGATGAAATACAACAAGTGGCAAAAGAAGTGACAGCCAGCAATAATGAAGACGGTATTGCGTTGGTATTAGAAAGAGAGTTTTAACGGTTTTGGGGCATTGCATTGTTTATATAGCATTTACCCCATAATTATTATAAATAAATATCAAACCGATGATTCTTTGTTTCTCGGCTAAAGTGCGGTGCGATTTTTCCAAGAAATTCCGCATAATCGGGGCGTTTAACTACTACGCGCTTTTTGGCTAATTGCAAGGCGGGCTCAAGCAAGGTATCCGCATCTAAATCTGAGCCCACTAAATGCTGAAATACGCGCATTTCTTTTTTTACCAAAGCAGATTTTTGTTTATGGGGATACATAGGGTCAAGGTAAACCACGTCTGCGAAATCCTTTTCTGGGTTTAAGGCATTGATATGCGCCACATCAAGCAAGCGCATATTTTGTTGCATCATTTCACCAATTTCACTGTCCGCATAAGCGCGGCGTAAACCATCTTCCAACAACAAACGCACTACAGGGTGGCGTTCCACCAAACGCACTTGGCAACCAATCGCTGCCAGCACAAAGGCATCTCGCCCTAAACCTGCGGTTGCGTCAATCACCGTAGGCAGCTCAGCGCCTTTTATGCCTACCGCTTTCGCCACGGCTTCACCACGCCCACCACCAAATTTACGGCGATGTGCCATGGTGCCGCCCACAAAATCCACAAACACCGCACCTAATTTGGGTTCATCCAGTTTACGCAATTCTAACCGCACTTCGTCATTTATTTGGGTTTGTACCAATGCAAGCGTGCTTTCCGGATTATGCGTTAAGCCTTTTGCGGCACAAAGTGCGGTGAACATTTCAGGCGTTTCGGTTTCGCAAATTAATTGAATCATAATATGCCCTATTTACGCACCAACCAAACGCCTGATTCCATATGATCAGTATAAGGAAATTGATCAAATAAGGCTGCGCGTTCAATGCGATGGGTTTTGCTTAGTTCGTGTAAATTGTCACACAAGGTATGTGGATTACAGGAAATGTACAAAATGCGGTCGTAATTTTGCACTAATTTCACCGTATCAGGATCAAGCCCCGCGCGCGGTGGATCGACAAAAATAGTGTTACATTCATAGGCTTTTAAATCTATGCCTTTCAAGCGATTAAACTCACGCACACCGTTCATCGCTTGGGTAAATTCTTCCGCGGACATACGGATAATTTGCAAATTGTTCACACCATTAGCTGCAATATTAAACTGTGCCGCAGCCACAGAGGGCTTCGCAATTTCCGTTGCCAACACCTTGCGGAAATTTTGTGCCAAGGCAATGGAAAAATTACCGTTACCGCAATAAAGCTCAAGCAAATCGCCTGTAGAATTTTTCGTGCAATCAATCGCCCATGCCAACATTTTGCTATTTACGGCCGCATTGGGTTGAGTAAAACTATTTTCCACTTGGCGATACACATAATTTTTGCCATTCACAGGCAGAACTTCATCCACAAAATCTTGATCGAGACAAATTTTTTGTTTTGTAGCACGACCAATGAGTTGTACATCAAAATCCATTTTTTCTAACCGCACTTTCAGCGCGCGTGCTGCTGTTTCCCATTGTGCATCCAAGGTTTTGTGATACAACAAACTCACAACAATCTTGTTGCTCAAGGTACTAAGATAATCAATTTGGAATAATTTACGCGTTAAGACTTCTTGCTCTTTTAACAAAGGCAACAGCGTTGTCATCATGTGATTAATCAGCCGGCTGGCAATGGGAAAGTTATCTACACGATAACGTTGCTTCGTTTCCTGATCGAACATAATGTGATACAGATCGCCCCGATCGTGCCAAACACGAAATTCAGCACGCATACGGAAATGTTGTTTCGGCGAAGAAAATACGTCCAACTCAGGCGCATTAAATGGCGACAAAAGCGCGGTTAATTTTTCACGCTTTTGGGCTAATAAATTATCATATTGTTCAATGGGTAATGATTGCATTACTGTTTTTACTCATTTTTAGGGGATTGTTATGGAAAATTAAAAGGCTTGATTTCTCAAGCCTTGTCTTTTGTTACAAAAGATTAATCTGCCGTTGCCATATCTTCAACGCTATCCGCAACCACTCCTGAAAGGGTGTAAACACGTTTTGTTTTGCTGGTTAAAGTGCGGTATTTATTCCATGTTTTTTCAAAGAAAGTTTCCGGCTGACGTTCGCCTTTACAAACTGCAACAAAGGCTTTTTCTTCTGCTGTTTTTGGTTCACGTTCACCTAAATCCAATGCTTTAAACGCTTGTCCGTATTGTTCTAATGCTTGTGATTCTTTGATGGTATAGTCACCGTGACGAGAAAAGCCACGTGGATAATTTTTGTCGTCAAAAAAACGACGTTCAACACTGAAACTCTCAGCCATTTTTTGCTCCTAGGGTCTATTTAATAAGGTTATTTTTTCAATAATTCGATCACTGTTTTTACATAATCGCCCACGAAATCATCTCGAGATAAACCTTCAGGATTTACGCGGAATTTGTTATTTACATAAAAATCTGGCACACCATTAACTTGGAATTGTTTCACTAAGTTCTGTTGTGTTTTCACTAACGTAGTCACAGCAAAACTATTAATGGTACCGTCAAATTGTTCTGCGGTGACGCCATTGTCGATAAATTTTTGGCGAATATCATCCATTGATTTAAATGCATTTGCTTGTGCGCCATCAAATAAAGCCGTTTTGACTTTATCTTCTACGCCTAAAGTCATGGCTAATGCCCAAGCACGAGTTAAGTTTTTACCTTGCGGACCTAAGAAATCCACATGATATTGTTTGAAAGTCGTGCCTTGTGGTAATTGCGCTTTCACTTTGCTTGGAATTTTGTATTGCATTTCAAAGCTATAGCAATGTGGGCAGTAGAATGAGAAAAACTCAATCACTTCAGGTTGGGCGGCGCGTGCTTGGTTTAAGGTAATATATTGCTCGCCGTCTTTTAATTCAGCAGCTTGCGCTTGAAAACCGGTCATGGTGGCCGTTGCCACAACTAAAGCGGCTAATAATTTTTTCATCATTTATCCTTATTTAATAATACCGCGTGCTTTTAAAATAGCGGTTTTAAAGTCTTCTTCATAGTCTTTTTGAATACCCGGAATAGGGTCATATTTGCCAGCATCGCGCATTTTTAATTGATAAATAATCACTTCATCAGATAATTCCGCAAGCGGTTTATCAAAACCCGCTTCATCGGCAATGCTTTGCAAAATTTGTACCAAATTCATTTCCGGGTCTTTTTTAGACCAATAAGGTTGTAAAAGTTCCAATACTTCATTTAAACGATGACATTTCATAAAAACTTCCTTTAAAATTAGATTTAATTGCGTAGCAAATAGCTCGCGCAGAATGATACTTGAATTAGGGGCAATTGACAAACAATGATCACCATCAGTGCCGTAATTTTAGCAGGCGGACTAGCAAGACGGATGGGCGGTGTCGAAAAAGGCTTGCAGCTTTTGCATCACCAACCGCTTATCGCACAGGTTTTAGCACGCTTAAAATCACAAGTTAACGCCATTTCCATTAATGCTAATCGCCATTTGGCAGAATATGAACAATTTGGCGTGCCTGTGTTTCCCGATGAAATGGCCGATTTTCAAGGCCCACTCAGCGGAATGTTAACGTCACTACGCCGAGCGACAACGGATTATGTGTTATTTGTCCCTTGTGATTGTCCTTATCTGCCACTCAATTTAGCGGAAAAACTCAAAAGTGCGGTAGAAAATTCGGCTGTTTTATGTGCTTATGCCCATGATGGCGAACGAGATCACCCGACATTCAGCCTTATTTCTCGCCAATTATTCACCGCACTTGAACAATATCTTGCCGGTGGTGAACGGCGAATCTTTACGTTTTTACGTGAACAAGGTGCGGTGAGTGTGGATTTTTCCGAACAAAAAAACGCCTTTCGCAATTTTAATACCTTAGCGGATTTACAGGAGCAACCATGAGCCGATGTCCTTGGTCCGGCGACAGCCAAATTTATATAGATTATCACGATAAGGAATGGGGAAAACCCCAGTTTGACAGCCAAAAATTATTTGAAAAAATCTGCCTTGAAGGGCAACAAGCCGGGCTTTCGTGGATTACGGTATTAAAGAAAAGAGAAGCCTATCGCGCGGCTTTTCATCACTTTGATCCTGAAAAAATTGCCACAATGACCGGTGCAGATATTGACCGCTTAATGCAAAATGAAGGTTTAATTCGCCATCGCGCCAAATTGGAAGCTATTGTTAAAAATGCTAAGGCCTATCTTCAAATGCAAAAGTGCGGTGAAAATTTTAGTGATTTTGTGTGGTCTTTTGTGAACCATAAACCACAAATTAATGATGTACCAACGCTAAGCGTTATTCCGGTCAAAACGGATACGTCAAAAGCGTTGTCCAAAGCCTTAAAAAAGCGTGGGTTTGTATTTGTGGGCGAAACCACTTGTTATGCCTTTATGCAATCGATGGGATTAGTGGACGATCATTTAAATAGTTGCCCTTGCAAGGCAAAATAAGTTATAAATAAGCCGCTGAAAATTTCAGTTATAAGATATATGTTTTTTGTATTTCTTAATTTCATTCAATATCCTTAAAATCAGTTTCGTTTATAACAACATTCAAAAGGAAAGTATTATGTTTAAAAAATTTTTACTCTTAGCCACCTCTGTTTTTGCTTTTACAACTACACAAGCGATTGCCGCTGATAGTTTGCTTGAGCGCATTAACAACAAAGGAACCATTACCGTGGGTACAGAAGGCACTTATGCGCCATTCACTTACCATGATGCCAGCGGTAAATTAACGGGTTATGACGTAGAAGTAACGCGTGCTGTGGCGGAAAAATTAGGGGTTAAAGTCGAATTTAAAGAGACGGTTTGGGATTCGATGATGGCGGGTTTAAAAGCCGGTCGTTTTGATATTGTGGCAAACCAAGTGGCGTTAACTACGCCTGAACGCCGTGCGACTTTTGATAAATCAGAATCTTATAGTTGGTCTGGCGCAATGATGGTTGTGCGTGAAGATGACAACAGCATTAAAACCTTAGATGATATTAAAGGACGCAAAGCAGCACAATCCTTAACCAGTAACTATGGTGAACTGGCGCGCGAAAAACAAGCGAATATCGTGCCGGTAGATGGTTTAGCCCAATCATTATTGGTTGTTCAGCAAAAACGTGCAGACTTAACCTTAAATGACAGTTTGGCGATTTTAGATTACTTGAAGAAAAATCCTAATGCCGGTTTAAAAACCGCTTGGGAAGCCCCTGCTGAAGATAAATTAGGCTCAGGTTTCATTGTTAATAAAGGCAATGATGAAGCCCTTGCGAAAATTAGTGCTGCCGTGGTGGAATTACAAAAAGACGGTACATTGAAAAAATTAGGTGAACAATTCTTCGGAAAAGATATCAGTGTTAAATAATTTTCTTCTTTCTTTACCTTTTATGACCGAGTCCCGCGTGGACTTGGTCATTAGTGCTTTTTGGCCAATGGTTGAAGCGGCTTTTTTAGTCTCTATTCCATTGGCAATTTCGTCATTTATTATCGGGATGATTATTGCCGTAGGCGTTGCGTTAATTCGTATTACGCCGGTGAATGGTATTGTTCATCGCATTGCCTTGGTGTTGGTGAAAATCTATATATCCATTATCCGCGGCACCCCAATGTTAGTGCAAATTTCCGTGGTGTTTTACGGTTTGCCGGCTATTGGTATTTTTATCGATCCTATTCCTGCGGCAATTATTGGTTTTTCGCTCAATATTGGTGCTTATGGGTCGGAAACGGTTCGCGCAGCCATTTCTTCCGTTCCTAAAGGACAATGGGAAGCGGGCTATACCATAGGCATGAATTACCTTCAAACATTCCGCCGTATTATTGCACCGCAAGCCTTTCGCGTAGCCGTTCCGCCATTAAGTAATACCTTCATTGGTTTATTTAAAGACACGTCATTAGCCTCGGTGGTTACGGTAACGGAAATGTTCCGCGTGGCACAACAAATGGCTAATATGTCCTACGATTTCTTGCCTGTTTATATTGAAGCAGGTTTAGTGTATTGGTGTTTCTGCTGGGTATTATTCTTTATTCAAGCACGAATTGAAAAACGAATGTCTCGTTTTGTAGCACACTAGGAGATCCGATGATAAAAATTAAAAATATTCAGAAATCTTTTGGCGATAATACGATTTTACGCGGCATTGATTTAGAGATTACCAAAGGCGAAGTAGTCGTTATTCTTGGGCCTTCGGGTTCGGGAAAAACCACTTTTTTACGTTGTTTAAATGCGCTGGAAATGCCCGAACAAGGCACCATTGAATTTGATAATGCCAACGGATTACACATTGATTTTGGCGCAAAACCTACTAAAAAAGAGATTCTTGCCTTGCGCCGTAAATCAGGGATGGTGTTCCAAAATTACAATCTTTTTCCCCACAAAACTGCGTTGGAAAATGTGATGGAAGGCCCTGTTCAAGTTCAAGGTAAAGCCAAAGAACAAGCACGCCAAGAAGCATTAACATTACTCACCAAAGTTGGGCTCGCTGACAAAGCGGATCTCTATCCGTTCCAATTATCAGGCGGGCAACAACAACGAGTCGGTATTGCCCGTGCCTTAGCATTACAACCGGAATTAATGCTCTTTGATGAACCCACTTCGGCGCTTGACCCTGAGTTAGTGCAAGATGTATTAGACACCATGAAATCCCTTGCCAAAGAAGGCTGGACAATGGTGGTTGTGACCCACGAAATTAAATTTGCCCTTGATGTGGCGGATTTAGTGATTGTGATGGATGGTGGTGTGATTGTTGAACAAGGCTCACCACAACAATTATTCGATAATCCGCAACATGAACGTACCAAGGCTTTTTTACAGCGTTTGCGTTCTCATTGAAGCTATTAGCTGACTTAATAAACAAAAAAGTGTGGTAAACTAACCGCACTTTTTTTATGTTGGACAGAAAATAATGACGGATAAATTAGACATTACCCCATTAATTAACGCTACTCATCGCCTTGCTGAAGGGTTAACGCGTTATCAACAGGATATTTCTGATATTCAAATTCGCGATGGACTTATTCAACGTTTTGAATTTACTTATGAAGTCAGTCATAAAATGCTAAAGCGTTATTTAGAAGCGACTTCTGCCAATATGGAAGCCTTTGATGAAATGACTTTTCAAGATCTTATTCGAACAGGAAATGAACGAAATTTGTTGTTAGGAAATTGGCTTGATTGGCGACAATATCGGGAAATGCGAAGCAGAACCAGCCACACTTACGATGAAAATACCGCATTAGATGTTGTTGCGGGTATTCCAAAATTCTTAGAAGAAGTTCAGTATTTAGGCAATAAATTACTTTCTTTATTAAATGAATAAATTAGCTATTACAGATGAAGAATTGAACATTGTTAAATCAATTCTGCAAACCGTGATCCCTCACTATCCAGTGTGGGCTTTTGGATCGCGTGTTAAAGGGACTGCAAAAAAATATTCAGATCTCGATTTAGCCATTATCACTGATACGCCTCTTTCTCTTGCGGAAAGTGCAGCTTTGCGAGAAGCATTTGCTGAATCAGATTTAATTTGGAAAGTTGATGTGGTTGATTGGGCAACAACAAGTGAGACATTCAGAAAAATCATTCAATCTCATTATATTGAACTTCAATAAGAGAAAAAAGTTGCTAAGACAAACAAATATTAGCAACTTTTTTGTTTATTACACCTAGAACTGGGTTTTACAAACCTAGCATTGCTCGTGCTAAGTTGAACCTAATCGACTAACGTTTCTTTTTTTTACCCGCGCTTTTTTGAGACTTGGTTTTCCGTTCTTCCCATTCCTTTAATTTTTGTAGGAAGATGCGTCCCATTGGTCTTGGATCGCCGGTGAATAACGTTTGCAATCCGTTGTTTTCAATAATATGACGGCGCAATGCAAGTCGTTCTTCGTGATTTTCTGCTAAACGAATCGCACGTTCCACATATTCATCAACGGTATTGGCAATTAACCATTCCGGTAAACCAAGGCGTTTAAATAAGCCTTCGTCAATATGTTCATGTACTTCCGGGCCGGTTTTACAGATCCCCACTAAACCTAAGGTCACCATATCAATAATACCGTTGGTATTGCCAAATGGGAAAGGGTTCACCATCATATCGCAATTGTGCAAGATTTCTAAATATTGCTGATATGGGGTGTGCTGATGTGCGGTGGCATCATCGCCCAAATAAGATTTAATAAAACGTTCTACATAAGGGTGCGTCACACCGCTTGATTGTCCTAAGGCAAAATGGAAATGCACTTTCACTTTAGCTCGGTCGCGAATCACTTTTAATGCCTCCAAGAAATAAGGGTTTAATTTCATGGTGGTTGAAGCAATACCAATATTGACCACTTCAGGATTTTCGCGCAATTTGTAGTTAACAGATTTTGGTGCTAACGCAGAAGGCACATAAGGTAACGCATCTTTAGGCAAACGCAATAAGGTTTCACTGAAACAGTCTTCAGAACCGACATAATCGTCTTCTACAACAACATACTCAATAAACGGAGAATGCGTGGTCGCCGGATGACCTAATGCCACCGCTTGAATTGGTGCAAGACGCGTATTGCTTAAGAAAATTGGTAATAAATCCATCCCAATAGATGGCATATATAAGATTGCTGCGTTGTTTTTCTCGCAAATATCACGCACAAAATTCATACGATCTAGAATATGGTCGCCTTCCAATAAATGGAATTCATCAAAGACCTCTTGTCCCAACTGATCAACACTTGAATTACCTAAGCCAATTAAGTGGAAATGTTCGCGCGCGGCGATCATTGAGGTTGAGTGCGTGCGATAAATAGAATGGGCGGAATGGAAGTGCTCTAACACAACGACCATTACAGGTTTGCCGTTATGGTAGCCAATCGTAGAGACATCGCGATCTTGCCAGCCAGATTCGACAATATGGCGGCGGATTACTTGGTTTAATGCATTTTTTACCCAATGTTTATTTGGGGCAATATCATAGCTACAATGCATATAAACATCGTGACTAATACTACTTGGTACGTTATTTAAGTTCTGAATTTGTGCTAATTTTTCAGGGAACCATTGCAAAATTGCTGAGCGTTTTGCAAAGGCTTCTTTTGTGCCAATGAAGCGCGCTGATTGCAAGGCAAAACAAAGAGATGCACAAATTTCGGGGCTAATTTGCCAAAGCGTATCTAAATTTAAAACAAGATTAGATTCCGGTAAGTAAAGAATACAGAATTTAACTAAACTTTCTTTTGTTCCGTCTAATTGCACATCCGCAGGATCATTGTTGGCGGCATTTAAATTATAGACTTGCAACACATGGTCAGCATTGATATAAGGCGATGAGGCAAAAATCATTGTTATCCAACGTTGGAATGAGAAGAAGCGTGTCGCACCACTATCAGAAATAATTAATTCTTTATCGCTGAATAAGGTGCTGATTGCCGTTGCCATACGTGTACAAAAATATTTAACAAGATCATACTTTAACGTTGGTTCATTCAGTTGCGCAGGCATTGCAAATTCAATACCGTCAATGGCACCAAAATTGCTGTCTAATTTACCTAAAATTTCTAATAGCTCAACGCAGGCTTCTTCATAGTTTTTGGCAGCAACCGCTTGCTCAAAACGTTCTACATTAGGTTTCTTTTGCCCTTCAGTCATCACATATTCCTTAATATTAACAAGTTCCCCATAAATCATATTCATCGGCGTTGGTAATGGTTACATCCAAAACATCCCCAATTTTCACCGCGCTTTCACTTAAATTATCCACATAAACCACACCATCAATTTCAGGGGCATCCGCCATTGAGCGACCAATGATGCCTTCTTCATCAATTTCGTCTACGATAACTTTCAGTGTTTTGCCCACTTTTTGTTGTAAACGTTGGGCAGAAATTTGTTGTTGTAATTCCATAAAACGTTGGAAACGTTCTTCTTTGATTTCTTCAGGCACTTGGTCTGCCATATCCGTTGCTTTGGCACCTTCAACCGGGCTGAATTTAAAGCAACCTACGCGATCAAGTTGTGCTTCTTGTAAGAAGTCCAACAGCATTTGGAAATCTTCTTCAGTTTCCCCCGGAAAGCCCACAATAAAGGTTGAACGTAAGGTTAACTCCGGGCAAATCTCACGCCATTTTTTAATACGTTCTAAGACACGCTCTACGGAACCCGGGCGTTTCATCGCTTTCAAGATTTTCGGGCTGGCGTGCTGCAATGGAATGTCTAAATACGGCAAAATTTTTCCTTCCGCCATCAATGGAATTAAATCATCCACATGCGGATAAGGATAAACATAATGCAAACGTACCCAAGCCCCTAGCGTTCCCAGCATTTGGCATAATGTAATTAAGTTATTTTTAATCGGCATTCCATTCCAGAAAACCGTTTTATTTTGTGCTTCTTTGCTTTGGTCAAGGGAATAGGCTGACGTATCTTGTGAAACCACTAATAGCTCTCGCACCCCGGAATCCACTAGACGTTTCGCTTCATCTAACACCTGTGTAATTGGGCGGCTGTCTAATTTTCCGCGCAAAGATGGGATGATACAGAATGTACAATTGTGGTCGCAGCCTTCGGAAATTTTCAAATAGGCATAATGCTTCGGTGTTAATTTAATCCCTTGGCTCGGCACAAGGTTCACATAAGGATTGTATTCCGGTTTTGGCACGTATTTATGCACATGTTCCATCACCGCTTCATAAGAATGTGGTCCTGTAATCTCTAATACTTTAGGATGGACTTCGCGAATTTGATCTTCTTTGGCACCTAAGCAACCTGTTACCAACACCTTGCCATTGGCTTCCAAGGCTTCGCCAATTGCTTCCAGCGATTCTTGTACCGCGGAATCAATAAAGCCACAGGTATTTACAATCACTAAATCAGCGTTCTCATAAGTTGGAATAATATTGTAGCCATCGGTGCGTAACTCTGTCAGAATACGCTCTGAATCCACTAAGTTTTTGGGACAACCAAGACTTACAAAGCCAATGTTTGGAGTTTTAGACATAAATAGATATTTCCGGTAAATAATTTGGACGCATATTTTACCGAAGAACCCTGAAAAAGGCGAATTTTTAGTGTAAAGGTTTTGTAAAGATTTTAATTGAGAAAATCTGCTTATTAAGGAGTATTTATGGCAGCAGAAGGGGCAAATCAACTGATTAATGTTGTAACCTTGTTAACCGCCGCGGTCATTGCCGTGCCGTTATTTAAACGCTTAGGTTTGGGATCTATTTTAGGGTATTTAGCCGCAGGACTTGTTATTGGACCTTTTGGCTTGGGGGTCTTTACGGATCCCGAGGGCATTATTCATCTCGCTGAACTCGGTGTGGTAATGTTTCTATTTATTATCGGGCTTGAGATGAAACCTTCCCATATTTGGGGATTACGTAACCATATTTTCTGTTTAGGCGCATTTCAAATCGGGCTTTGTGCTTCTGCCTTAACAGGGCTTGCTATGGCATTTGGGTTTGATTGGCGCGTGGCGTTTGTCAGTGCCGCAGGCTTTGTGTTAACTTCAACAGCGATTGTGATGCAAGAGCTCAGCGATCGCGGTGATGTTGCCACCCCAAGGGGACAAAGTATTGTTTCCATTTTATTATTTGAAGACTTATTGATTGTGCCTTTACTGGCCATCGTCACTTTCTTATCGCCAAACCACGTAGAATCCAGTGAGCCTTTATGGCAAAAAATTGCTTTGGCAGGGGGATCTATTGCGGTATTAGTGGCAGCAGGGCTTTGGCTATTAAATCCATTATTTAAAATTCTCGCCAAAACCAAAAACCGAGAAGTGATGACGGCAGCCGCATTATTGGTAGTATTGGGTTCCGCTTTGCTAATGGAAGGCGGCGGTTTATCCATGGCAATGGGGGCGTTTGTGGCCGGCGTATTGTTATCCGAATCAAGCTTCCGTCATCAACTTGAAGCAGACGTTGAGCCTTTCCGTGGCTTATTGCTAGGGTTGTTTTTCTTAGGGGTGGGCATGTCCCTAAACTTAACGGTGGTTATGGAAAACTGGGGTTTAATTATCGCAGGTGTGTTGAGCTTTATGTTGGTCAAAGCGCTCTGTATTTATATTGTGGCACGTGTTACGCGCACCAGCCATGCCAACGCCATTGATCGTATGATTATTATGGCGCAAGGTGGCGAATTTGCCTTCGTTCTCTTCGCAGCAGCTGCTGATAAAGGCGTGATTAGTGCCGAAGTGCAAGCCAATATGACCGCTATTGTGGTGCTATCAATGGTTTTAACGCCAGTTTTCATTATTTTGCACAAAAAATATCTCATCCCACATTTAACCCATACGCAAGAGCAAGCGGCTGATCATATTGAAGAACAACATCCAACGGTGCTAATTGGTTTGGGGCGTTTTGGGCAAATTATCAATCAAATGCTCGTGATGACAGGATATCACCCAACTATTATTGATAAAGACGCGCATTTAATTGGCAATATGAAAAAACGTGGCATTAAAAGTTATTATGGCGATGCCACACGTCCTGAACTTTTACATGCTGCCGGCGTAGAACATGCGGAACTATTAATTGTGGCAATCGATGATAAACATCAAGCCTTACATATCGTTGAATTAGCACGAAAAATGAATCCTCAAATTAAAATCATTGCACGTGCTTATGATCGCCTTGCGGTATTCGATTTGTATAATGCCGGCGCAGATATTCAAGTGCGAGAAACCTTTGATTCCGCATTACGCGCAGGTAAAAAAGCCTTGCTTTCTTTAGGGATGGATATGGACGTAGTGAATGAAATTACGGAAACCTATTTTGACAAAGACCGCCATTCTATCAAGGTAATGGCGGAAGTTTATGATCCGAAAATTGCGCCTTTTGAAAATGCAGAACTTACCAAAATTGCCTTGGAAGTGGATCAGGAATTAATGGCAGAAGTACAACAAATTATCAATAAAAAACATTAAGAAAAATAACCGCACTTTTATCTTCTACGAAGTGCGGTTAACGTTTAGTTAGAGAAAAGTCTATTTCTGCATTAGCCTTACCACCACAGGAATTAACGCCAAATAAACCAGCTGTGCCGTCAGTCCTTCCATTGAAGCATAAAAGCCAATAGCGGTAATATTCGGTAGCCCGTCAATAATATGGCGTGGTAGCATTTGTGTCAGTTGCAAGGCTTGAATACTGACCCCAAGGATTTTAAAGCCAAGCCCGTAAATCAAGACGGTCATCACTTTGAACAGATGATGGATCGGCAATTTGTGGGAAAAGCGTTGCATCGCCCACGCCATTATCGCTAGCAAAATAAGGGCAGATAAAATCCCAAGCAAGAAATCTTGCATCGTCATTAACGGCAACATTCCTGCGTAAAATAAAATCGTTTCTGCCCCTTCTCGAAAGACCGATAAAAAACTCAACGCCAACATTGAGAATAAACTGCCCGTGGCAAGGGCTTGAGCGACCTGTTTATTGATAAAGTTCTGCCAGCCTTTGAGCGAAGCCTTGCTATGTAGCCACGCCCCGACAAAAAGCATCATCAAAACTGCCACAATTCCCACCGCACTTTCGAGAATTTCACGGTTTGTGCCGGCAGAAATCGCTGGGAAAAGTTGTTGTAAGGCAACTGCTCCGACAATACTTGCTACCACGCCCAGCCCTGCCCCCACATAAACCCAGCGTCTTGCTTGGGGTTGGTTGGCAACATTTAGGGTGGTGAGCAACGCCATAATAATCAGCAGAGCTTCCGTTCCTTCACGCAATAAAATCAACATTGCATCAACAATGCCATAGCTTGAAGCCAAATCAAGCCGTTGCAGATCGTCAAGCAAGGTTCTGAAATGCGACAGATTTTCCGCCTGATTGCCCTTCACCAAAATGATCGGCAAATCGCTTTCCACTCGATTATATAACGCACCGTCCCGTGTTCGCACTTCCCCTTCAAAGACCGCCCATTGCTGAATAAAGAGCGTAATGTCCGCTTGCCCTTGCGAAATTTGGTTTTCGCTAAAGGCTTGATAACTTTTTTCCAGCAACGCAATGCCGTCTTTCAATGTTGTAGGTGCGTCGGCTTGCACCGCTTGCGGTTGCAACTGGTTGCCCGATTTAAAATCCGCTAACGCATCGCCTAATTTGACCGCTTGTGTTTGCATTTCAGGGAAATTTGCCGGTTCAGACAACATCGCAATACGCAGCAAGGTCATCGCTGTTTCAATCTGTCCATAATGCCCAAGACTGGTTTCTCGCACCACTTTTTCATTCAACGTCCAGGTTTGGTTAAAACGTTTATAGGCTTGTTGAACCTCATCTAAATCCTGTTGTTGCGTTGCTTGCAACAGTTTTTGATAAACAGGCATCACTCGTTTGGCAAATTGCTGACGCTTCTGCTCGTAATCTACGGGGTTTTGTTCTTTCTCAAAGGCATAAAGGGCTTTGGAAAGCTGCTCAAAATGGGCTAAATCAGGTTGAGCAATCGCAATTTTTAGCGAAGAACTGACCGCTTGCCCTGCTTGCGATTGATGGCTTGGGATCGCTTCAAATTCTTGCTGTAAAGCGGTCAAATATGGCTGAGATTTTGCACTTTCCCCTTTTTTCACTTCCGCCATCGCATCGGATAAATGCACAAATAAGTGGCCGGTTTCCACCTTTGCATAAGCAACGCCCAGCGTTAAGCTGAGCGTAAATACAACAAAAAAGCGGTTAAAGTTGTTCAAACAATGATTTACCCAAGTAATCATTTTCATCTTTAACTCCTGCAAAGCACGCAAATAATCCGCTACCGATATGGGTAATGTATTCGTTCATCTTGTCGATATTGCCAAGGCTGTTTTGAATGGTAATAAATTGTTGCGGATCTTTTTGGAACGAGATAAACAACAAACCTGCATCAAACTGCCCTGTTTTCGGATCAACACCGCTGGCATAAGAGAAGGAACGTCTTAACATCTGTAACCCTGTCTTTTTCGCCAAATGCAAATGGGAAATTTCAGGGATAATCGGTTTACCTTTTTCATCTTTCTGCTCAAGATTAACCGTATCAAACTCCTGTTTTTTACCAATCGGCGCACCGCTATCCCGATGGCGGCCAAAGGTTTCTTCCTGCCCGTTAAGATTTGTGCGATCCCAAGTTTCCAAATGCATTTGAATACGGCGAGCGACTAAAAATGTACCGTTTTTCAACCAGTTATCGTCCTGATACCAGACGGTTTCATCAAGAGCTTTGCCTTGCGGATTACCCGTACCGTCTTTAAAACCAAACAGATTGCGTGGCGTGTCGCCTCCTTCAAAGGAATTAAAACCGGCTTGGCTCCAACGCATCGTAATGTTCGCACGAGCAGCTCGCACCAAGTTACGCACGGCGTGGAATGCTACTTGCGGATCATCGGCACAGGCTTGAATACAGATGTCGCCTCCCGTGTAATGCTCTTTGAGCTGATCACGCGGAAAGTGCGGTAGATCTTTAAGCTGTTTTGGCTTGAATTGAGCAATGCCTAGCTTATCAAAGAAAGAAGCGGTAACACCAAAGGTTAGCGTGAGATTATACGGATTTAAGCTGTCTGCTTCGCCCGTATCGGTTGGCGGAATGTAGGCATTATCAGGATAGCTTTTTACATTCAGCCCCTGCGTTAATTTGGCACTATAATCCGTCCATATTTTAAACATCTCTTTGATTTTATTGAGATCGGTAGAATGCAGATCTAACACCATAAAGTAGATGTTTTTTTGTGCCGGCGTGGCAATGCCTTGTTGATGTGCTCCGTAAAATGGATAGATATTTTTAATTTTCGGTGTGGTACGTGGTTCTAGGGCAAAAGCAGGGCTCGCCATTACACCAGCCCCCACTAATGCCACTTGTTTAAGAAACACACGGCGATCAGTTAATTTTTCGCTCATTGTTTATCCTTATTTACCCAAAAGAATACCCATTTATGCTAAGGGCTCACCTAATTTATTCACCGCTTCCGCAAGCGCTTTAATGTCTTTATCGGTTAAATCTGTATAAGGTACATAATCATAGCCGTCTTTTGATTTATTATGTTTCGCCAATAACACATTCACGTCTTGGAAGCGATCAGCAATCTCTTTTGCCAATTTTGCATCTTTTTGCTCTAATTTTGCCTTAAAGATCTCATAAATTTTTTCCGCCCCTTCAATGTTGGCTTTGAAATCATAAAGGTCAGTTTTTGAGAAAATTTCTTCTTCGCCCGTTACTTTTGTGGTGGAGACTTCATTTAATAAATCCACCGCACCGGTAATCATTAAATCAGGAGTTACTTCCGCCGTTGGAATTTTCGCACGTAACTCTTTCACATCTTTAACTAACTGATCAGCGGTCGTTTCTGTGCCTTTTGTGGTATTTTGCTCCCAAAGCACTTTTTCAATTTTATGGAAACCCGACCAATCTTTCTCGGTTTTCCCTTCTTCAGTTAAATCGGCAAGGCGAGCATCAATACGCGGATCTAAATCGCCAAAACTCTCTGCAATCGGCTCTGAACGCTCAAAGTACATACGTGCAAGCGGATAGATTTTTTTCGCATTTTGCACATCGCCGCTTTTCAAATAGCCGACGAATTTTTCAGTATCCGCAACCAACTGATCAATTTGCCCAACGACAAATTCTTTGTAAGTTTGGGTTTCTTTGGATAAATCCGTTGCAAAAACTGAAGTGGCAACAAATAAACTTGAAATCGCAAGGGTGAGGGATTTTAAACGCATAAGTTCTCCTTTATTTATATAGTGTAAATGAAATTAATTCTCAATAAGATTAATGCATTAAGATAATTTTTGCAACCAAATTTAGGGGGGGATTTTGGGGATAGTCAGATTTTCATTGGCAATGACGATCTGATAATTCTTCCCCAAAAAAAACAACCGCGCTTTATCCAATGACAAAGCGCGGTTTATTTTTATCTTAAATCAGACATTAGTGGTGATGGTGTCCACCGCAACCACAGCCGCCGTGACCGTGGTGATGATCGTGGTCGTGATGATGGTGACCATGACCGCCGCAACATTCGTGTTCTTCATCGTGATCGTGACCGCCACAACCGCAGCCGTGTTCGCTGTGAAGATGGCCGTGTGCGATTTCTTCTAACGTGGCTTCGCGAGTTGCGACTACTTCAACGGTAAAGTGTAATTCTTGACCGGCTAACATATGGTTACCGTCAACCACCACTTCATCGCCTGACACTTCGGTGATGATAACAGGTAATGGCCCCATATCCGTATCCGCAATAAAACGCATACCCACTTCTAATTCATCTACGCCCACAAACACATCTTTTGGTACGCGTTGAACCATATTTTCATTGTATTCGCCATAACCTTCTTCAGGTTTAACACGAACTTCAAATTTATCACCAACAGATTTGCCTTCTAAGGCATTTTCTAAACCAACAACTAAATTGTTATGACCTTGTAAATACTCTAAGGGTTGGTTCGCCGGTGCTTCGTCAACTAATACACCGTCTTCTGTGCGAACTTGGTAAGCGATACTTACGACAACATTTTTTGCTACTTTCATTTTGTTTCCTTATAGGGAGTTAAAATCGGCGGTATTGTATAGGATCTATACCGCCCTGTCATTATTGTTTACTGCTCTAACTCAATGGTGGCATGGAGCGTACTTTTCAAGTGTGTGGTACCACTTTCTAATTGCACCGGTTCTGCGCTTTTTGCTACCGCCACCATTGGCACGCTATCCATGGCGTAATTTCGGGCAAATCCCACATCTTCATTCATTTTAGGGAAATTCAATGTGACAATACGATAACCTTTTGCCTGCAGTGTACCCGTTGTGAGTTGTGCTTTTTGACGGAATTTTTCCAACACCGCTTTCGTCATTTCATCTTCCAATTGATGTTGCACCTCTTTTGACAATTTTGCTTGCACAAAATCAATGGAAAAAAGATCGGAAATGTCGTCAATCACCTGCGAAAGCGCAAAGAAATCCTTGCTTTCCAACACTAAATCCGCACGTTCAATCCAGCCTGTTTTACGTCCTTTTTCATTATAACGCGCCGAAGTATGACGATTATTTTGCTGAATTTTCACCGCACTTTGCGCCTTAATTTTTGCCAAGGCTTGATTTAATTTTTCAGAAATATTTTTGTGCAAGGCTTTTAAATCCGTATTTTCTTCTTGAAGAAAAAGACCGACTTGCAAAATATCCATCGTCACTTCTTTTTCCACATCTACGGAAAAATTAACGCGCGGCAATTTAGGTTCTTCCGTTTTGTCTTGCGCTAACGCTGTCAACGGCAACGCCAATAAAATTAAAAAGAGTTTTTTCATCCCATTTCCTTAAAAGAATAAAACCGCCGCCCAAACCATTGCCAAATTCACCAAGGCAACAAAAACGGCTGCCGAGCCTTGATCTTTGGCGCGTCCTGATAATTCGTGGCGTTCTGTGCCAATGCGATCAATGGCACATTCCACCGCACTATTGAGCAATTCTGCAATAAGCACAATTAAATAAGCCCCGATCATTAAAATCAATTCGATTTTATTGCTTGCCAAGATAAAGGCTAAGGGCACAAGAAAAATCCCGAGCAACACTTCGTGACGAAACGCCGCTTCATTTTTAAATGCGCTACGCAAACCTTGTAGCGAATATTTGGTTGAGTTAATTAAATGGGTTAAGCCTGTGGTTTTGTATTCCATAAAAAGTCCTAAATATTGATAAACCCTATACGAGCCGTATAGGGTTACTTAATCTGAGCCGCTCTGCGGCTCTGGTTTATAACCGTTTTACATCAATCACATCTTCCAGCGCGGAAAGTCGAGCTAAGATTTTGCTGAGCATTTCTACGTTGTTCAACTGAATCTCTAAATCCATGGTGGCGGTTTGGCGTTTGTTGTCTGAACGACTTGAAACCCCGGTCACGCTGATTTTTTCATTTGCCAACACAGTCGTAATATCACGCAATAATCCGTTGCGGTCGCTTGCCAAAACGCGGATCATCACATGATAGGCGGTATGATGATCTTGATTACCCCAACTGGTTTCGACCACACGCTCAGGATGGGCATTCGCCAATTCTGCCAGTTGTTCACAGTCTGCACGGTGAATCGAAATACCACGTCCTTGGGTGACGTAACCGACAATTTGATCCCCCGGTAAAGGCTGACAACAACGCGCCATACTGTGCATCAAATTATCCACTCCTTCCACCACAACATAGCCTTTTTTCTCGGCTTTTTGTTGTGCGTAAATGGCACTTTTTTGGGTGACGTGGCGCAATATTTCATTATCTGCTTCTTGCGCCGTTGGTTTGACCAACTTACTTTGTAAGAAGTTCATCAACTGATTGAGTTTAATATCACCGCTACCAATACCGTTATACAAATCATCTAAATGCTTCAAGTTATAACGTGGCAAAGCCAATTGTTCCGCTTGTTTTAAGGTTAATCCCAAGCGGTTGAGTTCAGCATCAAATTGTTCTTTGCCCAGCGGAATATTTTTATCGCGGTCAAGTTTTTTGAAAAACGCTGCAATTTTTGACCGCGCTTTTTGCGTATGGGTAAAACCTGAATTTGGGTTTAACCAGTCGCGGCTTGGGTTTGGATTTTTTTGGGTAATAATTTCTAGCTGATCACCCATTTGCAACTGATAGGTAAAAGGCACAATGCGCCCCGCTACTTTCGCCCCGATACAACGATGCCCCACATCGCTATGAATGGCGTAGGCAAAATCCAATGGCGTAGAGCCCGTTGGCAAGTCCACCACTTCGCCTTTTGGCGTAAACACATAAACGCGGTCATCAAACACCTGACTACGCATTTCATCCACGATTTCCGAACTGCTTGCCATATCATCTTGCCACGCCAACAGTTTACGCAACCAAGAGATTTTTTCTTCGTAAGCAGACATGGAACCTGTGGTGCCTTCTTTGTATTTCCAGTGTGCCGCGACACCCAACTCTGCATCATCGTGCATTTTTTGCGTACGAATTTGCACTTCAATCGGTTTGTCACCTTTGCCTAATACTACGGTGTGAATAGATTGGTAGCCGTTGGGTTTTGGATTGGCAATATAATCATCAAATTCTTTGGATAAGTGTTGATATTTGGTATGAATAATCCCCAATGCCGTATAACAATCTTGCAAAGTCGGCACTAATACGCGTACGGCGCGAATATCGTATAACCCACTAAATTCCAAGTGTTTTTTCTGCATTTTGCGCCAAATGCTGTAAATATGTTTTGGACGACCATAAACCGTAGCATTGGTAATACTTTCGCTGAGATAGCCCGATAATTCGGACACAAAATCTTGAATATATTGTTCACGATCCAAACGGCGTTCTTTCAACTGTTTGGCAATTTTGAAATATTCGTCAGGTTGCAAATTGCGGAAACAATAATCTTCCAATTCCCACTTCAACTGACCAATACCTAAACGATTGGCGAGTGGCGCATAAATATTGGAACATTCTTTGGCGGCGGCAATTTTTTCCGTTTCCGTATAACGCTTGTCCGCATCGCGAAGATAGGTAATTCGTTCCGCCAGTTTAATAATCACACAACGGAAATCGTCCACCATTGCCAGCAACATACGGCGGATATTGTCCACCTGCGAACTATCACCCGATTGACTGGCGTTTAATTGGCGAATATTGTTCATCACCACCACGCCCTTAACGAGCTTACAGATTTTCGCACCAAAATCTTCTTTCACTTGCTCAATATTCACGATTTTGGCATTCACCACCGGGAACAACATTGCCGCTAATAAGGTATCGCCGTCCATATTCAGGCTATGCAAAATATCCACCATTTCCACGCCATCACGCAGATACCAATGGCTATTTAAGAAAAGCTGTTGGGCTTTTTCTTGCGCATAATGCCACGCTCGCACCAAATTTTGTTCCGTTTCAACAGGCAAATTCAAAGATTGACACCAGTCTGTCACAGCAAAATCTTTTGGGTTTAACAGGTGAGAACAGCGCACAGCAACCATAAAACGTCCTTATTCTTTTCGTTCAAATAATGAGATACTTTCGAGATGACCTGTATTTGGGAACATATCAACCATCGCCACTTTCGCCAACCGATAACCTGAGTTTAGCAGAATTTCCGCATCACGCACCAAGGTCGCCGGATTGCAGGAAACATAAAGTATTTTTTCTGCTTCCAGTTCCACTAACGCGCTCAAGGCAAATGACGCGCCGCTACGGGGCGGATCAAGCAAAATCTTATTAAATTTTTGTTTTGCCCAAGGCTGTTGTGCAAAAGATTGATCCAAATCCGCTTGATAAAATTCGACATTCAAACACCCGTTTTGTTCAGCGTTTGCCTTCGACTTTTCCACCATGTCCCAAACACCTTCAACGCCCACCGCACTTTGCACGTAACGACTTAAAGGAAGCGTAAAATTCCCCATTCCACAAAACAAATCCAACACCCGATCTTCAGGGGTCAAGGCTAACCAATCCAAGGCCGTTTGAACCATCTTCTGATTAAGCGGCGCGTTGACTTGAATAAAATCACGAATATCAAAATTTAAACGCAACCCATTCAATTGATAAAAAGGCAACTCACCACAAAGATGTTGAATTTGCGTATTATCTTGCACAAACAAACTCAACGCATGTTGCGCGGCAAACGCCATTAACAAAGCGTGGTCTGCTTCTGACAAGTTTTGTGTCACACGTAACAACATCGCCACCCCATTATCCGCCGACACGAGTTCCATGTGTCCCACGGATTTAGGTTGACCAAATTGCATAAAAAGTGCGGTTAATTTAGGCAGTAAATTATTCAATACAGGCTCAATCACATCACAATGATCAACCGCCACAATCTGTGACGATCCCTTCTGACGAAAGCCAATCTCAAGTTTCTTGGTTTTTGTATTGAATAACATACTCAAGCGAGCGCGGCGGCGATACCCCCATTGTTCTCCCACAATCATCGGCATCAGCTCAACATCTGCCTGCAAATTTTGCAGCCGCCGGAATAAGGATTTTTGCTTGGCGAAACGTTGCATTTCAACGGGAATATGCTGAGACTGACAACCGCCACAAACCCCATAAAAAGCACATTTAGGCGTTTGACGCACCGCACTTGCCGACAAAATCTTTTGTACCACCGCCAAACCGTATTGACGTTTTTCTTCCGTCACACGCATTTGAACCCGTTCTGTCGGCAACGCATTTTCCACAAACCACGTTTTCCCTTGGATTTTTGCCACGCCTAACCCTTGATAATCAAGATCAACAATGTCCACCACCTGATTTTGTGAAGAAAAGTGCGGTGCTTTTTTGGTTGGTTTTTGAGAAGTGTAGAATAATGCCATTATTTTAAATGTAATATGTTTTGAGTGAATAATTCTCGACTTTTCAAGGGTTTATTGCCCAAATAAGGCTTTAACGCAATCCGCGTAAACCGCTTTGCCGCCTGCAAAACCGAAGGCTCTCGAAAATCTTGCGCATCAAAAGCCAACAACTCGCGACCATAAAAGGTCAAATTATCCTTAATCAAAGACGCAATAAATCCTTTTTCTTCACGATAACGATAAGTCATTTCGCTATCTACAGGCAACCCCGAACCGGCACAATGGGTAAAACTCACCCCATAACCTAGGGTTTGTAACAACTGAAATTCAAAGGTACGCAAGGCAGGCTCAACGAAATCTTCTGCCGCCAAACGGGTCAAACAACATAAATAATCTTGAAATAACACCCCATTCGGCGTTTCAGGCTCGATTACCCGACACAGCAATTCATTCACATAAAAACCACTAAACAACGCCGTTTGTTGCAACGGCAACGCAATGGATGCCGGTTCCGCTTTGGTCAAAATCTTTAAACTGCCTTTTCCTGACCAACGCAACAACAAAGGGGTAAAAGGTTGCAGCACACTCTTCCACGCCGAACGCTTCGCACGCGCCCCTTTCGCAAGCACAGTCAACCGCCCCGTTTCTTCCGTAAACAGATCCACCAACAAACTTGTTTCACTATACGCCTTACGGTGCAACACAAACCCGCGCTGGAAATTTTCAATGGTCACGTAAATTGTCAATGATGCGATTAAAAAGTCGGGGTATTCTAACAGAAAATTGACCGCACTTTTAGCATTATCTTAAATAAGATATACCCATAATCTTCAAGTAATCTTCGCTAAAAATAAATTTTGTGATCCACTTCACAGAACAAGAAAAAATCGATTTTATTTTTTATTGTTTTCCGTTATTTTGCGTAAAAAACGTTATCGAAACGTTTCGATGGGCAGGAAAATAATATAAAGGAGCGTAAAAAGTGAAAAAAACGACAATTTTAAATGCTCAACTTTCTCATGCTATTGCGACCCTTGGGCATACCGATATGATCACAATTTGTGATGCGGGATTACCTATTCCTGAATTTGTGGAGCGCATTGATTTAGCGTTAACCAAAAGTATTCCTTGTTTTCTTGACACGCTTTATGCCACCACCAGCGAAATGTTTGTAGAACGTGCTATTTTGGCGGATGAGATTAAACAAAAAAATCCACAAATTTTGACCGCACTTTTAGCGCATTTGAGCGAATTGGAAAAAGCGCAAGGCAATAACATTCCTGTGGAATATATTTCCCATGAAGAATTCAAAAAACTGAGCCATGAATCCAAAGCGATTGTGCGTTCTGGGGAATGTTCGCCTTATGCGAATATTATTTTAGTGTCCGGTGTGCCATTTTAGGACGATGTTATGGAACGAGAAACACTCTTAAAAATTAGTGGTGTCGATAAATCTTTCCCTGGTGTGAAAGCATTAAGTAATGCCTGTTTATCTGTTTATGCCGGTCGTGCTATGGCATTAATGGGGGAAAATGGCGCGGGTAAGTCAACATTAATGAAAGTGCTGACAGGGATTTATAGTAAAGATGCAGGCACGATTGAATATCTTGGTCAGCAAGTGGCATTCAAAGGCCCGAAAAACTCGCAAGAAGCGGGTATCAGTATTATTCATCAAGAATTAAATTTGGTGGGTAATTTAACCATTGCTGAAAATATCTTCTTAGGTCGCGAATTTACTACGCCTTTTGGATCTATCGATTGGAAAAAAATGCACGCAGAAGCGGATAAACTGTTAGCGCGTTTAAATGTTCCTCATAGTAGCCATCAACTTTGCTCAGAATTGTCCATTGGCGAGCAACAAATGGTGGAAATTGCCAAAGCCTTAAGTTTTGAAAGCAAAGTCATCATTATGGATGAACCAACGGATGCATTAACAGATACGGAAACCGAAGCCTTATTCAAGGTTATTCGCGAGTTAAAAGCGGAGAAACGGGGCATTGTTTATATTTCACATCGAATTAAAGAAATTTTTGAAATTTGTGATGATGTGACGGTTTTACGCGATGGGCAATTTATCGGTGAAGTGGCCGTTGCGGAATTAACGGAAGATCGTTTGATTGAAATGATGGTTGGACGCCGTCTTGATGAGCAATATCCCCATGTTGATGTTCCTGAAGGCGAAGTTCGTTTAGAAGTTAATCAGCTCTCCGGTAGTGGTGTGCACAACGTGAGCTTTACATTGCGTGCAGGTGAAATTTTAGGCATTTCAGGATTAATGGGCGCAGGACGCACAGAATTAATGAAAGTGCTTTATGGTGCGTTGCCTAAAGAAAGTGGTGAAGTGCGGTTAAATGGGAAAACGATTTCAAATGATTGTCCGCAAGACGGCTTGAATAATGGCATTGTTTATATTTCAGAAGATCGTAAGGGCGATGGTTTAATTTTAGGGATGTCGGTAAAAGAAAATATGTCGCTGACTGCCTTAGATCATTTTTCAAAAGCTTGCCGTATTCGTCACGATGCGGAGCAACTTGTCGTAGATGATTTTATCTTAATGTTCAATATCAAAACCCCAAGTCGTGATCAGCAAATTGGTTTACTTTCAGGGGGAAACCAACAGAAAGTGGCGATTGCAAAAGGGTTGATGACCCGTCCTAATGTCTTAATTCTAGATGAACCTACACGTGGCGTTGATGTTGGGGCGAAAAAAGAAATTTACCAACTCATTAATAAATTTAAACAAGATGGCTTGAGTATCATTATTGTGTCATCAGAAATGCCTGAAGTGTTGGGAATGTCCGACCGCATATTAGTAATGCGCGAAGGGCGAATTAGTGGTGAATTTTCTCGCGAAGACGCGACACAAGAAAAATTACTTGCCGCTGCAATTGGTAAAAGTGCGGTTTAAACTGACGGAGTTTTTATGAGTACGCAAAATACGTTCAAATTAGGCAAATTCTTACTTGAACAACGTTCTATTGTGGCGTTATTGGTTCTGATTGCCATTGTTTCATTTATCAACCCTGATTTTTTCTCGATTGATAATATTCTCAATATTCTTCGCCAAACATCGGTGAATGCGATTATTGCGGTGGGAATGACATTCGTGATTTTAATTGCAGGGATCGATTTATCTGTCGGCTCTGTATTAGCATTGACCGGCGCGATTGCAGCATCACTTGTAGGCAGTGAATATCCGATTTTATTGGTAATACCTGCAGTTTTAGTACTAGGTACATTACTCGGCGGTATTAGTGGCGCCATTGTGGCAAAAGGGAAAGTTCAAGCCTTTATCGCGACCTTAGTGACGATGACATTATTACGTGGTGTGACCATGGTTTATACCGATGGTCGTCCAATTAGTACAGGCTTTTCCGATGCCGCCGATCAGTTTGCATTTTTAGGAACAGGCTATTTATTAGGAATTCCTGTGCCAATTTGGTTAATGGCCATTGTTTTTGCGGTGGCTTGGTACATTTTAAAACACACCCGAATTGGACGTTATATTTATGCCTTAGGGGGCAATGAAGCCGCAACGCAACTTTCAGGGATTAATGTCAATAAAATCAAAGTATTTGTTTTTGCTGTCAGCGGTTTCTTGTCTGCCTTAGCGGGTTTGATCGTGACTTCACGTCTATCATCAGCACAACCTACAGCCGGCGTTTCTTATGAATTAGACGCGATTGCTGCGGTCGTTGTTGGCGGAACAAGTTTAATGGGCGGTAAAGGGCGCGTTATGGGAACCCTTATCGGTGCCTTAATTATTGGTTTCCTAAATAACGCATTAAATTTATTAGATATTTCATCTTATTACCAAATGATTGCTAAAGCGTTAGTGATTTTAGTGGCGGTACTCGCAGACAATTATCTTGGTAGTAAAAAAGTATAACCATCACAGGAGAATCCTATGAAAAAATTAACAACAATTGCATCGGCTTTAGCATTATCTTTCGCATTAAGTAGTGCTGCATTGGCAAAAGAGACCATCGCATTAACCGTATCCACTCTTGATAATCCATTTTTTGTGTCATTAAAAGATGGTGCGCAGAAAAAAGCAGATGAATTAGGCTATAAATTAGTGGTGTTAGATAGTCAAAACGACCCTGCAAAAGAACTTTCAAACGTAGAAGACTTAACGGTTCGTGGAGCCAAAGTATTATTAATTAATCCAACAGATAGTGCCGCGGTAGGTAATGCAGTGGCGATTGCTAATCGAAACAAAATCCCTGTTATTACCTTAGACCGTGGTGCGGCAAAAGGTGATGTAGTGAGCCATATTGCGTCAGACAACGTGGCTGGCGGTAAAATGGCTGGTGATTTCATTGCGCAAAAATTAGGAAATGGCGCAAAAGTGATTCAACTGGAAGGTTTAGCCGGTACATCAGCTGCGCGTGAACGCGGGGAAGGTTTTAAACAAGCGGTTGATGAACATAAATTTGCTGTACTTGCCAGCCAACCGGCAGATTTTGACCGAACCAAAGGTTTGAATGTGACAGAAAATCTGTTAGCAAGCAAAGGTGATGTTCAAGCTATCTTTGCGCAAAATGATGAAATGGCGTTAGGTGCATTGCGTGCGATTGGCGCGGCAAATAAAAAAGTGCTCGTTGTGGGTTTTGATGGTACCGATGATGGTGTAAAAGCGGTGAAAAGTGGCAAACTTGCGGCAACCGTGGCACAACAACCTGAATTAATCGGTAGCCTTGGCGTAGAAACAGCTGATAAAATCTTAAAAGGCGAGAAAGTTGAAGCGAAAATTCCAGTGGCATTAAAAGTCGTAACGGAATAATGAGTTAACTCAAAGGGCGTATATTTACGCCCTATTTTTACCAAGGTCACATTATGAAAAAACTCACAATTCTAGGCAGTATTAACGCAGATCATGTGATTTCTGTACCGCACTTTGCTAAACCTGGGGAAACGCTCACAGGCTCGGATTACCATATTGCTTATGGTGGCAAGGGGGCAAATCAGGCGGTGGCGGCGGCGCGTTTGTGCGATAAATCGACAACAGCCATTAGCTTTATTGGTTGTATTGGAGCGGATGGCATTGGGCGAACGATGAAACAAGCCTTTGCGGATGACGGTATTCATGTTGCGCCTATTTTGGAAAAACCAGGGCAAACCACAGGCATTGCGATGATCCAAGTGGCGGCGAGCGGTGAGAATAGTATTGTGATTTCAGCCGGTGCTAATGGAAGTTTGGATGAAGCACAAGTGGCGCAGTTTGCCGATGAAATCACGCAAGCGGATGCCTTGCTGATGCAACTTGAAACGCCCTTGCCGGCTATTATTAAAGCCGCCCAATTAGCAAAAGCCCATGGCACAAAAGTCGTGTTAAATCCTGCACCAGCACGGAGTTTACCTGATGAATTATTACGCCAAATCGACATTATCACCCCGAATGAAACAGAAACGGAAATTTTGACGGGTGTTACCGTGACAGATGAACAAAGTGCGGTTAAAGCGGCGCAAGTTTTTCACCAAAAAGGCATTGCGATGGTGTTGATTACCTTAGGCTCAAAAGGTGTGTATGTTAGCGAAAACGGGAAGGGCGAAATTGTGTCAGGTTTTCGGGTTAATGCCGTGGACACCACGGCGGCAGGAGATACCTTTAACGGCGCATTTTTAACCGCACTTTTAGACGGAAAAACCACCTTCGAAGCCATTAAATTTGCTCACGCAGCGGCGGCGATTAGCGTGACGCGCAAAGGGGCGCAACCGTCTATTCCGTCAAGACAGGAAGCCTTGGATTTTTTGGCTCAGCAACATTAGAGTTTTGAACTTATGGCGACAATGAAAGACATCGCGCGTATCGCGCAAGTTTCCACCTCAACCGTGTCCCACGTGATTAATGGGACGCGGTTTGTGAGTGATGAAATGCGTGAAAAAATTATGGCGGTGGTGCGTGAATTGAATTACCAACCTTCTGCTTTAGCCCGTAGTTTTAAACTCAAAAAAACCCAAACTATCGGTATGTTGGTTACTGCCAGCAATAACCCTTTTTTTGCCGAAGTAGTGGCGGCGGTGGAAGGCTATTGCGCCCAAAATGATTACAATCTCATTTTGGCTAACACCAATGGCGACAGCCAACGCTTGCAAAGCAGTTTGCAGATGTTAATCCAAAAACAAGTGGACGGTTTGTTGCTGATGAGTACAGAAACCCATTTAGCGGAGCAGCTTTCTCTTGAAATCAATATTCCTGCGGTGGTAATGGATTGGTGGCCAACGGCATTAAGTGCGGACAAAATTTTAGAAGATTCTGAGCTGGGCGGTTATCTTGCTACAAAATATTTGCTTGAACAGGGGCACCAAAAAATCGGGATTATCACAGGAAACTTGCAAAAACCGCTGGCGTTAAATCGTCTAAATGGTTACAAAAAAGCCCTATCCGAAGCGCAAATTCCCTTAAATGATCATTGGATTGTGGAAAGCCATTTTGATTTTGAGGGCGGTATTGTGGGAATGGAGAAGTTGCTGCAACAAAAAGAACGCCCGACTGCCGTATTCGCTTGTAGCGATACCATCGCCGTGGGCGCGTATCAAACCCTTTGGAAACATCAATTAAGCGTGCCAAAAGATATATCTATTATTGGCTATGATAATATCGATTTGGCTCAATACCTTGCACCGCCGTTAACCACCGTGCACCAGCCCAAACTAGAATTGGGCAAATTAGCGGTAGAGACGTTGTTAGAACGCATCAAAAACCCTGAAAAAACAAACCGCACTTTAGTTCTCAAACCTGAAGTTATCGCGCGCAGTTCGGTTGCCAGACCAAGGGAATAATTGCTATATTGGCGTTTAAATTTCTTATTCATTTTGCTTATGAAAACGCCAATATTTTATCGCCAACGTAAAAAAACACCGACTAAACCGCATTCTACACCCCTTTCTTTAGCGGAAACCCAAATTATTTTGTTTAATAAACCCTTTGATGTGCTAACTCAATTCACCGATGAAAACGGGCGCGCCACACTCAAAGATTTTATTCCCATTCCGAATATCTATGCCGCCGGTCGCCTTGATCGCGACAGTGAAGGACTGTTGATTTTAACCAACAACGGCGCATTACAACACCGTTTAGCAGATCCCAAATTTAAAACAGAAAAAACCTATTGGGTCCAAGTGGAAGGGATTCCTACGGAACAGGATTTGGGTTTTTTACGCCACGGCGTGGAACTCAAAGACGGCTTAACCAAGCCCGCTAAAGTGCGGTTAATTTCCGAACCGAATTTATGGCAACGTGTTCCCCCTATTCGCGAACGTAAACAAATCCCAACTAGTTGGTTAGAAATCAAAATCAGCGAAGGCAAAAACCGCCAAGTACGCCGTATGACTGCCCATATTGGCTTTCCGACTTTGCGCTTAGTGCGCTACGCCACAGCGGGCTTAACCATAGACGGCATTGAAAACGGCAAATACCGCGAATTAAGCGCGGTGGAAATTGAACGAGTTTTTAGGTTGATGAAGATGTAATACAGATTTGTACCTGTAAAATAGATGATTACTGTTATTAAATAATAAGAAAGTGACTATTTATCAATGAATTAAGGCGGACTATAGCCGCCTTATCTTTTGGGATTATTCTTCCTGTTTTGCTGGTTTTTTAGCGAGATAATTGTAAGCGACAAGTAATAAGAATATCGCAATAATGGTTGCCATAATCATATCTTTAGACATAAATTGCGCCATATTGCCCAATACAATACCAACACCACCAAAATCAGTATCAGAGAAAGTGGTATTAGCAAAACCTAATGAACCTAGAACCGGTAATAAGAACACAGGTAAGAATGTGATTAATACACCGTGTACAAATGCGCCTAGAATTGCGCCACGGCGTCCCCCTGTTGCATTACCAAACACACCCGCCGTTGCACCACAGAAGAAGTGCGGAACAACACCAGGTAGAATTAATACCCAATTTAATTGACCGAGCAATACTAATCCGACAATGCCGCCAACAAAGCTTGATAAGAAACCAATTAATACGGCATTAGGTGCGTAAGGAAATACAATTGGGCAATCTAGAGCAGGTTTTGCATTCGGGACTAATTTCTCTGAAATACCTGTAAATGCAGGAACAATTTCAGCTAAGATTAAACGTACACCCGCTAAAATAACATATACACCTGCCGCAAAGGTGATAGCTTGAATCGTTGCATAAACTAAATAATGCTGACCATTACTAAAGTTAGCTGATACATATTCATTACCGGACGCAATCGCTAATACAAAATAAATTACCATCATAGTTAATGAAATGGATACTGAGCTATCACGTAGGAAACTTAGATTTTTTGGTAAATCCATTTCTTCGGTGGATTTTGAACCTTTACCAACAATCTGACCAATGGCTCCCGAAAGTGCATAACCAATTGTACCGAAATGCCCAAAACCAACGTCATCACTGCCCGTGATTTTTTTCATATAGAAATGTGCTAAAGCAGGGAAAAACGCCATTATTAATCCTAAGGTTAGTGAGCCGACAAAGATTAATTGGATACCTTCAAAGCCAGCAACAGTAAGAATAACACCGATCATACAAGCCATATAAAATGTATGATGACCTGTTAGGAAAATAAATTTTAAACGCGTAAAACGTGCGACAAGAATATTAGCAAGCATACCGAACGCCATAATAAGTGCGGTTGCAGTACCATATTTTTCTAATGCCATTGATACAATGGCCTCGTTATTTGGAATAATCCCTTGAACATTAAATGCGTGTTCAAACATTCCGCCTAATGGTGTGAGTGAGCTTAATAAAACCGTTGCACCACCACCTAACACAAGGAAGCCAAGAATCGTTTTGATTGTGCCTTTCACAATGTCAGGTGCAGATTTTTTCTGTGCAATGAGACCGACTAAAGCAATAAGTCCAACTAATACGGCTGGTACTTTGAGAATATCTAAAATAAAGAAAAGTATGGATTCCATAAGTCACTCCTATTTATTGAAATATTCTGCGAGTTTTTCTTCAAACTCTTTAACACTAACAATGTTTTTTACCACAATGAGTTTCTCTGCAGGTAAGTTGCTACTACTTGCGATATCTGCGCCCATGATAAATAAATCAGCGTCATTTACTGACACAGAAGCTAAATCTTGATGATCAACTTCTGCTTCTTTTCCAAGTGCTTTTAATGCCTTTTTAATGTTCATTTCCATCATAAAGCTACTGCCCAAGCCGTGACCACAAACTGCCATAATTTTCATAGTAATCTCCTGTTTTAGTAACGATAAAGAATGTCGGTGATTTCAGTTATGCTGTTTGCCTGAATAATTTGCTGAACAGCTTCTTCATTAGAAAGCAATTCAGCAACGACAGAAAGCATTTCCAAGTGAGATTTGCTGTCCTTTGCTGCTAACATCAATATAATATGGACAGGATCATTATCTGAACCAAAATTGATACCTTGTTTTAATACAACTAAAGATAAAGCCTGTTCATTGGCGCCGTCTTCAGGGCGAGAATGTGGCATTGCAATTTGTGGGGCAATCACATAATAAGGGCCTAATTCTTGATGAGTTTGAAATATGCATTCGACATAACTCGGTTCAATGAGATGTTCAGAAAGCAACGGCTCAGCACAGTATTGCACCGCTTGCTGCCAATTGTCCACAGAATCAATTAATTGAATATGACTTAACGGTAAAAATTGTTTTAACATAGACACCTCAACCATTAGCGATGAAGTCAATGTAAAACTAAATGATAGCGTTATCAATGATTAAAATTTATTTTTGTGATCTGCTTCACATTTTAGTAGAAAATAGTTTTGTCCATGTCTTTTTTAATAGATATTCTAGGGGGCATCTTATTAAAGGGTAAATGAATCCCTGTTATTAGTAGGAGAGATTTTATGTCGTTATATTCTCATTTAACGCATCGGCGTTCGACAGGCAAAGTAACATTAGCAGATGTAGCAAAAGAAGCTGGCGTAGGGACAATGACTGTGTCTCGAGCCTTACGGACACCCGAAATGGTGTCAGAAACGATTCGTGAGAAAATTCAGCTTGCCGTCAAAAAATTAGGATACGTTCCAAACACTGCAGCGCGAGAGTTAGCTTCTGCTTCATCGAGAAACATCGTTGTTGTAACATCATCTTTACTTTCAATAGAAAATAGCTTAATTCTTGAATCATTACAGAATCAATTAAAATCGTCTAATTTTCAATTGGTTATTCTAGTCGCTAATGAATATTCTTGGTTAAATAAGTTAATTAACAATATGCCACTTGCGGTGATATTATTAAATTTATCCTGTCCCCAAGAAGAAGCTGAGTGGATTCAAAATAGTGGAATAGTATGCTTAGAAATTGGCTCAAAACACACCAATACGGTGGGGATAAATATTGGTATTGATACAAAAAGTGCGGTACAAAAAGTGATTGATTATTTAGTGAGTAAGGGGTATCACGATATTGGGTTACTTTGTGCACAACAAGAACAAGCTATCTTTCAACAATATCTAGCCTGTTGGCATACAGCATTACATCATCATCACTTAAATTCACATCAGGTTTTACATTGTTCTGATCCCATTTCATTTTCAACAGGGGCTAAATTATTTAATGATGCGCTCTCTAGTTGGGGAAAAATTGATGCCTTTGTCTTTTTATCTGATCAGTTAGCTTGTGGGGCATTATTTGAAGCGCAACGACAGCATATTTCAGTGCCTTATGATGTCGCGATAATTGGTTTAGGTGGGTTAGAATGTAGTGAAACTACCTATCCGAAATTAACAACATTACATATTCCTTATGCTGAATTAGGACAAATAGCAGGGAAAAAATTACTTGAATTATTGTCTTTTCCTGACAGGGACACGCAAAACGCAATTTTACTTGATACGTATATTATAAAAAGAGAAAGTGCCTAGTAATAAACTGACTCATTGGAATTGTAAAATATCGCGAATTAAGCGCGGTGGAAATTGAGCGGGTTTTTAGGTTGATGAAGATGTAATAATCAAATGCTATAACGAAGCATAAAAAGTTATTGGCAAGTTTGCAACAAATTGATAACAATACAACTCTTTATCTTCTAAGGAGCTTTTATGATTACAGGTCTTTTATGTGGATTCTTGTTTGGTTTTGTGTTACAACGCGGGCGTTTCTGTATCACTGGCGCATTTCGCGATATGTATGTCACAAAAAATAACAAGATGTTTATTGCGTTGCTTATCGCGATCACCGTGCAATCAGTCGGTTTTTTCTTGCTTAAGGAAATCGGTGTGTTGAATGTCGCGCCCGCGGAAAACTTTGCCCCTATTGCTGTGTTGATTGGTGCCTTTGTGTTTGGAGTTGGCATTGTGTTGGCGGGTGGTTGTGCAACGGGAACTTGGTATCGTGCCGGTGAGGGTTTGATCGGTAGCTGGGTGGCATTAATTGTTTATATGCTATTTAGCGCGATGATGCGCACTGGCCCATTAGGTGAGCTAAATTCCGGCTTGAAAAGTTTGGCGACTACAGAGCAGAAAACCATTTATGAAACCTTAGGTGTTTCGCCGTGGATTTTAGTTGTCGTATTAAGTGCGGTCACACTGTTCTTAGTTTATCAACAACTTTCAAAACCGAAAGTGAAACTCGCCACGATGAAACCAAAGAAAACGGGGCTTGCGCATATTTTATTTGAAAAACGCTGGAACCCTTTTGTGACCGCTGTGATTATCGGATTGATCGCCACTGCCGCCTGGCCGTTAAGTGTCGCAACCGGACGTGAATTTGGGTTAGGTATTACGGGGCCATCTGCGAATATCATGCAATTTTTGGTGACCGGCGACAGCAAATTTATTAACTGGGGCGTGTTCTTAGTATTAGGTATTTTGATTGGATCCTTTGTGGCAGCAAAAGGTGCAAATGAATTCCGCTTCCGCGTGCCGGATGTGGATACGATATTGAAAAGTGCAGCCGGTGGTGTTTTAATGGGTATTGGCGCAACTTGGGCAGGTGGCTGTTCCATTGGTAATGGGATGGTAGAAACTTCGTTCTTTTCATGGCAAGGTTGGGTTTCATTACCCGTTATGATTTTAGGTACTTGGGTGGCTGCGTATTTTACAATCGTTCGCCGCGCGAAATAAAAATAAAAGGAAAATAATATGTTAGTAAAATTAGAAACAGCGGGTTTAGTTTGTCCTTTTCCATTAATGGAAGCCAAAGAAGCAATGGCGAAATTAAATAAAGGGGATGGTATTGTTATTGAATTTGATTGCACACAAGCAACGGAAGCCATTCCGGCTTGGGCGGCAGAAGAGGGTTATGAAGTCACTGACTTTGAGCAAATCGATGACGCTAAATGGACGATAACAGTCATTAAATAACGATGAGAAAGCCTGTTTTTAAATAGGCTTTTTTATTTGGTTGAAAGTAAAGATGATTATCAAGGTATAAATTATGCATAAACCCAATATCACGATGGCGTGCGTTGTGCATTGCAAAGGTAAGTTTTTGTTTGTGGAAGAAATCGAATACGGCAAGCGTACGTTGAACCAGCCTGCCGGGCATTTGGAAAAGGATGAAAGTATTTTGCAAGGGGCGAGCCGTGAGCTTTATGAAGAAACGGGGATTCGTGCTGAAATGCAAAAATTGGTCAAAATCTATCAATGGCATGCGCCGCGCAGTCAAACGGATTATTTGCGTTTTGTGTTTGCGTTGGAACTGGATGATTGGGTTGAGGTTACCCCCTTGGACAGTGATATTACACGCGGTTTGTGGCTGACCTTAGAGGAATTTAATGCTTATATTGCGCAAGATGGGCAATGTGCGCGTAATCCTTTGGTGATACAAGCGATTCAGGATTATTTGCATGGGGACGGTTATCCTTTGGATGTATTGACCGTATTTGAATAATAAAAGAGCCGCAGAGCGGCTCAGATTCAACAACCCCATACGGCTCGTATGGGGGTATCCTTATTTTTGCGTTTTTAATAAATTCCAATATTTTTCATAAATATCCACAGCGTTGCCTACGTCTGCTTGGAAAATACCTTTTTTCACTTCTTCTTCCGGTGGGAATAATAATGGGTTTGCTGCATCTTCAGGTTTTAGCAACGCTTTAACGCCTTTGTTTGGCATCGAATAACCCATTCGTTCGATAATGATTTTGGCGTGTTCCGGGCGAAGCATACAATCAATAAATTTATGGGCAGCGTCTACGTGTTTTGAACCTTTAGGAATGGCGTAGTTGTCCATCCAGAAAATCGCCCCTTCTTTCGGGTAGATAAATTTAATATCAGGATTTTCTTTATTCGCCATATAAGCCGAGCCATTCCAAATCATCCCCAAATCCACTTCCCCTTGAATATACGGCAGTTCAGGCGTATCTGAGTTAAAGGTTGCCACATTCGGTAATAATTTTGTCAAACGTTCATAGGCGGCTTTGATTTCTTCTTCATTAGTGGTATTTGGCGACTTGCCGTCTAACAATAAGGCAATGTGGAACACCTCGCGCGCATCCGCGGTCAACAATACCTTGCCTTTGTATTCCGGGTTCCATAAATCGCCCCAACCGCTGATTTTACTTGGATCAACCGCCGCAATATTAACGCCGATACCGGTTAAACCATAAACATAAGGTAAAGAATATTGGTTATTTGGATCAAATTCCTTGTTTAAGAGGTTGTCCGGAATTTGGTGAAAATTGCTGAGTTTGCTGTGATCAATTTTCTCCAACATCCCTTCTTTGACCATTTTGCCAATGTAATAGCTGGATGGGAAAACCAAATCATAGCCGGCATCCTGCATTAACTTCATTTTAGAATACATTTCTTCATTGCTTTCAAAGGTAGAATAATTGACGTTAATGCCGGTTTCTTTCGTAAAGGCAGCAATGAGATCGGATGGAATGTAGTCTGTCCAGTTATAAATACGGATTTCTTCAGCCCAAGATTGTGCAGAAAATAACGCAATGGCTGAAAGCATTAAACTTTTTAATGAACGAGAAAGGATCGCTTTCATGATGTGTACTCCTTAAAGTGCGGTCAGAATTTGAAAAGATTATAGCATAGTTGGAAAGCGTTGACATATACGCTCAGCCGAGTAAGATCCCCATCCAATTACTTTAGGAAAATCATTATGCTTAACTTTGCTCATCAAGAACACAAAAAAACCTATTATTACGACAGCCGAAATCTGGACATTATTCGACCGCACTTAGCGCAAAACGCAGCGGCGAATGTGTGCGTTATTGGCGCAGGATTTGGCGGTTTATCCGCGGCGTTAGAACTGGCGGAACAGGGCAAAAGCGTGATTGTACTGGAAGGCGCGCGCATTGGTTTTGGTGCTTCCGGACGTAGTGGTGGGCAAGCGATTAATGGCTTTGAAGATGGCATTGATGAATATGTGGAACAATTTGGGTTTGAAATGACCCAAAAATTGTGGCAAATGTCCTTAGAAGCCATTGATATTATTGATGAACGCATTGCGAAATACGGCATTCAATGCGATTGGAAAAAAGGCTACGCCACGTTGGCACTCAATCATCGCCGCATGGATGATTTACTGGCCATTGAAAAATCCAGCCGCGAAGTGTTTGGCTATGACAAAATGCAATTGTGGGATAAGGCGCAACTCAAGCAATATTTGGGCTCTGACATTTATGTGGGCGGTTTGTTTGACCGCAATTCAGGGCATTTGCATCCGCTGAACTATTGTCTGGGTTTGGCAAAAGCCTGTTTGGATTTAGGTGTACAAATTTTCGAGCATTCTCCGGTGGTGGATATGAAAACCCAAGGGGATAAAGTGATGTTGAAAACCAAAAAAGCACAGGTGACCGCACAAAATGTGGTGATTGCGACCAATGCCTATATCGCAGGTTTGCCGCGTTCTATTCACCGAGGCACCGCACGCAAAATCTTACCGGTGGAAAGTTTTATTATTGCGACCGAACCCCTTGAACAAACCGTGGCGGATAGCGTGATCAATAATGGCATGTCCGTTTGTGATAACAATTTGCTGTTAGATTATTATCGTTTAAGCGCGGATAATCGTTTATTGTTTGGCTCCGATAGTAGCTCAAATAAAGATATGGTGCAGGTCATGCGCCGCAATATGCTCAAGGTTTTCCCGCAATTAGCGGATGTTAAAATTGATTACGGTTGGGGCGGCCCGATTGATATGACCATGAATTCCCAACCGCACTTTGGGCGCATTAAGCCCAATATTTACTTTGCGCATGGTTATTCAGGGCACGGCGTTGCTTTAACCGGCTTGGCAGGGCGCATTATTGCCGAAGCCATTTTGGGCAATGATGAACGTTTACGCGTGTTTGAGCAACTAAAAATTCCGTCCATTTATGGCGGCAAATTTGTGAAAAAACTCGCCTTGAAAGTGGGGATTCCTTATTACCGCTTTTTGGATAAATATCGATAAGATCAGTTTTTCTACTTGTTTTGCACAAAACGTTGGTTTCTAATTCTCAGCCCCAAAGGGGCTGATTTATGCGTACCCCAGTATGGCTCTGCTATGCTGAGATATTAAGGTTTTGCAACCTCAAAACATCAACAAGCCCTAATTAGCCAAATAATCTTTTAATGCTTGAATGTGTTTTTTAGCATCAGCGATTCCCAAATCATACATGGCTTGCACTTTAGTCGGGTCTTTCTCCAAACGACTAATCTGCAAATCTACAGACGGACGAATAACAAAAATCTTACCCTGTTGTTCTAACTCCATCACGCGTTCCACCGCCTGATTATATTCCAAATAACGATTGGCCCAACGTTCACAGAGTTTAGGATAGTGGCGATACATCAAGTTAAACAATAGGGTGGAGCTCGGTTTTTTGCGGTAGTCCAACGGACGCGTTAACACCACAATAATCTTGTCATAGCCTAATGCCAGCGTTTTCTGCAGCGGAATACTATCGGCAATCCCCCCATCAAGATAGCGTTGACCATCTACTTCCACCATTCTTGACACCATGGGCATCGCAGATGTGGCGCGTAATGTTTCCATTTGCGCAAAGGCATCGGTAATTGGCACATATTCCGCTTCGCCTGTTTCCACATTGGTGAGCGTTACCCAAAAGTCTATATTGGATTGAGAAAACCTTGTTTGGTCAAAAGGATCTAAAGTAAAAGGCAATTCATAAAAAGCGAAATCGCGATTAACAATATTGCCTGTGGTGAATAAACTATGTAACCCCATATAACGCTTGTCATTAAGATATTTCAAATTATAACGCAACACACGACCACGCTGTTGAGACGGGAAATTCACGCCAAATAATGCACCGGCTGAAACCGTGACCATTCCATCGACTTGAATGTGTTCATCTAAAAACACATCCAACACACCGGCGGTAAATAACCCACGCATGGCACCGCCTTCAAGGACTAACGCTGTTTTCATTTATTTCTCCTCTTTTGAGATATTATACGTCATTTTTTGTGCAATTTGACTTTTTATGTCTAATTGTGTAGCATGATACAAAATCTAATTTTGTAGTGATGCTACTTTTCAATTTAGTCATCTGACTATCTTAAGCGAATATTCTCTAAAATATCCGCACTCAAAATCCCCTATCTTGTAGGGTGTCTGTAAATTAAATTTTTATTATTCATCGCACATTATCGCTTTTTGTAGCTAAAGTGCGGTCGTTTTTTTATCCAAAAATGGAGCATATATGTCGTTTATTAATAGACTTCGTGCATCAAGCACATTAAAAGCCCCAATTTTTGTGCCTACGGTGGTTTTTGTTGCGATTGTCGCAATTTTTTGTTCAGTTTTTCCTGAGCAGGCACAAACAACTTTAGACACAGTAAAGCAATCTGTCTTTACTCATTTTAGTTGGTTTTATATTTTAGCCGGTTCGATTTTTTTCCTGTTTTTGATTTTTTTATGTGTAAGTTCTTTAGGTAGCATTCGTTTAGGGGCTGATACAGATGAACCAGAGTTTTCCTTTATGTCTTGGATTGCAATGTTATTTGCAGCAGGAATGGGAATTGGTTTGATGTATTTTGGTGTGGCGGAACCTATCTTACATTACTTAAAACCAACAGAAGCAGGGTTAGATGAAGCAACAAGAGCCAAGGAAGCCATGATGACAACATTTTATCATTGGGGCATTCATGCTTGGGCGATTTATGCGGTTATTGCTTTAGCTTTGGCTTATTTTGGTTTTCGCTATAAATTACCCTTAACCGTTCGTTCGGGTTTTTACCCTTTACTCAAAAATCGTATTTCAGGATTTTGGGGACATTTGATTGATGTCGTTGCACTGTGCAGTACTATTTTTGGTTTAACGACAACCTTAGGCTATGGCGCAATGCAAGTTAATGCCGGATTTAACAATCTTGGTCTTTTAACAAGTAATGATTTTGGTGTGCTTGCTATTATAGTGGTTATTGCCATGACATTAGCTGTCATATCTGCTATTTCGGGGGTAGGAAAGGGCGTTAAAATTTTAAGTGAAACTAATCTTCTCTTAGCAGGGTTATTACTTGTATTTGTTATTGTGGCAGGGCCTACTTTACATTTACTTTCCAGTTTCACTGAGAATTTAGGTTATTACTTTAGTTCATTATTAGAAATTAGTTTTCGTACTTTTGCTTATGAACCTGAAAAACAGAGCTGGCTAAATAGTTGGACTGTGGTGTATTGGGCATGGTGGGCATCTTGGGCGCCATTTGTGGGGATGTTTATTGCTAAAATATCAAAAGGGCGCACGATTCGTGAATTTATTTTAGGCGTGTTATTTGTGCCGTCTTTATTCAATATTTTGTGGATGACAAGTTTTGGCGGTTCGGCAATTTGGCTTGATCAACAAACCGATGGAGCATTAGCCGCACTCAGCAATAACACAGAAGCGTTATTATTTGGTTTCTTTAATCAATTACCATTTGGTACGATAACTTCTATTGTTGCGGTAACCGTTATTTCTATCTTCTTTGTGACATCAGCAGACTCGGGCATTTTTGTGCTTAATAATATTGCTTCACAAGGGGAAGAAAAATCACCTAAATGGCAAAGTATATTCTGGGGAGTATTACTTGCCGTGCTAGGTTTATCGTTACTTTATTCAGGTGGATTAGCATCGTTGCAGACCATGACCTTACTCATTGCTTTACCCTTTATGGCAATTATGATTGTCCTTTGTTTTGGTTTGTGGAAAGGGCTTATGGTTGATAGCCAATATTCCAGCAAGAAGTTTACGCACGGTAGTAGCAACTGGACAGGCGAAAATTGGAAAGTGCGGTTAGAAAAAATCGTGAATCCAACCAATCGTAAAGATATTCGTCAATTTCTATTAAAAACAGCACGCCCAGCCTTTAAAGAGTTGGTGGAAGAATTTGAAGGGCATGGCTTAACTGCACAAATGCGATTTATTGAGGGTAAAAATCCCAAAATTGAATTTGAGGTGGTGAAAGAAAACTTACGTAATTTCTTATATGGTATAGAATGCCAAGCTCGTGAATTATCTGATTTAGTGGTAGAAGATAGCAATGTGCCGAATATTGAAGAGAGCCAAATTTATGAGCCGATCACTTATTTCTTTGATGGTCGCTACGGTTATGATGTGCAATATATGACCAAAGATGAGTTGATTGCAGATGTATTAAAACAATACGAACGCTTTATGAATTTAGCTATGGATGAAAGCCATGAATTGATGACGGCTGATGTGGAAAGTTTCATGGAAACAAACTCTGAACTGGAAGATATGGACGAAAACAAATCCGTATAACAATGGGGAACCCCATTTTAGGAGATTTTATGCAGAAACCCACTTTTTACTCGCTTTTTTCAGGGATTTTCTTTTTATTTTTTGGTTACGGTCTGTTTCTCAATTCTGCGGGTATCAAACTCGCAGAAATGGGGGTGAGCGATGTGGTTATCGGCTTATTAAATGCTGCCTTTTTTATGGGGGCGGCAATGAGCACCATTTTTGCTCAACGTATCGTATCAAGTGTTGGGCATATTCGTTCATTTAGTGTTTTTGGGGCAGTGTTTGCAATTGCTGCCCTAAGCCATATGATGTTAGAAAATTTATGGATATGGGGAATTTTACGTATAGTACTTGGTTTTTGTCATTATAGTTTATTGCTATTAGTGGAGAGCTGGCTAAGCGATAAAACCAATATTAATACTCGAGGAAAAGCATTAGCGACTTATAATATTATTTTCTATCTAGCCTTTATTTTAGGTGTAAGTTTATTAAGTTTTGATTTATCAAGTAATAATATTTTTACGCTTTCAACAATATTAGTGGTGATGTCAATGATCCCTATTGCGCTCACCAAAATGACACAACCTGAGTTGCCTAAACGTGAACGTATTAGTTTGCCTTCTTTATTTGTAATTTCACCATTGGCACTTGTAACGAGCTTTATTAGTGGCATGTTGGTAAATGGCTTTTTCACAATGGTATCAGTCTTTATGTTAAAGCTACATTTTAGTCTGAGTGAAATTTCATTATATTTAATGGCAGCGATGATCGGAGGGTTTCTTAGTCAATTACCCGTTGCAAGCCTATCTGATAAGCTAGGAAGACGTAATACCATTTTGATTTGTAGTAGTATTGCAACTCTTACAGCAGGTATAGGGTTATTTATACTTTTTCTACAAACTACAAGTAGTTGGTATCAATATATTATTGCTTTTTTCTTTGGTTGTAGTTTATTTACACTCTATGCGTTGAGCATTGCTCGTGCAAATGATGAATTGCCAAATAATATGAATACTGTTGAAGTCAGTCGAGGATTACTATTTTGTTATGGAATTGGCGCGCTGATTGCTCCACCGCTTCTTGGTATAGCCATGGCATTTTCACCTGAATACGGTTTTTATACTTTTTTTTGTATCTGTTCAGTTGTTTTACTATGTTGTGCAGTTCGAACCAAACCAATACCTAAATCAGAACGTGTTGAAATGCAACTTTTTACTCCAATGGCAACTGCTACTGCAATAGATGAGCTGGAAATGAGTACAGAACCACAAGTTCCCTTTGATGATGAATTGGTACAACGATACCAAGAGAATTTAATACAATATGGAGAGACGGAATTGGAAAACAAACAGAACAGTGTTAAAGATTTATAGTATCACTATTCAGATTTATCGTGATTTTAAATGAACAAACTTCAAATTTTATAAGGTATTTTATGGATACAGCATTATTGCTCTCTATTATCGTTGGATTAGGTATCTTCGCACAATGGTTAGCTTGGTATCTTAAACAACCATCAATTTTATTTTTACTTCTTATCGGTATCTTATCTGGACCTGTGTTAGGCATTTTTAATCCTGATGCTGTCTTTGGCGATTTGCTTTTTCCTATGATTTCACTTGGCGTTGCCGTCATTTTATTTGAAGGTGCGCTAACATTAGAATTTAAGGAGATCAAAGGACATGGAAAAACCGTACAATTACTTGTGACTTTAGGTGCATTAATCACAATTATCGTCTTATCTATCGCAACCTATGTTCTCTTTGATGTAGATCTTGAGATTGCATTGTTATTTGGTTCACTTGTTTGTGTGACAGGTCCGACAGTGATTGCCCCATTGCTACGTAGCGTTCGTCCAAATAGCAATATTGCCAATGTATTGAAATGGGAAGGTATTATTGTTGACCCGATTGGCGCAATTTTTGTTGTGTTAGTTTATGAATATATTGTCACTGGTAGTGGTGAAGAAGGCGTATTGATCTTCTTAAAAATGGCAGTATTGGCAACCGCTTTAGGAGTTATAGGTGCGTTTCTACTTGCCCAATTAATAAAAAAGAACTGGGTACCCGATTATCTACGTAATGTTTTTACGTTAGCATTTATTTTATTGCTATTTGCATTTTCTAATGCAGTTGAGCATGAATCCGGATTGTTGACGATTACTATTTTAGGTGTAGCCTTAGCTAACTGGAAAGATTTTCCCAAAGATCATATTTTAGAGTTTAAAGAATCATTAACCGTATTATTGGTTTCCACGTTATTTATTGTGCTTTCTGCTCGAGTTGATTTAGGGGCATTAATCAGTGTTGGTTTTTCTGGTTTAGTCTTATTGTTGGTGGCAATGTTTGTTGCACGACCACTGGCGGTATTCTTTTCTTCAATCGGTTCTAATTTAACATTAAATGAAAAATTAATGATTAGTTGGATCGGTCCAAGAGGTATTGTTGCCGCAGCAATTTCATCACTTTTTGCAATTCGACTACAACAGAGTGATTTAAAAGGAGTAGAGTTACTTGTTCCGTTGGTATTTACTATTATTATTGGGACGGTAATTGTACAAGGGCTAAGTGCAAAAACGATGGCTAGTTTACTGAATGTACGTCAAGCTAAAAATAATGGCGTATTAATTGTTGGCTCGAACCCTGTTGCATTAATGGTCGCTAAAGCATTGCAAGAAGCAAATATAGATGTGGTCGTTGCTTTTCATAATTACGATAATATTGCAAAGGCGCGTATGCTTGGTCTTCGAACTTATTATGGTAGCCCTATTTCAGCGCATGCAGATACTCATCTTGACTTAGTGGGTATCGGTATTTTGCTTGCTATGAGTACGGATCGAGAACTTAATGCGTTATCAGAAATGCATTATCGCCATGAATTTGGAGCAGAAAATATTTACCGCTTAAAATTTAGTGAAGATAACAATAGACGTGAACAAGACCAACGCCACAAAGACTTACAGTCCCGTTGGTTATTTAATCAAAATGCGACTTATGCAAAACTATCGAGTATGCTGTCAAAAAATGCTAATGTGAAAGTCACAAATATCACAGACACTTATAGTTTTGAGCAATATCAAGCTGATAATAAAGAGTTTATTCCATTATTCTGTATTGATAAACAAGGTAATATTACTATAATGAGTGAAAATCATACTTTGAATGAATTGCACGATTTCAAACTGGTTGCCTTGGTTTTATAATTTAAAATAAATCAAAATACCGCCTAAGTTTATTCGTGGCGGTATTTTTTATTGGGGCATTTAAAACATATTAAATGGCAGGATTAGCTTTGATTTGTGTTTAATTTCCCAAAAACTCCACTATTTTTCCAATAGCGACATCCATATGTTTAGGATTAGAGAAAGGATGATCAGCGCCTTCAATGGTGATGAGTTCAATGACATTGTTTTCCGCAAAAGTTTGCGACACAGAAATATCGACCATTTCATCCGCGGTTCCGTGAACGATTAACAGATTATCCGCTACATCCAAAAATTCATATTGCTGAATATCGCCCTGTGCTAAGTCGTCAAAAAAGTCTTTGCTTATTTTCATCTTACGCTCAAAGCCCCACATAATTTCTTTGCCTTTGCTGATTTTATGTTGTTCCTCTTCTGTTAGACGCTGCCAAAGGGAATGATAAATTTGCAAGGCCGGCGCGCGTAAAGCAATTTTGGTAAAAGGATTACCCTGTTCAGCGAGGTATTTCAAAATCAAATAACCGCCAAAACTGGTGGCGTACACCGACACATTCTGCGCCTGCATTTTTTCTTTGGCATAATTCAACACCAATTGGATATAATCCAAACATTCCGCCACGGTCAATTTTTTCCGCGCGTCTGTGCCGTGAGCCGGAAAATCAAAGGCGATAGCCGCAAAATTTTTATATTTTGCCGTTAAACGCTCACCGAATTTGCTGTTGGATTTTAGGTCTTTATTTGAACCAAATCCGTGTAAAATCAACACCACATTTTCCGCGTGGTGCGGATCTTTATCATAAAATAATTTGCAACGAATACTGTGACCTTGTTCGTTAATATCAAAGAGTTTTTCCATTATTTCCCTTCCAATTCATAATCCATACTGCAAAAGTGCGGTTATTTTTACGTTTATTTTAACATTATATAAAGCTGAAATGACGGTTGGTGAGCTTGTCGAACCATAAGGCATTTCAGCGCATGACCGCACTTTATGTGGTGATAGACCGCTGACAAACCCTATACGAGCCGTATAGGGTTACTTAATCTGAGCCGCTCTGCGGCTCTTTTTTCAGCCCCAGCGGGGCTGGGTTTAATGAACCTAGCACGGCTCGTGCTAGGTTATTAGTCAAATATAACCTTTGTCAGCAATTTGACACCGCACTTTATGCTGTGGCTAAACCAAACTCTGCAAAAATTCCACCATACTGCGCACCGCAGGCACGGCGCCGCGATTTTTGTAGTAAAGCAAAGAAACCGGGGAAATCTTCATTTGCCATTCAGGTAAAATTTGCACTAAATCGGGGCGTGAATGGTTGGTGAAAATCGGTAATGCTCCAATTCCCACACCGCGCTGAATTTGTTTTTCTATGGCAATAAAATCATTCGACACCAAACGGCAAGTGGGCATAATGGCAATTTCATGCTGCTCGCGTTTAAATTGCCACGGAAAAGTGTATGACTGCCCGATAATATTATGCTGATAAAGCTCGTTAGGGGTTTGTGGCGCTTTGTGTTTGATTAAATAGTCGTGACTGGCAAATAGCCCAAGTTCCGCATAAATCCAAGGTTTTGCCACCACATTGTCGTTATCAATGGTGCCCACGCGAATGGCCAAATCGATGCCATCTTGGATCATATTAATTTTTTGGTGGCTGAGATTGATATCCAAATTCACATCGGGATTTTCTTGTAAATAACGCCCTAAGTGCGGTTCGATAAGCAAATGAAAAATATCTGCTGCCACAGAAATGCGTAATAAACCACTCGGTTTGACTAGGCTGTTTTGTACGCTTTCAATCGCCAATTCCGCTTCCGTTAACATCGCCTGCGCACGCTCAAAAAAACGCTCACCCAGTTCATTCAAACGAACCCCTTTTTTACCGCGATTAAGTAATTGTGTGCCTAAGGCTTGTTCCAATTGGGTTAAACGGCGACTTAAGCGCGACACGGGGATGCCTGTTAATTCCGCGGCGTGGCTTAGGCTGCCGGATTGCACCACGGAAACAAATAATCGTATGTCGTCTAAACTGATTTTATCCATTTTCATCTTTCCATTTTTGGAAAATAAATTCTCGTTATTGTATCTTGTTGCAATTTTGTATTCAATTAAAATGCATACATCGAAACGCGTTAGGAGATAAAAATAACGTGTTAATGTCAGACAGAATAAGGAGTACAGTATGAAAAAAGTTGCAAAAGTACATCAAGCCCCACAAAAACACTGGGTGGGTAACGGTTTCCAAGTTCAATCCATGTTTAGTTATCACGATACCGATAAACACTTAGATCCATTCCTTTTGATGGATTACAACCCACCGCGCCATTTTGATGGTGGTCGCAAATCCGATTATCGTGGTGTGGGCGAACATCCACATCGTGGTTTTGAAACCGTAACCATCGCTTATCAAGGCGAAGTGTCGCATAAATACTCTTACGGCGGTGGCGGTACGATTGGAACAGGGGATGTGCAATGGATGACCGCAGGTTCCGGTGTGATGCACGAAGAATTTCATTCAGAAAAATTCTCGCAAGAAGGCGGTATGTTTGAAATGGTGCAACTTTGGGTCAATTTACCGGCAAAAGATAAAATGACCACACCAAAATACCAAGCCATTAAGGCGGCGGATATTCCGGAAGTTGCCTTTGGTGACAATACCGGTATCGCACGCATTATCGCGGGGGATTTTGAAGCCACACAAGGTGCAGCCAGCACCTTTAGTCCGGTGAATATGTGGGATGTGCGAATGAATGCAGGTAAAAACCATACCTTCCGCGTTCCTGCCAGCCATAATTTGATTGTGTTAGTGTTGGACGACACGGTGCAATTTAATGGGGCAGACATTGCACGCCGTGGTGAATTGGTCACCTTTGAACGGGGTGAAGCGGATGTACATATTGAAGCAAACAATGACGCGAAATTGCTCATTTTAACCGGTGAACCGCATAACGAACCGATTGTGGGTTATGGTCCATTTGTGATGAATACGCGCGAAGAAATTGTCCAAGCCTTTAATGATGTACAAAACGGTAAATTTGGCTCAATTGCACGTTAAAAATAGCTTCCCTGTGCAAGGCGCAGGGAACTATCTTTCTATTTATGCAAAATGATTTTGCAAAAATGTGACTTGTTGCATTTTTGTATTTCAATAAAATACGCGCCACTCACAAACATGATTTTTATTCACAATTTAGGAAACATTATGAACAAATTATTTGAAAAACTTTCAGACGCATTAAGCCCAATGACATTATTAATCGCTCGTGTGGTGATTGGTTACATTATGGTATTACATGGTTTACAAAAACTAACAGGCGATATGCCATTATTCTCACTTTTCGGCATCGGCGGTTTAATTGAAACCGTTGGCGGCCTATTAATTATTGTGGGTTTATTTACCCGCGCTGCTGCATTCTTATTAGCCGGTCAAATGGCGGTGGCTTATTTAATGTTCCACGCCAGCGCAGAAACATTCTTTGATCCTATTGCAAATAAAGGTGAACCTGCAGTACTTTTCTGTATGGCATTCTTATTCATCTTTGTTACAGGCGCAGGCAAATTATCCCTTGATGCAAAAATCACAAAATAATCATACAATCGGGTGTTCAACCCGATTTTTTATCTAAAAGGAATATATTATGACAAAACAAATTGCAGTATTAGTGGGCTCTAACAGCGCAACATCTGTTAGCCAAATCGTGGCTCGTTATTTATAAAGCATTGCCCCGACAAACATTCAATTCAACATGGTACAAATCGCTGATCTTCCTCTTTATGATCGCGATTTAGACACACAAGACATCGCACAATACAACCGCTTCCGCGGTGAAATTGCGAAAGCTGATGCCGTGTTATTGATCACCCCGGAACACAACGGTAGCTTCTCTGCGATGATCAAAAATGCCATCGACATTGGCTCGCGTCCAATGGGTCAAAGTTTATGGATCGGCAAACCTGCCGGTATCGTTTCTGTTGCCGCCGGTGCAGCAGGTGGCGTACGTGCCGCAGACCAACTTCGTACCATTTGCTCCGGCACTTTCATCAACATGCCAACTGCACCATTTGCAGCAAACGTAGGCGGTATTTTCAACGGCGTTATTGGTGAAAACGGTGAAATTGTGTCAGAACCCGTCAAAGGTATGCTAAACGGTTTTATCAACGCCTATGCCGATTTTGTGGCGAAATTTTAGTTCTAGCCGATTAAAAACATAAAACAAAACAACCGCACTTTACAGCGAGCTTAGCGCCATAAAAGTGCGGTTGTTTTTTTGGTTATTTTTCTTATTAATATTCCCACTCATCAGGATTAATCCCCAAATCACGCATCATTTGTTTTGCGTCTTCGGGGATTTCATCGTGGCGTTCTTTAAGCAAATCTTCATCCGTTGGCAAAGGTTGCCCTGTGAATGCATGCAAAAAGGCTTCGCATAGTAATTCGCTATTTGTCGCATGGCGCAAATTTTTTAGCTGGCGGCGTGTGCGTTCGTTAGTCAAAATTTCCAATACTTTAATTGGAATAGATACGGTGATTTTTTTAACTTGTTCGCTTTTTTTTCCGTGTTCCGCATAAGGGCTAATATATTTACCGTCCCAATTTGCCATATTAATACCTGATTTACGTAGAAATTTTAAGGATATTCTAATCAAAATTAACACTAATCTCAATCTAGCCGTACAGACTGCTAAAGAATATCAACTTAAACAAAAAATGCGGTGATTTTTCACCGCACTTTGTAGTTTGAACGACAAATTACAACTTCGCTGCCAACATAGCTTCTAATTTTTCAATGTCTGCGGCAAATTTACGGATGCCGTCAGCCAGTTTTTCTACGGCCATTGGATCTGCGTTGTGTTCCCAATAGAATTCGCTTTCAGTCATTGGGGCAGGGCGGGCTTTCACTTCGCCTTGGTAGTCCAATTTACGCACTAATGGCGTTTCGCTTTCTTGTAATTCTTTCAATAAAGCCGGTGAAATGGTTAAACGGTCGCAACCTGCAAGTTCGGTAATTTCACCCACATTGCGGAAACTTGCGCCCATAACCACCGTATTATAGCCATATTGTTTGTAGTAGTTGTAGATTTGCGTCACAGAAATCACACCCGGATCTTCTGCCGGTGCGTAGTCTTTTTTGTCTGAATTGGCTTTATACCAGTCTAAAATACGCCCCACAAATGGCGAAATTAAATAAACGCCTGCTTCTGCACAAGCGCGCGCCTGCGCTTGAGAGAATAATAGGGTTAAGTTACAGTTAATATTTTCTTTCTCAAGAATTTCAGCAGCACGGATACCTTGCCATGTTGATGCGATTTTGATCAAGATACGATCATTGGAAACACCGGCTTCATTATATAAGCGAATGATTTTGCGTGCTTTTTCAATGGTACCTTGAGTATCGTAAGAAAGGCGTGCGTCCACTTCCGTTGAAATACGTCCCGGAACCAATTTTAAGATTTCTAACCCGATATTCACCGCCAATTTATCTTCGGCATCAATTAATTGCTGAGCTTTATCGCTACTTTGCGCTTTTGCATAAGCCACCGCATCATCAATAAGTGAGGCGTATTGTGGTAACGCCGATGCGCTTAAAATGAGAGATGGGTTAGTTGTGGCATCTTGAGGTTTATAAAGTTTCATGGCTTCGATATCGCCGGTATCAGCCACCACAACGGTCATTTGTTTAAGTGCGTCTAATTGTGTTGTCATAATATTTCCTTATAAAGTGAACAAATTGTTTCCTGATTATGTGCCATAATCTGATAAATCGCTAGTCTTTATTCAAATTTTTTATAGGTTGAGCTCAAGAGATAAAAACAGTATCCTATCGCCAATTTTTTCATAAAAAGGCAACACAATGTTAAACCAACAAATTAGCCAAATTATTGCTGACGAACTTAATGTTCGCGCCGCACAAATTCTCGCCGCCATTCAATTATTAGACGATGGCAACACCATTCCTTTTATCGCTCGTTATCGTAAAGAAGTGACCGGTGGCTTGGATGACACCCAATTACGTCATTTTGAAACCCGTTTAATTTATTTGCGCGAATTAGAAGATCGCCGCCAAACCATTTTGAAATCCATTGATGAACAAGGCAAATTAACGGATGAGTTACGCGAAAAAATTCTGCAAACGCAAAGCAAAACCGAATTAGAAGATTTGTATTTGCCTTACAAACCAAAACGCCGCACCAAAGGTCAAGCGGCTATTGAAGCCGGTCTTGAGCCGTTGGCGGATTTACTTTGGAATGAACCGAGCAATGATCCGGAAACTGCCGCGGCACAATTTGTTGATGCAGAAAAAGGGGTGACCGATACCAAAATAGCATTAGACGGTGCGCGTTATATATTAATGGAACGTTTTGCGGAAGATGCGCAATTGTTGGCGAAAGTGCGGACGTATTTGCAGCAAAGTGCGGTGCTGGTTTCAAAAGTTTTGGAAGGCAAAGAAGCGGAAGGGGCAAAATTCCAAGATTATTTTGATCACCAAGAACCTTTACGCCATGTGCCTTCTCACCGCGCGCTAGCCATGTTCCGTGGGCGTAACGAAGGTATTTTGCAATTAAGTTTGAACGCCGATCCTGATGCAGAAGAAGGCAGCCGTTCGAGCTATTGTGAAGAGATTATTCGCGAACATTTAAATGTGCGTTTCAGCGGACAGCCTGCGGATAAATGGCGTGAGCAAGTCATCGCGTGGACGTGGAAAATTAAAGTGGCGTTGCATTTAGAAACCGAATTAATGGGCGCATTGCGCGAAAAAGCGGAAGAGGAAGCCATTGATGTTTTTGCCCGCAATTTATCCGCACTTTTAATGGCCGCCCCTGCCGGCGCGAAAAACACTATGGGCTTAGACCCGGGTTTGCGTACCGGGGTAAAAGTTGCCGTGGTGGATAACACCGGTAAATTGTTGGAAACCGCTACCATTTATCCACATACAGGACAAATGGATGCCGCATTAGTCACCATTTACAAACTGATTAAAGCTCACAATGTGGAATTAATTGCCATTGGTAACGGTACGGCTTCGCGTGAAACGGAACGTTTTGCTAAAGAAGTGATCAAGGAAATCAAAGAAAATAAACCACAAACGGTGGTGGTGAGTGAAGCGGGGGCTTCTGTGTATTCCGCATCAGAATTGGCGGCAGCAGAATTCCCTGAGTTAGATGTATCCTTGCGTGGCGCGGTATCTATTGCGCGCCGCTTACAAGACCCGTTGGCGGAATTAGTGAAAATCGAACCGAAAGCTATTGGTGTGGGGCAATATCAACACGATGTAAACCAATCCCAATTGGCGCGTAAACTAGATGCGGTGGTGGAAGATTGTGTTAACGCGGTGGGTGTGGATTTAAATACGGCTTCTGCACCATTATTGGCACGCGTGGCGGGGATGACCAAAACCTTGGCGCAAAATATCGTGGCATACCGTGATGAAAACGGACGTTTTAACAGCCGTGCGGAATTGAAAAAAGTACCGCGTTTAGGGCCGAAAGCTTTCGAACAATGTGCAGGCTTTATGCGTATTACCAATGGTAAAAATCCATTGGATGCCTCAGGTGTTCACCCGGAATCTTATGTGGTGGTGGAAAAAATCTTACAAGCGACTGAACAATCGATTCAAGATCTTATGGGCAATGCCGGTGCGGTGCGCCAATTGGATGCAAAACAATTTACCGATGAGCAATTTGGTTTGCCAACGGTGATGGATATTTTCAAAGAATTGGAAAAACCCGGGCGCGACCCGCGCGGTGAATTTAAAACCGCCACCTTTATGGACGGCGTAGAAGACATTGCGGATTTAAAAGCAGGGATGATTTTAGAAGGCACCATTACCAACGTGACCAACTTCGGTGCGTTTGTGGATATTGGCGTGCATCAAGACGGTTTAGTGCATATTTCTTCTTTAAGCGACAAGTTTGTGGAAGATCCGCATCAAGTAGTGAAAACGGGCGATGTGGTGAAAGTGAAAGTGTTGGAAGTAGATGTAGCGCGTAAACGGATTGCCTTGACCATGCGATTAGACGAAAGCGCGGTGAAAAATAGTGAAAAATCTGACCGCACTTTAAGTGCCAAACCACGCTCAGAACAACGTGACAACCGCCAACCACAGCGCAATCAATTTGCCAATAATGCCTTTGCAGACGCGCTAAAAGGTTGGAAAAAGTAATCTCTATACTCCCCATATTAGGTATATAATTCCCAAAATATGGGGAGTATTCTTACGCCATTTTTCTCTTAACAGGTCTTAATATGGAACTCTACGCTTATATCTGCCTTTTATTCGGACTATCGATGTTCATTTCTTTTTTTACACGAAAATTAACGGACAACATTCAAACCACCATTGCCATTACCGCTTCCGCCATTGTAGCGTCATTTTTGGTGTTAACCTTGGGATCATTAAGCTGGCTCAAAGTCGATGAACTGGCCATTTCAATTGTGGAACAAATTGATTTTAAAAGCTTCTTATTAAACGGTATGCTCGGCTTCCTGCTTTTCGCCGGTTCCCTTGGCATAAAATTGCCCCTAATGAAAGAACAACGCCGTGAAATTGCGGTGTATGCTTTATTTTCAACCCTGGCTTCAACCTTTTTTGTCGGCGGATTGATTTACGTTATCGTGATGTTGTTTGGGCTTAATATCGGTTTTGTGTATTGTCTGTTATTCGGCGCGCTCATTTCACCGACCGACCCGATCGCCGTTCTTGCCATCATCAAAAGTTTAAAAGCCCCAAAACGTTTATCTATGCAAGTAGAAGGCGAATCGCTGTTTAATGATGGTATCGGTTTAGTGATTTTTACCACTGTATTCGCCGTGGCTTTTGAAGGACAAGAAGCAACCCTAAGCGGCATTTTAGGTTTATTTTTGCAAGAAGCGGTGGGGGGTATTCTCTTTGGTTTGTTCACCGGTTTTGTGGCACATAAATTTATCTCTGCCACCGATGACGGTAGTTTAGAAATTTTGATTACTCTCACGGTTCCGACAGTTGGCTTTGTGGTGGCGAACTACTTACATGTGTCAGGCGCATTAGCTATGGTAGTCTCAGGCATTATGATCGGCAACTGGACTCGCCGCCAAGGTTTTTCCGAACAAAGCCGCTTATATTTAGATCATTTTTGGGAAATGATCGATCATTCTTTAAACTATTTATTATTCTTATTAATCGGTTTAAGTGCCTTACTCGTGGACTTCACGACCATCGGCGGTATTTTAATGGTGATCGCGATCCCCGTTTGTTTATTAGCGCGCTATTTGAGCCTTTGGTTACCCTACCAAGTGTTAAAACGTTTTGCTTCTTATAATCCTTATACCTTACGTATTCTAACTTGGGGCGGATTACGCGGCGGTTTAGCCTTAGCCATGGCGTTAGCCATTCCGACCGGCACGGTGATGATTTCAAGTAGCGAAGGGAGCTTAGACGTACGAGATTTGATTTTATTGATGACCTATTCTGTGGTGACATTTTCAATCTTAGTACAGGGTTCCACCATTGAACCGATGATTAAAAAATCCAAACTGGAAGACCCAAGACGCCGCGCCTTTAACAAATTAGGCGGTAAAGACGATTTTATGCCGCATATTTAGTCATTAAAAAATACCCTGTATCAACGACAGGGTTATTTTTTATATTCGCATTCTAATTCCCATGCTGAATCATTTTTAGCAACGCATCAATATGCACCGAAAGCTCGGGATTGTAGCTTAAACAAGCCTGCGGATGTTCAATGCGGGCTTTTCCTTTTTGCCATAAATCAAGGGAATTTTTCACCGCACTTTCCAGGCTTTGGGGTTCATGGCGGTTGAAGGTGAAGCCGAAATTCCCTTGGAAGACTTCTAAACAGGCCATATTTTCTGAAAAAATAATCGGTGTGCCTGAAAGCACGGATTCCAAACCCACTAAACCAAAGGGTTCATAGCCGGATGCCATGATGGTGAAATCGGCGGCTTGGTAAAGTTCGGGCATATTTTGGCAGAAACCGAGGGAAATCACATTGTTACTCGGCTCTACAGGCGAGCCCGCCACCACCAATTTCACCGGTAAATCCGTGGCGTTGAAAAAGGCTTTTAAAATGTCATAGCCTTTGCGTTTATGGCCTGTTGACGGGAATAAATAAATGATTTCATTCTCGGCAAAACCCCATTTTTGGCGTAACGTTTGGCGCGCTTCCAGTGAAATAGGTTGAAACTTTTTCGTATCAACAGGGGGATAAAGCACGTGAATTTTATGTTCAGGCACGTTGTAGAAGTGCATTAATTCTTCTTTCATTAAACGTGAATGGGCAATCACTTGTTGACATTCATTCAATACCTTTTGCTCAAAAGGAATTTTAATAAAACGCTCGTAGAAATTGGGTTGGCGATTGAGAGATGCCAAGTAGCCTTTGTGGTTGCCGCCACAAATAAAGATATCGCAATACAGATAAAACAACGACAGGATTTTTTCGTCAGGACGGCGATTTTTGCGGACAAAAGAGGATAAAAAAGTGTGGCGTAATTTACGTGGCACAAAAGCGAGAGAATGTTTGATTAACTCAATAAATTGATTTTCAGGCAAGGATGCATCGGCTTTACAGGTATAAACGCGCGGTGTGATTTGTGCTTGGTGAAAGCCATTAATTAAATCCAAAATATAACGTTCCACGCCACCGCCTTGGCGCAACGCTAAGGTATTAATGCCTATTTTCATCTCTCTTTCCTTATGCTGGATAAAATAAACCCCCGCAACTGCAGGGGTTAAACCAAAACAAATTATTTTGTGCTTGGAATGCTGAAACGTTTGTTGAAACGTTCTACACGACCACCGGTATCAACAACACGTTGTTTACCGGTGTAGAATGGGTGGCAGTTGCCACATACGTCTAAGTTTAAGTCTTTACCTAAAGTAGAACGTGTTTTGATTACGTTACCGCAAGAACAAGTTGCAGTAATTTCTTTATATTCTGGGTGAATACCTTGTTTCATTGGAAAACCTCAAATTGAAGCCGTATCGCTATAAAATCAGCTAAATGCCATCTTACACCATACGAAGTTAATATTACACCGCGCGTGATTACGCACGGCAAGCGAAATAGGTTGCAAATTATACCGAAAATTTTTCTTTGTTCAAGTGGGTTTAATGGGTAAGATCGAAGAGAAATTTGCGGATCCGATCATAAATCGCAAAAATTTCACGTTTCACTTTGACATTGAGACTACGTTTCGAGTGATCCATTTGGATTTGGCTGACAAATTCACCTTGTGGACGCACAACATTCGGCAATACCGCGCAAAAATGAACCTTATTTTCCCAATATCGATCCATTGCAATATCCACGTTGTAAACCCATTCTGTCATTTGGTTCAAAAATTTTTTTGCGGCGGGTGGCGTGATAAAATAGCCCGTTAAATTCGCCCAACCTTTGTACACTTTGGAAATATGCAATGCCGTATTTGGGATTTGTAATAATGGGGTTGATTTGATATCGTTTCCTGCGGATCGATTGCTTAAGCGGAAAAATTCAAATTGATCCGCGACTTGTGGAATGAATTTAATTACATCATAAAATTTATCAAGCAATACGGCATCATCTTCAAGGACAACAATGGGTTCATTTAATTGAATACATTTTTCAAAAAGTAAATAATGGCTCGCAAAACAACCCAGTTGGGATAAAGACATCTCATTGCCTTTACGATTTTGACGTTTTTGGGCATTGTATTGACGAAAGAGTGGGTAATCCGGGTTTTCGTTCCCATTGATACCCGTGAAGAATTCATAATTGAAGTGAAAATCGGGATGTTGAGATTGCAATTCATCGAATTGCTGTTGCATAAATTGACGGCGATCAGTTGCTTTTTCTAAATTAATGATGAAAATCTTGATTGATTGATTGATTGATTGATTGATTGATTGATTGATTGTCATATATCCTCCGACAAAGTGCCGAAATAGTAAACATTTATTTAGGGAATTACAAATAAAAAATGAAATTTATCCGCATCGCCCTTGCCGTACCGCTTATGCGTTGTTTTGATTATCTGTTGCCTGATGATAAGGCTACGGCGATTGGCGCGCGCGTGCTTGTGCCATTTGGTACACAAAAACGTGTTGGGATTGTGGTGGACTTTCCTGAACAAAGTGATTTGCCGGCTGAAAAATTGAAGCCGATTATTGACGTATTGGATGAACAATCTGTGTTTAGCGAGCCATTATGGGCGTTATTGCATTGGGCGGCAAATTATTATCAAGCACCCTTGGGGGACGTGTTGCTTTCCGCGTTGCCGGTGAAATTGCGCAATGGCGAAAGTGCGGTGGAAAAAGCCAAAATTTACTGGAAATTAACCGCACTTGGTGAGAAAGCCTTGGTAAATGGCAACTTAAACAAAGCGAAAAAACAGCTTGCCGCGGCAGAAGCCTTAGCAAATATGCCCCTTGAAAAAGGGAATAATGAATTTGCGGCGGCCATTTGGTCGGCATTAAAAGAAAAACACTTTGTGGAAGAAGTTGAGCAGCCGGTTCAATCTATTTCTTGGCAAGTTCGTTTGCAAGGGCAAGAAATCGCAAAAGCGGAAAATCGTTTGACCTTGAATAAACAACAAGCGTTGGTATTAAGTCAGTTACTCTTCCAACAAGGTTTTGGGGCGTTTTTGCTTGAGGGGGTAACGGGTTCAGGTAAAACAGAAATTTATTTGCAACTGATTGAAGAAACGCTCAAAAAAGGTCAGCAAGTTTTAGTGTTAGTACCTGAAATTGGCTTAACACCACAAACAGTGCAACGGTTTCGTTCGCGCTTTCATGTGGACATTGATGTGTTACATTCTAATTTGAACGATACACAACGTCTTGAGGTGTGGCAACGGGCGCGTTCGGGGCAAAGTGCGGTGATAATTGGCACCAGATCGGCGATTTTCACCCCTTTTTCAGCCCTTGGCTTAATTGTGATTGATGAAGAACACGATGTTTCGTTTAAACAACAAGATGGCTGGCGTTATCATGCGCGTGATTTAGCGGTGGTGTATGCGAAGCAATTGAACATTCCCATTTTAATGGGATCGGCAACGCCAAGTTTAGAGAGCCTTAATAATGTTAAGTTGGGCAAATATCGCCATATCACCCTTTCGCAACGGGCGGGCAATGCGTTGGCTGTCCAAAGCCAACTGATTGATTTAAAACATCAACATCTGGTGAACGGATTGTCGGGCGCATTGCTGAAAAAAATGGATGAACATTTGCAAAAGGGCAATCAAGTGCTGTTGTTTCTCAACCGCCGCGGTTTTGCGCCCGTGTTGCTTTGTCACGAGTGCGGTTGGATTTCCACCTGTTCCCATTGTGATAAGCCACTCACCTATCATCAACATCAACGCGCCATGCGATGTCATCATTGCGGCACACAAAAAGCCATTCCGCGCCAATGTGGGGAATGTGGTTCAACCCATTTGGTGACAACCGGGTTGGGCACTGAGCAACTGGAAGAGACCTTAAAGGCGCGTTTTCCCCAGTACGGTATTACACGTATCGACCGCGATAGCACCGCTCGCAAGGGAAAATTAGAGCAACATTTAGCCGATATTCAACAGGGGAAAAGCCAAATTTTGATTGGGACGCAAATGTTGGCAAAAGGGCATCATTTTCCTGATGTGACATTGGTGGCGTTGATTAATGTGGATAGCAGTTTGTTCAGCGTGGATTTTCGTGCGGAAGAACGATTGGCACAGCTTTATGTGCAAGTGGCCGGGCGCGCGGGGCGTGCGGAAAAGCAAGGGGAAGTGGTGCTACAAACCCATTACCCCGAACATCCGTTGTTGCAACAATTGCTGACCAACGGCTACCCGGCTTTTGCGCAAGATGCTTTGCAAATGCGCCATGCGATGGGCTTACCGCCCTTTAGTGCGCAGGCGTTATTTAAAGCGCAAAGCCGTCAAAGTGCCCATGCGGAAACCTTGCTAAATGATATTGCCGCTTATTTTTACCAATGGAAACAGTCGAATAATCAACCGCACTTACAAATTCTTGGCGCAATGCCCGCGCCTTTTGCCAAAAAAGCGGATCAATTCCGTTGGCAATTATTATTGCAACATCCCTCTCGGGCGTGGTTACAAAAGGCGTTAACAGATTTCAACGGGCAATGGGAAGCGAAAACGAGCCAAGTGCGGTTAAATTTGGACGTGGATCCTCTGGATCTTTCCTAGCTTTGTAAAGTTAGGTAAAAAAACAGGCTAAGCACTAGCCAGTATTAGGATTATTGAGTAGAATTACCGCTATTTTTTATAGCAATTCAGTGAGATAGGATTATTGTGGCGCAGAGAGATTATGCCGCGCGTGGCGGTTCAAGAAAGAAAAAATCAAATGGAATGAGCAAATCGTTATTGTTAATGGTAGCGGCAATTGTCGTGGCGGGATTTGCTTTTGGGCTTTATTTGCTTAAAGAAAAATCACCGGAAGTGGCTGAAATGCAAGGGGAAGTGCAAGAAAAAGCTAAACCGAAAAGTCAGCTTCCAAGTCGCCCTGAAGAAACTTGGTCTTATATTAAAGAATTAGAAAGCCGAACGGTGCCAACAGACAGTACCGCTCTGGCAAAATCCGCTCAGCTCAATGAAAAACAAAAAGAAGAGCTTCGCCGTTTAGAAGAAGCGGAAAAGAAAGCGGCATTAGAGAAAGCGTTAAAAGCGGAAGAAGCCGCGAAAGCTGCGGCAGAATCCGCTGCAGCGAAAACTGAATCTGCCCCTAAAAACGAGAGTAACGTTAATGACGCGGTGCCAACTGCATCGGAAGAAGCGGCTCTAGCTGCAAAAGCTGCGGAAGAAAAGAAAGTGGCGGAACAACGTAAAAAAGCGGAATTAGCCAAACAAGAAGCCGCGAAAAAAGCTGAAGCCTTAAAAGCAGCTGAAAGCGCAAAAGTGGCTGAAGCAACAAAAACGACAGAATCCGCAAAATCAGAAGTTAAATCATCCTCTGCCGGAAAATTTGGGCTTCAATGCGGCGCCTTTAATGATCGCGCCAAAGCAGAAGCATTACAGGCAAAATTAGCCATGACGGGATTAAATGCACGCATTACCGAAAGCGGTAAGTGGAACCGCGTGTTAGTTGGCCCTATTGGCGACCGCCCTGCCACGGCGAATGTTCAAAAACAAGCCGCTTCCATCGCAAGTTGCGTGATTATCGGTATGTAATGACGAGGGCTGTTTATGGCGACATAAACAGCCCTTAGTTTTTGGGCTTTTGTACTTTTAGCTTCTATACGCTTTATCCATTGCCATAATCACTTCTCGCACGACCTTTTTGTGTTAAATAATCAACTGATGTAAACAAATCTTTACAATATCAAAAATATTTTACATTTTCCTCATTTTTTTGTGGAAAAAACGCTTTTTTCTATTACAATCGGGTTGTTCATTTTTATTGACAGGTGTTTATATGAAAAATAAAACATTAGGAAGTACCTTAATCGTTGCAGGAACAACGATTGGTGCGGGTATGCTTGCAATGCCGCTGACTTCAGCCGGGATTGGTTTTGGTTTTACCGTGGCGTTATTAGTCGCTTTATGGTTATTGTTGTGTTTTAGTGCGTTGTTGTTTGTGGAAGTTTATCAAACCGTAGAAAGTGATGCGGGGATTGGGACTTTAGCGGAAAAATATTACGGCACTTTTGGTCGTATTGTGTCGACCACCGTATTGATCGTTTTCTTATATGCGATTTTGTCCGCTTATGTTTCGGGCGGTAGTTCAATTTTAGCCGGTGTGTTGCCAACCATTGTGGATGCGGAAACCACGACCAAAATTGCCGGTGTGATTTTCACGGTGTTTTTTGGTTCCTTTATTGTTATCGGTACAACCAGCGTGGACGTAATTAATCGTATTTTGTTTACCACAAAAATCTTGGCGTTTGTGTTGGTATTGTTTTTGCTGTTGCCAAAAGTCTCTATTGATAATTTATTGGAAATGCCGATTAACAATGCGTTATTGATTTCGGCAAGCCCTGTGTTTTTCACGGCATTTGGTTTCCACGGTTCAATTCCAAGTTTAAATAAATATTTGGAAGGGAATGTGAAAGCATTACGCATTTCTATTTTAGTGGGAACTTCTATTCCGCTTATCGCCTATATTTTGTGGCAATTAGCTACTCACGGCGTATTAAGCCAAACGGAATTTTTGAAAATCTTAGAACAAGATCCAACCTTAAATGGTTTAGCCGAAGCGGTACGCCAAATTACGGGCAGCACGATGATTAGTGTCGTGGTAAAAATTTTCTCTGCTTTAGCTTTGGTCACCTCTTTCCTAGGTGTGGCATTGGGTTTATTTGAAGCATTAGAAGATTTGCTCAAACGTGTGAAAATCAATGCAGGGCGTAAAACATTAGGTTTATTAACCTTTATTCCGCCAATGCTTTTTGCATTCTTCTATCCAAAAGGATTTATTACCGCGTTAGGCTATGCAGGACAAATGTTTGCTTTCTATGCGATTGTATTACCGATTGCGATGGTTTGGAAATTACGTAGCCAATCACCTGATTTAGCTTATCGTGTGAAAGGCGGCAATGCTTCGCTGATTATTGCTTTGGCGATTGGCGTGTTTATTGTGGTTGTGCCGTTCTTAATTGAACAAGGCTGGTTACCGCAGGTTGTGGGTTAATGATTGCGGTTTCAAGCGGTGGAATTTTGGTAAAATTTGCAAAAATTTGACCGCTTGTATTGATGAACAATGTAGGGACGCCAAGCGTGGTATCCCTACGATTTTATTGAAAATTCCAACCGCACTTTATTGGTTATATAGGAGAAAAAATGAAGAATAAAATTTTAGGTAGTGCTTTAATGATTGCAGGCACCACCATTGGCGCCGGTATGCTTGCGATGCCGCTGACTTCAGCCGGTATGGGTTTTGGTATGACTTTGGTATTATTAGTGGGATTATGGCTATTACTCACTTACACAGGCTTGCTCTTTATGGAAGCCTATCAAACCGCTAAACGACCTGATGTCGGGGTTGCAAGCCTTGCAGAACAATACTTTGGAATGACAGGACGTGTCTTAGCCACCGTAAGTTTGCTTATCTTGTTATATGCCTTATTAGCCGCTTATATCACCGGCGGCGGTTCGTTAGTGTCAGGACTACTGCCTGAAGCGGAAGGGGATACCAATCTTAAAATCGGGATTTTATTATTTACCTTTATTTTAGGCACATTCGTTGTTGTGGGCATTAAAGGCGTAGATGGTTTAACCCGTTTACTCTTTATCGGTAAAATTATTGCTTTTGTTTTTGTCTTACTGATGATGTTGCCAAAAGCAAAATTAGAAAATTTAACTGCCGTGCCATTAGATAATTTACTCGTGATTTCAGCCGTGCCGATTTTCTTCACATCATTTGGTTTCCACGTGATTATGGGCAGTATTAACAGCTATCTTGAAGCGGATATTCGTAAAATTCGTGTCGCGATTTTAATTGGTACCTTGATCCCACTTTCAGCCTATTTATTATGGCAATTGGCAACCCACGGTGTATTAAGTCAAAATGAATTTGTTACCTTACTAAACCAAGATCCAACCTTAAACGGCTTAGTAAAAGCGACAAGCCAAATTACAGGCAGCGCAATCTTAGGCGAAATGGTGCGAATTTTCTCCGCACTTGCGTTAATTACCTCTTTCCTTGGCGTTGCGATGGGCATTTTTGAAGGGGTTAGCGATTTACTAAAACGAGTAAGATTACCGCACAACCGCTTTATGCTTACGCCATTAACCTTTATTCCGCCACTTGCCTTTGCTTTATTCTATCCAAACGGCTTTATTGCGGCATTAGGTTACGCCGGTTTACTCTTTGCCTTCTATGGATTGATTTTACCGATCGGCTTAGCGTGGAGAACGCGTCAGCTACACCCTAACTTGCCTTATCGCGTCGCAGGTGGAAATATCGGCTTAGCCTTAGCTTTGATTATGGGGATTATCATTATTGTTATCCCATTCTTAATGCAGGCTGGGGTTTTGCCGAGTGTTGCGGGTTAATATAAAAAAGTCGGGGTTGTCCCGACTTTTATTTTATGCGCGGTAATTAAAGACTTGCCAATACGTTAGTCAACAATTGCCAATAGGTTTGCACCGCCGGAATATGAACTTTTTCATCCGGCGAATGTGCGTTGCGAATTGTTGGGCCGATGGAAACAACGTCTAAATTTGGATAGATTTTTTTCAATAAACCACATTCCAATCCCGCGTGAATCACTTTAATTTCAGGTTCATGACCTAAAATTTCTGTATAGTGTTTTTTCGTTAGGGTGACAATTTCTGTATTTGGTTGTGGTGCCCAGCCCGGGTAATAACCATAATATTTCACGTTACCCCCACTTTTTTGTAGAAGATCGGTTAACTCCGCTTTCACTTCATCGGTACCGCCTTCAATTAACGAACGCAATAAAATGGTACCTTTGATTTCATCATCAACAGTTTTTAACACCCCGATACTTAAAGAGGTTTCCACCACGCCTTCAACGGATTGGCTCATTGCCTGCACGCCGTTTGGTAACGCACTTAAAATATGTGCAATGGTTTGCGTGGTAGGAATATCAAAGGTTTCTTCAGGTAAGGCTTGTGCTGTCACAATAATCTCAGCATTCGGATCTTCAGGTAACCCTTGTTGAAGCACGTCTTTGAATTTTTCCACCACCATCGTCAATAAGGTAGCGTCATCCAACGCCAACGTTAAAAAGGCTTCGCGTGGAATGGCATTACGCACCGAGCCGCCGCGTATATCCACAATGGCAAAATCTTCGGTAACATAACGAAGTGCGGTCAAAAATACGCCCAATAATTTAATGGCATTGCCGCGTTGCGTGTGAATATCACACCCTGAGTGACCGCCGCTTAACCCTTTGATCGCAATGTGAAAACAATGTGGGAATTTATTCGGTTGACGATGAACCGGCAAACTTAAATCTGCGTTTTCACCACCGGCACAGCCAATATAAATTTCACCATTTTCTTCTGTGTCCGTGTTGATCATTAAATTGGATTTTAACCAATTGGCACGTAAGCCCAACGCGCCTTCCATTCCCGCTTCTTCCGTCATTGTGAGCAACACTTCCAGTTCAGGATGGGCAATATCATCGCTATCCAAAACCGCTAAAGCGGAAGCCATACCAATACCATTATCTGCGCCCAAAGTGGTGCCTGTTGCTGTTACCCATTCGCCTTGAATACGTGGCAAAATCGGATCGGTGAGAAAATCGTGCTGTGTGCTTTCATTGGCTTGCGGCACCATATCTAAATGCGCTTGCAAGGCAACAGAAGGGCGATTTTCCATTCCCGGCGTGGCGGGTTTACGAATTAACACATTGCCCACGTCATCACGTTCCACAAAGAAACCTTTACTTTTTGCCCAGTTCACAATGAATTCCGCTAAGGCATTTTCGTGATAAGACGGATGTGGAATGGCACAAATTTGATCAAACCAATGCCATAATTGGGCAGGTTGTAATGATTGAATTGCTGACATAATGAATTCTCCTTAAAAAATATTGATTTTTTTACCGCACTTTTCTTAAAAGAATAGCATAAAAACGCGTTTCGGGTTATCCTTAGCCAATTTTTTTAAACCAATTAAAAGGGAAACAATTATGAGCGAAAAATATATTGTCACTTGGGATATGTTCCAAATGCATTCACGTAAACTTGCAGAGCGTTTATTGCCGGCATCACAATGGAAAGGCATTATCGCGGTAAGTCGTGGTGGTTTATTCCCGGCAGCAGTATTATCGCGCGAATTAGGCATTCGTCACGTTGAAACCGTGTGTATCGCGAGCTACGATCATGATCAACAAGGCGAATTACGTGTATTACATGCCGCAGACACTGATGGCGAAGGGTTTATTGTTGTGGATGACTTGGTGGATACAGGCAACACAGCCAGAGAAATCCGTAAAATGTATCCAAAAGCAAAATTTGTCACCGTGTTTGCTAAACCAGCCGGTGCAGAGCTTGTGGATGATTATGTGGTCGATATTCCACAAAATACTTGGATTGAGCAACCTTGGGATTTAGGTTTAACTTTCGTTCCGCCGATTGCGCGTAAATAAAACACCCCAAAACACGAGATTTTCTCGTGTTTTTTTGGCGAGATTTTCATTATATGCTTGAATATATTACCCTATCCAATACGGAACTCAGCGCCATTTATTTAAGCCTAAAAGTGGCGTTTTGGGCGATTGTTTGTAGCTTGCCTTTTGCCATTGCTATAGCCTGGTTACTGGCGCGCCGTGATTTTTGGGGTAAATCTATTTTAAATAGCCTTATTCATTTACCCCTTGTGTTACCACCTGTGGTCATTGGCTATCTTTTGTTAGTGGCAATGGGACGCAATGGGCTAATTGGCAAATATTTGCTGGATTGGTTTGGCTTTAGTTTTGCCTTTAGTTGGCACGGCGCGGCACTGGCATCCGCGGTGGTCACCTTTCCACTGATGGTACGTTCAATCCGTCTTGCCATTGAATGCGTGGACATCAAGTTGGAACAAGCGGCTCGAACCCTTGGGGCTTCGCCATTCCGCACCTTTTTTACCGTTACGCTACCCCTTTCCAGCACGGGGATTTTGGCCGGCGTGATTTTAGGTTTTGCTCGTTCGCTGGGTGAATTTGGCGCAACGATCACCTTTGCGTCAAATATCCCCGATGTCACACGCACCATTCCCCTTGCCATGTATTCTTTTATCGAAACGCCAGGGGCGGAAGGTGCGGCGGCGCGTTTATGTATTATTGCCATCATTATTTCCTTAATTTCGCTGCTGATTTCCGAATGGTTAGCCAAAGGTGCGCAGCAAAATCTCAATCACAAGGGATAACCCATGCTTGAAATTAATCTCAAAAAAGTATTAGGCGACTTAGCGTTGGTGGCGGATTTACATATTCCCACCCGCGGTGTAACGGCAATTTTTGGGCTATCCGGCGCAGGAAAATCATCGCTCATTAATTTGGTGAGCGGCTTATCTCATCCCGATAAAGGCTATATTCGATTAAACGGCAAAACACTCGTGGACACGGAACAACACATTTGTCTCGCTCCCGAAAAACGCCATATTGGCTATGTGTTTCAAGACGCGCGCTTGTTTCCCCATTATTCCGTGAAAGGCAATTTGCTGTATGGGGTAAAAGATAAAAGTGCGGTGGATTTTGACGGTATTTTGCGCCTATTGGGTATTGAACATTTATTAAAACGTTACCCTTTTTCCCTTTCAGGCGGCGAAAAACAACGGGTTGCCATCGGGCGTGCGCTACTGTCTAATCCTGATATTTTGCTCATGGACGAACCCCTTTCTGCCTTAGATTTGCCACGTAAACGGGAATTACTGGCCTATTTAGAAACCTTGTCTCGAAAAATTGAAATTCCGATTTTATATGTCACGCATAGCTTAGATGAATTAACCGCATTAGCTGAACGTATGGTGTTAATGGATAATGGTAAAGTGGTGGCTTATGACAACGTTCAAGCAGTTATCCATTCCCCTGCATTTGCGAAATGGAAACAAAACTAAATTTGCGCTAAACTGACCGCACTTTTCCCAAATAATAACATTATGATGAAATTACAAAATCATTTATTGATCGCCATGCCAAATATGGGGGACGATTATTTTCAGCGCAGCGTCATTTATCTTTGCGAACACAGCGACAAAGGCACCATGGGCTTAGTGCTAAACCAACCTACGGATTTAAGCATTGCGGAGTTGGTGGCAAAACTGCATTTTATGATGAGTTCCGACCGCACTTTTCCTGATAAATGCGTCTTGGCCGGCGGGCCGGTTAACGGTGAGCATGGCTTTATTTTGCATACCCCAACGGATCACCCGTTTCAGCACAGCTTTAAGATTACTGATCGCATTATTCTGACTACATCTGCAGATATTATCGATACTTTCGGCACACCCCATGCGCCGGAGAAATATCTCGTTGCGCTGGGCTGTGCCGCTTGGACGCCGAACCAACTTGAGCGCGAAATTGCAGAAAATTCTTGGTTAGTGATGCCTGCCGATGAGCGCATTATGTTTGAGACCCCTTATGAAGAACGCTGGATTGAAGCACAAAAAGTGCTTGGTTTTGATAGCTACAATCTCGCCAGCCAGGCAGGACATTGCTAATGGGAAAAACAGTGATCGCCTTTGACTTTGGCACAAAAAGTATTGGCTGCGCAGTCGGACAAAGTATTACAGGCACTGCGCAAGCCTTGCCCGCTTTCAAAGCACAAGACGGTATTCCTAACTGGGATGCCATTGAGAAATGCCTGAAAGAATGGAAACCTGATTTTGTGGTTGTTGGCTTACCTTTAAATATGGATGGAACAGAACAGGATCTTACCCACCGCGCACGCAAATTTGGCAACCGTTTAAACGCCCGTTTTGGTGTCAACGTACAATGGCAAGACGAACGTCTCACCACCACACAAGCACGTACCGAAATTTTTGAACGCGGCGGCTTTCGTGCTTTGAAAAAAGGCAAAGTGGATGGTATTTCGGCTTGCTTGATTTTAGAGAGTTGGTTTGAAAATAATTTGTAGGCTGTTAGATTAACACTCAGTAAGAGCTAACATTCTATAAATATGGATGTTAGCTCTGCTTTTGATTTAACGTTATCTTACGGTCTATCTGCAAGCTGATTCAGTAAGGCTTGTGGCTTAATTGAGCGCATTCCCTTTTCCGCTAATATCCGATTTAATTGATCGAATGCCGTTTTTCGTTCTTCTAGCGAAAGCACATTAACATGCTTATTTGCTAACGCAGCAAGAATTGCCCAAAACCAAGCAATATTAATATCTTTGCCTGACTGTTTTAATTGAATAAATGCATTAATAGCACCACAAGCTTTTAGTTCGGCAACATTATTGATCCCAATTTTAGCTAAAGCGCGTTCATGTTTGACACTCAGGTTAGGGAGTTCACGGATGGTACTTTTTTTGGCTAATTCGGCGTTAATCTTTTTCGCTTTGATTTGTTCTATCGACAATAAGATAAATTTTTTGAGAATCGCTGGATTTTGGTAAATCGTTTCAGGTAATCGATAATAAGTAGAACCTGTTACTATGTGTTTTCTTGGTGCATAGTTCCAAGGAATAGCCCCATTTTTTATAAGAAGCTCAGCCAGTTTTCCTTCTGCTTTGAGATGGAAAGCGCGATTGACATAAATTCCAAACATGAGATTATCGTAAAATACGCCATTACCAATGAATAGCGGTTTAATCACGATTTCTTTGTTAAGAAGATCACTCATAAAATGACGGACTTCGTCTGCACTATCTTTCAAGAATTGCATAATACACCTCATCATGCTGTAAAGGGTTTTCAATTAAAATTACTATGCCAATTTCCCATAATTAAACAAGTTTTGCGTTCTTGTTTTGGAATTAAGATCACAAAATTGACATGATTGCCGTTATTTAGTCTTGATGAACTGACGGATAAGGCACTTCTTTATTTATCGAAATTTCTTTTTCTAAGCAATGAATTTTAAATTTATTTACACATTATTTGATTTAAATTCAATAAGTTGCAGATAGTGCCCGCAGGGCTTGATAAGTCATTTAAGATGTAAAATTTATCTTTTTTTCTATGGAAGGCATTAGTGACATTAAACTTGACAGTAGGATTGTTTGTGATTAAAATTTAGCGTCTATTTCTTTATGAAGTAGATTTTTAACTATCATTCTTTTAGAATTTTATTAACTGGAGCTTAATTAATGGCAACTATCAACCAATTAGTACGCAAACCGCGTGTGAAAAAGGTTGTAAAAAGCAACGTTCCTGCATTAGAGGCTTGCCCGCAGAAACGTGGCGTGTGTACTCGTGTGTACACTACAACTCCTAAAAAACCGAACTCAGCATTACGTAAAGTATGCCGTATTCGTTTAACAAACGGTTATGAAGTAACTTCATACATCGGTGGTGAAGGTCACAACCTTCAAGAGCATAGCGTGGTATTAATCCGTGGTGGTCGTGTTAAAGACTTACCGGGTGTGCGTTATCACACTATTCGCGGCGCATTAGACTGTGCTGGCGTTAAAGATCGTAAACAAGGTCGTTCTAAATACGGCGTTAAACGTCCTAAAGCTTAATGGTTCTCCGTTAAGTAAGGCCAAACGTCTAAATTATTAATATTTAAACCATAAACTCCAGTATCAATTTGACCCACAGCATTAAAGTGCGGTCAGTTTTTAATGAGTTTTGGATTATCCTGAATATATATCGGAGAAACTTACAATGCCACGTCGTCGTCGTATTGAACCACGCAAAATTCTTCCAGATCCGAAGTTCGGTTCAGAATTACTTGCAAAATTCATCAACGTTTTAATGGTTGATGGTAAAAAATCAATTGCAGAATCAATTGTTTATAATGCATTAGAAACTTTAGCTCAACGTACCGGTAAAGATGCGTTAGAAGCATTTGAAGTTGCATTAGAAAACGTACGTCCAACCGTTGAGGTTAAATCTCGCCGTGTTGGTGGTTCTACATACCAAGTACCGGTTGAAGTTCGCCCAACTCGCCGTAACGCATTAGGTATGCGTTGGATTGTTGAAGCAGCTCGTAAACGTGGTGACAAATCAATGGCTTTACGTTTAGCAAACGAATTATCTGATGCAGCGGAAAATAAAGGTGCAGCAGTGAAAAAACGTGAAGATGTTCACCGTATGGCTGAAGCAAACAAAGCGTTTGCTCACTTCCGTTGGTAATCGGTTAACAATATTACTTCAGGGCTTCATCTCAATCATTGTGATGAAGCCTTACCCTTATAAAGAATTTCAATATTAAACCCAAACAAGGTAATAATAATGGCTCGTACAACCCCTATTTCACTTTACCGTAACATCGGTATCAGTGCGCATATCGATGCGGGTAAAACCACAACGACTGAGCGTATCTTGTTCTACACTGGTGTAAGTCACAAAATCGGTGAAGTGCACGATGGTGCAGCAACAATGGACTGGATGGAACAAGAGCAAGAGCGTGGTATTACAATCACCTCTGCGGCAACAACTGCATTCTGGTCTGGTATGTCACAACAATACCCACAACACCGTATCAACGTTATCGATACTCCGGGACACGTGGACTTCACAATCGAAGTAGAACGTTCAATGCGTGTTCTTGATGGTGCGGTAATGGTTTACTGTGCGGTTGGTGGCGTTCAACCACAATCAGAAACAGTATGGCGTCAAGCGAACAAATATCATGTTCCACGTATCGCGTTCGTAAACAAAATGGACCGTACAGGTGCTAACTTCTTACGTGTTGTTGAACAAATCAAAACCCGTTTAGGTGCAAATGCTGTTCCTTTACAACTTCCTATCGGCGCAGAAGATAGCTTCACCGGTGTGGTTGACTTGTTAAAAATGAAAGCAATCAACTGGAACGAAGCTGACCAAGGTATGACATTCACATACGAAGATATTCCTGCAGATATGCAAGATGCTTGTGAAGAATGGCATCAAAACCTTGTTGAAGCAGCTGCAGAATCTTCAGAAGAGTTAATGGAAAAATACCTAGGTGGTGAAGAATTAACTGAAGAAGAAATCAAAGCAGGTCTTCGTCAACGCGTATTAGCAACTGAGATCATCTTAGTAACTTGTGGTTCTGCGTTTAAAAACAAAGGTGTTCAAGCAATGCTTGACGCAGTAATCGATTATTTACCGGCACCTACAGATATTCCTGCGATTAAAGGTATTAATCCGGATGAAACTGAAGGTGAGCGTCATGCAAGCGATGATGAGCCATTCTCAGCATTAGCATTCAAAATTGCAACTGACCCATTCGTTGGTAACTTAACATTCTTCCGTGTGTACTCAGGTTTCATTGAATCCGGTGCAACCGTATTGAACTCTGTAAAAGATAAACGTGAACGTTTTGGTCGTATCGTACAGATGCACGCAAACAAACGTGAAGAAATCAAAGAAGTTCGTGCAGGTGATATCGCAGCGGCAATCGGCTTAAAAGATGTTGGTACAGGTGACACATTATGTGCGATCGATGCGCCAATCATCCTTGAGCGTATGGAATTCCCGGATCCGGTAATTTCTGTTGCGGTTGAACCAAAAACTAAAGCTGACCAAGAAAAAATGGGTCTTGCATTAGGTCGTTTAGCACAAGAAGACCCTTCATTCCGTGTTCACACTGATGAAGAATCTGGCGAAACCATTATTTCCGGTATGGGTGAGTTACACTTAGATATTATCGTTGACCGTATGCGCCGTGAATTCAAAGTTGAAGCGAATATCGGTAAACCACAAGTATCTTACCGTGAAACAATCCGTACTCGTGTTAACGATGTTGAAGGTAAACACGCAAAACAATCTGGTGGTCGCGGTCAATACGGTCATGTTGTAATCGACTTATATCCATTAGATCCGGAAGGCCCAGGTTACGAATTTGTTAACGAAATCAAAGGTGGTGTAATTCCTGGTGAATTTATCCCGGCTGTTGATAAAGGTATCCAAGAACAACTTAAATCTGGTCCATTAGCAGGTTACCCTGTAGTTGATGTCGGTGTTCGTTTACACTTCGGTTCATACCATGATGTGGACTCATCTGAGTTAGCGTTTAAACTTGCAGCATCAATCGCATTTAAAGCCGCGTTCGCAAAAGCTAACCCGGTATTACTTGAGCCAATCATGAAAGTGGAAGTTGAAACTCCACCTGAGTATGTTGGTGACGTAATTGGTGACTTGAGCCGCCGCCGTGCGATGGTTAACGGTCAAGAAGCGAATGAATTCGTTGTTAAAATCAATGCTGAAGTTCCATTAGCAGAAATGTTCGGTTATGCAACTGACTTACGTTCACAAACTCAAGGTCGTGCATCATACTCAATGGAACCATTGAAATATGCTGAAGCACCGAAAAACGTTGCAGATGCAGTTATCGAAGCGCGTAAAAAATAATTTTACTTAACTAAATCCCCCCAATTTGCACCGCACTTTGGGGGCTCACAAAAGGAAACTGAAAAGTGTCTAAAGAAAAATTTGAACGTACAAAACCGCACGTAAACGTGGGTACAATCGGCCACGTTGACCACGGTAAAACAACTTTAACAGCAGCGATCACCACTGTATTATCAAAACACTTTGGTGGTGCAGCTCGTGCATTCGACCAAATCGATAACGCGCCGGAAGAAAAAGCGCGTGGTATCACCATCAACACATCACACGTTGAATACGATACAGCAACACGTCACTACGCACACGTTGACTGCCCGGGACACGCGGACTATGTTAAAAACATGATCACCGGTGCGGCACAAATGGACGGTGCTATCTTAGTAGTAGCAGCGACAGACGGCCCAATGCCACAAACTCGTGAGCACATCTTATTAGGTCGCCAAGTAGGTGTACCATACATCATCGTATTCTTAAACAAATGCGACATGGTAGATGACGAAGAGTTATTAGAATTAGTGGAAATGGAAGTACGTGAATTATTATCACAATACGACTTCCCGGGCGATGACACACCAATCGTACGTGGTTCAGCGTTACAAGCGTTAAACGGCGTAGCAGAGTGGGAGGAAAAAATCCTTGAATTAGCGAACCACTTAGATACTTACATTCCTGAACCGGAGCGTGCGATTGACCAACCGTTCTTATTACCAATCGAAGACGTGTTCTCAATTTCAGGTCGTGGTACAGTAGTAACAGGTCGTGTAGAACGTGGTATCATCCGCACAGGTGACGAAGTTGAAATCGTAGGTATCAAAGAAACTGCGAAAACAACGGTAACAGGTGTAGAAATGTTCCGTAAATTGTTAGACGAAGGTCGTGCAGGTGAGAACATCGGTGCATTATTACGTGGTACAAAACGTGAAGAAATCGAACGTGGTCAAGTATTAGCGAA
>NZ_CABFKI010000009.1 GCF_901764995.1 Actinobacillus porcinus
AATGTTTAGGTTGGAAAACACCTTATGAAGTTTACTTCAAAAAATCGTTGCACTTGGTTTGACAATTCAAGACTAAAAATTTTTCTTCAGGTTTAATTTGAAATTCGGTGAGATAGGCAATAAAACCGATAACTACCAGCATGCCCCATAAAGTTTCGCAAAATATTGTCCACGTCAATAGCCAAAGAGCAAGGCTCAAATACATTGGATTACGACTTAAGCGAAAAACACCCGTTGTAATTAATGTTGATGCTTGTTCAATTTTTTTAGGGCTTACAGTGGTTTTTGCTTGCCAAAATGTTAATAAACTAGCTAAAGCAATGACCAATCCAACGAAGAACAATACACTTGCTAATACCAAAAATGTAAAGTTTAACAATTCTGTTGTCGGTAGAAGTTTAATAATGACAATACAGAGCAAAAATAAAACTGGTGGTGGAATTTTCAATTTCATGATTTTTCCTAAAAGAAACCGCACTTTAACAAATTTTGTCAAAAGTGCGGTGAGTTTTTTTCTATTTTGTTAGAACTTTATTGTATAAGTTATTACACGTTAAAGCGGAAATGCATCACATCGCCATCTTGAACGATATACTCTTTACCTTCTAAACGCCATTTGCCTGCTTCTTTGGCGCCGTTCTCACCTTTGAATTGAATAAAATCTTCATAGGCAATCACTTCCGCACGGATAAAGCCACGCTCAAAGTCGGTATGAATAACCGCAGCGGCTTTTGGTGCCGTTGCACCAATAGACACTGTCCACGCACGCACTTCTTTCACGCCGGCAGTGAAGTAAGTTTGTAGGTTCAACAATTTATAGCCGGCACGGATTACACGGTTTAGACCTGGTTCTTCAATGCCTAAATCTTGTAAGAACTCGATTTTTTCATCATCGTCAAGCTCAGCAATTTCCGCTTCAATCGCTGCACAAACCGGCACAACGACCGCATTTTCTTTTGCCGCAATTTCACGTACTTGATCTAAATAAGGGTTATTTTCAAAGCCGTCTTCATTCACGTTGGCAATGTACATGGTTGGCTTTAAGGTTAAGAAGTTATAGCCTTTGATAGCGTGTAATTCATCTTTATCCAACTCAACAGAACGGATCATACCGCCATTTTCTAAGGTCGGTAGGATTTTTTCCATAATGGACAGCTCAAATTTCGCGTCTTTGTCGCCGCCTTTGGCACGTTTTTGTAAACGTTGGATAGCACGTTCACAGCTATCTAAATCCGCTAGAGCTAATTCCGTATTGATCACTTCAATATCATCAAGAGGACTGATTTTGCCTGCAACGTGAACAATATCATCATTCTCAAAACAGCGAACAACGTGACCAATGGCATCGGTTTCACGGATATTCGCTAAGAATTTATTGCCCAAGCCTTCGCCTTTGCTCGCCCCAGCCACTAAGCCTGCAATATCCACAAATTCCATCGTAGTTGGTAATACACGCTCAGGTTTCACGATTTCTGCTAACGCATCTAAACGTGGATCTGGCATAGGCACAACGCCTGTGTTTGGTTCAATAGTACAGAACGGATAGTTTGCCGCTTCAATACCCGCTTTGGTTAATGCATTAAAAAGAGTGGATTTACCTACGTTTGGTAAACCGACAATGCCACATTTAAATCCCATGTTATTTTCCTGTTATGTAGGGTGCGTGGTAAACGCACCGTTTAAAAATTAAAATAAATTGGTGCGTTTATTACACACCCTAGATTATTGACAACGTTCATCTTTGGGAAATCACCCGGCACGAGCCGTGCCGGGTTCGTTAAACCCAGCCCCGCCGGGGCTGAACAGAAGAGCCGCAGAGCGGCTCAGATTATGTAACCCTATACGGCTCGTATAGGGTTTGTCATCGCTCTGTAGGACGTTTACACGCACCCTACGCTATGCTTTAAAGCTATTCAACCGATTAGTAGCTTTGGTCACACCGTCTTTAAACCAAATCTCTAAACAACGGCCGGCTTCGTCAACCGCGGCGTTGATTTTCTCCTGATCCTGCGGTGCGGCTTTGCTTAATACGTAACCCGCCACAAGCTCTTTGCTACCGGGGTGGTCAATGCCGAGACGAATACGATAGAAATTATTGTTATTGCCTAATGCTGCCACAATATCCTTCAAACCGTTATGACCGCCATGACCGCCACCTTGTTTGATTTTCGCCACGCCACAAGGTAAATCTAATTCATCGTGGGCAACCACAATTTGCTCCGGCTTAATACGGAAGAAATTCGCCAACGCCCCCACGGCTTTACCGCTTAAATTCATAAAAGTGGTCGGAACCAACAACCACACATCCCCCCCAGCCGTGGCAATTTTGGCGGTTTTCCCAAAATATTTCGCATCATCCTTAAGGCTAACGTTATACATCCGCGCCAATTCATTCACCAGCCATTCACCGGCGTTATGACGCGTGCCTTCATATTTTGCCCCAGGGTTCCCCAGACCGACAATCAATTTAATTTCAGACATTTTTATTTTTCCGGTATGAAATAGGCGCGTATTGTACTTGAAAGCGCATTTTTTCTCAATGGCGAAATAGTGCGGGAATAATCTAGCTCGCGCCGTGCGGGGGTAGTTAAACTCAGCCCCGTTGAGACTGAGAAGAATAGTCTCAGCGTGGCTTATCCAAGTCTGTGGGCAAGGTTTACTCCCCCTGGCCGAAAATGCAAATACGGCGTGGAGTTTTGGGGCGAATCGTAGGAACAAATCACATTTGTCCCAAATTGACCTTTTCACTTTGTCATGCAGTCAGAAAATAACACAGAATTGTGTCGTATTTTGATGTAAAAAATTAGCAGTTCTTTCTTCGATTTGATAGAATTCTTAAGGTTTTAATCAGAGGAACTTTTGCATGACATCTCAATCATTCTTATCTCGTTTTTTTAAACTGGCAGAAAATCGGACAACCACGAAAACTGAAATCGTGGCGGGGATTACGACTTTCTTTACCATGGTTTATATTGTGTTTGTTAACCCATCTATTCTTGGTGATGCGGGAATGGATAAACAAGTGGTTTTTGTGACGACTTGCTTAATTGCCGGTTTTGGCACTATGGCGATGGGGTTGTTTAGCAACCTGCCGATTGCTTTAGCTCCTGCCATGGGGCTGAATGCGTTTTTTGCTTATGTTGTAGTGAATAAACTAGGCTATTCTTGGCAAGTGGGAATGGGCGCGATTTTTTGGGGTTCAGTGGGGTTATTCCTATTAACCTTATTCCAAATTCGCTATTGGTTAATGGCCTCTATTCCTTTAGGTTTACGCGTAGGGATTGGGGCAGGGATTGGCTTTTTTATTGCGCTTATTGGGTTTAAAAATATGGGCGTAGTTGTCGCGAATCCTGCCACTTTAGTCGCATTAGGGGATTTACATGATCCGAAAGTGCTATTAGGGATTTTAGGCTTTTTTATCATAACCATTTTAGCCGCACGCAATATTTATTCAGGTGTTTTAGTGTCTATTGTGGTGGTCACCGGGTTAGCTTTAATCTTCGATCCGGCGGTGCAATTTAATGGCTTTGTTTCTATGCCGCCCAGCCTTGATGCGGTTGTGGGGAAAGTGGATATTGCAGGTGCGTTAGATACGGCATTATTGGGCATTATTTTCTCATTCTTATTAGTCAACCTATTTGACTCATCAGGTACGTTATTGGGCGTTACCGAAAAAGCAGGCATCACCGATGAAAAAGGTCGCTTCCCGAATATGCGTCAGGCGTTATTTGTGGACAGTACCAGTGCAGTGGTCGGTTCTTATATCGGGACTTCTGCTATTTCTACTTACGTAGAAAGCGGCTCAGGCGTGTCCGTGGGCGGTCGTACAGGGTTAGTGGCTGTGGTGGTTGGTTTATTATTCTTGTTAACCATTTTCTTCTCGCCATTAGCCGGTTTAGTGCCCGCTTATGCAACAGCAGGTGCCTTGGTGTATGTAGGCATTCTTATGGCATCAAGTTTAATCAAAGTGCAATGGGATGATTTAACGGAAGCAACGCCGGCCTTTATTACCGCAGCAATGATGCCATTTACCTATTCTATTACAGAAGGGATTGCCTTTGGCTTTATCAGCTACTGTGTAATGAAAGCTTGTACCGGTCGAATTCGCGAAGTGAACGCCCCGGTTTGGGTGGTTTCAATCCTATTCTTAATCAAATTTATTTGGGTCGGTTAATTCAAAAAAGATAGGGACAGATTTGTCCCTATTTTGTTATGTTAGGAGGACAACATGCAAAAATTACTGTTTATTTTTAATGAATCACCATACGGCACAGAAAAAACCTTTAACGGTTTACGTTATGCGGTCAATCTTTTAGAAGAACACGGCAAGGAAGTGGAAATAAAAGCCTTCTTTTTCTCAGACGCTGTGTTAGCCGGACTCGCGGGTCAACACCCTAACGATGGTTATAACGTTCAACAAACCTTAGAAATTCTCACAGGGTTAGGCGCAGAAGCTAAACTTTGCACCAGCTGCACCAAAGCGCGTGGCATTACCCATTTGCCTTTAGCGCAAGGCGTGACGGTCGGCACCTTAGATGATGTCTCTGCTTGGACATTATGGGCAGATAAAGTGATTAATTTCTAACGTCTCTTTTTGAGCATCTTGTTTTAATTGAATTATGTCAAAAACACCTTTAAAAACTACCGCACTTTCGGCCATTTCTACCCCTTTAACCGCGACTACGCTGATTGAAGCATCGGCAGGGACGGGGAAAACCTTTACAATGGCATCCTTGTATCTTCGTCTGTTGATCGGTGTCGGGGAAAATAATTTTACCCGACCGTTAACGGTGGACGAAATTTTGGTGGTGACCTTTACTGAAGCGTCAACGCAAGAATTGAAAGCACGTATTCGTCAACGTATTCAACAAGCCAAAGCACAGTTTATCGCTTATCAAGAAAATCGGGATTTAGCGGTTTTTCGTGACAGCGAAAATGGGTTTTTGATCCAACAAGATGAACAAGAAAGCGCAGACTATTTAGAGCGGTTAGATTTAAAAGAAACCATCCAACGCCTACAATTTGCGGAGCAAAATATGGATTTGGCGGCCATTTATACCATTCACGGTTTTTGCCGCCGCATGTTGATGCAATATGCCGTAAACTCGGGGATTCACTTTAATCTTGAGCTAGTGAAAGATGAAAATGCTTTATTGATTAAGCTCACGAATGAATTTTGGCGCGAACAGTTTTATGGGCAATCTTTGCCTGTGACGCAGTTTATTGCTCAATATCTCGGTTCGCCGGCGCGTTTATTACAGCGCGTTCAATCCTATTTAACCGGCAAAATGCTCAAAGTGGGGGAAAATCAACCGCACTTGTTGGAAATTTCGTTAAATGAATTTTTAACCACCTACATCGCGCCAAACCAAGAACGCATTTTACCCTTGGTGCAAGAGATTAAAACGCAATGGCAAAGCCATTTTCCTGATTTTTCCCAATTGTTTTTGGCAGAGTACAAAAAGTCAAATATGGGCTTAAATGGCGGTAAATTTAGGAAAGATTTTTACGAAAGCCGAGTGGCGCAAATTAAGCAATGGGTTGCCGATCCGCAAGCTTTAACACCACCTGCCGCGCTATGGTTTTTTACACAAGAATATATTAATGGTGCTTTTAAAGCAGGCAATGAGCCTTTTAAACATACGTTCTTTCAATGGTTAGACGAAAAAAAGGTTATTTTATTAGACGCCTTAGCGCAGGACAATTTGTTCAAAAATGCCTTGTTATACCATTGTGCTAAGGAATTGAACGCGCGATTAGTTACTTATAAACAAAACCATCCGGAAAAGGGATTTAATGATTTATTACGTTTGTTGAATGTGGCATTACATTCAGAGCAAGGGGAGCGATTAGCCGGATTTATTCGTCAGCAATATCCTTTTGCTATGATTGATGAGTTCCAAGATACAGACGAAGAACAATATCAGATTTTCTCAAAGATTTATGTCAACCAACCTGACTGCGGTTTTATGATGATCGGGGATCCAAAACAGGCGATTTATCAATTCCGTGGGGCGGATATTTTTACCTACTTAAAAGCCGCTGAAGATGCCAAAGAGCAACGCTTTACTTTAAATAAGAATTATCGTTCCGGCCCTGAATTAATTTATGCGGTGAATCAGTTACTGGATTTTGACCGCGCCTTTCTCAATGACAAAATTCAATTTGAACCGGTGGAATCAGGCAGGAAACAACCGCACTTTGCGTTAAATGGCAAGGTGCAAGCCCCATTACAGTTTTATCTCAATCGCGAGGCGAAGTTAACGGATGATGATATGGCGGAATGTTGTGCGGAGAGTATTTTGCATTGGTTACAAAGTGCGGAGAAAAATCAGGCGGTTTTTGTGAAAGGGGATGAGGTTCGTGCGGTACAAAGTGATGATATTGCGGTGTTAGTGCGTGGCCGGGCGCAAGCAGAAAAAATACAAAACGCCTTGCGTAGCAAAGGGATTGCTTCGGTTTATTTATCCGATAGAAGCAATGTGTTTGATAGTGCTGAAGCCCGAGAATTAGCCATTGTATTAAAGGCTTGTTTATATCCGACCAATGAACGTTATATTTTAAACGCCATTTCAACCGGTTTATTTGCTTTTACGGCGGCAGAAATTTACCAAGTCAAGCAGTCTGAAGCCTTATTAGAACAATGGGTCAGTCGTTTTGAACATTATCATCAATTATGGCAGCGTCAAGGCGTGTTGCCGATGATTTATCAATGTTTATTGGCGCAAGATGGTGAACTCGAAAAACAAAATCTGCCTGAAAAAATGCTGGCTTTGCCGAAAGGGGAACGCCGTTTAACCGATGTGCTGCATTTGGCGGAATTGTTGCAACAAGCGGCAGCGTTACAAGAAAGTGAAAGTGCGTTATTGCGTTGGTTTGAGCGTCAAATTCAAGGGGCGAATGTTGATGATGAAATTGACGGCACGCAAGTGCGGTTGGAATCGGAACAGAAATTAGTGAAGATTGTCACCATTCATAAATCCAAAGGGTTGGAATATGGGTTAGTGTGGTTGCCTTTTTTAGGTTATAACGGCAAAGATTATGCGCGAGATGTGACCACTTACCATAATGAGCAGGGGGAAAAATATTGGGATTTAGAGGACGAGCATGGCGTTGAAGCGGATCAAGAAGAATTTGCGGAAGCGATGCGCTTGCTTTATGTGGCATTAACGCGGGCGAAATATCAGCTTTCTTTTGTGGTGCCAACGGAATTTGATGATCGTTGGAATCCCTTGCTTTATAGCTTAACTCAAGGGCAAATTGGTACCTTGAAAAAAATTGGGGGCAAACCCAAAGGCGGCGTTTTAGTGGATGAACTCAAGGCGCGTTTGGGCGATGCCTATTGTCAAATTGCCGAGTTCAACGTGGAACATCGCAAAAATAAATGGGATGCTTCAACGCAACAACCAATTTATTCTGTCGCTGAATTTTCAGGGCGGATTGAACAAAATTGGGGGATGACCAGCTTTTCAGGGCTCACTCAAATGCACGAACGTCAGCTTTATCGTTTACGAGAACAGGCTAGTGCTAACACAGGATTGATTGACGATGCCCGAGATTATGATCGTGATGATGTTGTGATGAGGGAGACGGAATTATGCCCATCTTCCCATTGGCAAGGCTTTCCTGCAGAACGAAGCCCTTTCCATTTCCCGGCCGGGGCGAAATTTGGCGTGATAATGCATAGTTTTTTTGAGAAAAATGATTTCCGCCAAGGGGTTTCCGATGAAAGTGCGGTGCAAATGTGCCATGCTTTACAGTTAGACGAAAGTTGGCTAGAACCGTTGAAAAATTGGTTGCAGCAAGTGTTAGACGCACCTTTAGGATTAGGATTTTGCTTAGGGGATTTACCGCCACAGGATTGTTTAAAAGAATGGCAATTCTTCTTGAAATTCCACCGCACTTTTGATGTAAAAGCCTTTAACCAAGCCTTGCGAGACTATCATCCTTTATTTGAACAACCTTATCTGTTTGATGAAATCCAAGGGATGTTACGGGGTTTTGTGGATTTGGTCTTTCGTCATCAGGGCAAATATTATGTGCTGGATTACAAAACGAATCACCTTGGCGAACAGACTGAAAATTATCAGCAAAATGCCTTGGTGAACACCATGAAACAACAACATTATGATTTGCAATCTTTGTTTTACACCTTGGCGTTACATCATTATTTGCAATTACGGGATCCTGATTATGATTATGAAACCCATTTTGGCGGGGTAATTTATACCTTTATTCGCGGGATGAACGGTCAGGCAGAAAATGGTGTTTATTTTGACCGTCCGGATGTACGTTTAATTCAGGCGTTGGGGGCATTGTTCCATGCTTAATATTTTATGGAAATTACGTGAGCAAAATGTGATAAGTGCCGCGGATTATTATTTTGCGCAGTTTATTCACAATAAGTCGTTGCAACAAGTCAATACAGTAGCGCAACAGGATTTTGTGTTATTGGTGGCCGCACAGTGTCATCATGCTTATTTACAAGGCGATACTTGTATTCGTTTAAGTGAAAAATTATGGCGAAATCCCTTTGATTTGGCGGAGCGTTATTCCGATGAATTACGTGCTATTTTGGTAGAAATTCAAGAAAAATTCGCCGGTTTAACTTTGGCGCAGGGGCAGTCTTTTTTACTGGATCATATTGCTTTTACCGATCAACCCGGTCAAAAAGAAACGCCTTTTGTGGTTCAAGGGAATGGGATTTATCTTTATCGCGCTTGGCAAGATGAACAAACCGTGGTGAATTATCTGAAAAGTGCGGTAAAAAAAGCGTCATTTTCTGTGCCAACGGAGAAAGCAAAAGCGATTTTAGAACGTTATTTTCCCCAACACAAAAAACGGAATAGCGAACCTGATTGGCAGGAAATTGCTGTAGCCACCGCCTTAGTTCAGCCGTTTACCCTCATTGCAGGCGGCCCTGGCACAGGTAAAACCTATACGGTGGCGCGGTTACTGGCGGCATTGCAAGAATTGCAGTTAGAACAAAATTTACCGCCGTTACGTATTCGCCTTGCGGCACCAACAGGCAAAGCGTCTGCGCGTTTGAAAGAGAGTATTCAAGATAGTTTGGCTCAGATGAATTTAGCGGAAAAGGTGCGCCAAACCATGGTCACGCAAAGTGATACATTACATCGCGTATTAGGGGTAAAACCTTTTGAAGACGCGGTCACTTATCATGAAAAAAATCCGTTGCCGTTGGATTTATTGATTGTGGATGAAGCTTCTATGATCGATTTATCCTTAATGGCAAAACTGTTACGTGCATTGCCAAAACAGGCACGCTTAATTTTACTGGGCGATAAAGATCAGTTAGCGGCGGTGGAAGCGGGGGCGATTTTGTCTGAATTGAGCCGTTTTTTAGAACAGGATTATCCACCGGATTTTGCGGAAAAATTAGCCTTGATGACGGGGGAACAGGTTCCTGTTTCCAAACAAGCATCTGCGATGCGTCAGTATTTTGTTGAGTTAACCCTCAGCACGCGTTTTGATGACAATTCCCCGGTGGGACGTGTTGCCAAAGCCATTAATAACATGAAGGGCGCGGAAAGTTGGAAGATTTTATCCAAGGAAATACCTTTGGTGGAATATGCGCCAACGGCTTCAGATGAGCTCTCCTATCGTCAGCATTATTTGCAAAAAATCCGGCAAAGTGCGGTGGAACATTATGCGAAATATTTAGTGGAAATCCCAAATACTGCGCCTACCGAACAACAGCTACATAAAATCTTTACCGCCTTTAAATCGGTGCGCTATTTAGCCGCACTTCGCGCAGGCGATTTTGGGGTGGAAAGTTTAAATGAGAAAATCGCAGAAGCCTTGCGCGCGAAAGGCTATGTACAATTTAAACATAGCCGTGATTGGTTTGTGGGTAAACCGATTATGGTGACACAAAATGATGTGAATGTTGATTTGTTGAATGGGGATGTAGGACTTTATTTGGGCAATCGAGTTTATTTTGAAGATGAAAAAGGGGGATATAAAAGCTTCTCTATCAGCCGTATTCCTGCCCACGAAATGAGTTTTGTGATGACAATTCATAAGTCGCAAGGCTCGGAATTTGGTTTAACAGTGGTGGTTTTACCGCCTGAACCGTCCCCTATTTTAACCAAAGAATTGCTTTATACCGCTGTGACAAGATCAAAGCCGAATTTGATGGTATTCACTCGTCAGAGCATATGGGAAAGCGCGGTGAGAAATCCGATTCAACGAATGAGCGGGATTTTTGCCGGGTTAAGTGAGTAATAAATTAGGGCGAAATAAGATTCGCCCTATTGTGTTAGAGCAGGATTGTTGTTCTATTGCGCGATTAAAGCACAATCGTTTTGTTTTGATAAACAAATAAACGATCATGTAAGGCAAGATCAAGCGCGCGGCTTAATACGGTTTTTTCTACATCTCGTCCGGCTTTCATCATCATTTCTGCTGAATAGGTATGATCCACATCAATCACCTTTTGCATAATAATCGGGCCTTCGTCTAGCTCATTATTAATAAAATGGGCGGTTGCACCGATAATTTTTACGCCACGTTCATAAGCGCGTTTGTAAGGGTTTGCGCCGATAAAGGCAGGTAAGAATGAATGGTGAATATTGATTACACGATTAGGATAACGCGCTACGAACTCAGGGTTTAGCACACGCATATATTTGGCTAAGACGATGAAATCCGGCGCATATTGATCAATCGCTTGTGCCAATAAGGCATCATGTTCTACACGGGTTAAGCCTTCGTGGCTAACATGGTGATAAGGCAAATCAAAACGTTCAACCAAAGAACGTAAATTATCATGGTTGCCAATGACCGCCGCAATTTCAACATCTAAACCACCGTAATAGGTTTTCATTAAAATATCACCTAAACAATGGGCTTCTTTTGTCACTAAAATTACGATACGTTTTTTACGGTCGGCATCAATTAAACGATAATTTGCCCCTTCAGGTAAGCTGAATTTTAAATCTTCCAAGAGGGTTTCTTCGTTAAAAATGCCTTGTAATTCGGTACGCATGAAGAAATGTTTTGTTTCAAAATCAACGAATTCATTATTATGCAAAATATTTAATTGATGCTTATAACAAATATTGGTGACTTTGGCGATCAAACCTTTATCATCAGGGCAGTCGGTAAGTAGAATTTTATTTTGTAACATAATATTAACCGAGAAAAATTGAAAATAAAAACCCATAATTAAAATTATGGGTTCAATGAAAATACAAGATTAGATAGCAAATGAATCGAGTGATTTACCTGCGTTTAATGCCGCTTGGATTGCACGCGGTGTACGGCCTTGCCCGGTCCATGTTTTGGTTTCACCATTTTCATCAGTATATTTATATTTAGGCGCTAAAGGTTGACGTGGTTTACGTACTTTTGCCGCTGTTTCTGCACCTAAATCCGTTAAAGAGATACCGTTTGCTTTTAATTCTTCTTTATATTTCGCAATTAATTCTTGGCGCGCTTTTTCTTCTGCGATAGCCGCTGCGTCCGCTTCACGTTTTTCAGCAATGGCTTGTTGTAATTTTTCTAATGCTTGTTCAGCAAGTTCTAAACCTAATTCATTTACGGCTGCACGTAAAGAGCGAAGGTTATTTAAATTTTTAGCTAAAGACATATTGTTCTCCTGTAATTTAAATAGGTTATTAAAATAATAACGGTGTAATAATAGAAGAAATAAGAATTAATGTAAATTAATAATTTATAAAATAATAAATTAGACGGTGGTGTGAGTTGATTTTTCAAGAAAATCATGCATTTTTTAGTTGGAAAAACACCATTCTTATTGTAAGCTTCTCAATCTATTCAATTTTATATAGGTGAACCAATGGAATTAGTTGATTTCTCGACCTCAGTTTGGTCGATTTTGCCACCCTTATTAGCACTTGGGTTGGCGATTATTACGCGTAAAGTGTTGTTGTCATTAAGCGTTGGTATTGTCGTCGGCGCGTTAATGTTGGGTGACGGTAGCATTGGTACGGCATTGACGTATTTAAGCGATCGTATTGTTTCTCTCGTTTATAGCGTGGAAGATCAGGCGATTAATGACAGTAACGTCAATATTATTATTTTCTTATTATTGCTCGGTATTTTAACCGCACTTTTAAGTGTTTCAGGCAGTAATCAGGCCTTTGCAGAATGGGCGCAAAAGCACATTAAAGGTCGCCGTGGTGCAAAATTAATGGCAGCTTGCCTTGTATTTGTGACCTTTATTGATGACTATTTTCATAGTTTAGCGGTAGGCGCGATTGCGCGTCCGGTTACCGATAAGTTTAAAGTCTCACGGGCTAAATTAGCTTACATTCTTGATTCTACGGCAGCACCGATGTGTGTGATGATGCCGGTTTCAAGCTGGGGGGCGTACATTATGACGCTCGTAGCGTCTTTATTAGCAGAGCATGCTATCGAAGGTTACTCCCCATTTACCGCTTTTATGACCATGAGCGCGCTAAACTTTTATGCGATTTTCTCTATGATCATGGTATTTGCCGTTGCCTATTTCACTATTGATATTGGTCCAATGGCACGCCATGAAAGATTAGCCTTAGAGCAAGCAGAGCATAGTGAACATGTAGATGCAGGTAAAGGTCATGTGCGTAACTTAATTTTACCGATTATTGCGTTAATTGTGGCGACTGTGGCAATGATGATGCACACCGGGAATCAAGCTTTAGTGGCAGACGGTAAAGCATTTAGCGTGTTAGGTGCGTTTGAAAATACCACAGTAGGGATTTCTTTAGTGGTTGGGGGATTAAGTGCGGTCGTTGTTTCAACGATTTTAATCCTGTTAGCGGGTAATGTTTCTGTCTCTGAATACGTTAAATCTTATGGTGTAGGCATGAAATCCATGTTTGGTGCCATTGCAATTTTATTCTTTGCGTGGACCATTAATAAAGTGGTCGGCGACATGCAAACAGGGAAGTACCTTTCAACATTAATCTCAGGCAATCTCAATGCGGCATTTTTACCTGCCTTATTATTCATGTTAGGCGCTGCAATGGCGTTCTCAACAGGCACCAGCTGGGGAACATTCGGGATTATGTTGCCGATTGCCGCGTCTATTGCGGTCAATGCCGCACCTGATTTGTTAATTCCATGTTTATCTGCCGTGATGGCTGGGGCAGTATGTGGTGACCATTGCTCGCCGGTATCGGATACAACTATTTTGTCATCCACAGGTGCAAAATGTAATCACATGGATCATGTTACAACGCAATTACCTTATGCTTTAGTTGTTGCAACAGCAACGACCCTAGGCTATTTAGCGGTAGGTTTTAGCCATTCGGGGCTGTTAGGTTTTGTGGTCACGGCGATTGTGATGGTTGGTGCTATTTTTATCACCAAAAAGCGTCAATAATGTGATTTAGATCATATTTTCTAATAAAAAATTTTATTTTGTGAAATTTATAAAATGCGGCATAAAGTCGCATTTTTTTTATTTTTGATGCTTTTATTTTTATATAAAACTATAAATTAAATCATTTTTAGCATTTATCTCTTTAAAATTGCATTTTTCAGTCAAAAAAAGCAATGGACAATCGATTTGAATGAAGTAAACTACATCTCAATACGCAGATTCAGCAAAAGTGGCTAAGGCGGTTTGCTTACTTTGCGTTAGATGAGTTAGATTTAACGGAGAACAGTATGAAAAAACTATCAGGTGCAGAAATGGTTGTGCAGTCCTTGCGTGACCAAGGGGTAAAATATTTATTCGGCTATCCGGGCGGTTCCGTATTGGATATTTATGACGCGATTCATACCTTAGGTGGTATTGAACACGTTTTAGTCCGTCATGAGCAAGCGGCAATTCATATGGCGGATGGTTATGCGCGTTCAACGGGTGAAGTCGGTTGTGCGTTGGTAACCTCAGGCCCTGGCGCAACCAATGCCTTAACGGGAATTTTTACCGCTTATGCGGATTCTGTGCCTTTAGTGGTTTTAACAGGACAAGTGATGTCGCATTTAATTGGTACAGACGCGTTCCAAGAATGTGACACCATTGGTTTAACACGCCCTATCGTAAAACATAGTTTTATTGTTCAACGCACAGAAGATATTCCGGCAATTATCAAAAAAGCCTTTTATATTGCTTCAACAGGTCGCCCCGGCCCTGTTGTAATTGATATTCCAAAAGATATGGTTAATCCGGCCAATAAATTCCCTTATGAATATCCGGCAGACGTTTCTATGCGTTCTTACAACCCAACGGTACAAGGACATAAAGGACAAATTAAGAAAGCCTTAAAAGCCTTACTTGTGGCGAAAAAACCCATGTTGTTTATTGGTGGGGGCGTTGTGATTGGCAATAGTAGCGAAAAATTAACGCAGCTTGCAAAACAGCTCAACCTTCCTGTGACGTCATCACTTATGGGCTTGGGCGGTTACCCTGGCACAGACCGACAATTCCTTGGCATGCTTGGTATGCACGGCACTTATGAAGCCAATACAGCGATGCATAATGCGGATTTGATTTTAGGGATTGGCGTACGTTTTGATGATCGTACAACCAATAATTTGGCAAAATATTGTCCACACGCCAAAGTGATTCATGTGGATATTGACCCAACCTCAATTTCAAAAAATGTGAAAGCGGATATTCCAATTGTAGGCAGCGTAGATAATGTTTTAACGGAGTTTTTATCTTTATTAGAAGACGAAAACTTAGCGAAATCTCAATCGGATTTAACAGAGTGGTGGAAGCAAATTGATGAGTGGAAAGCGAAAAAATGCTTGGAATTTGACCGCACTTCAAAAGAAATCAAACCACAAGCAGTTATCGAAGCCATTTATCGTTTAACCCAAGGCGATGCCTATATTGCTTCTGACGTAGGCCAACACCAAATGTTCGCCGCGTTACATCATCCATTTGATAAACCACGCCGTTGGATTAACTCAGGGGGCGCAGGAACAATGGGCTTTGGATTGCCGGCTGCGATTGGTACAAAATTTGCGCATCCAGATAGCACGGTTGTCTGTGTAACCGGTGATGGTTCGATTCAAATGAACATTCAAGAGCTTTCTACCGCAACCCAATATAATACGCCAATTGTGATTGTCAGCTTAAATAACCGTTTCTTAGGTATGGTGAAACAATGGCAAGATTTGATTTATTCAGGTCGCCATTCGCAAGTTTATATGAATTCCTTGCCAAACTTTGCGAAATTAGCGGAAGCTTATGGACATGTGGGTATTCAAATTGATACTGCGGATGAACTTGAAGAAAAATTAGCACAAGCCTTTGCCATTAAAGATAAATTGGTCTTTGTGGATGTTCGCATTGACGCTACAGAAAATGTCTATCCAATGCAAATTCGCGGCGGTGCAATGAATGAAATGTTATTAGGTAAACCAGAATAAGGAGCAACAAAATGCGTAGAATTTTATCTGTCTTATTAGAAAATGAATCAGGTGCATTATCACGTGTGGTTGCTTTATTCTCACAACGTGCGTTTAACATTGAAAGCTTAACGGTTGCACCAACAGACGACCCGACACTTTCACGTATGACCATCGAAGCATCCGGTGATGAACAAGTGTTAGAGCAAATTGAAAAACAATTGCATAAGTTGGTTGATGTATTCAAAGTTATCAGTTTAAGCGATTGTGACCATGTTGAACGCGAAGTAATGTTATTAAAAGTTCGTGCAACAGGAACGGGGCGTGATGAAATCAAGCGTTTGGCGGATATTTATCGTGGTCAAATAGTGGACGTCACCCCAAAATCTTACACCATTCAATTAACCGGTGCGAAAGACAAATTAGATGCCTTTATTGGCGCGGTCAAAGAAGAAACAAGTATTCTTGAAATTGTTCGTTCAGGCTTGATTAGCTTATCGCGCGGCGAGAAGAATATGTTGTAATTGATTTTAATGATAATATAGAGGGGATTGTTGAAATCCCCTTTTGTACGAGAGACACTATGCTAAACAAACAAACAAACAAACAAACAAACAAACAAACAAACAAACAAACAAACAAACAAACAAACAATAGTATTTTATTGTCTTCTATTTATCTATTCTGCTATATCTAATTCCGCTCTAGGTTATCCACCTAATATTTATGCTTTGGCGGGTAATTTTCTTATCTTGTTAATCTTCTTTAGATTGTCAAAAATTTTATTTTTAAGCGCAGTCATTTTTCATAGTATTGTCTGTGCAATTTATATTCCAGAAGCTATTTTCTATGGGAAACCTTCAATTGGAATAATTGCTTCATTGTTTGAAACCAATGTACAAGAAAGTTTTGAATATTTGCAATCATTACCTGCATATACATATTTAATTTCGTTATCATTTTTTCTATTTTCATTAGGATTTGCTTATTTTTCGTTAAAAATTAACCGCACTTTATTCAAAAAACGTTATTTAGTCCTTTTTTTGGTATTTTCTGTTATCGCAACTCTATATAAACCATACAGCAATGCGAAAAAAGGAAAAGGATTTTATTTTTCAGATACCCGAGTATCATTGCTTGGCTTTTATTTTGTGAATTACCAATTAATCAATGCATATCAAGTAGAGAAAACTAACCTTGAGAAGTTAAAAAACATTTCACCCACGTGGAATATTTTATCGGTAAATCCAAAATACCAAGATTATATTTTGGTTATTGGTGAAAGTATGAGACGTGATTATCTATCTCTCTATGGCTATCCTAAAAATACCACACCATTTTTAGATCAGACAAAAGGAGTTGTATTGGCAAATTATATTTCAGCAGCACCTAATACTCAGCCGTCTTTATTACGTAGCCTTTATCATTACCAAGGTGATAATACGCAATATCAAAATAATATTGTTACCTTGGCAAAACAGGCGGGATTTGAAACCTATTGGCTTTCTAATCAAGGAATGACAGGAGGCTTTGATACTGTTGCGGCTCGAGTTGGTTCAAGAGCAGATATTACCTATTTTACTAAACAATTATCAGATAGTGCGATTAATATTAATGACAGAAAATTATTGCCTATTTTTAGTACATATTTAAAGCAAATAAGCAATAAACCAAGGTTATTTATTTTACATTTAATGGGATCTCATCCTGAGTTTTGTCAACGCATTGATAATTTACCAAGTTTTGAACTAGTTAATAAGGATATGGCTTGTTATTTAGAAAGTATTAAGCAAACAGATTCGCTTATAAAGAATATAATTGAAGAATTAAATCTCACTCATCATCGGTATAGTTTAATTTATTTTTCAGACCATGGTTTATCTCATACGGATAAAGAGTCTAATGATGTAAATTTACGTGTAGGTAATCAATATAAAGAAAATTATCAAGTGCCATTTATTAAAATTTCAAGTGATGACCAAGATAAGATCACTATTTCGGCACCGCGCTCAGCGTTTAATTTTATTTTTGGTTTTGCTCAATGGCTAGGGATTAAAGAGATGTCTTTAGATAATGGCTACCAATTTTTTTCAGAAACGCCTGATAATATTGAAGTCTTTGATTGGCATAATTTAATTAATTATGAGCAATTATCAAGCGATCCAGCATTAAAATAATAAACTAAAGTGCGGTCAAAACTAACAAGTTTTAACCGCACTTTTTTATAGTCTAATTGTTATTCTTCTGTTTTTGGTGGTTTAATTGCCAAAAGATTACATTTTAATCGACTGATAACATGTTCTGCGGTGTTACCAAGTAGTGCAGCCGATAAACCTGTTCGGCCGACTGTGCCAAGTACTACCAATTCTGCCCCTAATTCTTCCGCTACTTCAGGAATCACATCTTCAGGGAAGCCTTCACGAACGTGAGTGTGATCTTCATCAATGCCAAATTTTTGACGTAAGGCTTTCATATTAAGCAAGTGTTGCCCACGAATACTGTTAACATATTCTTTGGTGTGGAATTCAGGTAAATCAATAGCCATATTGATTGGGGTTGGCGGATAAGCACCAACTAAATGAATATTGCCACGTTCAAATGAGTCTGCAAGATTTGTGCTGAGTTCCACCAAATATTGGTTAAATTCATCATGGTATTCTTCATCACCGGAAACATTCACCGCCACAAGAATACGGCGTTGGTGTTTCCAGTCTGCATCACGCACCATTAACATTGGCACAGGGCATTTACGTAACAATTGCCAGTCCATTGGGGTGAAAAATAATGAGCTTAAGGTTTCTTCTTCCTTGGTGTATTTCACTACCAAATCATAATCTTGTTTAACGAATTCTTCTACAATGGCTTCTGCTTCATTGCTATTCCAAACGACCACAGAGGTAAATTCGATATTAGGATCCGCATATTTATCCAGATAAGGGGCAATTTCTTGGCGGCGTTGCTCAATTACACTACGATGCATATCTTCGCGCTCTTCTGATGAAAGTAAAGCGGACATTTCGTAAGATAAATCGTAGGCGGCAAGGAAAAGTGTGATTTTAACTTTGGTATCACTTTTTTGTTCTTTGGCTAAACGAACTGCACGCGCAAGCGCATATTGTTTTTCATTTTCAGGATTTAAAACAACGAGAATATTATTAAACTTCATAATGACCTCCATGCGTAAGTTTTTATTAGGATAGAGCAGAATAGCGGGTATGACAAGGATAAGAATAGCAAAGTGTGATATAGAACAACTTTTTAATGAAAAAAGAGCACAAGTCAGATGACTTAGCGTCTTTTTTAAGAGTGATAAGAGAGACGTTTATTATAAGGCACACAGACAGTATGCCTTATAAATAAGGATTGAGATAAATTTAGATAAACTGGATTTTGGTTCGGTGTGAACCCGACAATTCATAAAGTTTTTCTAAATCATTAATGGTGAGATATTTGCCTTGCACATTTAAAATGCCCATTTTTTGGAAGCGTCCAAGTAAACGGCTAATGGTTTCAACGGTTAAGCCAAGGTAATTACCAATATCCCCACGTGTCATTGTGAGACGGAATTCTTTAGAAGAGAAACCTCTTGCGCCATAACGTTTTGAAAGATTATAAATAAAGGCGGCGAGACGTTCTTCTGCATTCATTTTTGAGAGCAACAAAATCATTTCTTGATCCGCTTGAATTTCGTTACTCATTAAACGCATCATTTGTTGGCGCAATTTAGGCATTTTGCCTGTTAAATCGTCTAAAATATCAAAGGGAATTTCACAAACCATGGCGGTTTCAAGCGCTTGAGCAAAGCTTGGGTGTTTCATATTCATAATGGCATCAAAGCCAATTAAATCACCCGGTAAATGGAATGAGGTGATTTGCTCTTCCCCTGTTTCGCTAATCGTGTAGGATTTGATCGTACCCGAACGAATTGCATAGATAGAGTTAAGGTTATCACCGGCTTTAAAAAGCACTTGTGATTTGTGGATAGGTTTTTTACGCTCAATGATATTGTCAAGTTGATCTAATTCTTGTTCATTGAGTGTAAAAGGAATGCATAGTTGGCTAATACTGCAATCTTGACAGTGAATAGCACAGCCACCAGATTGAATTCGGCGATTCGCGTCATTGGTTGTTGTAGATGTCATGAATTCCCTAATCCATTTGAAAAAACTGGATAAACTACGAAATTTTTGGTTAAAATTGATCTAGCTCAAGAAAGTGAAAGGATTTTAACATTAAATTAGCAAATTAAGAAGTAATAAATAAATGAAAAGGGAAAATTATGGCTGTTGAAAAATTAACAAAGACAAGACTTCTTCAAATTATTGTGATGTTGCTTATTCTTATTGGGGCATTTTTGTATCGAACTTATCAATAATGAGTGCAAAGGAATGAGTACAAAGGAAATTAGCTAACAATATAGCGTGACGATGTCACAAGATAAATAAGAAAAAAAATGACCGCACTTAGTACGGTCATTGGGTATTTAATGTATTAGTTTGCTGTGGCTAAACGTGCTAAATCTTTATCAATAAAGAATAATGACTTGCCATCTTCGCCCACAAGATTGAATTTATCCAAGATACTACCGAATAATTTTTCTTCTTCGTGTTGTTCGCCTACGAACCATTGTAAATGATTGAATGCAGACCAATCTTTTGCTTCTAATGTTGCGGTTACTAATTCATTGATTTTACGCGTGATCAATTTTTCGTGTTCAAAGGTTAATTCAATCACTTGACGTAAGGATTGATATTCGTGTGCCGGTGCTTCAATCGCTTCAATTTTAGCTTCTGCACCGGTTTCAATTAAATAGGTGAAGATCTTACGCATATGTTGCATTTCTTCTGCTGCGTGTGCACTTAAAAACTGTGCTGCACCTACATAGCCTTTATGTTCGCACCACGCACTCATTTGCAAATATAAGTTAGAAGAGTAGAACTCAAGGTTCATTTGTTCATTTAATAATTTAATGATGTTAGATGGTAACATGGTATTTCTCTCCTAAATTATAAAGTCGCTAAATCTCTGTCGATAAAATATAAAGAACGGCCGTCTTCACCAAGAATATCAAATTTATCAATAATACCTGAGAAGAGCGTTTCTTCTTCGTGTTGTTCCGCAACATACCATTGCAAGAAGTTAAAGGTTGAATAATCTTTGCTTTCGTAAGTCACTTCAACTAATTCATTGATTTTTGACGTAATGAATTTTTCATGTTCTAACGTGGTTTCAAATACTTCTCTTAATGAGGCATATTCAGCACGTGGGGCTTCGATTTTACCTAAAATTGGCAAGCCGCCTGTTTCGCTGATGTATTGGAATAATTTTTGCATATGTTGCATTTCTTCATCCGCATGACGGCGTAAAAATGCGGCAGCACCTGCATAACCGCGCTTTTCACACCACGCGCTCATTTGTAAATAAATATTTGATGAATGAAACTCTAAATTAATTTGTTCATTCAATTTATCAGTGATTGCTTTATTTAACATGATAGTATCCTTCTTTCTAATAAAGTAATGATATAAGCCATTAATCGGTGTTCATTTTAACCTTTTTTTTACAATTTTCAACCATTATATTTTATAAGTAATTAATTTTATTCATAATTTTAATGGTAACCATTCTTATTTTGGTCATCAAGATATAAATAATTTTCAACTGTTTTTATTTAAAGCGTCAAAACTAATACACCTGCAATGATTAAACTTGCACCTAAAATCAACTTCATACTAAGAGGTTCGCCCAGTACAACCACTCCAAGCACGATAGCAATAACAACACTCAATTTATCAATAGGGGCGACCCAAGAGGCGGGGGCAAGTTGTAGTGCGCGATAGTACAACAGCCAAGATAAACCTGTTGCCACACCGGATAGAATCAAAAAAGCGAAGGGTTTAGCGGCAATATGTTGGGGTAATTGCCATTCATTTCGCGCGGTAATAATGCCAGCGGTGACAAAAAAGATCACAATCGTACGAATAAAGGTGGCGAGATTGCTATTCATCCCTTCGACACCTAACTTACCAAAGATAGCGGTTAAACCTGCGAAAAATGCTGAACCGACAGCAAAAATAATCCAGTTCATTTTGATCCTTAATTCTAGAGATTAGGCGGATTTTACTTTTGTAAAACAGAGTGTTGCAATAATAAGCACCACAATAGAAACATAAAATACCGAACTATAATGCCAATGCTGCGCAATAATTCCAGCCACAGGGCCGCTGGCAATCCAGCTGCTTTTAGCCGCATTGGAAAATAATGTGGTCGCCGTTCCCATTTGCGTTGGCATAAGATCTTGAAAATACACCATACCAATGGTGGCAACAATACCGATAATAATGGCATTGAGTAATTGTAAACTGATCAATTGCCACGTTTGTGTTGCCCAAGGTAAACCGATATAGAATAATAATCCCGCCAAAAGTGCGGTAAAAATCAGTGCTTTTTTGCTGTAATATTTAGTTAAATAGCCGGCAATCAACATAATCGGAATTTCTATTCCTGCGGCAGTTCCCATTAATATACCCGCTAAACGTTCGGGTAAATTGAGCTCGTGAATAACATATAAAGGCATATTTATCAAATACATACCATTACTTCCCATCACTAAAAAGCACATCATAAATAAGTAAAATACGCTTTTCTTGTCTGTTTGCGAATCTTCAATGTGATGTTTTTTGGGGGCGATATGACGCATCTTTGTTTTAGGCAAAAGTACAGCTGAAATCAAAGCACATAACAAAAATGCCAAGGCAGCAACAAGATACATATAGTCAAAGCCCCAACCCAGTGCAATACTAAAAGACAATGGCGGTCCAACAATCCAAGCAAGCGAAATTTGCGTACGCATAATTGTAGTAAACATCACCGCTTCACGCCCTGAGTTTTCCGCATATTCACGCGCTAACGCAAAAGATTGGGGATTTGATGCCGCACCAATACCTAATAAAAATGTCCCGAGAAAAGCCAGTACATAGTAATTGCGGCTATAAGCAAAAACCAAACACCCCATCATTGCAATTATGCAACAAATAATGATGATTTTACGGCGATCATCAAGCTTATCCGAATAACGCGCTAAAATTTGACTTAACACAATCCCCATTAGCGCGTTAAAAGCATAAAACAAGCCCACCATAAAAGGCGAAACCTGAATTTCCTGAGATAAAAACAGACTCAGTGTCGGCAGTTGAAAAGACGAGGCAATACCGGTTAAAAAGGCAATAAGCAAAAAAGCAAAAGCAACGGTATTGGCTTTTTGTTCTGAATGTGATGGGGAAAGCATAAGATTAATCAGTGAGAAAATTTGGTGGAATTATAACAAAAATGAAAGAAAGATAACCGCACTTTTGCTGAAGTTGAGAGAAAAACCGTGAATTCTTTTTGGAAATATGGTAAAACTACTGGCGAATTTTTTAACTTTTATATAGGAAAAGCAATGTCAAACTTACAAACAATCATTGAAGAAGCGTTTGAACGCCGTGCAGAAATTACGCCTAAAACTGTTGATGCAGCAACACGTGCAGCCATTGAAGAAGTGATCGAGGGCTTGGATAGCGGTAAATATCGCGTAGCTGAAAAAATTGATGGCGATTGGGTTACTCACCAATGGTTGAAAAAAGCCGTGTTATTATCTTTCCGTATCAATGATAACGAGATGATTGATGGTGCAGAAACAAAATATTACGATAAAGTGCCTTTAAAATTTGCGGATTATACGGCAGAACGTTTCCAACAAGAAGGTTTCCGTGTGGTGCCGTCAGCAACAGTGCGTAAAGGGGCTTATATTTCTAAAAACTGTGTGTTAATGCCATCTTATGTCAATATTGGTGCGCATGTGGGCGAAGGCACGATGGTGGATACTTGGGCAACGGTAGGTTCTTGTGCACAAATCGGTAAAAATGTTCACTTATCAGGTGGCGTGGGTATCGGTGGGGTGTTAGAACCATTACAAGCTAACCCGACTATCATTGGTGATAACTGTTTTATCGGTGCGCGTTCTGAAGTGGTTGAAGGTGTGATCGTTGAAGACGGTTGTGTGATTTCAATGGGCGTATTCATTGGTCAATCCACAAAAATTTATGACCGTGAAACAGGCGAAGTGTTCTATGGTCGCGTTCCTGCCGGTTCTGTGGTGGTATCAGGTAGTCTTCCGTCAAAATGTGGTAAATACAGCTTATACTGTGCGGTTATCGTGAAAAAAGTAGATGCGAAAACCTTGGGTAAAGTGGGTATCAACGAATTACTCCGTACGATTGATGAATAATTAAACGATTCAAAAATGAAAAAAAATCCTCCGACCCTAGGGGGATTTTTTGTTATTGTTAGGTAATAAATATAAGAGAGAACAAGATGCTTTGTGCAATTTATAAAAGTACGAAAAAAGAGGGGATGTATCTTTATGTTGAAAAACGTGATCAATTTGATAAAGTCCCTGACGCATTGCTAACCGCCTTTGGAAAACCGATTTTTGTGATGCTATTTAATTTAGCGGGTTCAAAGCCACTTGTGCAGGCAAAAAATCAAGATGTAATCACTAGTTTGAACACGCAAGGTTTTTATTTACAAATGCCAAAGCAAGAAGAAAATTTATTGGAACAATTTAAAAACGCGCAAAAATCCGACCGCACTTCGTAATGATTAGTTTGTATGTTGTTCATTTAATCAGGTAGGGTGAAAAAAATACTTGCTGAACCTAGCGGGATTAGGCAATATAAAAAGATAACAAATTTTAGGGAATAGGTAATAATTATGAGCAAATCCTTGGTTATTGTGGAATCGCCGGCAAAAGCGAAAACCATTAATAAATATCTTGGTAGCAACTATGTTGTGAAGTCAAGCGTTGGGCATATTCGAGATTTGCCAACCGCAGGGGCTACCACAGGTGAGAAAGCCAAACCTATTTCAACGAAAGGGTTGAGTGCGGATGAAAAAGCGAAAATTAAGGCTGAAAAAGAACAAGCCGCTTTAGTCAAGCGCATGGGAATCGATCCTTATCACGATTGGAAAGCGAATTATCAAATTTTGCCCGGCAAAGAAAAGGTGGTTTCTGAACTTAAAGCGTTGGCAAAAAAAGCGGATCATATTTATCTGGCAACCGACTTGGATAGAGAAGGGGAAGCCATTGCTTGGCATTTGCGCGAAGTGATTGGTGGCGATGAGAGCCGCTTTAGTCGTGTTGTGTTTAATGAAATCACGAAAAATGCCATTAAACAAGCCTTTGAAAAACCTGAGCAATTAAATTTAGATCGGGTTAATGCTCAGCAAACACGCCGTTTTTTAGATCGCGTGGTAGGTTTTATGGTGTCGCCTTTATTGTGGAAAAAAGTGGCGCGCGGTTTATCTGCGGGACGCGTTCAATCGGTTGCAGTTAAATTATTAGTAGAGCGCGAACACGAAATTAAAGCTTTCCAGCCTGAAGAATATTGGCAAGTGGCCGTTGATACTACGACTGCCAATAAAGACAAAATTCAATTGGATGTAACTGCCTTTAAAGGCAGTAAATTTGAGCCTAAAAATGAACAACAGGCACAAAGTGCGGTGGATTTTTTAGCGAAATCAGAATATGTGATTTCGGATTTAGACACGAAGCCAACCAGCTCTCGTCCACGCCCGCCGTTTATCACCTCAACGCTACAACAGGCAGCTAGTACACGTTTAGGTTTTAGCGTGAAGAAAACCATGATGATGGCGCAGCGTTTGTATGAAGCAGGTTATATTACCTATATGCGTACAGACAGCACAAATTTAAGCCAAGATGCCTTAAATATGGTGCGCGGTTATATTGAACAGCACTTTGGTCATGATTACTTACCGGCTAAACCGAATTTCTATTCAAGCAAAGAAAACGCGCAAGAAGCCCATGAAGCGATTCGTCCCTCTGATGTGAATATTTCCATGAATGATTTAGTGGGTATGGAAAAAGATGCGGTGCGTTTATATGATTTAATTTGGCGACAATTTGTGGCTTGCCAAATGCCGGCAGCACAATATGACAGCTCAACGTTAACGGTAATGGCCGGTGATTATGAATTAAAAGCAAAAGGACGAATTTTACGTTTTGACGGTTGGACAAAAGTGTTGCCACAAACGTCAAAATCCCCTGAAGATCAAGAATTGCCACCGGTTTCAGTCCAGAGCAAACTGGTATTGAAAGCCGTTTTACCGACACAGCATTTTACCAAGCCGCCGGCACGTTATACGGAAGCGGCGTTAGTGAAAGAATTGGAAAAACGCGGTATTGGTCGTCCATCAACCTATGCAGCAATTATTTCAACCATTCAAGAACGCGGTTATGTTCGTACGGAAAATCGCCGTTTTTATGCAGAAAAAATGGGGGAAATTGTGACCGATCGCCTAAATGAGTCTTTTGGCGAATTAATGAGTTATGATTTCACTGCCAATATGGAAGATACGCTGGATAAAATTGCCAATGGGTCAAAAAATTGGAAAACAGAACTTAATCAATTCTTTAAAGATTTTTCAAGCCAATTAAGCAAAGCGGAATTAGATGAGATTGAAGGGGGGATGAAGCCAAATAGCCTTGTCCCTACAGATATTGATTGTCCAACTTGTGGACGAAAAATGGCGATTCGTACTGCAAGCACCGGGGTTTTCTTAGGCTGTACAGGCTATGCTTTACCCCCAAAAGAACGCTGTAAAACCACTATGAATTTGATTCCGGAAGCGGAATTATTGAATGTGTTAGATAGCGAAACGGAAACCAAAGCCTTGATGGCGCGTAAACGCTGCCCTAAATGTGAATCGGCGATGGATAGCTATATTATTGATCCAACACGTAAATTACATATTTGTGGTAATAACCCGAATTGCGATGGTTATCTTGTGGAGCAAGGTACATTTAAAATTAAGGGCTATGACGGCCCAATCGTGGAATGTGATAAATGCGGTGCGGATATGCATCTCAAACTAGGGCGTTTTGGCAAATATATGGCTTGTACAAGCTGTGATAATACCCGCAAGATTTTGAAAAACGGCGAAGTGGCACCACCCAAAGAAGAGCCGATTGCGTTTCCTGAGCTGAAATGTGAAAAAGCAGATGCTTATTTTGTGTTGCGAGACAGTGCCGTTGGGGTGTTTATGTCAGCCCATAATTTCCCGAAAGTACGAGAAAGTCGCGCGGCTAAAGTGTCAGAATTAGCCCAATATCGCGAACGTTTACCGGAGAAATTCCAATATTTGGCAGATGCACCAACGCAAGATCCGGATGGTAACGAAGCGATTATTCGCTTTAGCCGTAAAGAAAAACGTCAATATATCACCTCAGAAAAAGGTGGAAAGCAAACGAAATGGATACTGAATTATATTGATGGTAAGTGGGTAGAGAAGTAGCCTCGCTTAGAATAGGAAAGTGCGGTGATTAAAAATCATATTTTAATCACCGTTTTTTTATAACTTGAATTGTATATTCCGCAAAAAAATAAAAATTTTTGTGATCTCGGTAGCAAATTTTAGTTTTTTTCGTTGCGTAAAAGGGGAAAATCCTTGATGATTCATAGCGATACAGGAGATAAGGCTGCGGTCTTATTATGTAGTTAAGTTGCCTAGAAGGAGAAATAAATGGAAGCAGGTGTTGTAAAATGGTTTAATAATGCCAAAGGATTTGGTTTTATTAATGCAGAAGGTAGTGACGAAGATATTTTTGCGCATTTTTCAGTGATCGAAATGGAAGGTTATCGTTCACTAAAAGCTGGTCAAAAGGTAAATTTTGAAGCAGTCCATGGGGAAAAAGGTTCTCACGCTACCAAAATTGTTCCTGTCGTTGAATAGGAGCATGAGTCGTATTAATTTCCCCTAATTTGAACACATATCATTCTGATAGTGCTTGAATTAGGGGATTTTTTTATTTCAACAAGTCTTTTAAGCCCGCTTTCATGGTGGACATTTTGCTCTCAAACAAGGCCTTACTTTCACGCTCATCAATCATATAAGAAATCGTTTCAGATAAGGTCATATTCATTTTACGTGAATATTTTGAGAGTCGATTCCAAACTGCATATTCCAAATCAATAGATTTTTTCTTGGTATGTTGTTTTTCGGCATTAAAAAAACGTTTACGGCGCGCTCGAATAGCCTGATCCAGTTTTACAACCAGATTTTCAGCCATATCTTCCTTAATCCATTTTTCCACAAGTTCAGGGTGATTACGGCTTTCATTTAGCTGTTTCACTTTTTCTTCTTGCAAACTACGCTCGGTATAGCGAGTAATATTTTCACCTTCACGACTTTTCTTAATTAAATAGAGCCATTTCCATTGAGCTTCTTGATTTTCTAATTTTTGGTATTTCATCGCAATGCTTCTTCTGTGACGTGGTAACTGGAATTAATATACGCTTTTTGAATAAAAATTTCTACTGAAAATATGAAATTATGCGATAATTAAAACCGACTTAGTAAGAAAGAAATTATCTTTCCATCCCAATTTTAAAAATGAGAACCTTAGTGTGAATGTAACTGAACAAGCATTAAACTGGCAACATTTAATTCCCACCTTAGAAATTGAAAAAGTGAGCAATGACAGCGTCACTTTTTTTGATTTACAGCCGCGTGCAAGTTCGGCAATTAAACATTTTTTACAAAATACACACCGCACTTTGCTTGTGCTAAAAGCCGATGATCAAAGTGAATATGTGTCCTTATTAGAAGATTTTATTGCTAAGCAACAACCTGCTGATTCTGCGGTTAAAGGCGTGCAATATCATATTGAACAAGCGGATAGTTTTTCTTTTGCTCATATCAGCATGGCGCCGGCGCAGTCTCGGCATGATAACTTTGCAGCGAAAAAAAACGTGGCGAGCGCGTTATATTTTGATCAAGCAAAATTATTTGGTTCTTTGCAAATCCATCCGACATCAAAAGATATTCAGCTCAATGCAGGTTTAGTACATCAAGTCAATGGCGGCGTATTGATTTTATCTGTGGCTCGCTTATTGGAACAATTTGACTTGTGGCCACGTTTAAAACACATTCTATTGACCCAAACCTTCGATTGGTATTCCGCACACCCTTTTAAACCTTTGCCGTGCGATATTCCGAGCTATCCGCTCGAACTTAAAGTGGTGTTATTAGGCTCAAGAGCCGATTTAGCTACATTTCATGAGCTTGAACCTGATTTATTTCAATTGGCGGATTATTCCGAAGTTGAAAGTTATTTTTTAATGGATAGCCCAGAAGCTCAAATGCAGTGGGCGAACTATGTTCAAACCACAAGCCATAAAACATTAGATCCGGCGACACTCAATAAATTTTATCAATTATTGGTACGTGAAAGTGAAGATCGCAGCCTAATTAATATTTCGCCATTAACGCTCAAAAATTGGTTTTCTCATTCTGAGTTACAGCATAAAACGGCGGTAAGTGCGGAGGATTTTGAGCGTATTTTTGAACAACGCCAATATCAGCAAAGTTTTTTGCGTGAACAAGCTTACGCGGATATTTTGCATGAACAAATTTATGTTCCCACAGATGGTGAGGAAATTGGGCAAATTAATGGTCTATCAGTCATTGATTATGCCGGTACACCCTTATCTTTTGGGGAACCGTCACGGATTAGTTGTATTGTGCAATTTGGTGAAGGGGAAATTATTGATGTTGAACGTAAAAGTGAATTAGCGGGCAATATTCACGGCAAAGGCATGATGATTGCAGAAAGTTGTTTAGCCAGCTTACTCAATTTGCCATCGCAATTGCCTTTCTCGGCTTCGCTTGTTTTTGAGCAATCTTACAGTGAAATTGACGGCGATAGCGCATCATTAGCGGCATTTTGTGTGTTAACCAGCGCGCTGGCGGATTTACCGATTCCGCAATCTATTGCGATCACAGGTGCCATTGATCAGTTTGGTTTAGTCCATTCTGTGGGCGGTGTAAACGATAAAATCGAAGGCTTTTTTACGATTTGCGAACGCCGTGGTTTAACAGGAAAACAAGGGGTTATTATCCCAACGGCGGTTATTCATCAATTGAGTTTAAGTGAAGCGGTGGTTAGTGCGGTTAAAAATCAGCAGTTTTTCATTTGGGCGGTGGAAGATGTTTTTCAAGCCTGTGAAATCCTATTCCAACGAGATTTATTAGAAGATGAAAAAGCCTATAGCGATGATAATTTACCGCTTTCACGCTTAATTCAACAGCGTATAGAATTACGGGCAGAACCACCGCGCTTTCCGTTCTTGCGTGGGCTATTCTCTAAAAAGTAAAGTTGGTTTGACCACTTTCAGCTAACAAGTGTTAGCTGTTTTTATTTTTCCTTAACTTTGCTAGAATGTGAGTAAATCAACATTCTCAAAGCAGGTTTAACCTGCTAAAAAAGGTAGGAAAGTAAAAATGACAAACACTTGTACACTGAATAAAAAAAGCTCATATACTTATGAAGATTTGCTTGCATCCGGTCGAGGTGAGCTTTTTGGTCCAAAAGGTCCGCAACTTCCGGCACCAACCATGTTGATGATGGATCGTGTGATTGAGATGAATGAAACAGGCGGTCATTTTGGCAAAGGCTATGTTGAAGCAGAATTAGATATCAAACCTGATTTATTTTTCTTTGGCTGTCATTTTATTGGCGACCCTGTTATGCCGGGTTGTTTAGGCTTAGATGCAATGTGGCAACTTGTCGGTTTTTACCTTGGCTGGATTGGCGGCGAAGGTAAAGGGCGAGCATTAGGCGTGGGTGAAGTGAAATTTACCGGTCAAGTATTGCCAACCGCGAAAAAAGTTACTTACCGTATTCACTTAAAACGTGTGATTAACCGTAAATTAATTATGGGTGTGGCAGATGGCGAAGTGGAAGTAGATGGTCGTGTTATTTACACCGCAACTGATCTAAAAGTCGGTCTGTTCCAGGATACATCAAGTTTCTAAAGCATTAAAACAGAATCCTATACGAGCCGCTCAGCGGCTCTTTTTTCAGCCCCAACATATTTCATAAATACGCCGCCATAATCACCGCATGTTCACGTTTCCCTTCAGGCGTAGGATAATAATTTTTACGAATATCCACTTCATTAAAATTTAACTTTTCATAAAGTTTAATGGCTTTTTTATTACTTTCCCGCACTTCTAACCATAGGGTTTGTATGCCTTTTAAGCGCAATTGGGAGATTAACTCATTAAGCAAGGCAAAACCGAGTTGCTTTCCCTGAAAATCGGGATGAATAGCAATATTAAAAACGGTTGCTTCATCAAGTACAGTTTGGCAAATAACAAAGCCCACAAGACGATTTTCCCATTCTATTTTTAAATTTAAATAACGTTCACCCATATTATTTTTTAACGTTCCCATTGACCAAGGGACTAAATGCGCCGCTTGTTCAATGGCAAATAGGGAATCAAAATCTTGGTCTGTAATGGTTGAAATTTGATAGTTCATTAGCTTTCCATAAAGTGCGGTTGAAATTGGAAAAATTTTAGCATTAATTTTTTATTTTGTGACCTAGTTAACAGAAACGCAGATTCGATTTTGCTAAATTGAGCGACATCTATTTTTCAATGATTGAAACAAGGACAAGACGATGAAAAAATTAATTAATTCTGTGGAAACCGTATTAGATGAACAATTACAAGGTTTGGCTAAAGCCCATCCTGATTTAGTGTTAAATACAGAGCCTGTTTATGTTCGCCGTGCCGATGCACCTGTAAGCGGTAAAGTCGCTTTAATTTCAGGCGGCGGCAGTGGTCATGAGCCTATGCATGCAGGTTTTGTTGGAAAAGGTATGTTGGATGGTGCGTGCCCGGGCGCAATTTTTACCTCTCCAACGCCGGATCAAATGTTTGAATGTGGTTTAAACGTAGATAGTGGTGAAGGGGTTTTATTGCTTATCAAAAACTACACCGGCGATGTGTTAAATTTTGAAACTGCCGCAGAATTATTAGCGGATAGCGGTGTAAAAGTGGCGACCGTTTTAGTGGATGATGATGTGGCGGTAAAAGACAGTCTTTATACCGCAGGTCGCCGTGGCGTAGCAAATACCGTTATTTTAGAAAAATTATTAGGCGCAGCGGCAGAAAAAGGCTATTCATTGGATAAACTGGCGGAATTAGGTTATCAACTGAATAATGCAGGCCATTCTATTGGTATTGCCTTGGGCGCTTGTACCGTGCCTGCTGCAGGCAAACCGTCATTTACGTTAGCTGAAAATGAAATGGAATTTGGCGTGGGTATTCATGGTGAACCGGGCATTGAACGCCGTGAGTTTGTCGATTTAGATAAGACCGTTTCACAAATGTTTGAAACCTTAATTGCCCATGGGGATTATACGCGTACGGTTCGCCGTTGGGATCATGAAAATAATCAGTGGAATGAAGTGCAAGACAGCAAAAATGCCTTACAAAAAGGCGATCGCGTAATTGCCTTGGTGAATAATCTTGGTGCGGTGCCATTGTCTGAACTTTATGGGGTGTACAATAAACTTGAGCAAGTCGCCACAGAATTTGGCTTAAAAATCGAGCGTAATCTTATTGGTTCATTCTGTACCTCATTAGATATGCAAGGTATTTCTATTACGTTACTTAAAGTGAATGATGCTATTTTGGAATTATGGGATGCCCCAGTAAATACCCCTGCATTACGTTGGGGCGAATAAAAAATCGTTTTTTTAACTCAGAGATCTGTCAAACAGGAGAAGTTGTAATGAGTATGACAAAATCGCAAGTGTTGCAATGGCTTGAAAATTGTAATCATGCAATGAACGAACAACGTGACTATTTAACCCAATTAGATACGGATATTGGTGATGGCGATCATGGATTAAATATGCAGCGTGGTTTTAGTAAGGCGATGGAAAAAGTCGCTACGGTTGCGGATAAAGACATTGGGACGATTTTAAAAACCGTGGGTATGACGTTACTTTCACAAGTAGGTGGCGCAAGCGGTCCATTGTATGGCACCTTATTCATTAAAGGGTCGCAAAGTGCGGTGGGAAAAGAAGAGATTTCTGCGGAAGAATTAATTGCTGTATTAAAAAATGGTGTAGAAGGCATTATTGCCCGTGGGCGCGCTGAATTGGGCGATAAAACCATGTGTGATGTTTGGCTACCTGTGTTAGCGGAACTAGAGGCAGCAGACAAATCTCAATCTTTGACTGTATTGCTTGAAACTGCGGTGAAAACCGCGGAGACAAGTTTGGCCGCAACTATTCCTATGATTGCGAAGAAAGGGCGTGCGAGTTATCTTGGTGAGCGTAGCGCAGGGCATCAGGACCCAGGTGCAACCTCAACAACCTTAATGTTAAAAGCTTTGTATGAGGCAGTAAAGTAGGAGAGTTGTATGGTTAATTTAGTACTCGTTTCTCATAGTGAAAAATTAGCAGAAGGCGTTGCCGAAATTACACGTCAAATGGCTGGAAATGGTTGCAAAATTGCAGTAGCCGCAGGTATAGATGATCCTGATAATCCCATTGGCACGGATGCCACAAAAATTATGGCTGCGGTCGAAGAAGTTTATTCAGCTGATGGTGTTGTTATTTTTGTGGATTTAGGCAGCGCTATTCTGAGTGCAGAAACTGCCATTGACCTACTGGATCCTGATATGGCGCAAAATGTGGTGATTAGCTATGCGGCATTAGTGGAAGGTGCTTTTGCTGCTGCAGTATCCGCATCAGGTGGTGATGATTTACAAACGGTTTTAGCAGAAGCCAATGCTGCAGCAGGCTTAAAGTTAGAGCAAGCCGCAAAATAATGTTATGACTAAAAAAGGCAACTTAATCGTTGCCTTCAGACCACTGACAAACCCACCTTTGATAGATGGGCTGTAAAGGTGGGTTTGTCAGCGGTCTGAAATCCACGCATTTGCGTGGATTTTTTAAGACAATATTTGTTAAAAATCAGAACTGATAAGAAGCGTTCAATTTAATATTGCGCCCAGCCCCTTCCATTAAACTAAATGCAGGTTGAAACTTTTTGTCAAAGACATTCTCGATCATCATATCTAAACGTAAATTACGCCATTCGCTAGAAGGCGTGTAACTTGCTTTTAAATCTGTGAGAGTATAACTTGGGTAAGTCATTGCGTGTGTTTTAGGTACACGTTTTTGACTTGCATAATGGGTGATATTTGCTCCAACCATAAATGTTTGAGGCACTAGCGCATAATCAATAGTAAAGCCTAATTTATTCGCTGGAATATTGGATAAGGCTTCCTGTGTTTGGCGGTTTTTACCTTTTGTTTGAGCATAATTCAATCCTAATGCGAAACGTTCTTGCTGATAAGCGAATTCCAGCTCAAATCCGGTTAAGCGAGCATTTTCTACATTTCGATACTGCGAGAGAGATGGAATCATATCTCTTTGTGAAGCTCGGAAAATATCAAGATGAATAAAATCTTTTACATCATTTTGGAAATAAGTCGCATTGAATATGAATTTATCTTGATGCACAAAGAGATTATCAAAATGAACTTTCGCTGCAATTTCTTTATTTTTCGCGGTTTCTGGGCGTAAGTTTGGATTACTTACAAAGGTATTATTAAATGAGCGCCCCATTAAATTTGTACCAAAGTGAGACCCGCTGACAAAGCGTTCTTGCATTGATGGCGTACGGAATGCTTCATTATAACGAGTACTAAGATCTAGCCAATTTGTTGCTTTCCAAGTTACAGCGATGGATGGAGACCAACGACTCGCACTATATTTAGCTTCGTCACTTTGTGTTTTAAAGTGATCGTAGCGAACACTTGGCGAAACAATAATGCGTTCATTCCATAATGGAATATGTGTTAAAAGATAAAATGCACTGTTTTTAGATTTAGCGTCATAATTATTTGGGCGGAATGGTGTTGTGGCATTTTTCTCACGCTGTGTTACTACTCGGTCTGAAATAAAATCCATACCATAGTTTAGGGCTAACCAATTTAGATCCGTCGAATTTCGTATGCTTAAACCCATAGTGCTGAGTTTAGTTTGATCTTGCAAACCGCTTGCAATACGCTGTTCTTTTTCTTTTGTACTGTTACGGTATAGCGTCAATTGACTATTGATATAATCATTGTCTTTAGGGGTAAAGTAATAGTGTAAGGCACTACTTTGGTCTGTGATTTTTTGTTTAGCTCGATAACTTACACTTCCTAGTACTGATGTGAGTCCTTCATAGAAACGAGTCATCTCAGCAAAAGAAGCTGTTGGATTATTTCTATGCCAGTTTCCAATAAGGTTTCTCACATCTTGGTCGGTAAATTCTTCAGCAACTTCATTGTTGGTTGGGGCAATTTGTTCAAAATGACTTAAACGATGAGAAAGCTCAAGGCGATTTTCATCATTAATTTGCCAACCAAATTTAAAAAGTCCGCCTTTTTGAGTATAGCGACTGTCTACTAATTTTTTACTGTCCGCTAAGCGTAAATCATCAGCGTGGTTATAAAAGCCACTCACTAATCCATCAAACTTGTCATTTGCGGCAAAGACACTGACATCTGTTTCAGAGAGAGAATTGGCAGATTGGTATCCTTGATGAATTTTTGCTCCAATTTGCTGATTATCTTTCAATAAATCAAGGGCATTTGGCGTTCTGATCGCAACAATTCCCCCTAATGCACCGTTACCCCATAAAGTACTTGTAGGACCTTTAATCACTTCTATTTCTTGGGTTAGTGCCATAGGTAAAAAATATGAACCACGGTGAGATAAGTCAAAATTCTGGCGAACGCCATCAATCACTTGAACAACACGATTACCACTTAAGCCCCGAATAATCGGCTTTTGTGCAATACTCCTTGAGCTGCCAGCAATATCCACGTTTGTAATCCGTTTAATCGCATCCGCTGTACTTGTTGGCTGCTGAGTTAATAATTGATTTTTGTTTAAAGTCGCTTTCTCACTTGTGTGGTTTGCCCAGTGAAATGCGTCCTTACTTGCAATCACAGAGATTTCAGCAAGTTCAGCTGAAACATTGTTATCTGCAAGGGATACGGTAGGCAAAGAGAGAAAGAATGCTGTATAAATTTTTGATAGTCTCATTTTAGTTGCTCCTTTTAGTTTGAATAATAAATATCCTACAAAAGATAATGTAAATTATCAATAATGATATTGAAAATTATTATCATTTGATCAAAAATAAGCGATAAAAAGAGTTTTAACAGATTATTAATAAAGGAGACCTATCAAAATGAAACATTTTCATAGAAAAAACGTAATTACTGGAATCATTCTTTCGTGTGTAGCTGGCTTTACTTATGCAAACTTAGTAACTGACTCGGGAACATTGAACAAGCAGTTGGAACAGGCTCGTCAAATGCAAGCAGCAAAAGTAAAACCATCTGGAGAACTGTTCAAAACACCAACACAGGAAGAGAATCTTCCCACCAACAAAGAAAGTCTTAAATTCCGTTTAGATTCAATCAAATTACTGGAGTTGGACGGAAACGAAATTCAAGATAATCTGACATCTATTACCTCTCCTTATCTTCATCAAGATATTACCTTAGATGACTTAAATCGGTTATCGCAACAAATTACTAACTACTATCGTGACAATAACTATCTTGTCGCTAAGGCCTTTATTCCTCCTCAAGAAATCAATAATGGTGAATTGCAAATTTTAGTGATAAAAGGATCACTGGATCAGGTGTTGGTCAGAAATGGAAGCCGTTTAAAGGATGATTTGGTTATGCGAATGACGAACACCACTGTAAAAAACCATCCAAATCTAGTTAAAAATGAACTAGAAAAATTGGCTTTATTGCTTAATGATATTAAAGGTGTTACATCGGCGTTATCTTTAAAAGCAGGAAAAAATACCGGAACAACAGATCTTACTATTAATCTTAAAGATAATAAACGTTGGACTGGATATATTTCCCTTGATAATCAAGGAAATGATAACACTGGCAAATATAGAACAACATTAGGAACTAAAATTTACAATTTAGTTGGGCTTGGCGATGAATTACATTTTGATGTGCTTGCTTCTAACACCTTCGATTTATATAACCTAAGAGCGGACTATTCTTTTATTATTGATGGGTATGGAACAAGAGTTGGAGTAAATTCAAACTATTTAAAATATAAATTAGGTGCAAATTTTAAAGATCTTAATGCTCAAGGAAGTACTTATAATTTAGGTGGTTATATTACTCACCCTACTATTCGAACTGCAAGTTTAAGATTAGATAGTAAATTAGCATTTAATCATCAGAAATTGTCAGATGAACAAAAATCTGTTGATTTACAACAAAAACGGAAAGTAAATACGGTCAGCATAGGGCTGAGTGGTTCTTGGAATAGTATAAAAGAAGGAGTGACTTATTTTTCTTTCAATACTACTTTGGGGAAAGAAAGTCATTTGACCAACGAGAAAAAACACTATTTATCAGAGAGTTACCAACCTAAACGTACATTTACGACATTTAATTATTCACTATCTCACGAACAATTTTTACCTAAATCCTTCAGTATTACGTTTGCCGTTAGTGGGCAGTTAGCCGATAAAAATCTGGATAGTGGAAATAAATTCCTATTAGGCGGATTATCCGGGGTAAAAGGATATCAAGCAGGTACTGTTTCTGTTGATGAAGGGCATATTATCCAAGCAGAACTAAAACATTACTTGCCTGTTTTCTCAAAAAGTATGTTAGTAAGCTCACTGTTTTATGATACGGGGGTTGGAAAACAATATAAAAATACAGAGAAATTATCAGAGTCTGTTGAAAATAAAGTCCGTTTAAAAAGTGTCGGGGTTGGTTTGAATTTAATTGAACCTAATAATTACTCTATCAATTTAGCTTATGCAAAACCTATCGGTAAGAAATATAACAATGTAGATAAAAATCAATTTTGGTTATCTGCAATTAAAACATTTTAATTAAGGAGAACATAAATGCGTAAACAAACTTTACTTTCCGTAGCTATTTCAACGGCACTTAGCACAACAAATCTTTATGCTGCTGATTTACCTCAAAACCATAACATTACAGAAGGTAATGCAAAAATTAATACCTTAAATAAGGCAATGACCATTACCCAAGAATCGCCTAGAGTAAGTATTGAATGGGAAAGTTTTGATATTGGAAAACAAAATAGTGTTGAATTTAAACAGCCTGATTCAACCGCTATTGCTTATAATCGTGTTATGGGCGGAAATGCAAGTCAAATACAAGGTAAATTGCAGGCAAATGGGCGTGTATTTCTCGCTAATCCTAACGGCATTATTATTACAAAAGATGCTCAAGTAAATGTAGGTAGCTTACTTGCTACAACTAAAGATCTTGAAAAAATCAGCAATAGTAATAGTTTCAACTTTACTCCACGTAAAAATCATAAAACCGCTGAAGGAAAAATTATTAATGAAGGTAAAATTATCGCAAATGGTGAAAATGCTTTTGTCGCTTTAGTTGGAAATGACGTTGAAAATAAAGGAATAATTGAAGCTAAATACTTTAAACAAGAGAAAAAAGTTAAAGGTCGCTATTGTAATAGTATTTGGAGCGATCCAAATGATTGTTATGAAGGTAATCCTTGGGGATTTAAGTGGATTGATTTTGAACGTGATGAAACTATTGAAAGTCCAGGACAAGTTGTCTTGGGAGCTGGTGGAAAATTTAGCTTAGAATTAGATACGACATCTATTGATCTAGATATTGAAGAAAATACAGTAAATAGTATTGTGAAAAATTCAGGTTCTATTATTACTGAAGATGGCTATATTGAGCTAACTGCTAAGGGAAAAAGTGAGTTAATTAATAATCTAGTTAATAATAATGGTTTATTACAGGCGGATAATATCGTAATGTCTCGCTCTGGAAAAATAACCTTATTTTCTGATGATATTCAATTTGGAAAAAACAGTGATGTTCAAGCCGAAAATTTGGAAATAAAAGCAGGTAAAAATGAGATTAACTTAAATGCTGAAAAAGGTGCAAAACTCACAGTTAAAGATAGTATTGATTTTTCAACCAGTAGTTATTTTGAACCAGCTATAAAGAAAGTTAATCTGAACGGTGATTTAACTCGAGAAGATAAAAACTATTATGATGATGGCTCTAAAAAATTAAAAACAAAAGTTAATCTAAAACTAGCAGATAATCTTGATATTGGGAATAAAAAAGTAGGTGAGAATTCTTTTATTAGCAGTGATTTTTTAGGCTCTTTACTTGGAGTTTCAGGAGAAGTAAATCTGAATGCGTATAATTTTGATATTTCAGGCGATATAAATATAGATTCGTATAGGGATACCGACTCAGTTTTATTATTAAATACACAGTTAAATTATACTAATCCTAGCCATATTCGTTTTAATAAAGCGAATATAGATACTAAAAATGGGCGTTTATTTATTGCGACAGATTTAATGGATAAACATTTTGCGGATAAAGGAATCTCAGATGTTCAGATTATAGATAGTAAATTTAATTTTAATAATGGCGCTATTGTTTTAGGCAGAAATGGTTTAAGAAGAAATTTAGAAGATTCTAGAACTTGTATCAATCTTGCCTATTGTTTAGAAGATACTCAAAGATCGCCTTTTAGCGTAAATATTAGTAATTTGCAACTTGATAAAGTAGATGATTTTGTCATTGTTGGCGGCTTTAATAATGTTGATATTGATCGCCTTACTCATATAGGAAGAGGTAATTTCTATATTTACGGGGGATATTCCTATAATAAAGAAAAGCCAAGCTATGACTATGCGATTTTCAATACTAAGGACAGAGCATTACGTACAGAACGAAATCATACTCAGAGACGATGGAAATTTGATAATAATTTACGTCAATGGATTAATAATGAGTTCTTATATGCATTTGATTGGTGGACAGCCACAAATAATAGTTACGACAAAATCAAACAAGAAGTCATTAAAACACCTAAGAGCCATTTAGAAACGACGATTAATATTCGTAATAGTAATATAAAAACGAATGATGGTTTCATTAATCTTATGGCTAAAAAGATTAATTTAATCGACAGTCAATTTAATGTTACGTTTGACCGAAATATGTCTTTTGAATCTGATTACGATCGTATCCATAAAATTGGACTAAGTGCAGATAAAACAATTTTAGATCACACATCATTGAATATTCAGGGGGCTGAAAAACTGAATGTTTCACCAAGTGCAAAAATGAAAGCAGCTACAATGTATGTTGTTGGTGATTTAGAAGGGCGAAATAACAGTTCAATTAATCTGAAAAGCCATCAAGGTTATACATTGATGACAGATAAGAATGCAACATTACGTGGTGAGAAATCAAAAAATGATTTAACTATTACCTTGTTAAATACTGGTCCTAAACCTTCACCTGAAATTGGCATTACAGGTTCCGCAGATAATGATGCAAATGCAGCTAACTTTGCTTTAGCACTAGGTGATGCGACAAAGACAACGATTGAGAATGCCACGGTTATCGCACTAGCCCCAAATGGAGCTAAAGCCTATTATAGCCATAAAGATATGCCTATCGTGCTGAAAAATACTGACTTTACATTTTATGAGCAACCGAGAGAAACAAACTACGGTGATGATGAGCTAGCCGGAGAAGGAAATATCAAAAGACTTAATGAGCGTCAATTAAATACGATATTAGATAAACTTAACGGGATTAAGCCAACTTATCTATCTCGCGAACAGAGTAATTTAGTTGAAAATAATAAGTCCGGAGTTAAATCTCTACAATCTGAAACACTAGAAGATGAGAAGAGCGTTGTTGTCTCTATTTGTGATGAAAACAATAAATGTGAAGATCGAATTATCGGCAATAAACATACCGATGCTAAAGTTTCGGTAGGTGAAATTCGTTAGACTAAATCGAGAAGACACAGGTATTGGTTTGTTGAATACATAAAAAAATCCACGCATTTGCGTGGATTCCAGACCACTGACAAACCCACCCTTTCAGGCTTCCTGCCCAAGGTGGGTTTATTTTTTGCCGTTTTATCTCTTTTTCTTGCATTTCACCTTAAATAGCTACTCAAGCGGTCAGTTTTGTGGATTTTTTTGCCATTACCGCATATTGGCGAAGAATAAGCCATAAAAAATGTAAAAAAGCCCATAGCACAAGGGCTATCTTCTTGATATTTTGTGCCATTGCGGCAAGGAAGCATTGCATCTGCACTTTTGACAACCCTCTGTAACGGGCGTAGCGGTGTCCGTGGTGTTGTTTGGCGTCCGCAAAGCTACGCTCGACGGTTTCGGCTCGGCGTTTGTAGAGTTTTTTTCCTTGCTCCGATAGTCTAACGGCATTGGCGTTGTCCATCGCTGCTTGATAGATATGCCGGGTTATCAGTCTTTCGGCTTTTTTCCTTTTTCTTCTCGTGCTTAATGCCAAAGAGATAGCCCAGCAGCATAATTTTAAACAAACGCACAGGGTCAACGGCAGGACGACCGTTATCGTGGCAATAAAGATGGGCAACCTCATCACGGATAAATTCAAAATCAATGGCTTTGGCAACTTTGCGAACAAGATGGTCTTTAGGAACAAGTTGCTCAAGACTTATCATCTCGAGTTCATATTGGGGAGAAGGGGGATTTTTAAGCATAGGCATTTCCTTTTTTTGATATGCCTATTAGATCAAACCTCTAGCGAGATGTCTAGAGGTTTGTCAGCGGTCTGAGGCAACTTAATCGTTGCCTTTTTCGTCTTTAAAGTGCGGTCAAAATCTTAAGGTTTTGCCGAATAGTAACCACCCATTGCACTATAAATAGCATTTTCATTTTGAATAACGCTATATTTCGCATTCAAAATGGCGACCTGTGATGTTTTTTCAGTATTCGCCGCGTTTAGCCATTCGCGTAATTCAGATACACCCGCATCATAACGATTTTTGTAGTATTGGGTAATACGCTTATCGTAATCATATTTTTGCGCTAAATTACGGTAATTTTGCAAAGATTGGCTATAGGCAAAATAATTGGTATCCACTTCATTTAGGGCAGTGGTAATACCTTTTTCGTAATTGAGACGTGCTGTTTCATACGCCGCTTCCGAAATTTTCACATTCCATTTTACATGGTTCCAATCTAAGAACGGCAAGCTAATGCCCAATGTCCCCTTTGCGGTTGGGTTTTCAAAAGCATTGCTCACTTTATTATTACTTGATGACATAGACGCCCCGAGTGAAATCGTAGGGAACCACGCTTTTTGCATTGCTTTGGCATCGTTGAAAGCGCTACTTAAACGGAACAAATTGCCTTTGACATCAGGACGGTTGGCAATGGTTGCCACCGGTACATTTAAATTCACGCCGGTATTTTTCACATTAAGAATATGTGGGAAAGTGATATTTAATGGGTCGTTTGGTTTTAAATTTAATAAATTACGTAAAGTCTGTTCCGCCGTTTTACGTTGCGTTTCGTATGAGATTAAATTATTACGCGCCATTAATACTGCTTGTGTCGCTTGATCCGTGCTTGCACGATCACCCACACCGACATTTAAACGGTTTTGCATAATCGTATTAATACGGCTGTAGTAATCAATTGTATCGTTGGTCGCTGCAATGGCGTCATTTAAATAGGCAATTTGATAATAGGTTGATACCACCGAATTAATTAAAGAAAGACGTGTTGCTTCCAAATCTTGTTGGGTGGCTTTATAAGTCCATTCCCCCGCATTGGCGGCATCAGCTAAACGGCGCCATAAATCAAGAGTATAGCTTACGCTTAATGACCCTTCATGTTTGATAGTTGAGTTGGCATGGGTATCTGTTGCACGGCTTGCAGATGAACCGGTTGAGCCATTAAAACTTGGTACTAAATCTGCCCCTAATAAATTGGCTTGATAGAGCGCTGAGTTCACAGAAATCGCGGCTTTGGCTAAATCTTTGTTATTGAGTAAAGCTTGTTCAACTACGCGATTTAATTGCGGATCATTGTATAACGACCACCAATTTTCTTTCACGTTATATTGATTGGTGATTTCTGCGTATTGTTTATAGTCATCTTGGCTGGCTTGGTAGCTGTCGCTGATATTGGCACAGCCCACTAACGCTGTTGAAAACGCCATAGCTAAGGCGATTTTGCTCAGTTTTAACATAAAAGTTTCCTTTAAATGATGAAAAAGCGCGGTCAAAAAATTGTGTTTTTTTAACCGCACTTTGGGGGTTAATTTGTTACTGAACGTTCGTTCATTTTTATTTCGGCATATTCTATCAAAAAAATAAAATAATGCTACTTATTCCCTTGCTAAGGCAGTAATAGGATCAAGTTGGGCGGCTTTTTTCGCGGGCATATAACCAAATACCACACCAATTAGGGTAGAGAACAATACCGCTGCCACAATGGAAAAGGCCGAGAATGACATCATAAAATCCGTAATAAAGGCATTAAATAAAGTGCCAATAATTAAGGACAGTAAAATGCCCGAAACGCCGCCGATGATACAAATTAATACCGCTTCAATAAGGAATTGTTGCAAAATATTGCTACGGCGTGCGCCAATTGCCATACGAACCCCAATTTCTTTTGTGCGTTCAGTGACGGAAACGAGCATAATATTCATCACACCAATTCCCCCAACAATGAGCGAAATAAAGGCAATAGACGAAATTAACAGCTTCATTGTGCCCGTAGTGCTTTCAATGGTCTGTTTAATGGTGTCGCTGTTCATAATAAAGAAATCTTTTTTGCCGTGGCGCAAGGTCAAAAATTCCGTTAAGCTTTTTTCTGCCACCGTAGTGTTGATATTATCCTTAATTTTGACGGTTATCGAACCAATTTTTACGCCCCCTGTCACTTTATTCATTACTGTAGTATAAGGCGCATAAATATTTAAAGAACTGCTCGCCGCCCCCATTTGTCTATCTGTCACAACACCAATAATTCGGAAAGGTCTTTTGGCAAAAATAACGACTTTACCAATGGGATCTTCATTCGGAAAAATGGCCTTTTTCGCACTTTCATCTAATAATGCCACAGGTGCATTTTCTGCCACTTCTTGCGCGGTAATCAAACGCCCTGATTTCAGCTTCATCCCTTCCACATCAAAATATTGTTCTCCAACCCCTTTGAGATTAGTCGATGTAAAAGATTGATTGCCGTAAATCAGCAAACCGCTTGAGGAACTATTGGGCGTAACATTTTGCACATAACTTTGTTTTGTCAACGCATTGGCGTCATTTACCGTTAAATTTTGCATTTGTTCTGCACGGCGATCACCAAATCCCGTCCCATTAAAAATCGTCATGGTGTTAGTACCTAAGCCATTAATATTCGACAGGATTTTTTGTTGAGAACCATTACCTAACGCTACCACGGAAACCACAGACGTAATCCCAATAATAATCCCGAGCATGGTAAGTAGCGAGCGCATTTTATGGGCAAGAATCGCGCCCACAGACATACGAAAGGCTTCCACCAACTGATCTTTACTCAAACCAAAGCAGGGCGTTGAAACTTTTTCATTTTTAACCGCACTTTTCACCGCTGCTTTGTGGCTATCGCCAATAATCTCACCATCTTTAATTTCAATGACACGGTTGGCTTGTGCCGCGATATCGCGGTCGTGAGTTACCATAATAATGGTGTGCCCTTCGTGGTGAAGTTGGCGCAAAATTTCCATCACATTTTGCCCGCTTGCACTGTCTAATGCCCCCGTGGGTTCATCGGCAAGAATAATTTCACCGCCATTCATTAACGCGCGCGCGATACTGACACGCTGTTGTTGTCCCCCTGAAAGCTGGTTGGGTTTATTTTGTTCTTTGCCTTCAAGCCCTAATTTTTTGAGCAACTCTTGAGCATGGGCAAGCCGCTTCGCCTGAGATGTTCCTGCATAAATCGCAGGCAACGCCACATTTTCTTGTGCCGTCAAAGAAGAGAGCAGATTATAACGCTGGAAAATAAACCCAAATTTTTGGCTACGTAAATCCGAGAGTTGATCGGCGGATAATTCCACCGTTTCTTTGCCATCAATTTTATAGGATCCGCTGGTTGCCGTGTCCAAGCAACCGATAATATTCATCAGCGTGGATTTACCTGAACCCGATTGTCCAATAATGGCCACAAAATCGCCTTTTTCAATATGAAGAGAAATATCCTTTAAAATATGAACACGGTTTTCGCCTTCGCCGAAATAACGATTTAAGTTTTTGATTTCAATAATATTCATGAAAATTTACCGTTTTTTAACCGCACTTTAGAACATGCGCGGGCCACGCCCTGTGGTGCCGACTTTCTCGCCTGCCGCCACTTGCGACACAATAACTTTTTCCCCTTCGGCTAAGCCCGATTTGATTTCAGTTTGGAAGTCGTTTTGCACCCCAATTTCCACTTCGCGTTCTTCCGATTGATTTTGGGCATTAAGTACATGAACAATATACTTATTGCCCTTTTTTTGTATCGCCATATTGGACACCGTTAACACCCCTTTGGCAGCAGCGATTTTAATCGTATTTTCCGTTGTCATTCCAATACGCAACACACCGTCAGGGTTATCTACTTCCATATTGGCATAATAATAGACGGCGGAAGTCGATGATGAAGATGATGAACTACTTGAACCGGTTGATGTGGCATCAGTATCTGTTGTGGTTGCAGGATCCACACTATCAATCACAGCATGATATTTGGTCTGATTATCCGATAAAATGGTAAATTCCACTTCTTGACCGGCTTTGACTTTAGTAATGTCACCTTCTGAAATTTCAGGTTTAATCAGCATTTTTTGTAAGTTAGCTACCGTCACAATAGTAGGGGTGGTTTGATTGGCATTCACCGTTTGCCCTTCAGAAATCGGCGTTGAAATCACTGTGCCGTCAATAGGCGAAGTAATTTTGGTATAACCCACATTGGTTTCAGCGGTATTCACCTCAATTTCAGCCTGTTTAATGGATTCTTGCAAGGCATCAATTTCTGCTTTCGCCGCATCAAGGGTATTTTTTGCGCTGTTCAGCTCGTCTAAAGACGTAGATTGTAATTTGTAAAGCTTAGATAAACGGGAATAACTAGATTGCGCTACGTTGTAAGCGGTTTGTTTGGCTTTTAATTGTGCTTGATAACTGGCTAAAGCCGCCTTGGCTTTATTGAGTGCGTTGATTTGTGTGGTGGAATCAATATCCGCAATCATATCGCCTTTTTTCACTGATTGACCTAATTTAACATAGAGTTTGGTGATTTTGCCTGAAACCTGAGCACCAACATCCACTTCATTTGAGCTTTGAATAGAGCCTGATGCCACGACCGTTTTTTCCACATCGGCACGCGTCACGTTTTCAGTTAAAAAAGTCGGTGTTTGTTCGCCTTGAGACATAAAAAAATAGCTACCACCGGCAACCATCGTGGCTAATAACAGTATCGTAATAGTTTTCTTTTTCATGATTTTTCCCGATAAGATAATTTGTCGCCATGATAAAGCGAGAATATTAAGAATTTATTAAGATTGAAATGTATGACCCCATATTTAAATCATGGTTCATATCAAAATGCCGTGAATTCTAACCATTCGAACCAGCACATACAACCGTGCGATGATATTTTCATGGCGAAAAAGGTTTTAGGGAATGCCATTGGGGAAATAAAATTCATCAAAAACAACCGCACTTTAAATCTTGCAATAAAACCTGTAAAATACAGCGAATTTTATCAACAAAATACAAAAAAACTTATGACAACTGAACATATTGACGTAAATGGCGAAGAACATCGCCCAACGAATTTTATTCGTCAAATCATTGACGAAGATCTTGCCAGTGGCAAACACAATAATGTGTACACACGTTTCCCGCCTGAACCCAACGGCTATTTGCATATTGGGCACGCTAAATCAATCTGCTTAAACTTTGGTATTGCAAAAGATTATCAAGGTTTATGCAACCTGCGTTTTGACGATACGAACCCGGTTAAAGAAGACGTAGAATATGTTGACTCTATCAAGCAAGATGTGGAATGGTTAGGGTTTAAATGGAATGGGGAAGTGCGTTATGCTTCAGACTATTTCGACCAACTTTATGGCTATGCGATTGAATTAATTAACAAAGGGTTAGCCTATGTGGATGAACTTTCCCCTGAAGAAATGCGTGAATATCGCGGTACTTTAACGGAAGCAGGTAAAAACAGCCCTTATCGCGATCGCAGTGTAGAAGAAAATTTGGCGTTATTTGAAAAAATGAAAAACGGCGAATTTGAAGAAGGAAAAGCTTGTTTACGCGCCAAAATCGATATGGCATCGCCATTTATGGTGATGCGCGATCCTGTACTTTATCGCGTTAAATTTGCCAGCCACCATCAAACCGGTGACAAATGGTGCATTTACCCAATGTACGATTTTACCCATTGTATTTCCGATGCTCTTGAGCGCATTACTCATTCATTGTGTACATTAGAATTCCAAGATAACCGCCGTTTATACGACTGGGTATTAGAGCATATTTCCATTGAACGTCCATTGCCGCATCAATATGAATTCTCACGTTTAAATTTAGAAGGCACATTAACCTCTAAACGTAAATTATTGAAACTGGTTGAAGAGGGGGTAGTGGATGGTTGGAATGACCCACGTATGCCAACCATTTCAGGTCTACGCCGCCGTGGTTATACGCCGGCGTCTTTGCGCGAGTTTTGCCGCCGTATTGGGGTCACTAAACAAGATAACGTGGTGGAATATTCGGCGTTAGAAAGTTGTATTCGTGACGATTTAAACGTAAATGCGCCACGTGCAATGGCAGTCATCAATCCATTAAAAATTGTGATTGAGAACTTAGAAAATAGCGAAATTTTGACCGCACCTAACCACCCGAATCGTGAAGAATTAGGCACGCGTCAATTGCCGTTCACCAAAGAACTTTACATTGACGAAGCAGACTTCCGCGAAGAAGCCAATAAACAATACAAACGCTTAGTATTAGGCAAAGAAGTGCGTTTGCGTAATGCTTATGTGATTAAAGCTGAGCGCGTGGAAAAAGATGCCGATGGTAAAGTGATTTGCGTGTATTGTACTTACGATCCTGGAACCTTAGGCAAAAATCCGGCAGATGGACGCAAAGTAAAAGGCGTGATTCAATGGGTTTCTGCAACAGATAACCACCCCGCGGAATTCCGTCAATACGGACGTTTATTTGATATGGCAAATCCTGGTGCGGAAGAAGACATTATCGCGGCAATTAACCCGCATTCCTTAGTGGTCAAACATGGGGTTGTGGAAAAAAGCCTTGGCAATGCAAAAGCAGAACAGGCTTACCAATTTGAACGTGAAGGTTATTATTGCGCAGACAGCAAAGATAGCCACCCGGAACATTTAGTTTTTAACTTAACTGTAAGTTTAAAAGAAGGATTTTAATTAATGAAAAAACTCGTCTTGATTGCCATTACGGCTGCTTTTGTCGCCGCTTGTTCACAACCAAAAGATATTTATTTTAACGGTTCAGACGGCTCTCATTCAGGCTTAAAATACGATAAAGCCAGCGGTAGTTTTGGCGTTAATCGCTAAATTTGTAGTCTAAATCCATACTAAGTGCGGTCAAATTTGACCGCATTTCTTTTTAATTTTACACAACTTTAACTATGACAAAATTTTGGGAAACTAAATCACTCAGTGAGATGACGGATGATGAATGGGAAGCACTTTGTGACGGCTGCGGTAAATGTTGTTATCGTAAATTTATAGAAGGACGCGGACGGCGAGAAAAGCTTTATTACACTCGAATTGCTTGCGATTTATTAGATTTAAACACAGGAAAGTGCGGTGATTATTTAAACCGTTTTAAATTAGACACTGAATGCACAAAGCTAACCAAGAAAAATTTGCCACAATTTGGTTGGTTACCTCAAACCTGCGCCTATCGTTTGCTTTATGAAGGCAAACCATTATTTGATTGGCATCCCTTAATCTCAGGCAATCCTGATTCTGTTAAATTGGCACATATTCCTATTGTTAACGGAATCCACGAAAAAGATGTGATCGATTGGTTTGAGTTTGTGATTGATGAACATTAAATTTCAAAAAAAATTGGCAAGATGCTTGAGTTGGGGGGGATTTTGCTTCAAGAAAAAACCCTTTTGTACATACAAAAGGGCTTCGTACCATAGCTTGCGTTAAATTAATTCATTACGCACGTTTGAAGTCAAAGTAAAACAAACTTGTTCTCAAGAAAATAATCGTTAAAAATCAAAAGATTAAAGTGTTTATTTTTAGAGATGTTCCGAAACAGGCATTATTTTTCCGAAACTCACTTATTTTAAACGGGGATATTAGGTGATTTCATCAGTGGGTTTTAACAGCCTATCTTTGCGAATATAGTGCTGTGTCATTCGTTTTGCCGTAAGCCCAATGGCGAAACCTATCTCAGTTATGATTTCATGGCCACCACAAACCAAATCGCGCTCTCACAGCACGAAACCTTTTGTGCGGACAGCCTAAAAGCGGCAGAAAAGAAAGTGAACCGCGATCACATTCTATCGCCTTTTATGATTGCCATACCAAACGAAATCAACGATGTCACCGATGAAATCATTTATGAAATGCTCAAGCCATTTAAGACCGCTGAAAAATTGGTCACACATTACGAAGAAAACATCATCCGAGAAAATGCGCGCCAAGAGTTAGCGCAACTTGAAATTCAAGGGGACAAACAAACGTGGGCAATATTACGCCAAAACGGCTTAACCAACTGGCAACAGGTTCGTGAACTTGGCTTTCAGCGGTTGCTCGATTTCAAAGGCATAGGCGAAATCCGCGCGAAAAAACTACTCAACGCGTTCGTAGATTTAATCACCACGCAACAAGACAAACTGGTTAATTATCTCAAATTGGAAGAAATCTACGCCAAACGCAGAGAAGACAAAGAAACCATTGAACAGGCAAGAAATTGGAGACCCAAGGAGGCATAAATGTTCAAATCTTTAACCGCGCTTTTAAAAAAAACGCCACACAACCCCCAACTTGAACAAGCCACAAGGCAAATCGCCGCGTTAGAATATCGACTGGCAGAAGCGCAAGTTCAAATCGATGATTTACATTTTGAACTCAAAGAGAAAGACAAACGCATTGATGGGTTGCAAATCATCATCAAAAATCAAAAAGATGACATTCTCAATTTAAGAAAAGTACGTTCAACCAAAAAGAAAAAAGGAGTGAGAAAATGATTTCAGAAGAAGACAAAAAAGAAATCCTAAATGGAGCTTATGGAATTAGCCGTGACGGTGTTAAATGTAAATATGTAGGGTTATCTGATTATGAAAACTACCCATATGTATTTATTTATTTTAATGACGCAGATGAAATTGCGAGAATACATCAATTGTCTGAAGATTTTCGCAATATTAAAGACACTGAACATGAAATTGACGTTGTAGGTCTATGGGAAAACCAACCAAAACCTTTTAACCTTGAAAAAGCATTAGCTGGCGAGCCAGTGATGTTAAGAAATGGTTCAAAAGCCTGTGTACTTTCAAAATTACCTAAAAATTTGGATTTTAATTATATTCCAGATTTACCATTAATTGGCTTAGAAAAAGGATCTCTCAAATTCATATATTGGACAGAAGATGGACGAACTTCAACAATCAATGATGAAACTCCTATAGACATAATTGGTATGTGGAAAAAACCTGAACCAGTGTCAAACATGATAACAGTTACTTTACCTTGTCCTATAAAAGAACCAACTGGTCAAAAATGGTCTATTGATTCACAATTAGACACTCCGCAAAGTACACTCACAGATATATATGATGAAACCTTTATCTCAAAAGGTTGTTACTTTAACACAAAAGAAGATGCCCAAGCCTGGCTTGATGCAATGAGAAATAACCGCAGATGAGCTGGTTGATTTCATTAACGTGTTTACACGCGAGATACACAAACAGTCACAACGGCATTAACGATTTCTTATAAATTAACCGATCCGATTGCCGTGTATAAAAACTTCCGCACCACAGAAAATATGGCGTCTCAGTTAATTGAGCCTCGTAGCCGTCAAGCCTTAGAAGTTGTTTTCAGTAACTACACTGCACAAAAGGCCCTTGAAAATCGAGCGCAATTATCCACTGATATTACCGCTCAAATCCGAAAATACACGCCAAAAACAAAAGACCACGTACGGCTGACATCGTAGAGCAGTGTGAAATCGCGGTGTGATATACTGCGTGGTCTGGCTTTGCGGTAGTTATGAATGATTAAAGAGCCGTCATCGCCAAGATAAGGAACGCTGATAATCATTGAGCCTTTGGCGAGTCTGTCGCTGTATTTCACCATAGCCGCGTTGTTGTTCCGCTTTTTGCGCGGTTTCTTTGAACTTGCCATAATTTAACCTTTGTGAATATGCACAACAGGCACCTCTATCATGTCATTTAATGGGGTAGCGGTGGGTTCATCTGCAGTGAGATTGAGACGACCGCCCAAGGTGGCGTAACCGCAAATATCTTGCCAGTGGTCAACTTCGTGCGGATTGCCTTGTAAAATTCGGGTAATTTTAGTGGCAATCATTGTGAGCGCGTATTTGTGCGAGCTGTCTAAGTGCGGTGCGTTTTGGATGTGTTTTGTGATGTCGTTAAAAATTAACGCGCCTTGGTGAAAATTGCCGTGGGTGCTTTCGCGTTGCGCTAATAATTCTGTGGTGTTCATTGTGGTTCCTTGTTTAAATTGTGGTGATTGATAAACTCTCTACGCATTTCGCGTAGCTTCTCTAGGGCTTGTTCAAGCTCTTTTTCTTTTGTGTCAAACTCGTTGAGTTTTTCTTGGATTTGTTCTTTTGTCATGTTTACGCTTCAATGTCGGCGTTAAAATGCTTTATAGCCAAAATGACCAAGGGGATACGAATCCGACAGATGTCACCTTGCGTATTAGCGTGGGCAATATCAAAAAGCCGTAGAATATGTATCGGATGATGAATCCATTGCGAAAAACGGGCTAAACCTCACGGAAGTCACTGCATTTGGTTGTACATCGCGCGGACAAGCCTATCGCACAGGACGTTGGCTTATCGAGACGGAAAAATTAGAAAAAGAAACCATTACATTTACTGTTGGACGCGAAGGATTAATGCACTTACCGGGTGATATTATTCGCGTTAACGACAACGATTATGCCGGAACAAATATTGGCGGTCGTGTCTTGGCTGTTAATGGCAATAAAATCACTCTTGATCGCAAAATTGAACTTTCTGGCAACAGTTTCTTGACCTATATCAATAATTCCGCCCAAGAAAGCACAATCCGAATTACCGAAGTTAAAGGCGACGTTGCCATATTAGCAAGCACGCCAACCGACATTGAACCCTATACCGTTTGGGCATTAACCACAGAGCGAATCACTTCGGGCTTATATAAAGCCATGACGCTGACAGAGAATGATGACGGTACATTTACCGTTACCGCACTCCAACACGAACCGCAAAAAGAGGCTATCGTAGATAAAAGTGCGCACTTTGTACCAAGCAATAGAACGACTTTACGCCCCCCACAAATTCAAGACATTGATACTCAAGTCGGTTATGACGGCAAATTGTATGTCACCGCCGATATTGGTTCAGGGGACGGCGAAGTCAGTTTTGATGTGCGCATCTTGAAAGACGGCAAACTCTATGAATATCGCCGCGGATTAAGCAACTCAAATCTTGCCTTGGAAGATTTACCCAATGGCGAATATACCGTTGTGATTTACGCCAAGAATAAAGACGGACAAGTGTTGAGTGAGAAATCCTCCCACTTTACCATTAATAAACCGCCCGTATTGGGCAACCTTTGCAGATGAAGAAAAACTCACAGGCGTAACACAAGGCGAAGATTTGACTGAGCTTGATGAAATGCTTGAAGACTTGCTGATTTGTAACGTCAAAGATTATTTTGACGAAGACAAATATTTTCCCGAACCCACTGAACCAAAAGTAGGGGAACGACTAGTTGCAATGTCGAGCCAACTTGAAGCAAAAGTATTGCTCAATAACGAGCGTGTCAAACAGGGCTTAACCAAAAAAGCCCTTGGCGAATTAGCCGGATTAAGTGCGGTTGAAATCGGACGCATTTTAAACCCACGCTACGGATCGAAAATTGACGCCATTGAAAAGGTTCTTATCGCCCTAGGCAAACCGCTGAAATTGGCGTTGGATTAAGCTATAGAAAAACCGCCCATGTGGCGGTTTTGTCTTAAGCGGGGTAAATGTAAAAATGCTTATTCAGCTTGCTAAAGGCTTTCTCAACAAATTCAACTTTAGTAGAGTGATTAAAGTCTAATAACCGATCGACCTGTGGCATATGAACATCCAACCGTCTTGCCATCTCTGCTTTACGCACGCCTTGCTTAATCATTTCATTAAGCAAGAAAATTTTCATTGATTGCAAAACAGAAAGATCGACCGTATGTTGCCCTTCTTTGGGTTGGCTTGGCATAGGAATTTCACGTCTATCATCAAAATAAAATTCCAATGCAGCTTCTAAGCCATCTTGTGCCTCAAGAAGTGCTTCATCAATATCATCGCCAACACTTGCCATTTCAGGAATATCAGGACAAGTAACGAGAAACGTCCCATTATCATCAGGGACAATCTCAACAGGATAACGTAACATATTTAATCTCCTAGAAAAGCCCCTCTTTCGAGGGACTTAATATTATTTAAGATCTAAGTCTTTTTTGATCTTATTCACTAAACCGGTACCAATTTCTCTACTCCCATGATAAGGAAAAACAGATTGCTTACCGTTTAGTGTTACCTTTCGATGACTTCCGCGCTTATGTGGTTCAATTTTACACCCCTGCGCTAACAAGTATCTCAGGAACTCGCTGTATTTCATAAGACCTCCTTATCAAAACAGCGAAATCATAATACAACTTTTTTGTTGTATTTGCAACATAATTGTTGTGTTTTTTGTTTTCAACGACAAAACAAGGAGTCCATTATGACAACTTTCAATAAAATCTTAACCCCAGTGTAAATGTCAAAAGACAACATCGGCAAATCATTCCAAGATATTATTATTGGGCTTATTTATAACTATATGAGAGAAATGGGAATGATTCAGGTGTGATGATGGGAAAAGTTTCTATGAGAGGTCTTTTTTCTTTGTTTACTTGACCCTTTTACATACTAAAAAAACGTTCCGAAACTATTTTTTAAAATATTGATAAATAAGACTTAAATAATCAAAATTTTAATAATAATTTCGGAACGTTTATTGGCTGTAAACCCTTATAAATCAGGGATTACGCACGTTTAAAGTCGATATGAACTAATTTTGGTTTGAATGGGTGACGTTGCATTGCTTGAACTTTAACTGCAACTTCTTTGCCTTCGATAACCAATGTGATCACGTCTGAATAGAAAGAATCGTGAACTTGTGCGTTGTTTAATTCATCGTGGCTTAACACGATTGAAACCGGTGCTTCTTTACCACCGTAAACGATAGCAGGGATTTGACCATTGTGACGCAGGCGGCGGCTCGCACCCTTACCTTGCGCTGTACGAACTTCAGCGTTAAATTTAAATGCCATGTTAATTTTCTCTTTAAGTAAGATTAAGATAGACAGAAATTGCAGGCGACCCAGCAATTTCCCATAATTCGCTCGATAACATATCGAGAGACGCGGATTATAATGAATTATCACATTAAATGCAAATTTAAACTGGTAATTTAAGGCGATAAAAGGCAAAATAGGCGACAATTTCATTTCAGAGGTTGTTATGGATTTATTAGTTAGTTTTTTTACTGATTACGGCTATTGGGCTGTGCTTTTTGTGCTTATTATTTGTGGTTTTGGTGTTCCTATCCCTGAAGATATTACGCTCGTTTCAGGGGGGATTATTGCTGGGCTTTATCCTGAAAGTATCAATGTGCATATTATGCTTGCTGTGTCTATGCTTGGTGTTTTAGCCGGTGATAGCACAATGTATTGGTTAGGGCGAATTTATGGCGTAAAAATTCTACGTTTCCGTCCAATGCGTAAAATTCTTACTTTACAACGCTTACGTATGGTGCGCGAGAAATTTGATAAATATGGCAACCGCGTATTATTTGTAGCACGTTTTTTACCCGGTTTACGTGCGCCAATTTATATGGTTTCAGGTATTACGCGCCGTGTAAGTTATATCCGCTTCTTGGTATTGGATTTCTTCGCAGCCATTATTTCCGTGCCAATTTGGGTTTATTTGGGCGAGCATGGTGCTAATAACCGTGAATGGTTAGCAGAACAAATCAAAACAGGGCAGTCAGGCATTTATGTCATCATCGGCTTAGTTGCGGCATTTGTTGGCTGGAAAGTTTACAAAGCGCGCAAAGAGAAAAATACCCACAAGTCCCATTAATTTCAATATTTTGTCGCCACTGCGTAGTGCTGAAATTAGGGTTGGTAAGCCTGTTGAACCATGGTTGGTGAGCCTGTCGAACCACAAGAAATTTCAGCCTATTTCCACACAAGACTTACTAAGATAAACGATGGCATTTTTTGATACACATACCCATTTAGACTATCTTCATCAATTTACCCAAGAACCCTTGGAAAATTTAGTGCAAAATGCACTTTCCGCAGGCGTAGAAAAAATGCTTGTTGTGGCAGTATTGCAACGAGATTTTGAAACGATAAAAAATCTCACCGCGCTTTTTCCTGAACATTTACGCTATGGATTAGGCTTACATCCTCTTTATATCAAAGAGCATATATTGACGGATTTGGATGTATTGGAACAATATCTGTCACAACGTCACGTAAATTTAACCGCAGTAGCAGAAATTGGCTTAGAGCGCGCCATACCTGAATTAACAGCAGAGCTAGTTTGGAAAAAACAATGCCAATTTTTTGAAGCGCAATTATATTTGGCAAAACAATATCAGTTGCCGGTGAATTTACATAGCCGCAAAACCCACGACCAACTTTTTACTTTTTTAAAGCGCATTGACGTAGCCCAAAAAGGCGTGGTACATGGCTTTGCCGGCAGTTATGACCAAGCCAAACGCTTTGTGGATTTAGGTTATAAAATCGGTGTGGGTGGCACAATTACCTACGAACGTGCCAATAAAACAAGACAAGCGATAAGCAAACTTCCCTTAGATGCTTTATTGCTTGAAACCGACAGCCCGGATATGCCAGTTTTTGGTTTTCAAGGACAACCAAACCGCCCAGAACGAATTACCAATGTATTCCAAGCGTTATGCGAATTACGAACTGAAAGTCCTGAACAAATTCAAGAAACCATTTGGCACAATTCCATTGATTTATTTGGTTAAAACATTGGTGTAAAAGCAATAGATTGACCATTGTTGGTTACTCGATAAACTTTCTGATTTGCCGACCCGCGCCAAATTAAGGCCGGATCGGCTTTTTCTTGCTCAAATTTACCATCAATAATCACATCAATATAAGGCAACATTTGCTGTTGCAACGCATTCAATTCATCAATTTTATAGCCTGTCCAAACCCAAATATCTTTATCAGGACACTCGCGTTTAACACGTTGCACCAAAGGCAATAAGGTTTCAATATTGTTAGGATGCATGGGATCACCGCCTGAAAGGGTTAAACCTTGACGTTTAATCCGCGTATCCTTTAAATCTTTGATAATTTGTGCTTCCATTGCAGCATCAAATTTCACACCGGCGGAAAATGACCAGCTTTTTTGGTTATAGCAACCTTTACAGCCGTGGGTACAGCCGCTGACAAAAAGTGTACAACGTGTGCCTTCGCCGTTGATAATGTCGACCGGGTAGTATTGGAGGTAGTTCATAGTGTTTGTTAAGTTATATCGTAAACCTACTTTTCTTTACTCGTGTAAAGAAAAGTAGGCAAAAGAAACACGCCCCGATTTTGTCGCTTTTTCCTTTTTTACCATTGATTTTCTTCACGCTAAATTCCTAAACTCGCTTCGCTCAAACAGACGGAATTTAGCTAAAAATCAATGGTAAAAAAGGGCGCCAAAGACGGGGACCCCATTTTTATCGAGCACTTAATTAAAAGCGCGGTTATAATTTTTAATATCTGAATTAGTTATTTTTAGAAAACAAGGCAAATCGGGGCGTGTTCTTTGGTTACTTTCTTGCACGAGCAAGAAAGTAACATAACACCTCACATATGCTTCACTCTGCGTTTTACTTCTTCCTGTTTACCGGGGTTAAACGGTCGCGCATCAGGGCTGCCGAGATAACCGCAAACTCGGCGTGTGACCGATACTTTTTCGCTATCGTGATTGCCGCATTTCGGGCAAGTGAAGCCTTTGCTGGTACATTCAAATTCCCCTGTAAAGCCACATTCATAACATTCGTCAATCGGCGTATTTGTACCGTAATAAGGCACGCGGTCATAGGCATAATCCCAAACATCTTCTAAGGCTTTTAAATTATGTTGCACATTCGGGTATTCGCCATAGCAAATAAAACCACCGCTTGCCAACGCAGGATAAGGCATTTCAAAGTCCAATTTATCGTATGGATTGACTTTTTTCTCTACATCCAAATGATAACTGTTGGTGTAGTAGCCTTTATCTGTCACGCCATCAATCACGCCAAATTGTTTCGTATCCAAACGACAGAAGCGGTCGCAAAGATTTTCGCTTGGGGTAGAGTAAAGGCTAAACGCGTAGCCTGTTTCCGCCGCCCAAGCTTTTGTCGCTTGGCTTAAGCGTTCCACAATTTTTAGGGCTTTTTCACGCAAAATCTCGCTATCAAACACATGACCTTGATGATAAAGGGCGTTAATGGTTTCATGGATGCCGATATAGCCTAAAGAAATGGACGCACGTCCGTTTTTGAAAATATCCGCCACATAATCATCGGCTTTCAAACGCACACCACAAGCCCCTTCCATATAAAGAATTGGTGCAACGCGCGCTTTGGTATTTTCAAGGCGGGCAATTCGTGTCATTAAGGCTTTCTTCGCTATCTGTAAGCGTTGATCCAAGATTTCAAAGAAACGTTGTTCATCTTGATGCGCTTCTAAGGCAATGCGCGGTAAATTCAAACTTACCACCCCTAAATTGTTGCGCCCATCATGAATTTCCTGCCCATTTTCTTCGTATTTTCCTAAGAAACTACGACAGCCCATGGGGGCTTTAAACGACCCTGTCACTTTAACCACTTGGTCATAATTCAAAATATCAGGATACATTCGTTTTGACGCACATTCTAAGGCTAATTTTTTAATATCATAATTCGGATCTGTCGGGGATTGGTTGACGCCTTTTTTAATAGTAAACACAAGTTTTGGGAACACCGGTGTTTTATGATTTTTACCTAAACCACAAAGACGATTTTTCAAAATAGAACGCTGAATTAACCGCGCTTGCCAACTCAATCCCAACCCAAAACCAAATGTCACAAAGGGTGTTTGACCATTGGCAGTGTGTAGGGTGTTCACTTCATATTCCAAGGATTGAAAAGCGTCATAACATTCTTTCTCAATCATCGCGTCAGCATAGGCTTTTGCATCGGAAATTTGCCATTGTTCTGCCGTTTTTAGCAGTTTTTCGTAGCTAATTTGCACATAAGGGGCAAGGACTTCATCAATACGATTAATGGTGGTACCGCCATAAATATGGCTTGCCACTTGTGCAATAATTTGAGCCGTAACGGCTGTTGCCGTACCGATAGATTTAGGCGGTTCAATTTCTGCATTACCCATTTTAAAACCCTGAGTAAGCATGCCTTTTAAATCCACCAACATACAATTAAACATCGGGAAAAAGGGCGCGTAATCTAAATCGTGGTAGTGAATTTCGCCACGTTCATGGGCTTCTACCACATCTTTTGGCAACAAATATTGCTTCGCGTAATGTTTTGCCACAATCCCCGCCAATAAATCGCGCTGAGTAGGGATGACCTTAGCGTCTTTGTTGGCATTTTCATTCAACACCGCCATATTGGTTTGTTCAATTAACCCTTCAATTTCTTTGGTTAATTTGCTACGTTTTTCTCGCGATAAATCGCGATCGTGGCGATATTCAATATAAGCACGCGCCACCTGCGGATATGCGCTCGCCATTAATTTATTTTCCACAATCTGTTGGATATGGCTAATATCAATTTCTTGGCTGTAACGGTTAAAAATATCCTCAAAAACCTGTTGAGCAATATGATGATAATAACGCTCATCTTCCACCAAAACCGCTTTCGCTGCTTTTTTGATCGCATTAATAATGCGTTGAATTTCAAAACTCGCGCGCGCTCCATCGCGTTTGATAACGTAGAATGAAGACATAATGATTACCTATATGTTGTGTTTTTAAAATTTAATGCGCACTATATATAGATTTGTTTTTTATATCAACCCTAAAAAATGTAGAACAAATCACTAAATAGGCAAATTTATGCTAACTAAAGGCACAAGATATTGTGTTAGAGCCTAGGTTTAATACGGTTTTACCAAATTTTGATATTCATCTGCAAAGTGCGGTGAAAATTTTTTATTTTTTCACCGCACTTGATGAATGTCTAACATGTTATAATGCGCACAATGATTTATACAAAAGGAACTTATTATGCAAACTTATTTAAAAGATTTACGCTGGGGACGGTTTAACCTTATTGAAGGGGATTTTATCAGCGAAATTGCATCCTGCTATGGCGAATGGTCTGAAGCAGAAGTGATGATTTTTAAGTTGTTACTTTCCGATACATCAAATGTAATTGAAGTGGGATCGAATATTGGTATGCATGCGGTTCCTTTATCTAAATTTGCGTCCCAAGGAAAAGTACTTTGTTTTGAACCCCAACGCATTATTTTTCAGCAACTTTGCTGTAATTTAGCATTAAATAATTTGATCAATGTAGAAAGTTACCGTTTAGGCGTTAGCGATCAGAATACAAAAGCGTGGATTGAAACCAGTGATTATAGTCAACCTTGGAACTATGGCAGTTTTTCTATTGATAAAGGATTTAGTACTGAAAGTCATTTCCAAGGAAAAATCCTAAAAGAAGAAATTGGCATTGTTAAATTAGATGATTTTGCACCAGTGCAACGCTTAGCCTCCCTTGATTTATTAAAAATTGATGCAGAAGGTTTTGATCTTCGTGTACTCAACGGTGCCAAAGAAACCATAAAACGTGCACAACCTGCTATTTTCATTGAATCTCATTACGCATCCGCTAACGGTATTTTAGATTATCTTCGTCAGATAAATTATCAGGCTTATTGGGTGATTTCTGATCGTTATCAGGAAAATAATTTTTATCAATCACCGCGTAGAGAGAATGGCTTTGATATAAATTTATTGGCAATTCCATCTTCTTGGAACTACACTGCTACAGAACAGAACAGAACAGAACAGAACAGAACAGAACAGAACAGAACAGAACAGAACAGAACAGAACAATTTTATTCCAACTCATATCTCATTTAAAACCAGCAGAATCAGCGGCTGATTTAATGAATCATATCCCCAAAATTTGTTTGTCATAAAGCGCATCATGTATGAAAAATAACCTAGCACGAGCAGTGCTAGGTTTGTTTGATATTAGGCAGTTTGCTCTACCCATTAATTAATTTCTTTAAACTGAATCAAACTTTCCCCTGAAAAATCAGGTTGTTCGTCTTCTTCATCAAATTTTAACGTGGTAGGCAATTCTTCTTTATCAAAGGCAATGTCCCCTACGATACCGTCTATTTGTTGACCATGCTTAATTCCTTGGAAATCAAATAATTTCGGGTCACATAAATGTGATGGCACCACATCTTGCATCGCCGCAAACATGGTTTCCAAACGGCCCGGGTATTGACGATCCCAAGTATTCAACATTTCTTTGACCACTTGGCGTTGTAAATTGGGCTGTGAACCACAAAGATTGCAAGGGATAATCGGGAATTGTTTAGCGATAGCATATTTTTCAATATCTTTTTCTTTGCAATAAGCCAATGGGCGAATCACGATATGTTTGCCATCATCGCTCATCAATTTAGGTGGCATGGATTTCATTTTACCGCCATAGAACATATTCAAAAACAAGGTTGCCAACATATCGTCACGATGATGACCTAAAGCAATTTTCGTTGCGCCTAATTCCGTTGCAGTGCGATACAAAATCCCACGGCGTAAACGAGAGCAGAGTGAACAAGTGGTTTTCCCTTCCGGAATTTTTTCCTTCACGATGCCATAGGTGTTTTCTTCCACAATTTTGTATTCTACGCCAATGGATTGTAGATACTCAGGCAACACATGTTCAGGGAATCCGGGTTGTTTTTGGTCTAAATTTACCGCCACAATATCAAAATGAATGGGCGCGCTGAGTTTTAAATTCAGCAAAATATCCAACAATGTATAGCTGTCTTTTCCGCCCGAAAGACAAACCATCACTTTGTCACCCTCTTCAATCATATTGAAATCCGCAATGGCATTGCCTACGTTGCGGCGTAAACGTTTTTGTAATTTATTTAAGTTATAAATTTGCTTTTTTTCTTTTTCAGTTTGTTCGGTCATAAAAATCTTCTTAATAGGTCAAGTTTGAGAGAAATGCTGCGTATAGTACGTTTTTCTTGCTAAAAAGCAATAAAAGTGCGGTGAAAAAATCAGAAATTTTCTGTAAAAAAATCAAGCTGTAAGATTAGCGTAAAATACTGTATAATCGGCAAAATTTTTTGTGTCTTGAGAAAAATCAATGTCCGAAACATCACAAACGATCCCTGAATTAGTTTCTTGGGCAAGAGAACGTGAGTTTTCCTTAAATTTGAATACGGAACGTTTAGCCTTTTTGTTGGCAATCGCCCTTTTTAATAACGAACGCTTTGATGGCGAAATGCAAGAAAGCGATTTGGTAGATATTTACCGCCAAGTGTCAAAAGAATTCGATTTATCGGACGCGGTGACAACGCGTGCCAATAACGCCATCAATGATTTAGTGAAACAACGTTTTCTTAATCGTTTTAGCAGTGAATTTACCGAAGGATTATCTATCTACCGCCTCACCCCATTGGGCGTAGGTGTCTCAGATTATTATATTCGTCAACGAGAATTTTCTGCATTGCGATTGTCTGTACAATTAGCCATTGTTGCCGATGAAATTCAACGTGCCGCAAAATCTGCGGAAGAAGGTCATCTCAAAAATGAAGATGAATACTTTTGGCGTCGCAATGTGTTTGCACCACTGAAATATTCTGTTGCAGAAATTTTCGATAGCATTGATTTATCTCAACGCATTATGGATGAAAATCAACAGAGTATTAAAGAAGAAATCGCCGAACTCCTAACTAAAGATTGGCAAGCGGCAATTGCGAGTTGTGAGCGTTTATTAGATGAAACATCAGGGAATTTGCGCGAGTTACAGGATACCCTAAATGCTGCCGGCGATAAATTACAAGCTCAATTATTACGCATTCAAGACTGCGTTATTGAACATGATGAATTGTATTTTATTGACCAACTTATCATTGATTTGCAAGCGAAATTAGACCGTATTATTAGTTGGGGGCAACAGGCCATTGATTTATGGATTGGTTACGACCGCCATGTGCACAAATTTATTCGTACTGCCATTGATATGGATAAAAATCGGGTATTTAGCCAACGTTTACGCAATTCGATTCATCACTATTTTGATGCGCCTTGGTATTTATGGACGGCACAAGCAGAACGTTTAATTGATTTACGAGATGAAGAATTAGCTTTACGCGATGAAGACGCGCTTGGTGAATTACCTGAAGAATTACAATATGAACAGCTTTCCGATTTACACGATCAAATTGTAGAAGCGATGCAAGCCTTGTTAATTAACCACCGTGAACATAATCAACCGATTGATTTAAGTTTGGTACTCAAACAACAACTCGACAATTATCCGCTGTCACGTCATTTCGATGTGGCGCGTATTATTGTCGATCAAGCCGTTCGTTTGGGTATGGCAAGCGCAGATTTATCAGGCGTTTATTCCCAATGGCACGAAATCAATGATTACGGTGCTGAAGTACAAGCCAATGTGATTGATGAATATAAATAGCTATCGAAATCGAATTTTATAAAGAGAAGAAAAAATGAACGAAAATCTTCAAGACTTAATTTCAACAAAATTAGCGGCAGCCATTGCAAATCCTTTATTTCCTGCGGTAGATAGTCTGTTGCGTTCGGGGAGACATATTGGGCAGGAACATATTGATAATTATGCGTTTTTGGCTGATTTCCAAAATGAATTAGATGGTTTTTATCGCCGTTATAATGTAGAGCTCATTCGCGCGCCTGAAGGCTTTTTCTATTTGCGTCCGAAAGCGACAACGTTGATTGCCCGTTCAGTGTTGAGTGAATTGGAAATGTTGGTAGGTAAGGTGTTGTGTTATTTATATCTTAGTCCGGAACGTTTAGCGCAACAGGGCATTTTTACCGTACAAGAAGTGTATGACGAGTTATTAAATTTGGCGGATGAAGCAAAATTGTTGAAAGCTATTAATTTGCGTGCTAGCGGTTCGGATTTAGATAAACAGAAATTAGCAGAAAAAGTGCGTGCAGCCATTGGGCGTTTACGCCGTTTAGGAATGTTGCATACAGTCGGTGAGCAAAATAGCGGTAAATTTACCATTTCTGAATCTGTGTTCCGTTTTGGGGCGGAAGTGCGTGGTGGTGAAGATTTACGTGAAGCGCAGTTGCGTTTAATTCGCGATGGGGAAGCCGCAACACCAGAATCCTTGACAGCGGAGAAAAACGCTTTGGACGAGGAAAGTGCGGTAGAAAATGAAGAAGATTTTGAAGATGATAATAATCAAGAAGGAGCGGAATAATGGCGGAGTTTGAATTAGAGCAAGATGTGCTTGAAGCGGAAGAAGTGATTGAGACCGCCGAAAGTGAAGATGAAACTCTCGATAATTTCACCGCGCTTTCGCCCTTTGCTACACCGGCCGGCGTTGCGCGGGGTAAATTCCGTTCTTTAACCTTAATTAACTGGAATGGTTTCTTTGCGCGTACCTTCGATTTAGACGAACTGGTGACCACTCTTTCAGGGGGGAATGGGGCAGGTAAATCCACCACCATGGCAGGTTTTGTGACAGCTTTAATTCCTGATTTAACGCTGTTGCATTTCCGCAATACCACGGAAGCAGGCGCGAGTGGCGGTTCTCGCGATAAAGGTTTGCACGGTAAATTACGCCCTGGCGTTTGTTACGCGGTTTTAGATTGCGTGAATTCACGTCATCAGCGTGTGCTTGTGGGTGCACGTCTGCAACAGGTTGCGGGTCGTGATAAAAAAGTGGATATTAAAACCTTCAGCTTGCAAGGTATTGAATTATCCATTAATCCGACCGCTCTTTTCACGGAAGTCGTGAATGAACGTCAAGCGAAAGTGTTAGGTTTAACGGAACTTAAAGACAAAATCGACGAACTTGGCGGACAATTCAAGCAATATCATTCCATTGCCGATTATCACGGTATGATGTTTGATTTGGGCATCATTCCAAAACGTTTACGTTCATCTTCTGACCGTAGCAAATTCTATAAACTTATCGAAGCCTCCCTTTATGGTGGGATTTCAAGTGCGATTACAAAATCTTTGCGCGATTATTTATTGCCTGAGAATTTAGGCGTGCGCAAAGCCTTCCAAGATATGGAAAGCGCGTTGCGTGAAAACCGTATGACCCTTGAAGCCATTAAAATGACTCAATCGGATCGCGATTTATTCAAACATTTGATTACGGAAACCACAAACTATGTAGCGTCAGATTATATGCGTAACGCCAATGAGCGTCAGGGCAATATTGAAGCGGCGTTAACTTTCCGTAAAGAATGGTATCAAGCAAAATTCGAACAAGATTTATCCCAACATCGTTTGATTGATTTAAGTCGAGAAGCGGCAGAATTAGCGGAAAATGAGAAAACGCTTGAAGTGGACCACCAAAGCGCGGCAGATCATTTAAATTTAGTTCTCAACGCTTTACGTCATCAAGAAAAAATCGAGCGTTATCAAGATGATGTCACCGAGTTAAATGAAAAACTCGAAGAACAAAAAATCGTGGTAGAAACAGCGAATGAACAGCTTGAAGAAAGCCAAGCGCAATTTGAGCAACTTGAAACCGAAGTGGACCAAATTCGTAGCCAATTAGCGGACTACCAACAAGCACTTGATGCTCAACAGACCCGTGCGTTGCAATATCAACAAGCGATTCAAGCCTTAGAAAAAGCGAAGACCTTGTGTGGCTTAGCCGATCTGGCGGTGAAAAATGTGGATGAATATCACGAAGAATTTGCAGCACAAGCGGAAACTGTAACGGAACGTGTCCTTGAGCTTGAGCAAAAAATGGCGATTTCCGAAGCAGCGAAAACCCAATTTGATAAAGCCTATCAATTGGTTTGTAAAATTGCCGGCGAAGTGCCTCGTTCAGCGGCATGGGAAAGTGCAAAAGAATTATTGCGCGAATATCCAACACAAAAAGTACAAGCCGCTCAAACGCCACAATTGCGCGCGAAATTACACGAATTAGAGCAGCGTTATGCACAACAACAAAGTGCGGTTAAATTATTAAATGATTTTAATCAACGCGCGAATACCAGCCTTGAAACCGCCGATGAGTTGGAAGAATGCTATAATGAGCAAGAAGCTTTATTAGATGACTTAAATGCGGAACTTTCCGAGCAAGTGGAAAATCGCTCCACTTTACGTCAAAAACGCGAGCAGTTGAATGCGGCTTACAATGAAAATGCAGCCAAAGCTCCAGCTTGGTTAACGGCTCAAGCCGCGTTAGAACGTTTAGAAGAACAATCCGGCGAGCGTTTTGAAGATAGCCAAGATGTGATGAATTTCATGCAAGGGCAAGTGACTAAAGAGCGCGAATTGACCATTCAACGCGATAAATTGGAACAAAAACGCCAACAATTAGATGAACAAATTACGCGTTTAAGTCAACCGGATGGTTCAGAAGATGCGCGTTTGAATATGTTAGCGGAACGCTTTGGTGGCGTGTTGCTGTCAGAGCTTTATGATGATGTACCGATTGAAGATGCACCATATTTCTCCGCACTTTATGGACCGGCACGTCATGCGATTGTGGTACGTGATATTCAAGCGGTAAAAGAGCAACTCACGACCTTAGAGGATTGTCCTGATGATTTATATTTAATCGAGGGGGATCCTTCTGAGTTTGATGATAGCGTATTGTCAGCACAAGAGCTTGAACACGGTGTGGTTGTTCAGGTTTCAGAACGCGAAGTTCGTTATTCAAAATTCCCTGAAATTCCATTATTTGGCCGTGCAGCACGTGAAAAACATTTAGCTGAACTGGAAATTCAACGTGATGAAGTCGCGGAAAACTATGCGCAAGTAGCATTTGACGTACAAAAATGCCAGCGTATCCATAGTCAATTCAGTCAGTTTATTAGCTTGCATTTGGCGTTAGCATTTTTACCTAACCCTGAAGAATTGATGCGCGAAATCAATGTGGAACGTAATGAAATTGACCGTGAATTGACCGCACTTTCTACTACAGAACAACAATTACGCATTAAATTAGACAACGCCAAAGAGCATATGCAGTTGTTAAATAAACTCATTCCACAATTAGCGATCATTGCCGATGACAGTTTGCTTGATCGTATTGAAGAATGTCGTGAACAATTAGATGTTGCGGAACAAGATGAAATCTTTATTCGTCAACATGGCAACAGCTTGGCGCAGTTAGAACCGATTGCCAATACCTTGCAAAGCGACCCTGAGAATTATGAACGCTTAAAAGATGATTTAGCGCAAGCGATTGAACAGCAAAAACAAGTGCAACAAAAAGTGTTTGCGTTGGCAGATGTGGTTCAACGTAAAAACCATTTTAGTTATGAAGATGATGTGCAAACGGAAAGCAATGGTTTAAATGAGCAATTACGTTCGCGCTTAGAACAGGTTCAAGCCAAACGCGATGCGCAACGCGAACAAGTGCGTCAAAAACAAGCGCAATTTGCCCAGTACAATCAGGTGTTTATTCAATTGCAAAGTTCGCAAGTGAGCAAAAATCAGTTGTTACAAGAATTAATTACTGAAGTTTCTGAGCTTGGTGTTCGTGCAGACGCCGGGGCGGAAGAGCGCGCGCGCGTACGTAAAGATGAGTTGTATCAACAGCTTTCTACCGGCCGTCAACGCCGTTCTTATGTGGAAAAACAATTAACCCTAATTGAAAGCGAAGCGGAAAATTTAAGTCGCCGTATTCGTAAAGCGGAACGTGATTATAAACAACAGCGTGAGCTTGTGGTGGCGGCAAAAGTCAGTTGGTGTGTAGTGTTGCGTTTATCTCGCCATTCCGATGTGGAAAAACGCTTAAATCGCCGTGAATTGGCTTATTTGTCTGCGGATGAATTGCGTTCCATGTCGGATAAAGCGTTGGGGGCGTTGCGTCAAGCGGTGGCGGACAATGAATATTTGCGTGACGCATTGCGCTTGTCGGAAGATAGCCGTAAACCTGAAAATAAAGTGCGGTTCTTTATCGCGGTGTATCAACATTTGCGCGAGCGTATTCGCCAAGACATCATTAAAACCGATGACCCAATTGATGCTATCGAGCAAATGGAAATTGAGTTAAATCGACTCACGGATGAATTAACCAACCGTGAGCAAAAATTGGCGATTAGCTCAGAGTCTGTGGCGAATATTATGCGTAAAACCATTCAACGTGAGCAAAATCGTATTCGTATGCTCAACCAAGGGTTACAAAATATCGCCTTTGGTCAGGTGAAATCCGTGCGTTTAGTGGTGAATATTCGTGATACCCACGCCATGTTATTAGACGCGCTTTCAGGCACGCAAGAAGATTATCAGGATTTATTTAATGATAATCGTATGACCTTCTCTGAGGCGATGGCGAAACTCTATCAACGCTTAAATCCGCATATTGATATGGGACAACGTACGGCGCAAACCATTGGGGAAGAATTGCTGGATTACCGTAATTATCTCGATCTTGAAGTGGAAGTGTACCGTGGTGCAGATGGCTGGTTACGAGCAGAAAGTGGCGCGTTATCAACGGGTGAAGCGATTGGTACAGGGATGTCAATCTTGCTTATGGTGGTTCAAAGCTGGGAAGAAGAAAGCCGCCGTTTACGCGGTAAAGACATTTTACCGTGCCGCTTATTATTCTTAGACGAAGCAGCGCGTTTAGACGGTAAATCTATCAGCACCTTATTTGAATTGTGCGAACGTTTAGATATGCAGTTGCTCATCGCCGCCCCTGAAAACATCAGCCCGGAAAAAGGCACAACCTATAAACTGGTGCGTAAAATTTCAGGCAACCAAGAACATGTACATGTAGTTGGTTTACGTGGATTTGGGGCAACGGAGTAGTCTGTTCAAAAGAATTAAGTGATAAGTGCGGTCAAAACGTGAATGATTTTGACCGCACTTTTTTGTGTACGAAAACCTTTGTCTAAAATTTGAACTTATCCATTTGTAAATAAATCCCCTATTGATTTGTTTACAAATAAGGGTATTATTTGAGCATATATTTAGTAATTTTTAGAGATATTATCATGTTATTCAAAGAAAAAGGTTATGACGAGTTTTTGACTCAACAAATACAACAAGGAAAAAAGGAATTAGCCACAGGGCAGGGTATTCCATTTGAACAAGTCAAAGCTCAAATTCACCAAACTATTGAGAAATCAGCAAAAAATCTGATTGAACAGGAGATTCAATTTGCTCATCGCTAAATCTGAACAATTTTCCCCCTTAGCATTAAATAATCTTAATGAAATTATTGAAAATGTTATTGCATTTACAGGATATGAATTAAGTGGAATTAAATTAAGCGAAGCAATTTTCAATAAAATTGAATCAATTTCATATCTACCGTCTGCGATTGGGCGAAAACGTGATGATAATACTCGGGAAGCTTTTGTTAGAGGCTATAGAATTGTTTATGAAGAAAAAGAAGATTGCATTTGGATAATTACTATTATTCACTCAAGCCGTTTATATCCTAGATCATAAAAGTTGGTTTGTGTGGGGTGGGGCAATGGAGTAGTCTGTTCAAAAGAATTAAGTGATAAGTGCGGTCAAAACGTGAATGATTTTGACCGCACTTTTTTGTGTGTAGTAACCTTCGTTTAAAATTTGAACTCGTCAGGGGTTGTGATATACTTTGATCTATACTTTTAGATAGGAGAGTAAATATGCAAACTGCAAAGTTATTTACCAATGGACGAAGCCAAGCCGTACGCTTGCCTGCCGCATTTCGTTTTAATGTTGATGAAGTTTATATTCGTCAAGATCCTGAAACAGGTGATGTTATTTTATCCCGTAAACCTGCGGATTGGGCGAGTTTTTTTAATGCAGCCCAAAATCTCGAGTTAGGGGAATTTGAAATTGTACGTGATAAGACCGAACATCAACGCGATCCTTTTGAGGGTTGGAAAGAATGAAGTTTTATATGTTAGATACCAATATGGTCAGTCATATCATCCGTCAAAATCCTAAAGCCATCACACGTTTATTAAATATCCCTATTCACACATTATGCATTTCAGCGATTACAGAAGCAGAATTGTATTATGGTTTGGCGAAACGTCCTGAAGCAGTCAAGCTTAAAAAACTGATTGATGAGTTTTTATTACGTGTCGATGTGATGCCTTTTGATAGTTCAGTGGCTAAAATTTATGGTGAATTCAAAACACAGGCAGAAAGCCTTGGTAAAAATTTAGCTCCGTTAGATATGCAAATTGCGGCTCATGCCTTTAGCCTTAATGCTATTTTAGTCACCAATGATCAAGCTTTTAAGCAAATTCCTAATCTGCAAATTGAAGATTGGTTAGCATGATTAAAAAAGGGCGCACCATGCGCCCTTATTACGATCATTCACATCACATTTAAATTCGCATACAAATATCCCAATCAAATTCCGTTTCATTAAGGCGATATTTTGCTTTTAAGGCAGGGCCACAAGAATTTGAGCCAATGCCGCTCATTTTGTAATCTACGCACAATACCGTTGAATCACATTCTACTAAATCATAACAATGGGATTTTTCCGTCATTTCTTCTTGCGTATAAGGCAAAAGACTAAAACTAAATGGTGCAGCTGCGGTAATGGTTAACCCATCCGATGTGACAAAATGGGTACCATAATGGCTGTTATTTTCCTGTGGTTTGACATAAGGCATTTGGTAATTGTTTAAATCAATTTCATAATGCCCCAATTTCGCTAAATGATGTTTGTCTATATAGCTTTCTTGCTCGCCATAGCCAAAATATTGCACGTTATTTTGTACTTTAGGCAAGAAGAAACGCAAGCCAAAGCGCGGTAAATAAGGCAAATGAGCCGGACGATTGGCAGTAACTTTTATTGTTAATTCGCCGTCAGTATGAATTTGATAACGAACATGCAACGTTAAAATTCGGCTTTTTGCAGTCGCCACTATGCCTAAATCCGCGTCAATAATGACCGCACTTTCAGTTTGTGACCAACTGATTTGATAAGCACGAGTATAAGCAATGTGATAACCGGCATTTTGCCATTGCTCTCGAATTAAACGATCATTATCTGTTGGTGCACGCCAAATATTGAAATCTAACGGTTGTTCAATAATCGCTTGACCATTTTTAGATATTTCCGTAAAAATGCCTTGATTTTTATTGAACACATAACGATAAACATCATTTTCTATCACAATAGATTGATCATATTCCGTGACTTTTAAGGGTAAAAGCGCGGTCAATTTTTCCGTAGTTTTTGGCTGAACCCAATTTCCACTTCGGAGAATTAATTGGTCAAATCCCAAACGATGGGAATCCTGTAATAATGGATGCTGTTGCGTGCTGATATAGTCTAAATCGAGAGTAACAAAACTCGCATTGTCATCATCACACCATGAAATTGGCAAAAGGGTCGATTCTTTTGGTGGGCAATTCACCTTTAATTCGCCTTGATTTGAAATTTTACCATCGCACATAACGGTATAACGAATCGTGACGGCATCGGCAAGATTCGTAAAATCCCAATAATTTTTTACAAAAATTTTGTCATCATGACGAAACGCACGAATTGGGCGGTTAACATTTTTCAGTTCCAACAAATTGGTATGCGGAATACGATCTTGGGAAACCAAGCCATCCATACAGAAATTACCATCATTCGGCGTATCACCAAAATCACCACCGTAGCCTACGCGACCTGAATTATCCGGCAAATAAGGGGCATGGTCGCACCATTCCCATACAAAACCACCACAGGATTTTTCATATTTTTCAAAGGTTTGCCAGTAATCTTCCGCATCGCCGTTGGAATTTCCCATGGCGTGCGTATATTCGCAAAGAATATAGGGTTTCGTTTTGGTTGGGTCGGTACAATAGCGATCTAAGGATTCCGTTGCAGGGTACATTTCGCTGTAAAAGTCTAAATGGGATACATCATTTTGGTACTGGCTATGCTGATAAATAGAGCTTTCATAATGCACCAAACGGCTTTTATCGCGCTGTTTAATCCAAGCCGCGGCGGCTTCAAAATTTTCGCCGTAACCACTTTCATTGCCAAGCGACCAAATCACGACAGAAGTACGGTTTTTATCACGTTCCACATTGGCAAAAGTGCGGTCTAAAATAGCTGATTTATATTCAGGCGCACGGGCAAAATAACAGAAATTGTCGATGGTTTGCTGACGAATTTTTTCATCATCGTTAACACAAGGATCATTCAGAAAAATGCTTTTTTCGGGTGTGGCTACATAAGCCATACTTGCACCATGGCTTTCAATGTCGCTTTCCGCGATAAGATAAAAACCATATTGGTCGCAAAGTTCGCTAAACCAAGGCGCGTTAGGGTAGTGTGCAGTGCGAATGGCGTTGATATTGTGTTGTTTCATCAAGGCTAAATCTACCAACGCTTGTTCACGGGAAATAGCGTAACCTGTTGCGGGGTCGCTATCGTGGCGATTGACACCTTTAAACTTAATGGCTTGTCCGTTGAATTTTAATACACCATTATCAACTTCAATTTTGCGGAAACCGATTTTCTGTTCAATCACTTCATTACCTGACGCCATGGTTAAGCGATAAAGTTGCGGATTTTCGGCGTTCCATAAAATCGGATTATCCAAAATCAGTGAAAATGTAGTGGCTTGTTGGCGCGCAATTTCAGCCCCTTGGGGATCAAATAACGCAAATTCAATCGCCTGTTTTTCTTGAGCAAATTGTGTTTCTACCGTCAATGTAGCTTGCGTTAAGGCTGAATTTAATTCAGTTTTAATAACGAAATCGTGCAAATAATTTACATCGCGGGTTAATAAATAGACATCACGGAAAATGCCCGACATACGGAATTTATCCTGATCTTCCAAATAACTGCCTGCGCACCATTTTAACACCAGCACATCCAGCTGATTTTTCCCTGATTTTAGATGATCGGTAATCTCAAATTCGTTGGTGCTATGACTAATTTGCCCAAATCCCACAAATTGCTGATTCACATAAACAAAGAAACAGCTATCCACGCCTTCAAAATTGAGTAAATAACGTTTGTCCGCTTGGGGTTCAAAATCAAAGCAATGGCGGTAATGACCACAAGGATTTTCTTTCGGCACAAAGGGCGGATCGAAAGGGAAAGGGTAGTTGATATTGGTGTAATGATGTTGGTCAAAACCCTGTGTTTGCCAATTGGATGGCACGGGAATTTGCGTGTTCAATGGTGCCGTTAAAAAATCTTCGGGCAATGCTTGCACGCTGTGGTAATAGGTAAAATCCCAATTTTTACCTGAAAGTGCGGTAAAAAAAGCGGATGTTTCACGCAAAAGCGAATCGGCATTTTGCCCTTTGGCAAATGGCACAAAATAAGCGCGATGGGGCTGGCGATTGAGATGTAATACTTCAGGGTTTTCAAAATGTTGCGGTAAAATCATAGGAAACTCCATTTTAGCGAGATTGCGAATTTGATTTATGTAATTGATAGCGTTCAGAGAAGGTCATTTTACCTGTTAACGTGAACGCAGAAATTAAAGTAAAGGTAACAGCTATGCAACCTAAAATAAAGTAGGTGTGTTGATAACCGTAAATATCGTAACCGGTGCCAACAAGTGGCGATACAATCATATTACCCACTTGTTTCGCAAAGTGGCAGGCGACTAAATAAATTGTTGCAGAAAAATGCAATTCAAAGGTATTAGCAATATATTTGAATACGCCCACAAGATAAAACGGTACTTCAAACATATGCAAGGTTTTGAGCACAACCACGTGCCATGCTTCAGTGGCAAAAGATGAGCCAATAATGCGAATACTCATAATAGAACCTGCGATCAATAGGGCATTTTTAGCACCAATGCGATTAATAATGAGTGGCACAAAGAACATAATTAAAGCATTTAACATTTCACCGGCTGTTGTGACATAGCCAAACATTTGGATCCCTTCCGCGTGAGAAGTAAAAAAGGTATTAAAGAAGTTACCAAATTGTTGGTCAAAAATATCGTAAATACAAGCTACACCAACCACATAACCCAGCAAAGCCCAAAATTTTGCGCGTTTAAAAATCGCCATAGCCTGTTTTAACGTGACAGGGTTACGATTGGAAACAAGTTGCTCAACTACTTTTGTGGTGGCGCTTTCTTCAGGTTTGGCAAGCGCAATTAATACCAATAGCACCAAAGCCCCCGCAGAACCTAGCCAAAAGACAGAATTCGGGTCAATGCCGTAAAGATTTCCTGCGATAGATGCACAAATTGCCCACCCAAACATACCAAACATGCGCGCACGCCCATATTCAAATTGGCTTCGGCGGCTAATACGTTCAATATAGGCTTCGGAAGCAGGGGAGCCGGCTTGAAATACAAAGCCCATATAAGCCCCACCCACCATTGAGCCTAACCAAATATTGGTTTTAAGCAAGGGGGCAAAGATATAGATAAAAAAGGGGGCGTAAAACACTAAGGTGATGGCTAATACCCAAAGTAGATGTTTTTTTACCCCTAATTTGTCGGAAACATAACCGAAAATAGGTTGAAAGCACAGGGCAAAGAAAGACATCATCGCAAAAACCATCCCTGCATCTTCGCCAGACAGCCCATTAATATCCCCCAGCCAAATGCCTAAAAAAGGATAGCAGGTTGCCATAATAAAAAAGTAAACAAAGAAATACCCACCAAAAAGCCAATAGTTTTTATTGGTTAGATAATAGGCTTGTGCATTTGTTGTTTCCATAGGAACTCCTATAAATAGCTGTAAATTTTGCTGAATGTTAACGTTATCATTTATAAATGACAATAAATTTTTGCGGAAAATGTGAGTTAGATCACATTTTTTAACGTTAACATTTTGCATTTTTGATAGAGATCACAAATTTTAAAGTTAACGTTAACTACAAAGAGAAAAAAAGGTAAGATATAGCCATTAAAAATCCGTAAAAGCGCGGTTAAATTGGGAGTCGTTATGACATCATTAAAAGATGTAGCAAAATTGGCCGGGGTTTCTTTAATGACCGTATCTCGTGCCTTAAATAACCCTGAAAAATTATCGAAATCCACCTATGATGTGGTAAAAAAAGCGATTGATGAGTTGGGGTACGTGCCAAATTTTGCCGCACAAAATATTCGTGGGGTAGCCGGAAAAACGATTGGTGTGCTGTCTCTTGGCACCGCAACCACACCATTTTCGGTTGAAATCTTACTGGCTATCGAAAAAACGGTGCGGAAATATGGTTGGCATTCCTATGTAATTAATACTTTTGAGAATGATGAAGCAGAGCTTGAGCAAGCGGTAGAGCAGCTAATATCCCATCGCCCTAATGCCATTATTATTGCGCGAAATGGGTTGAAAAAGGTCAAAGTTCCTGCAAAATTGCGACAATATCCCATTGTATTGGCAAATTGTGTGACAGATGATGTTGAGGTTGCCAGTTATATTCCTGATGATTTCCATGGGCAGCAAGCCATAGGGGAGTTGTTGGTCAAAAAAGGCTATAAAAAAGCCTTGTTTTTACATATTCCGCGTAACTATATTGCCACAAAAGCCCGTAAAGAGGGATTTGAACAAGCGTTTTTTGCTAAGCAAACTGACCAAAGTGCGGTGAAAATCGATCATTTTTTTATGGAAGATGATGGTGAAGATTATTTTACCGGCGCAAAACCGCTCATTGATTTGCTACAACGTCACAAAAAATTAGATTATGATGTGATTGTTTGTGGAAACGACCGAATTGCTTTTGTGGCGTATCAATTATTATTGCAGCAGGGATATCGTATTCCTGAAGATATCGCGGTAACGGGCTACGACAATATGGTCGGTATAACGCATTTATTTTTACCTTCATTAACCACCGTACAATTACCACATTATGAAATGGGGGAACAAGCGGCATTACATTTAATTGAAGAACGAAATTCAACTGAAACAGTTTTAATTCATTGTCCGGTGATTATCGGTCAATCTTGTTAAAGATTTTCGCCATTCTTAAAATTCATTTCTATAAAATCCGGCAACGTTTATGGGAAAAATTTTTTATTTTTCACGTAGCGTTGTCATTTTATTTCTGATTATTTCAAACCTAAATTCATTAATGCTGAATTAAGCCTTTATATCATCAAAAACCCCTGAATTAATATAGCTACCACAATCAATCATACGAGAGTAGCAAACATCACACAAAAAAAGTGACTTTATCTTGTTATTAATTTAACATAATATAGATTATGCGAAATTAGTTATCTGGTTAGGGAATACTACGGATTAAATAAATCACAAGGTTATCAACAGGTATGTTGTATGGGTAAAGCTAGATGAATTTTGAGTTGAAATGTCATTTTGAACGGTTTTGTGGTGAGGTTTTGCAATGAAATTATAAAAAATACTACCAAGGTGATACGTCAAAAAACTGAGATATTGATTGAGATTTGAGATAAAGATACGAGATTATATAAAATTAAAGACGCCAGGCGTGGCGTCTCTACAATATTACTTTATTGTTATTAATTTTATTTTTAATATACTTTAATACGTTGTCACAAAATAATCACAATAACGTCATCGCATATTCATAAACTTGATGTAATAACTGCAATTTTTCTTCGTTACCTGAATATTCTTGCACTAAATGCTGCATTCGTTGTTCAAAGTCCATTGCGCTTTTTTCTAATTTACGGCGGCGATAACGTTCCCATTGCAGCTGCTCTGTTCTCGTTAAGGTTTTAAAGAAATGACGGGCGCGATAGTGCAACAATAATTTAGGGATGCGCTTATCTTCAAAGGTTAAGCCGTTTTCAAGCAATTTTTCTGGTGGTAATTGGCGTAAAATTGCCATGTTATTTTTATCGTTTGTACTGAAAAAGCCATTGTAAAGTTCAGTCTCTACATTATCGCTTGCTTCAAATTGACGTTCTTCTTTGAAAATCTCTTCAATTTTTGACCGCACACCCGGTGAATGTTGTAACTTTTTAAGATTATCTAGACAATACTGGCGATTAATTCCCAACCTTTCTGCATTTTCAGGCAATAAAACCTTAGCGGGTGCCAGAATTGGGCATTTATTGATATGTACCAATTTCAACGGAACAGGCAAAATGCCTTGTTCTTCCAATTCAGATTTTTTGGTGTATAAATTTTCTCGCAATTCCACCGCGCTTTTTGCTAACAGATCATAAATATTTTGTGATAAATCACAGACAATCACCGCATTTTGGTTGGTAGGATGCCAAGCTATAGGTGCAACCCAAGTACAGTTTCCGCGATAATTACCCAACATGCCTGAAACATGCACCAACGGCGTCATTTCAGCAGTATTAATCAACTTTTCTACTTCCCTTTTACCGCGATTTTCAAAGAAAAATTGGAATAATTTAGGCTGTTTTTCTTTAATAAGCTTTGCCATTGCAATGGTCGCATAAACGTCAGACATGGCATCGTGAGCATTTTCATGGGCAATCCCATTAGCTTCCGTAAGTTTTTCTAAGCGAAAACTTGGCATCCCTTCGTCATCGTAAGCCCATTCAATCCCTTCAGGACGTAAGGCATAACAAGCACGCACCACATCCAACAAATCCCAGCGTGAATTGCCGTTTTTCCAGCTGTATTCATAAGGATCGATAAAATTACGATAAAAGGTGTAACGCGTCATTTCGTCATCATAACGAATATTGTTAAAGCCCATGACGCAAGTATTCGGTTGGCTAAATTCCGCGAGAATTTTGGCGGCGAATTCCGGTTCGCTAATCCCCTTTTCATTACATTCTTGCGGTGTAATGCCCGTTACCAAAACCGCTTCAGGTGACGGCAAATAGTCATTAGTCTGTTTGCAATACAACATCACAGGTTCACCGATTATATTAAAATCTTTATCGGTTCGTATTCCTGCAAATTGTGCCGGACGATCGCTGGCAGGATTAATGCCAAAACTTTCGTAGTCATAAATAAAAAAGCTAAAATCACTCATTAAATTCGTCTAACCTGCCAAAATACTTTATCCCAATAGGCATTATTCAACGATGAATAAATCACACCACCTTTCGTTGATGCATGTAAAAATTGCCCATTTTTCACGTAAATACCAACATGATAGCCATTCGGTCCGCGCCCTGTTTTGAAAAAAACCAAATCCCCTGTTTGAATTTGCGATTTCGGCACTTTCTTACCGTATTTAGCTTGCTCTGTTGTAGTACGGGGTAATTTAATATTAAATCGATCCATAAAAGTCACGCGAGTAAATCCCGAGCAGTCCACCCCACTACGGGTATCCCCCCCTAAGACATAAGGCGTTCCTTTCCATTCTCTTTGCTGCTCGCTTAACAAGGTGATGACCATAATAGGATCGTTTAATTGCCCTTTGTAGCCAATCCCATCATATTCTTCACTACGAAACCCTGAACAGGCTGCAAGTGAAAAAAGTGCGGCAGAAAAAAGCAGCGTTTTAATTGAAATAAGTCTCATATCAATCATTTTGTGACGTTGTATCAAATAACACAAAATAAAGAAAGAAAAGCTACCCTTTCGAGTAGCTTCTATTCATTATTTTGCTTTGGTTTTCTCTACACGAGCGCGTAGTTTTTGTCCTGGTTTGAACACCACAACGCGGCGTGCAGAAACAGGGATGCTTTCCCCTGTTTTGGGGTTACGACCCGGTCGAGATGATTTATCACGCAATTCAAAATTACCAAAACCTGACAATTTTACATCATTGCCTTGTTCCAATGTTGAACGAATTTCTTCAAAAAAACTTTCAACAATCGCTTTGGCTTCCGCTTTTGTTAAACCATGTTTTTTCACAAGGTTTTCTGCAATTTCTATTTTAGTTAACGCCATAATTAATCTCTCAATGTTGCATTAAAACGTTGTTTTAATTCGGTTAATACCACAGAAATTACCGCATTAATATCTTCTTCTTCCAAAGTTTTTTCGGTATCTTGGATAGTTAAGCTAATAGCCAAACTCTTATAACCTTCCGCCACACCTTGACCTTGGTAAACATCGAATAAATTTACTGCTGTTAATTTATCACCGCCTACTGCGCGACAAGCATCTAGTATATCTGTTGCAGGTGTTGTCTCAGCAACAACTAAAGCCAAATCACGGCGGTTAGCCGGGAATTTTGAAATTTCTTTCGCAACAGTCACATTACGTTGCGCGATTTTCTCAACCAAAATTTCAGCCGCAAAAGTTTTACCATTTAAGCCCATTTTTTGCGCAATGCTTGGGTGAATTTGACCCATAAAGCCAATTTCTTCACCATTTAGCATAATAGCGGCTGATTGCCCCGGATGGAAAGCATCATAGGTTTTTGCCACAAATTGTACTTGATTTCCTACCGCAGTTAAGCTGAGTACATTTTCAATGTAACCTTTTAAGTCATAAAAATCAGCAGGTTCTGATTTTAACGCCCAATGTTCATTGTATTTTGCCCCAGTCATCACGACGCCCAAGACAAACTCTTGACGAACACCAAATTCTGCATTTGCATCAGGAACAAAACGTAAACCGGTTTCAAATAAACGCACACGTGATTGCTGACGATTTTGGTTATAAACCACGGCACCTAATAATCCCGTCAATAAAGACACGCGCATTGCGGACATTTCGCTTGAAATTGGATTTGGCAATACCAACGGCGCAATATCCGGATGTAATAGGCTTTGAATTTTTGGATCAACAAAGCTATAAGTAATGGCTTCGTGGAAATCCGCTGACACAAGTGCGGTCTTAATTCGATGAATTTCTAAGTCCGACTCTTTGTGTTCGCGCATACGTAAATGTGCTAATGGTGCGTTATTTGGAATACTGTTATAGCCGTAAATACGCGCCACTTCTTCAATTAAGTCTTCTTCAATTTCAATATCAAAACGCCAGCTTGCAGAAGTCACTGTCCAAATATCGTTTTCATAACGAACAGGTAATCCTAAACGTTGGAAAATATCCGTCACCGTTTCTGTTTCAATATGATGACCTAATAAATTATCTAGTTTTTCACGGCGTAACTGCACGTCTTTCACTTTTGGTAAAGCTTGTTCACTGACAACTTCACAAATTTCACCGGCTTCACCACCACAAATCTCCAATAAAAGTGCGGTCGCGCGTTCCATGGCTTTGTGTTGTAATTCAAAATCCACACCACGCTCAAAACGGTGCGAGCTGTCTGTATGTAAACCATATTGACGGGCACGACCTGTAATTGCCAATGGCGCGAAGAACGCAGCTTCTAAAATCACATCTTTGGTTTCTGCGTTCACACCACTGGCTTGTCCACCAAAAATCCCCGCCATGGCTAACGGACCGGTTTGGTCAGCAATAACCAAAGTATTGCTTTGTAATTTCGCTGTTGAGCCGTCCAAAAGGACTAATTCTTCACCGTCTTTTGCCATACGTACTTGCACAGGCTGCGCCACTTTTGCTGCATCAAAGGCGTGCATTGGTTGGCCCAATTCCAGTAAAATGTAGTTAGTGATATCTACAATCGGATCGATTGAACGAATACCGCAACGGCGAAGTTTTTCCTTCATCCACATTGGTGTGGCGGCGTTGACATTCACATTTTTTACGCTACGTAATAAGTAACGCGGACAAGCTTCCGGTGCTTGTACATCAATCGCCACTTTTTCATCGGAAGTCACATTAACTGACACAAAGTGCGGTGCATTAACAGGTAATTTATTGACCACGCCAATCTCGCGTGCAATCCCCGCAATGCTTAAACAGTCGGCACGGTTTGGGGTTAAGCTGATTTCAATCGCATTATCATTAAGATTTAAATAGTCACGAAAATCAGTGCCAATCGGTGCGTCTGCCGGTAATTCAATAATACCGTTATGATCTTCCGAAATGCCTAATTCGCTAAATGAACACAACATCCCTTCCGAAGGTTGACCGCGTAATTTGGTTTTCTTAATTTTAAAATTACCCGGCAATACCGCACCATCTGTTGCGCAAGCGACTTTCAAACCTTGACGGCAATTTGGTGCACCACAAACAATATCTAATAAACGTTCACCGCCCACATTTACTTTGGTGACACGCAATTTGTCGGCATCAGGATGTTGCGCACATTCCACAACTTCCCCAACAACAACACCGGTAAATTCCCCTGCTGCCGCTTCAACACCATCAACTTCCAAACCAAGCATGGTAATTTGATCGCACAATTGCTCGGTGGTAATCGCCGGGTTCACCCATTCGCGCACCCACTGTTCACTAAATTTCATTCTTCTTTCTCACTTCTTATTTTATTATCGTAAATTTCAAATCTTTGAAAATCGCATTATTAAACTGCGTATCTAATTTATATTCACCGATAGGATCTCTAGCATCAAATTTCCAACAAAACATAAATTGATTATTAGGCATTTCCGCTTTGACCACATTTCTTGTGATTAAATAATTTTTCTTTTCTTCTACGGATTCCACTTTCGCAATTTCAGGTGGAATTTCTAACTCAATTGCAGCTGGTGCTTGTAAATATTGCGCAAAAAGATTGTTGTCTTCAACAACCACGTTTCCCACTGTAACACAAACATTGCGTGCTTTTGAGCGAGATAAACGATTTCCTTTCAATAATTTGGGTTCTTTACCACTTGTATCAAAAACCTGAAGTACTGCAACCGGTTGAATTTGAGAAGATTGTGGCGATGTGGCTTCATTTGCATTAGCAAAACTCACCGCCCCAATGGCCAAACCCAGTGAAAACATGATGAATTTTTTCATGACATTCCCCTATTTAAATTGTTTTAAAAAACGTAAATCATTTTCAAAGAATGAACGTAAATCTGTGACGTTGTAGCGAAGCATGGTTAAACGCTCAACCCCCATACCCACAGCGAAGCCGCTATATTCATTTGGATCAATGCCCACATTGCGTAATACATTAGGATGTACCATACCGCAACCCAATACTTCTAACCATTTACCATTTTTACCCATCACATCCACTTCCGCAGAAGGCTCTGTAAATGGGAAGTAAGATGGACGGAAACGCACTTGCAAATCCTCTTCAAAGAATGCACGTAAGAAATCGTGTAACAACCCTTTTAACTCGGTAAAGTTGGCTTTCTTATCCACATAAAGCAACTCAATTTGGTGGAACATTGGCGTATGGGTTTGGTCGTAGTCATTACGATAAACACGACCTGGTGCCATAATACGAATTGGAGGCTGTTTTTTCTCCATGGTACGAATTTGTACACCTGAAGTTTGTGTACGTAATAATAATTCAGGGTTAAACCAGAATGTATCGTGATCAGCGCGCGCCGGGTGATGTTTAGGAATATTGAGCGCGTCAAAGTTATAGTAATCGCTCTCAATTTCAGGACCACTCTCAACGCTGAAACCTAATTCAGAGAAGAATTTTGTTACGCGTTCAATGGTAATAGAAACCGGGTGCAACCCACCGACATCCACTTTGCGCCCCGGCAAAGACACATCAATACGCTCATTTTCTAATTTAGCATTTAATGCCGCACGTTCAATTTCTTCTTTTTTTCCATTAAGGGCATCCAACACCGCTTGTTTGGCTTCATTAATTTTTGCACCAATGGCCGGACGCTCTTCAGCAGAAACATCACGTAAGCCTTGCATTAATTGGGTGAAATGTCCTTTTTTACCAAAATATTCCACACGGAAATTTTCTAATGCTTCTAAGCCTTTATCCTGTAAATTATCCAGTGTCGCAAGTGCCTGTTCTGTTAATTCTTTAAGGTTTTGCATACCCATCCTTCTTTAATCACAATAATAGTTTCAAAACAGCCCCAATGATAATACTAACTCATTAAAAAATCACGCATTTTCACTGTTTATTTGCGAAATTTGCTGTTGCACGGACAATTTCTCAAAAAATTCACCGCACTTTTCCATTTTTTGTGGCGGCAAACACACATCATAGCACTTACCGTTATACTCAAACGCTAAGCGATAGGCATGCAAATAAGTGCGGTCAATATTTTCCTGATTTCCACCATATAATTCATCCCCTAAAATCGGGCTACCCAAACTTTTCATGGCAACGCGCAACTGATGAGTTTTACCCGTTTGTGGTTTTAAAATAAACAGACGAAGATGAGGTTCGCAGCTGACCGAATAAAATCGGGTAATCGCAGGGTTTTCTTTGCTTTTTAACAACTTCCAAGCACCACGCCGTGCTTTTTCCATATCCCCGATAATCAACCCTTGTTTTTTCTTTGGTTTAAATGCAGATAACGCCAAATAGGTTTTCTGAATTTTATGTTGCGCAAATAAGCCGGATAAAGTCGCTGCCGCTTTTTCATTGCGTGCTAATATCAATAACCCGGAGGTCACTTTATCCAAACGATGAACCAGCCACACTTGCGATAAATTCAACTGTTGCGCTACTAATGTGGTTAAGCCTTGTGCTTCAGTATCCTTATGCACGCTGACGCCATGGGGTTTATTGATAATGATAAAATCATCGGTTTGTATTATAATTTCAAACAATTACATCATCTCACAGAACAAAAAAATATCGGATCATTGTAACACAAGCCCAACTGCTTCTGTTATTTGTACTGCTTATAAAAAATGAGGAATATCTACATGAATACACTTAAACTATTACAAACACGCCGTTCTAATAAAAAACTTGTCGCACCTGCACCAAATCCAGCGCAACTGGAACAGATTTTTCAAGCGGCATTACGCACTCCCGATCACGGAAAATTACAGCCTTATCATTTTATCGTGATTGAAAAAGAAGGCTTAACTCGCTTAGCGACAATACTCAAAGACGATGCCACTGCCATGAATTTGGATGAACGTCAATTTCATAAAATCGAAGGGATTTGTCAAAAACCGATGATTATCGGCGTTGTGGCAAAAATTGATGAACAGGTAGAGAAAGTCCCGGCATGGGAACAGCTCGTCACTGCGGGTTGCGCAGCTTATGGTATCCAACTTGCCGCCCAAGATTTAGGGTTTGACAACGTATGGATTACAGGCAAATGGGTTAACGGCCCAGCTCTACGTCAAGCCTTTAACTGCAATGAACAAGATGAAATTGTGGCATTGATTATGTTGGGAACAGCGGAAGAACGCGTTGAAAAAGAGCCTAAAGCGGGGAAATTAGAGGAATTTGTCAGCTATTTATAGGTTAGACTTTCAGCCCCAGCGGGGCTGGGTTTAATGAACCTAGCACGGCTCGTGCTAGGTTGTTTTATTTTAAAACATCCCAAATTGGCTTCACATTTTCAGGTAGCCACAGGGATTTTCCTAATTCAATCCAGCCGCAAGGAAAATGGAAGTCAGATCCCACAGAACCTAGCAATTCATATTCCTTTGCCCAACGCGCAAGCAAATGACGTTGATCGGCGGTTTGCCCACTGCCTGCCACTTCTAAGCCATCACCACCCCATTCCTTAAATTCAGCAATAAGACGTTTAAGCCAACGCGTAGTCATGGTATAACGCAACGGATGAGCAAGCACGGCTAAGCCTCCGGCTTGATGAATCACATTAATCGCCGTGGGAATATCCACCCAAGCGGATTTCACATAGCAAGATTTACCTTGCGAGAGATATTTTTTAAAGGCTTGATTTTCATTGGACACTTTACCAATTTGCACCAAATAACGGGCATAATGGGCGCGAGTCACTTCCCCATTCGCCAAACTTTTGGCACCTTCAAAGGCGTTTGGCACACCGACTTTTTCCAATTTTTCGCCAATTTCCAGCGCGCGCTGATAACGCGTTTGTGCCTGTTGATTTAAAAGTGCGGTCATTTCTATGGAAGTTTCATCAAAACCTAAGCCCACAATGTGAATACCGCGATTTTCCCATTCTGTCGAAATTTCTACACCATTGATTAATTGTATGCCACATTGTTCAGCTTGCTGTCTCGCTTCAGGAATACCACCAATACTATCGTGATCCGTCAATGCCAACACATTCACCCCTTGCTCAAAGGCGCGTTGAACTAATTCTGTTGGCGTTAACACACCGTCAGATGCAGTACTGTGACAATGTAAATCGTAAATTTTTTCTGTCATTTAATCGCCTGAACCAGCTGTTTAACTAACGCAGGGCCGTGATAAATTAAGCCTGAATAAATCTGCAATAATTCCGCTCCGGCAGCCATTTTTTCTTGCGCATTTTGAACACCGTCAATACCCCCGCTACCAATAATCGGAATAGAACCTTTTAATTCCTGATGTAAACGGCAAATAATTTCCGTACTTTTTTGTTGTAACGGTTTACCGCTTAAACCACCGATTTCATTTGAGTTCGTCAGACCCGCTACGGTATCACGAGAAATCGTGGTATTTGTGGCAATAACACCATCCATTTTGTGACGCTGTAATGTATCAGCAATTTGTACCAGTTCGGCTTCCGTTAAATCCGGCGCAATTTTAACCGCAATGGGCACATATTTATTATATTGATCCGCAAGAATTTTTTGACGTTCTTTAATGCCTTTCAGCAAATCATCTAACGCATCGCCATATTGCAATGTACGCAAATCCGGTGTATTAGGCGAAGAAATATTCACCGTAATATAATCCGCATAGTTATAGGCTTTGTTCAAACAAAAAATGTAATCATCTTTGCCGTGTTCAATAGGGGTAATTTTATTTTTGCCAATATTAATCCCCAACGTACCGTCAAAACGGGCTTTTTTCACATTTTCAATTAAATAATCAATGCCATTATTATTAAACCCATTACGATTAATAATCCCTTCCGCTTCAATAATACGGAATTGGCGCGGTTTGGCATTGCCGTCTTGCGCTAATGGCGTAACGGTTCCCACTTCAATAAAACCAAAGCCCATTGCGCCAAAGCCATCAATTGCTTCCGCATTTTTATCTGCCCCTGCGGCTAAACCAATCGGGTTTTTAAATTTCACCCCCATCACCGTTTTTTCACTGCCTTTCGGACAAGCCAACAGGGTTTTAAGCAGTTGGTTTACCACAGGATAACCTGCCATTTTTAGCGCATGAATAGCAAGATCGTGCGCCGTTTCAGGTTCTAAAGCAAAAATGCCTTTTTTAATCAATGGATATAGCATAATGTTATGTTCTAACTCCGAGTTAAAGTGCGGTTAATTTATTAAGAATTTCAGACCGTTGATAACCCTATACGAGCCGTATAGGGTTGTTTAATCTGAGCCGCTCTGCGGCTCTTTCTTTCTGCCCCGGCGGGGCTGGGATTAACAAACCTAGCACGGCTCGTGCTAGGTTATCTCTCAAGAATTTAACGCTTTTTCAATTTTTTCAAATAGATCTTTGGATAGATTTTCTACTTCATTCAAACGTTCTAAGGCGCGTTTCATTAAGGTTTGACGTTGACTATCGTAACGACCGAAACGAATTAAGGGTTCAATTAAACGTGCGGCAACCTGTGGATTGCTTTCATTTAATTTAAGCAAAATATCCGTTAAGAAACGATAGCCTGAACCCTCTGTACTATGGAATGGGCGCGGATTTTGGTTCACAAAACTACCCACCAATGCACGTAAACGGTTTGGATTATTAAAATTAAAACTTGGGTGTTCCATTAATTGCTGCACAATCGCCAATACATTTCCGTCTGGGCGTGTGGCTTGTAACGCAAACCATTTATCCATCACCAAACCATCTTGATGCCATTTTTCTTCAAAATCACGCAACAGATTATCGCGACACATTAATTGCGCCTTGGTTGCCGCATTTAGCGCACTTAAGCTATCCGTCATATTATTGGCGTACAAATAATGTTTATTCACCAAGGTATTGCCAATATCGCTAAAGGCAAGATATTGTAAACAAGCATTACGTAATCCGCGCAAGGCAATCTCTTGCGGATTAATGCGGTATTCGTCCAAATGAATTTGATTATACACATCCAGTAATTGCGGTTTTAAATTTTCCGCGATGGCGCGTTGCATAAAATCACGCACCACAAAAATCCCTTCAGGATCAATGGTTTTAAAGGTTTCCGCAAATTCCGTTTCTTTCGGCAAAGTTAAAATCAACGTAGTGAGTTCAACATTTTGCTTATAATGCGTTAACACATAAGAAAGCGCGGTTAAAATTTCCGGTGAAAATTCCAGTGCTTGCTCTTCTTGATGTAATGCCAAATTACGGCGCAATTCTTGGGAATACAACATCTGCATCGCATCCCAACGTACAAATTCATTTTGGGCAAATTTCAACAAAGTGATTAATTGCCGGGTACTGTAATCATAATCCAATTTAACCGGCGCAGAAAAATCACAAAGTAAGGCAGGAACAGGGCGAGATTTTATATCCGCAAATTCAAAAATTTGGTCGCGCTGCGTCACATTCAACACATCGCTCACCACTTCCCCATTGTTCACCAACATTTGCGGCATACCGTTCAAATCATACAATGCAATCTTCAACGGAATATGCAAATTTACTTTATCCATTTGATCCGCAGTCGGTGGGGTCATTTGTGACACAATAAGCTGATAACGATGGGTTTTCTCATCATAACTATCAGAAATGCTTAATTCAGGCGTTCCTGATTGGCTGTACCAACGGCGGAATTGGGTTAAATCTACGCCTGAAGCGCGTTCCATCGCTGACACAAAATCTTCACAAGTCGCCGCTTTGCCGTCATTTTCCGCAATATACAGTTTCATCCCCGCTTGGAACGCTTTTTCGCCCAATAAAGTGTGCATCATTCGAATCACTTCCGCCCCTTTCTCATACACCGTCATGGTATAGAAGTTATTCATTTCTAACACTTTTTCAGGGCGAATTGGATGTGCCATCGGGCTGGCATCTTCCGCAAATTGTGCGGTACGTAATAATTTCACATTATTAATTCGATTCACCGCGCGTGAACCTGTGTCCGAAGAAAATTCTTGATCACGAAATACTGTTAAGCCTTCTTTTAAGCTCAATTGGAACCAATCACGGCAAGTCACCCGATTTCCTGTCCAATTGTGGAAATATTCGTGACCGATCACCGATTCAATGGCAAGGTAATCATCATCGGTGGCTGTTTGTGGATTAGCAAGCACAAATTTGGAATTGAAAATATTTAACCCTTTATTTTCCATTGCGCCCATATTAAAGAAATCCACCGCCACGATCATATAAATATCTAAATCGTATTCCAAACCAAAACGGCCTTCATCCCATTTCATCGCTTTTTTCAGGCTTTGCATTGCCCAATCTGCACGATCTAAATTACCGCGATCCACATATAATTCTAAGGCAACCTGACGACCGCTTTTAGTCACAAAACTGTCTTGTAACAAATCAAAATCACCTGCTACCAAAGCAAATAAATAACTCGGTTTCGGGAACGGATCTTGCCATTCTACCCAATGACGACCATTGTCTAATTCCCCGCAAGCGATGCGATTACCGTTTGAAAGCAAGAATGGATAATGGGTTTTGTCTGCCGTAATACGCACATGATAACGCGCCAACACGTCAGGACGGTCTAAGAAATAAGTAATTTGACGGAAACCTTCCGCTTCGCATTGGGTACAGATGCCTTCGCCTGATTGATAAAGCCCTTGCAATGACGTATTCGTGGCGGGCACTAAATTCGTCACAATTTCTAATTCAAATTGCTCCGCTCTTTGCCCAGTTAAATCTAATGTCAAGCCTTCGCCATCTTGTTGATAGGCGGTGAAATTTTCGCCGTTAAATTTAATAGAAACAAACTGAAAGCTGTGTCCATCAAGGCGTAATTCCGTAGCAGCATTGTTTAAACGTTGGAATGTTGAAACCGCGGTAACAACGGTATGGTTGGGATCTAATTGAAAATCAAGGGAAATATCGGTAACGGTAAAATCAGGGGTTTTGTAATCTTTGCGATATTTAGCTTTTGACTGCATAAAAAACATCCATTATCCTGCGAAAAAATTGCGTTTAGGATATGACTTTTGAACCCAACTTGCAAAGGATTTTTCATTTTAATTAGACGCTATTTGCGATAGACTTATGCTATTTTCAATCAAGGAATTATTATGCAAAAAGAACTCACCTTTTATCTCATCCGCCACGGTCGCACCATTTGGAATGATCAAGGCTTAATGCAAGGCTCAGGCAATTCAAATTTAACGGAAGAAGGCGTTAAAGGCGCACAACTAACCGGAAAAGCACTCGCTGACGTACCTTTTGTTGCCGCTTATTCAAGCTGTTTACAACGCACCATTGACACCGCCAACCATATCTTAGGTCAACGGGATATTCCACTTTTCCAACATAACGGCTTAAATGAACAATATTTTGGTTCTTGGGAAGGGCAAAATGTGGAATTAATCCGCCCGTTGAAAGAATTTCAATTAATGCTGGAAGACCCTGCTAATTACAAAGCAGAAAGCAACGGCGGCGAAACTTGGGATAAAGTGGCTGAGCGTGCCATGAAAGCCATTCACGACATTGCCAAAGTCCACCCAAGCGGCAATATTTTAGTGGTTTCCCACGGACACACCATCCGCTTATTAATGGGATTATTCAATGGTGCAAGCTGGCAAAATCACCGCAAAGAAGGTTACAGCGAATCCATCCGCAATACAGCGATTAACATTGTTCGTTACCGCCAAAACGGCGATGAAGTCACCTTTACGGTAGAAAAAATGAACGATGTGGCGCATTTGGAATAGAGTTTAATTCGGTATCATGTAGCCTGAAATGGCGGTTGGTGAGCCTGTCGAACCATAAGACATTTCAGCATTCACTGCACAAGACTTACGTTTCGACAAGCTCAACGACCGTCTTGTGCAACGGCTACATAGTAAACGCCAAAAATTCCCCCACGGTGTGAAATGAACCAAACACCAAAACAATGTCATTTTTCACCGCGCTTTGTAGGGCTTGCTGCACACCTGATTCCACGCTCGATGCAGTGAAGCTTTGTACGGCGTTATCTTGCGCTACGTCCAACAGTTTCCCTTGCAATTCGTTACTACTCTGCCCACGTGGCACATCCAAGGTCACGCAATACCATTGATCAATCACCGACAATAACGGTTCAATCACTCCTGTGGCATCTTTATCTTTCAACAACCCGAATACCGCAATAATCTTACCTGTCGTTTGGGCTTTAAGTGCGGTCAATTTTTCCGCTAAATAACGAGCCGCATGGGGATTATGTCCTACATCAATGATCACACGCGGCATTTCCGCCACAGACAATGACAATTTATCTGCCAAATGTGCCAATGGCTCACCTTTTAAGGTTTGAAAACGCCCGGTTAATTCAACGGCTTCTAACGATTGACGAATAATCTGTTCCGAAATGGCAAAAGGCAAAGCTTGCACCACTGCCAGCGCTGTTGCAGCATTGGCTAAAGGAATTTGACAAAACGGCAGATTTTCTAACCGCACTTTTTCATTTTGCCAACACCAACCCTTTTCCAGCTGACTAAATTGCCAATCTTTATCACGACAAGAAACCGCACAATGTAAATTTTCTGCGTGCTCAAGCATTGATTGCGGCACATCAGGCTCGCCAATAATCACAGGCTTATGGGCGCGAAAAATCCCCGCTTTCTCAAAACCAATTTTTTCGCGATTATCGCCCAAGAAATCCACATGATCGATGTCGATACTGGTAATCACCGCTAAATCGGCGTCCACAATATTAGTAGCATCTAAACGCCCGCCTAACCCCACTTCCAAAATCACCACGTCCAACTTTGCCTGTTTAAACAAATGCAAAGCGGATAAGGTGCTAAATTCAAAGTAGGTTAAGGAAGCTGTTTTATTGGCGTCAATAAAGGCAAAAGACGCGGTATGTAACGCATCTGCCACGTCTTCATTTTGAATACGTACCCGCTCGTTATAACGAATTAAATGGGGCGAAGAATAAACGCCAACCCGCAATCCTGCATTAAGCAAAATGGTTTCCAAGAGACGACAAGTTGTCCCCTTGCCATTAGTTCCGCCTACGGTAATCACATAGGGCGCGGGGCGCAATAAATCCAAATGTTCCGCCACGGATTTTACCCGTTCAAGCCCTAAATCAATGGCTTTGAAATGGGCATTTTCCAAATAAGAAAGCCACTCGGCGAGAGTCGAAGTGGCTTTTAAATTATGTATCATAGTTTTCTTAATCGTTACTTAATTATGACTAATCACTTCAGGTTCAATAAATGGTGAAGATTGACGGGTTAACTTACTTAACACGCTCGCCAATTTTTCACGCATTTCAGAACGTTTTACGATCATATCAATCGCACCATGTTCTAATAAAAACTCTGCACGTTGGAAACCTTCCGGTAATTTTTCACGTACCGTTTGCTCAATAACACGCGGGCCGGCAAAACCAATCAATGCTTTAGGTTCAGCAATGTTCAAATCGCCAAGCATGGCAAAACTGGCTGAAACCCCACCTAAAGTTGGATCTGTTAATACCGAAATAAACGGCACACCTTTTTCTTTCATTTTTGCCAACACCGCACTGGTTTTCGCCATTTGCATTAATGAGAATAAGGCTTCTTGCATACGCGCACCGCCCGATGCAGAAAAACAGACAAACGGACAATTTTTTGCAATGGCTTCTTCCGCGGCTTTCACAAATTTTGCGCCTACCACAGAACCCATTGAACCGCCCATAAAGCTAAAGTTTGAGGCTGCCGCTACAATTGGCATACCGTAAAGCGTCCCCGAAACCGTAATTAAGGCATCTTTTTCGCCGGTTTCTTTTTGTGCGGCTTTGATACGATCAGAATATTTTTTCAAATCTTTGAATTTCAAAATATCCTTCGGTTCAAGCTCTGCTGAAAGTTCAACAAGGCTACCTTTATCCAATAAGGCTTCCAAACGCTCACGCGCATCAATACGCATATGATGCCCACATTTTGGGCAAACTTCTAAATGACGTTTTAACTCATCACGATATAAAACCTGTTCACAGGAAGTACATTTCGTCCAAATACCTTCAGGCACATTCGCACGGCGTGAATCTGAGGTTGTTTTTTCTCTACTAAAAATTCTATCAATCCAACTCATTTTTTAACCTTTTTGTTAAAACGAAAAATTTCGCGTATTTAACCATAAATTCAGCTAAGATTCTAGGGGCTTTATTGGCACAACACCCAACCGTCATCCAACCAGTTACAAATACTATCGATTAATAGCAACATTAAATCGTCATCGGATTGCTGTGCTGCCACAAGGGCTTGCAAGGTTGCCCAATCCAAGGCTTCGCCATCCGCCAAACGTTTTAACACCGTTTTTTCCAAGGCATTTAGCTCATCCAACCATTCCCCATTGGCATAAATTTCCAACGGTTCTGCCAAATAAGCTAATTTACAGTTATTATCCTGCACCAACACCGCACCATCTTCCAGCCATTCTTGTACTTCATCAGGATCGGAAAGTTCATCCGACACCAACATTTCATAGCGGCGAGAGGTTACCGTTGTCGCAACCGCTTGTTGGAATAAGCGGTCAAACTCCGCAGACTGGGATAAGGTTTGTAAGAATTGGGTTTTCATGGTTTGAATTTCCGCTTGCCCCAACAAACCTGTTTTTTGCTCTGATTGGCTTAAACGTAAGGGCACTAAAAATTCCGTTAAATTTAATCGGTCATCTTGATGACAAAAACTGCGGTTAATATTTTCCAATAAATCCGCTAAATTGGGATAACGCAAACCAAAAGAAAACGTCAAACAATCATCTTGCGCCACGCCATAATGCGCCATGCGCGAAGGGATGTACAATAAATCCCCCGGTGCCATCACTTCATCAATGACCAATTCGCCCATATCATCAAAAATACGAATAGGTTGATTCGGTTTAAATTCTGTACTCGGATCACACCATTTCCCCACTTGCCAACGGCGATGCCCATAGCCTTGCACCAAAAACACATCATATTCATCATAATGCTTACCCACGGAGCCCCCTTTGGGTGCATAAGACACCATAATATCATCGCGTTGCCATTGGGGAATAAAGCCGAAAGCGTTCCACATTTCCCCTAATTCTTCCGACCATTGTTCCATATTTTGTACCAGCACCGACCATTTTTCAGGCACATCCGCTAAATCCGCTTCCGTAATACCGCCGAGTTTTACCCGCCAATCGTCATCCGTGTACTGCTTGACTAAACGTGCGGTCGCCTCTTCGTTGGTTGCCAACTCAAAAATATCCGCCGGCTCAAACATGCCCACAATTTGCGGCAAAGCATTACGAACTACTAAAGGCTTTTTCTGCCAATAATCACGTAAAAAGATTTCAGGGGTAATTTCATTGGGTAAACAATAATTCATAGGTATTCTCTTGTTGCGCTTATTTTTTTGCATCTTGTTGCTGTTGTGCCGCGCGTTGACGGCGAATTTCTTTAGGATCAGCCAATAAAGGACGGTAAATTTCAATACGATCGCCGTTTTTCAATCCATCCGTTAATTTCACAGGACGACCAAAAATGCCCACCTTGTTCTCGCGTAAATCAATCTCTTTATATTGCTCTAAAATCCCCGATTGCAAAATTGCAATTTGCACCGTGGCTTCTTTGTTAAGATTAAATTTTTTAAGATAATGCTTATTAGGCAAGGCATAAGCAATTTCAATCGTAATTTGTTGTTCCATAATATGTTTTCAAAATAATGAGTTGAGTTAGCGGTAGATTTACAGCAATTTTTCAATATACATCAGAATAATCGCGCAAACACCTAAAGCAATCCCTGTTATATTCACTTTACTCAAACGCTCTTTAAACGCCCACGCGCCCACTAACGCGCCCAAACAAATCACGCCTAAATCCATGGTCGCAAAGACAATGGTTGGGTTTTCTTTAAAATACTGATGGGCATAAATATAAAACAAAATATTACCAAAATTCAGACAGCCCAACAGCAAACCGCCAACAAAACTCGGCACTGTCCATTGAGTACGTTTCAATAACAACACCGTAAACATAATGACCGCTGCAAGGCTGAAAGAAATAAATAAGGTGGTTGGAAACGCACCGCCCATTAATGCGGTTTTCTTATACAAAATGCCTGAGGTTCCCCAAATTAACCAAACCCCAGCCAACGCCAATGTCGCTTTAAAAGCATTTTCTACAACGCTTGTAGGTTTAAACAGCAAACAAAATAATGCAGCAAAGGCAATAACCGTGCCAGCAATACGAAAATCGGTCAGGGTTTCGTCAAATAGGGTCACTGCGGCAAGAATTTGTAAAAACAACGCCAAACGCTGTGCCGCGTCCGTCCGCACAATGCCACCATATTCAATGGCTTTCGACATCACCAAAAAGCCCACAGGCAAAATCACTCCCAAGGCTAAAAAAATCGGTTTCGCCGGGCTTTGAACAAAATACTCCGTAAAACTTAAACCTTGAAAATTAGGTTTCAATAAAAAATGGCTCAACGATAACGCCACCACATACCCCACCGCAATCATTTGGGGAATGACAATATTAAACTTCTTTGTCAGCTTAAATAAAACCGACACAGACACACTACAAAGAATGGCAATAATCAAAAAATGCATGATATTTCTCCGTATTTTTACCGTATTATGTCGCTATTTCCGCTTATTTTTCTTCTAATTCCACTTTTTCGAAAAGTTTTTGAATGGCATTGTTATCTTGCAAACTCTCTGCTTTTTCCACGTTCTGACGCGTTAAGTGCGGTGAAAAATCATTGATAAAATCATACATATAATTGCGTAAAAACATGCTTCGTTTGAAAGCAATCTGGGTCATGCTGGATTTAAACAAATGGCTGGCATCAATGGCGACTAAATCCGAATCCGCTTCGGTATATGCCATTGACGCAATAATCCCTACGCCGAAGCCCAGCTTCACATAGGTTTTAATCACATCCGCATCTGTCGCTGTAAACACGATATTCGGCAAAATTCCTGCGCTATTAAAGGCATAATCTAAATCTGATTGGCCGGTAAAACCAAAGGTGTAGGTCACTAAAGGATATTTCCCCAGGTCTTCAATGGTCACATGTTTGAGCTTCGCCAAAGGATGATCGGATTTAACCACAATAGAACGATTCCACTTATAACAAGGCAACAAAATCACATCATTAAATAAATATTGCGCTTCAGTGACAATGGCAAAATCCACTTCCCCGGACAACAACGCATCGGACAACTGATTTGGTGAACCTTGATGAACATGCAAGCTCACATTCGGGTATTTCTTAGAAAATTTCTCCACCACCGCCGGCAACATATAACGCGCCTGCGTATTGGTGGTAGCAATACGCAAAACACCATGATCAGGTTGGGTATATTCTTCCGCAATGGCACGAATGGCTTGGGTTTTTACCAACAATTCTCGCGCAATCGCAATAATTTTCTTCCCCGCAGGCGTAATGGCTTTCAGATTTTTACCGTTGCGCTCAAAAATTTCCAATCCCAATTCATCTTCCAACAAGCGAACTTGCTTACTGATCCCGGGTTGTGACGTATAAAGCACATTTGCCGCTTCCGTCACATTCAGATTTTGATTTGCAATTTCAACGATATAACGTAATTGTTGAATTTTCATAAGCAACCTTATTTTTTATAACGCTTTGCCGCTTCCGAATAACGTTTTACCGCACGGCGAATTTGTCCGGTTTTCGCACGACGTTTAGATTTAGTCACATCTAACTTCGATTCCGTTTCAGGCGGAAGCCCCACTAACTCACGCAAATAGTTCACATTTTCTAAATCCATTTCTTCCCAACCACCGCGCGGCAAGCTTTTCATCAATTGAATATTGCCATAACGAATACGAATCAAGCGGCTGACTTGAATACCTTGGCTTTCCCATAAACGGCGCACTTCGCGATTACGTCCTTCCATTAAAGTTACATCAAACCACTGATTTAACCCGGTTCCACCCACCGCTTTAATAGTTTTAAAGTTCGCCGGCCCATCTTCCAACTGTACGCCCTTACGCAAACGGTTCAGCATCGCATCATCTACTTCGCCAAAAACACGCACTGAATATTCGCGCTCCACTTCCTGACTTGGGTGCATCAAACGATTGGCTAACTCGCCATCGGTGGTAAATAGCAACAAGCCCGAGGTGTTAATATCCAAACGCCCCACCGCAATCCAACGTGAGCCGGTTAAACGTGGTAAACGGTCAAACACCGTGGCACGGCCTTCAGGATCATGGCGCGTACAAAGCTCCCCTTCCGGTTTGTAATACATCAACACGCGACACACTTCTTTTTGCACCGCATTTAAATTCACCAAATGCCCATCAATACGAATTTTCAAACCGGCATGTACCGTGACGCGGTCACCCAATGTGGCGATTTTCCCATCCACAGACACACGCCCTTCTGCAATAATCGCTTCAATTTCACGGCGTGATCCTTGTCCGGCATTGGCTAACACTTTCTGCAATTTTTCCCCGGCCACCGTAGGTTTACGCTCAACAGCGACTGCAGGCTTAGGTTTGCGCATTGGTAAGGGTTTACGTTCAAATTTGGTTTTTTCTTCCGTATTTTTCACCGCACCTTGACCTTTCGCATGACGAGAACGAGATGAACGGCTATCTTCCGCGCGCTCATGACGATTAAAGCGCGGTTGATTTTCCGATTGTTTTTGACGAGATGTTTGAAATTTCATAAGTATTCCTTGTCGCTTTCACAAGCGTCACATAAAAGTTAAAAAGTATTTAAATAAAAGGCTCAATACTGCCCGAACCTTCCCGTAAAATCACAGGGGTATCTTCTGTTAAATCCACCACCGTAGTCGGCTCTTGCCCCAAGTAACCGCCATGAATAATTAAATCCACCTGACGTTCTAAGCGATCACGAATTTCTTCCGGATCCGCATAAGTTAAATGTTCATCATTGGGCAACATCAATGAACAGGATAAAATCGGCTCACCCAAGGCTTTCAACAAATCCAATGCGATTTGATTATCCGGCACACGCAAACCAATGGTTTTACGTTTTGATGTCATCAAACGGCGCGGTAATTCCTTCGTTGCGGTTAAAATAAAGGTATAACGCCCCGGGGTATTATTCTTAATCAAACGATACGCCTGATTGGACACTGTAGAATAATGGGAAAGCTCCGACAAATCGCTGCATACCAAAGTAAAGTTATGTCCTTCAGGCAAATGACGAATAGCCACAATACGATCCATCGCATGTTTATCCCCAATAGAACAACCCAAGGCATACCCCGAATCAGTAGGATAAACAATCACCCCACCTTTTTTCAAAATCTCCACCGCTTGATTAATCAAACGCGGCTGCGGATTTTCAGGATGAATATAAAAAAATTGGCTCATAAAAATATCAATACCACAATAAAAAGTGCAGTGAATTATAGCGCATAACGTACAAACTGCCAATATAACCCCAATCTAACCACACAATGAAATCAAGGATTAAGATCCGACACCCTGAAACACTGATCGAGTTAAATGGGCATTAAAAAACCGCCACTTGGGCGGTTTTAGACTGATGACAAACCTAAATAATGTTGTAGGGGCGAAATATTTTTCGCCCCCAAATAATCATGATAAATCAGGGCGAAAGATGTTTCGCCCCTACGGTCATTTCATATTAAAATATTAACTAAAAAAGTTTGTCAGCAATTTGAAACCGCCACGCGGGCGGTTTATTGCATCGTAACAACATCCATTTCATCAACATCAAGCATAACTTAACATCGGAAATGGCGAGATAGAATGATGGCGTTGTTGTTTTAACTCCCATAAATCATATTTCGTTTGCAGGTTTAACCATAGCTTCGCTGTACTAATTCCTGCTTCTTCTAAGCTTAATGCTAAATTTGCCGTCATAGGTGTTTTACCATGTAACACTCTTGATAGGGTCTCACGAGAAAACCCCAAATGCTCTGCCAAATCTTTAATTTTGATATGATTAGGTTCAATAAAACCATCTAATAAAATTTGCCCCGGGTGTGCTGGTTTTCGCATAATGTATTCCTTAGAGATAAATTTCCATGATTATTTACGATATTATGTGTCAGCTGTACAAGATGGTCGTTGAACCTGTCGAAATGTAAGTCTTGTACAACCGCTGAAATGTCTTATGGTTCGACAAGCTCACCAACCGCCATTTCAGCTTTATCCAAGTGCTACATTATACCTAGCACGCTAGGTTACGCATAGTTGAGTGGCTTTGTAATTCTCAGCCCCAAAGGGGCTGATTTATGCATAACCCAGTATGGCTCTGCCATGCTGGGATATTAGATAAACCATTTTGCAACCTCAAAACATCAACAAGCCCTTCTATTATTCAGGAAAAAACAACGGTCCCATCGGGGTTTGTGGCAATTGAAACTGCTCAGGATAATCCACCCGCACTAAATACAACCCGTCAGGTTTTGCGGTTGGCGCGGCGAGTTTTCGGTCTTTTTGTTCAAGCAACCACTTCATCCATTCCACCGGCTGACGCCCACATCCGACTTCCATCAAACTCCCCACAATATTGCGCACCATATGATGCACAAAAGCATTGGCTTTAATATCCACCACAATATAATCCCCATGGAGCGAAACCTGCAAATGATGCACATTCCGCCAAGGGGTATGGGATTGACATTGCGCCGCACGAAAAGAAGAAAAATCATTTTCCCCCAATAAATACTGCCCTGCCTGATGCATTTTTTGATGATCGAGTTCCAAATGGGTATGGGTCACGCCATAGGGCAAAATAGCCGAACGCAATTTATTGGCATAAATCACATAACGATAACGGCGCGCCGTGGCGGAAAAACGCGCATGAAAATCATCATCCACCGCCTTCGCCCATTTCACTGCAATATCATCGGGCAAATTCGCATTTGTCCCAAACGCCCAGGCTTTTTCAGGGCGAACCGCATTGGTCTCAAAATGCACCACCTGCCCTGTGCCATGCACACCGCTATCCGTCCGCCCCGCGCAAAAGACCTCAATCTTTTCATTTGCCACAAAAGACAAGGCTTTTTCCAATTCTTCCTGCACACTCAAAACCTTATCCTGCCGCTGCCAACCGAAATAATTTTTACCGTTATATTCAATACCTAATGCGATTTTCATTGTTTACACCATGTGATGATTAGGGTCTGCCCCGCAAAACCCTAATGCTATCGCAAATTAACATTTTTTTCACCATCTGCACGAGCAAAATATTTTTGCCCCCAAAACAAAAAGTGCGGTGAAAATTCACCGCACTCAGATTGCTGACAAAGCTTTTTATTTAATAAATTTAAAATAAAATATCTTGATATGAAATGACTGTAGCAACTGTGTTCAACAAAAAAATTTTTATTCAATTTTAATCCATAGTTTCTGTGGATAAGTG
>NZ_CABFKI010000010.1 GCF_901764995.1 Actinobacillus porcinus
GGAAACAAAATTATATTCTAGTTGATGAGTACTTCTTTTTTTGTTGCACTTGGATTGTAAATTCAGCGGGTAAAAAAGAAAGTAGCCTTGATAATTTAGGGGGCTCTGTAAGCAAAGTTCTTGTTGATTCTACATATGCAACAATGTTTTCTAAAGCAAATAGTACAGTAGGATTTATTGCTGATACAGCAAAAAATTTATCAGATGGGAAAAATTTAGAAAACTCTTTAACTAATGCTGCAACATCGTTAGGTGTTTCAAAAGTATCAGGGGTGCTAATAAAAGATGATAATATAAAACGAATTATTAATTCAGGAAGTACAAAGCTAATAGAATCTGTTACTGAAGAAGATGGAGGTAAATAGTATGAAAAAAATATTGCTTTCACTTTTTAGGGTAATCATTGCTGCTTGTGCTTCTTCTTGTATAGTATATATTTCTCTTTATATTAGGGGGGAAGTAAAAGAAAGTTTTTTATCATTTTTGTTATATGCATTTCCTTGGTTTATTTTTGTTATATATATGTCAATATTTGCTGCTAGATTAGCTAAAAAATATGAGAAGAATAAAAAACAGGAATGATACAAGAACTACTACGATAGCAACAACAGGTACAGTGGCTAATGAAGTTGCTCGTATCGGTGGGGATGTTAAATATGTTGCTAGAGAGTTAGGATGGATGTGAAGGCTGGTTATCATTCCATACCGAATAGTTATAAAGTTGTATTTGGTATAGAAGCAAGTATTAATGCCACCGCTGAATCAATTCCTTATTTTACGGGTAAAAAAGAAAGTAGCCTTGATAATTTAGGGGGCTCTGTAAGTAAAGTCCTTGTTGATTCCACCCACGCGGCAATATTTTCTAAATCCAATGCCGTAATTGGTTTTTCTGCTGATTTCATCAAAAATTTATCTGAAGGTAACAGCATTAAAGATGCCGCAATATCTAGTGCTGTTTCTTCTGTTGTAGGTAAAGGCGCTGCTACAGTAACTCAGAATGAATCTCTGTAAAGAGTGATTGCTTCGGGAAGCAGTAAAGTATATGAATATCAAAAAGAAAATCTAAAGGAAAAAAATAATGAAAACTAAATTGCTATTTATTATTCGAATCTTATTGACCCTATCCCAAATTCTGTGTAAACACCCATTTCAACTTAACGGTGATCGTCTAGGCGATCACCAAAATCAATCATAAATCGATTCATCGCCGGTTTCCGGTTCTGAATCAGCATTGTCCATTTTTTTGATACATCTTTAATCGCAAGCCAAATCACTTTGAAAACTGAATCATCCGTCGGGAATACATTTCGTTTTTTAATCACGCGACGAATCACGCTATTAAGCGATTCCACGGCATTCGTGGTATAAATCGCTTTACGAATATCAGCCGGATAATCGAGCCTCTCCCACAATTTAAATAATTAGGGCGGATTTAATCTCCGCCCTAACTTATCATGAACATTGAATTTTTAACTCAAACGCTGTAATAATTGCGTATAAATATTCACGCCTGTCAGCAGTTGGTTTTCATCAATATCAAATTCGGCTTCATGATGCCCTGCTGTTCTGTCTGCGCCTAAAATAAAGTAAATGGCTTTGCCGCCATGATCTTGTACGCGGCGACCAAGAATCGTGGCATCTTCACTCGCGTTAAAGGCGTATGTCGGCTGAACCTGTCTAATTTGTGGTTGTGCTGTCGCAATTTCTTCAATTAATTGAACCAATTCCGGGTCATTAATCATATCCACGGCCTCGCCCATAATTTCCGTTTCGTATTCCACATCAAAACTCACGGCAATGCCTTTCGCCATTTGCATCACTTGATCAACCATATATTGATTAATCGCTTTATTTTCGCCCCGCACTTCTAACTGGATTGTGGCTTGGGTTGGGATAACATTTCGACCTTCCCCCGCTTTTAACACGCCCACATTAATGCGCGTCATTCCTTCACCATGCCGAGAAATACCATGTAGTTGTGTCACAGCATGCGCAGCAGCTAATAGCGCATTTCGCCCTAGCTGTGGCGCTGCGCCGGCATGAGCAGGTTTGCCTTTATAGCGAATATCAATTTTCGTGGTTGAAAGGAAATTTTGCAGATCAGAAATCACCGTGCCTGAATTGGCGCAAAAACTGATATGAGAACCGGCGAAATAATCGGCGTCATCCACAATGCCACTTGCCGCAATCGCCGCGGCACCACGCACGCCTTCTTCTGCAGGCTGAAAAATAATTTTTACTTTGCCTGTCAGTTTATCTTTATTTTGGGCAATCCAAAGTGCGGTTCCCAAGCCAATCGTAATATGCGTATCATGTCCACAAGCATGCATGAATCCCTCATTGATTGAGTTAAAACCGAGCTTATTCGGGATATGATTAGGATCTTTACTTTCGGTCACATTAACGCAATCAATATCAAAACGTAATGCAATGGTTTTCCCCGGTTTGCCGGAATCAAAAATGGCCACGCATCCTGTGTAGCCGTCCATTTTTTCTAACCATTTGTCTTTCGCACCATAGGCTTTGGCATTGGCTAATCCTTTTTCCACCACTGCAAGTTGGCGACCGCGTACAAAATCTTCGTTGATGATTTGTTTGCCCATGAGAATCTCAAACCCCATTTCTTCGAGATAATCGGCAATGCGGCTCGTTGTCCAAAATTCTGCCCAGCCGATTTCAGGAAAACGGTGAAACTCTCTACGCCAATGGATTAATTGTTCTAACGTAATACTCATTACAAACTCCTTGTAAAAAGACCGCACTTTGGTGGTCTGATTGAATTACAACATAAATAAGGCGAGATATAACACGGCTAAAATCATACCTGGTGCGGTACGTTTTACCATTTCAATCGGGTTAACCATCGCCAAGCCTGCGCAAACAATAGTGACCCCCGCAATTGGTGAAGCGGTACGTCCAATAGCACCGGCAATTGCTGCCCCCATGCCTAAATTCACATGGGTATAGCCTAATTCAACGGCATGTGGCGTTACGGCTGAGTTAAAGGCAATCGCTGCTGCATCGCCTGAGCCTGTAATAACGCCCATTAAGAATGGACCAATGGTTGCGCCCCAACGGACAAATTCGTTGGAATGTTTTAAGAAATCAATGGCTGAGTCAATGGCACCTGTTGATTTCAAGCCTGCCACAAAGACGCTGGCGGCAACAATAATCCCTAATACATTCGCATAAGAATTTCCCATTCCGTTGAAAAATTCTTCCGTGATTTTAACGGGTGAAATGCGCGTCACTAAAATGCCATAAATTGCCCCGATCAGCATGGCTTGTGGCACGCCCATTTTTGTCCATTCCAATCCCGGTGTTTGTTGCAATGATGTACCACCGATAACCAAAATAATTAACGGTACCAACGGCGCAAGGGCATATAGCACGTTCACTTTATGGAAAGTATTTTCAGAAGATTTATTTTCTGCCAAATAAGCCTCTCGATGCTCTTGACCATAGTCTTTAAAGGCTAATGCCAATAGGGTCAACACGACTGCGCCAATGGCACCGGCTATGGTGGTATAAGGCGCATGAGATAAGTTGACTTCGGTAATGGTTAAGCCTGACATTTCGCTAATCATGGCAGAATGGGAAGAACCCGGGCTCATCATAGAACCAAAGGTGCCGGCCAAAATCGCCGCACCTGCCATCGCCGGACGAACGCCTGAGCTTTTTAAGACAGGAATTAAGGTGGCGCCTACCGCAGCGGCACAACCTGCAGCGGATGGAATGGCGATATTAATAAAGAACGTGATAATGGTGGCGATAGGAATAAGAAAGAATTTTAAGCCACTTAAAGGTTTGGTGAGCAAATGCACTAAATGGGTATCACATTGCGTATATTTCATCACATAAGCAAAACCCATACTTGAACAAATTGCCATAATTAAGCCGCCGGATGTCATGCTCTTGGCAAAGGCATCCAACGCCGCCATCGGGTTAAGGGTTAAAATTGCCATTAATAAGCCGACTGCAATTAAAACGGTACGCGTTTCATACTTTTTAATCAGCAAATAAATCGTCACTAAAATCCCTAGAATGGCAATGATTGATTTAAATTCAGCCATGGTTCCCTCCTAATAATTCAATATTGAACCCACTTCATGTTGAGTACATTTCATCTCTTTTTCAAAGATTAGAATCGGGGTTTGTCCTAACACCGTTGTTTGATTGCCTTCGATATGTAAAGCCGTTCCTTCCGGTAAGGCGTAAACAAGTGCGGTCGGATTGGCAATTAAAAATTCAGCCAAACGTTCTTCACGGCTTTCACCGTTATGCCCTTGCATTTTGCCCGAAATAAAATGTGGATTGATTTGATAAGGAAATAGCTTTAATGCGTCAAAGGATGGTGGGTAAACAATCGGCATATCGTTGGTCGTCATAATCGATGCACTCGCCACATTTGCCCCTGCGCTCCAACCAAAATAAGGTGTCCCTGCGTTGACTTTTTCTCGGATACATTCAATCAAATGATGTTCATACATTTGTTTTAACAAACAAAAGGTATTACCACCACCCACAGCGATAACATCCGCCTGTTCCACGATATCCGCATGTTTCTTTCCGCGATGAACAGAAAGAATTTCCACATTTAACTCTGCCAATGCGGATTGGACTTTCTGTTCATATTCATCAAAAGACTGGCGAACGCCTGCATAGGGCACAAACGCGACTTTTTTATCTTGATAATCCGCTAAAAAGCTTTTCAACCAAGGAATGGTATGCACCAAATAGCCTGTCTCTTTGTATTTTGAACCGCTCATTAACAACATCTTTTTCATCTGTTGATCTCCATGATTTTCACTAACATAAAAGTATTATGTAACGAAACAAAGAAAGATCGAGCGATTTTTCCGGAAAATTTACGTTTTGTGATCTCAGTCACGTTCTGGTCAAAAAAGGTATTAAATGGAAAGGTATGTCAATAAAAAAGGCTGACAAATGCCAGCCTAATTTACTAAAGCGCGGTAAAAATGCATAAGGTTTTATCTTACACGTCTAAACCTAACACTTTACGACCGTTAATACTTGCAATATTCACCATTTCATCCAAATTCGGGAAACGGCAACCTGCTGCAAGTAAACTTAATTCTTGCCATAAATCCCCTTCACAAAGTGGCACCATATAATCGCAGATATTATCTGTACCTAGGGCAACGGTGATACCTTCAGGGATCATTTCATCTGCCGGGGTTAAGGCATTATGGAACGGCATTAATTCTTCTTTACGGTTACTGTCAATCCATGCCATTGGGCAAGCGATCATCATCATTTTTGCCTTACGCATTTTTTCGTATAGGGCATAACGATAATCTCTTGAATGTGCACCGATGGAAATACCATGAATCGCTACCACGCGACCTTCCATACCGTGTTCGATGGTTTTATCACACAACTGCTCTGTTTCTTTTTCTTTTGGTGTATTAAATTGGTCAACGTGAACATGGCACATAATGCCCAAAGATTTCGCTTTATCTAACAAAATATCCATGGCTTCTAAACCGCGACCATAATCTAACTCATCACGATATGGCAAGCCACCAATCATATCCACCATTTCAGAACCAATATCAAACCATTTTTTCGCCGTTGGTTCGATAACACCCTTTAAAGTTTGGTTAGCAAATTTTAAAGTAATATCGTGTTTATAAACTTCGCGTGCTTTATGCGCTGCAATAATCGCACGATCTTCGCACACAGGGTCAATATCCACGAATGTCCCAAATGCCGTGACCCCTTGCGAAATCATCAATTCAATGGCTTGGCAAAAACGGGCATAATAATCTTCCACCGTTGACGTACGTTTTACTTCATCCACTAAGTCCCATTTTTGTTGCAAATTACTATTGTGATAAATACTAATTTTCTCAGGGGTCATGGTAAAAGCACGGTCAGCGTGTGCGTGCGCATTTACCCAGCCACCTTTTTTGATAATTTCGTCTCTGATATAAGTTTTAAAACTACGAACGTGATTCTTCATATATTACTCCGTAAATGGTGAAATAGATGAGATTAGCGGATAGACAGTGGGACTATGAAAAAAGAATTGATTTAGATCCAGCTTACGAAAGCGCGCCGAACCTGAAATGTTATAAAAAATTCACAGATTTTTCATTAATAACATTGTCGTCTAGTCTCGTATACTGGGCGCGTAGTATAAACGCACGCGCCTTATTTTTCAATAAAAGATCTGCTTTGTTTAAACACATCTAAGAATAAACCCAGCGGTGGGCGACTGGATGAAACTTTCTCATAAGCGCGGTTAAATTTTTGATAATTTCCCTTCGTATCAATATGATATTGCGTGCCGTCCGGTGTGATAATCGCGAACCAACGGTGATTTGCCGCCAACACCCAATCTCGAGTTTGGGTAAAATCAAATAAATTATCCCCTTGACTATAATCAGACGCCGGATTTTGCACCCAAAATAAATGATACATCAAGGCCGGTAGAATATCGGTATGGCTCGAAAGCTTCTCTTCTACACCTGAACCGAGTTCTTTCCACGCCACAATCATCGGCACATGAAGTTCATCGTCACTAAAATTATTCACCACATCTTTTTCATTGGTTTGGAACACATAGCCTTGTTCAGCGGTGATGACAACCGCCGTATTTGCTAATTGACCATCGCGTTCAAGGGTATCAAAAACCAACCCGAGTTGCTGATCAAGTTGCGCTAATTGTTCATCATAGAAAGCCTGTTCATCGGCTAAGGTGGTAGCTTTTTTCGCCCGAACAAGACGAGCCAAGTCTAAATTCAAATAGGCGAACCAAGGTTTTTCAGCTTCACGTTGAGCGTACCAATCTTGCCAATTTTTCACCGCACTTTCGTTATTCGGCATCGTGCGTTTCCCTTTTGGCAGTTTCATCTTATGAAATAAAGCTTGCTCAAAAATACTCTCTTTAAAATGCGTGGCTGAGAACAAGCCGAATTGATAATGATCCTGTTGCAATTTCTCGATCAACACCGATGACGTTTTATGATTAAGCAAGCTATCCGTATAGTTCGCATTCAAACCATAAAAAATCCCTGTTAATCCCGCATTATTCGTGCTGCCCGTGCTGTAATGCTGCGTAAATTGCATGCTATTTTGTGCAAACTGTTCCAATTTTGGCATTTTTACTACCGCATCGGCACGCAATCCTGATACCGTAATAATCAATAAATTTGCCTTGTCTTCGTTTGGCGATTGGTAGGTCAATTGTTGTTTTGGGTAATCAATCGCAGGCGTATCAGGTCGCCCATCGTGATCCACTTGATGTTCATATTCTGCTTTATCCAAAAAGCCATGCTTTTCTAAGAACGTCCGCGCTGTCATTGGGTAAGACAACGGAAAGTTTGATTTTTGCATGGTGATTGGACGATAAATAGAGGCATCTGCCCAAGCATAAATTAAATGGGTCGCAATAAATAAACAAGTCAACACCACCCCAACGCCACGGAACCATTTCTGACGCTCAAGGCTACGTAAACGATACCACGCCCAGCGAGAAAAAAGCATTTGCGCCAATAACATCAATGGCATAGGCGTAAAGAAAATCTGCCAATCGCGCGATAATTCCCCATTTTCAGGGTTAACGAGTAGATTCCAGACGACAGAGGATAAATGCAAATTAAAGCGCGCAAAGACTTCCGTATCGACTAATAACAATGTGGTGGAAATTGTGGCGATAATAACGGAAATACCACGAAAGGTGCGCTCATTTTTAATGATAAAGCTAAGCGGAAATAAAACTAAGAGATAAAGTGAAAAGCTAACAAAGCTAAAATGCCCTAATAAGCTGATAAAGAAATAAAGCTTGCCGAATAAGGTTTCAGGCCAGTCGATAATAAAGGCGTAGCGCGAACCAATCAAGATCGCCCAAATAATATTAAAAAAGGCAAACCAATGCCCCCACGAAATCTTCATCGAAGTTTGTTCGCGGTATTGCATGCCAAAAACTTGTTTGCCGTTTTTAAACCAAAACATCATTCTGCTCGCTTAAGTTTATTTCACCGAATTCATCAAGGCATCAGAAAACGCTTTAGCTAAAGCTTGTTGTTGACCTTTACCCACACTGGATGTCAATAAATTCGTGACCATATTACCTAAAACCACCAGAGATAAATCCACCGGGGCTTGATGTTTTTCGAGAACTGCAATCATATCATTTAAAATTGCATCTACTTGTTTATCTTGAAATTTTGAATTTGTTGCCATTTTTACAACCTTTAACGATTAATTTCGCGATCCTACCACATTTTCTCTTAAAGTGCGGTTATAATGACGCAGATTTTTTTAAATTTATTTATTCGGACGATAAAATGAGCATTAAAGTCAATCAAATTGTTTTACATCAACTCATTAAACAAACTACTGAAGATGGCAATATTCAACTCGATACCCAACTTCGCGAAACACTTTTACCCATTACACCGGAAGTTGAACAACTCACCTTGGAATTACACCAAGCTTACCAAACCAAAGCCAAAGGCTACGGCATATTTAAAGAACAATCGGTGTTTGCTCAATCTCTTAATCGCCTACTTGAGCAAGAAATAGACTTTCTGCCGTTTAGCCACGAAAGCGCAAACTTATTGAGCACAGAACTGAGCAAATACCCTTTTGCAGAAAGCGGCACTTTCGTTCTTTGCCAATATAATTTTTTAGCCACCGATTACTTATTTATCGCCCTGCTCGATAGCCGCATTAGTATGTTAGTGGATGAAAACTTAGAAATTCATCGCACCCAATATTTAAACATCAATCAATTTGATATTGCCGCCCGTATAAATCTCACGGAAATGCAAATTGACGCGAACTCAAACCGTTACCTAACCTTTATCAAAGGGCGCGTGGGACGTAAAATTGGCGACTTTTTTATGGATTTTATGGGCGCAGACGAAGGATTAAATCCGCAAGTTCAAAACCAGTGCCTATTACAAGCGGTGAGTGACTACTGCGATCAAGGTGACTTAAGCCAAGAACAAACGCAAGCAGTGAAAAAGCAAGTGTTTGAATATTGCAAAGGGCAAATGAATGCTGGGGATGATATTGCATTACGGGAACTTTCTACCGAGTTACCGACTCTTAATGAGCGTCCATTTATTGAATTTGCCACGGAGCAAGATTATGGACTCGAAGAAACCATTCCGCCTGTGCGATCTGCCTTGAAAACATTAACCAAATTTTCAGGCTCAGGCAAAGGGGTGACCATTAGTTTTGATGCAGAACTCATTAATCAACGCATTATTTGGGATGAAGCTTCAGACACCTTAACAATTAAAGGATTGCCGGCCAATTTACGGGATCAATTGCAACGCAATTTAAAAGACAATTAATTTGGCAATTCAGCAAACTTTAGGTATTATTTGCTCAACTTTTTAAATAAGGTTTTATGTTATGAAAATGAAATCAATTTTAACCGCACTTTTTGTTGCTTTCGCTGTATCTGCTTGTTCTAGCGTAGAAAAAATCGTTTATCGTATTGATGTACCACAGGGTAACTACCTTGAAGAAGCGAGTGTAAAACAATTACAAGCCGGTATGACCAAACCTCAAGTTCAATATTTACTTGGTACACCTGTATTGCAAGATCCCTTTAGCACCAACACTTGGTACTACGTATTCCTACAACAAAAAGGTTATGAAACCCCGGAACAACATACGCTGGTGGTTTATTTTGATCAAAGCCAACGTGTGACAAACTATGAATTAGATAAACCGTTGCCTGATTCAAATAAAGAAGTGTTCAATAACGCCATTATTGAAGCGCCAGTGGCAGAAGAATCTAGTTGGTGGCAATTCTGGAAATAAAATCTAGATAGGAATTTCAGCTATGGCTAGAATTTTATTAGTCGATGACGACATTGAAATCTCGAATTTACTGGCAGAACTGTTAGAGATGGAAGGGTTCGAAGTCGATGTTGCCTATGATGGCGAAGAAGCATTAGAGAGGCTAAATAGTCAGCATAACATTGTATTGCTCGATATTAATATGCCAAAACTCAATGGCATTGAGACCTTAAAACGAATTCGCCAAAATTATAGCGTGCCCGTATTAATGTTAACGGCTCGTGGTGATGATATTGACCGCGTAATTGGCCTTGAATTAGGCGCGGACGATTATTTACCCAAGCCATTTAACGACCGAGAACTGATTGCGCGTATCAAAGCTATCCTACGCCGCACCGTCGTAACGGGTTCCGGTGATGAAAGTGGTATGCCGAATAATGAGCATATCGTCAGATTTAAAAATCTTGAGCTAAATACAGGGCGACAACAAGCCTATTGTAACGGTCAAGATTTAGGATTAACGGGCTCTGAGTTTGCACTGTTGTTACACTTAATTCAAAACCAAGGCGAAATATTATCTCGTGAAATCTTACTCGTTGAAGCATTAGGCAAAGAGCTTACGCCGTTTGATCGCACCATTGATATGCACATGTCAAATTTACGGAGAAAATTACCTACACCTAGCGATGACCACGCTTGGTTTAAAACCTTACGTGGACGTGGCTATATTTTATTAGTGGATTAACAACCAATAAAAGTGCGGTCAAATTCCACCGCACTTTTTTATTAAAAAACATGAAATTTCTAAAGTTACCCTCTTACACCAATACGCTATCATTCCAAATCTTTACTTCATTTTGGGTTATTTTTCTTATTCTCTTATCCATTGTATTTTTTATTCCCAAACTGGATAGCCGCAATTATGCAGAATTAACAGGTAAAGAATTGCATAGTTACCAACAAGAAATTATTACGGCTATTCGTGAAAATAAACTAACACGATTATTAATGCTCAAAAAGCACCCTTTGCCATTAGAGCAAAGCAAAGATCTACACCCAATCTTATTAAAAATCAACACCAAGCAGCTTATAGGGGCATTAGATGATGAACTTGATGATGCCACTCGATTTACTCATACCGCAAATAATCCAGAAAAACCGTTTGTTAAAACATTTAACAATATTAAATTAGCAGGGCCTTTTACCATTCATCTCACGTCAATCACCGATGATAATAAAGAAGAACCTTATTTGTTATATTTTGCCCAAAAAGTGGATCCACAACGGGATTTTGTAAACCAAATCTTTGACCGCCCGGGATTGCTATTAATTTTTATTATGGTACTGTCTTCACCGTTACTCTTATGGCAAACCTTACATATCTCACGTCCACTTAAACAACTAAATATTGCAGCAAAATCTGTGGCGTTGGGCAACTTTATCGTTACACCGGATTTAGAAACCCAAGGGGTATCCGAATTCCGCCGCGTAGGTAAAACCTTTAACCGCATGATTGAAGCCATTGATGGTTTATTAAAAACCCACCAAATGCTACTTTCATCCGTTTCCCATGAATTGCGTACACCGCTCACTCGCTTACAATTAGCCACTGCCTTGCTGCGCCGCCGTGTAGGGGAAAGCAATGAAATTACACGTATTGAAACTGAAATTGCTCGTTTAGATTTAATGATAAATGACTTGCTCAAGTTTTCTCGTAACCAAGTGAATATTCACTCTAAGCGCGAAGTATTCCCATTGGAAAAATTGTGGCATGACGTTATTTTAGATACGGAATTTGAAGCGGAACAACGCAAAATTCAATTCCATTTCATACAGGAAGTTGAACACTCTGAGTATTATTATTTGCTCGGAAACAAACAATCACTAACCAGTGCCTTGGAAAACCTTCTGCGCAATGCATTAAAATATACATCTCATACCATTTCCGCTCATATTAAACGTCAAGGAGATAATATTATGATTTATGTAGATGACGATGGTGCAGGTCTCAAAGAAGAAGAGTACAAAAAAATCTTCCAACCTTTCTACCGTGTGGATGAAGAACGCACGAAGAAAATTGAAGGAACAGGCTTAGGACTTGCCATTGTAGAACATAGTGTGCATCAACATTACGGCGAAATTTGGGCAGAAAAAAGCCCATTGGGCGGCTTAAGAATTGCCATGACCCTACCGTTATATATGGGGGGGGGGTAGCGGTCATTAAATGAGCGATAAAAAACGCTTTTGTGGTTATAAATCGTCAATATTTACCGCAAGAAAATCTCCATTACCACTCTAATTCTCAGCCCCAAAGGGGCTAATTTATGCATAACCCAGTATGGCTCTGCCATGCTGGGATATTAGATAAGCATCTATTGATGACTTTGCAACATCAAGACATCAACAAGCCCCAATGTACCAGCATGTTGTTAGTCATCATTTAAGCCTTACAAATGAATAAGTTAGCTTAAAAAAGATCACTCTAAAAATGCACTAAAGAAAAAAAGCGTTTTTTTCTGTTTGTAGTGATCATTTAGTGATCTTTTTTCTACGAACAGGAACAACCCACAAGAACAGCACGAACAAAACAAGCGTTAAAAAGCCTTGTTTTTCAATGAATTATAGAACAGGACGAACAAGAAAAGGGGTTTAGGTGGCGGTGAGAGGGGGATTCGAACCCCCGATGCAGTTTCCCACATACACGCTTTCCAGGCGTGCTCCTTCAACCACTCGGACATCTCACCACATTTGAATATACTTCTTGAAATCTCTTTGTAAAAATTTATCACTGCAAGAAGTGGGCGGAATTATAAGAATTTACTGCCCGCTCGTCTAGTCTTTTTTAGATTTTATTGCGCTAACTTATAACATTTTTTCAAAATTAAGCGTAAAATAACCGCACTTTATTCTTCTTTTTTAGGTTGTTATATGTTGAAGAAATGGTTCTTAAACAAAAATGCATTCTTAGCGGTTAAACCGTTCAGCGCGCTTAAAGACAGCTTGCGCTTAGGCTATACCAAAAAACATTTTACCAAAGATGTGATGGCGGGCTTAACGGTTGGGATTATCGCGATTCCTCTTTCTATGGCGTTAGCCATTGCCAGTGGTGTTCCGCCGCAACATGGGCTGTATACCGCTATTATTGCCGGTATCATCATTGCGCTTACAGGTGGCTCTCGCTTTAATATTTCCGGGCCAACGGCTGCCTTTGTGGTCATTCTTTACCCTATCACCCAACAATTTGGCTTGGGCGGATTATTAATGGCAACGATTCTTTCGGGGCTAATTTTAATCCTCATGGCGTTATTCCGTTTAGGGCGATTAATTGAATATATTCCATTACCTGTCACACTAGGGTTTACTTGTGGTATTGGTATTACGATTGCGACCTTACAAATCAAAGATTTTCTTGGGCTGAATATTCCTGCAATGCCTGCCCATTATATTGAAAAAGTACAGACTATTTTCACCGCACTTCCCTCTATCAACTGGGCAGATACACTGGTTGGTATCGTAACATTAGCCGTTTTAACCCAATGGCGTCGCTTAAAAATTGCCATTCCAGGGCATTTACCTGCGGTCATTGTGGGGACATTACTGGCATTACTATTAAGTCAGTTTGATATGAAAGTCGCGACCATTGGTTCCGCTTTCCAATATACTCTACCTGATGGCACAGTAGGCAATGGTATTCCCAATGTATTACCAAGCTTTATGTTGCCTTGGAATATTCCCAATGCACAAGGAGAAGTCATTCAATGGAACTTTGATACACTTCAAGCACTTTTACCGGCAGCCTTTTCTATGGCAATGCTCGGCGCGATTGAATCTTTACTTTGTGCTGTCGTACTCGACAACATGACAGACACCAAACACCATTCCAATAATGAATTATTAGCCCAAGGGATAGGTAATGTTGTTGCACCATTTTTAGGGGGAATTACCGCAACCGCTGCCATTGCGCGTTCAGCCGCTAACGTAAAAGCAGGCGCAACGTCCCCTATCGCTAGCGTGGTGCATGGTTTATTTGTACTGTTCTCTCTACTTGTTTTTGCACAAGCACTTTCTTATCTTCCGCTCGCCTCCATGGCGGCATTGCTATTGCTCGTTGCATGGAATATGGCCGATATTCACAATATTATTGCGCTTATCCGCCGTTCCGGAAAAAATGAAATTGCTGTTCTCGTTGTTTGTATTTTGCTTACCGTTATTTTCGATATGGTGATCGCCATTTCCGTTGGCGTACTACTCGCAAGCTTGCTGTTTATTCGCACCATTGCAGAAATGACTAAAACCATCGAAACAACCCATCCCGATGATTTAGAAGATGTTTTAGTTTACCGTGTAAGTGGCCCGTTATTCTTTGCTGCGGCAGATAACCTATTTTCGGAATTACACGATAAAACGGTTCATACCGATCATGAAATCCGCCATATCGTCTTACAATGCGAAGCGGTGAATGTTCTTGATACGGGGGGAATTCACGCCTTAACCCGTTTTGTACAACATATGTTGCCACACCAGCAACTTTATATGTGCAATATGCAATTTCAGCCCTTAAGAATGTTGGTGAAAGCCAATACCGTGCCTGAATTGCAACGCATTAACTTCAGTGCTGATTTAATGGAAACCTACGCGAAAATTCGTTTGCAAGAAAGTGAATTGAATCGATAAGCCGTAACAAAAAAGGCGCAAACAACTCGTTGCTTGCGCCCTTTTTTTATCTCATCAACTAGCGATGACGACTGCCTTTAAAGCCTTTCTCACGAAATTCTTTTCGACCCTGTTCTTTAAAAGTGCGGTCATTTTTTCCTGAGAATTTGCGATCACCTTTAAAACCACGCTCATTAAAACGAGCTTCGCGGTCGTTAAAACGATCACTGCCACGGCGAGAATCACGGTTATCCGAACGTCCACGCTCACCACCTTGAACTTCACGCACAAATGACATTTGCATTTTTTTGTTTAACACACGCGCTTTTTCAAAATGCTTCAATAACTCTTTCGGCATACCTTGTGGCAATTCAATGGTTGAATAATCATCATAAAGTTTGATATGACCAATATGACGACTATTGATATCCCCTTCGTTGGCAATGGCCCCCACAATATGACGGACTTCTACCCCATCTGCACGACCAATTTCAATACGATATAAATCCATTGGTTGCGGATTGCCATAGCCACGGCGTTCTTGTGAACGAGGATTATCACGGCGTTCACCACGCTCACGGCGATCACCACGTTCGCCACGTTTAGGCATTGGCGGATCCGGTGGAAGAATTAATTTTTGTTTACCTTGAAGCAACATTAACATCGCAGCGGCAATGTCTTCTTGATCTTGATCTGCTGTGAATAAATCTTCCAACAAGCTACGATAAAGCTCTAAATCATGATGTTCAAGCTGTTTGGTAATTTGTGCCACAAATTTTGCACGGCGGCAAGCTTGCAATTGTTCATGATTCGGTAAATTCACTTCTTCAATTGGCTTTTTCATTAAGCGTTCAATATTGCCTAATAGACGGCGCTCACGTGGCTCCACAAATAAAATCGCGCTTCCTGAACGACCGGCACGACCGGTACGACCGATACGATGCACATAGCTTTCTGCGTCTAATGGAATGTCATAGTTCACCACCAAGCTAATGCGTTCCACATCTAAACCACGAGCCGCCACATCCGTTGCCACTAAAATATCAAGGCTGCCCTTGCGCAAACGCTCTAAGGTTTGCTCGCGGGATTGTTGCGTCATATCGCCGTTCAGCGCTGCTGCGCGGAAACCACGTTGATTTAATAATTCCGTGACATCCAAGGTTCCTGTTTTAGTGCGGGTGAAAATAATCGCCGCATCAAAATCTTCCACTTCTAAGAAACGTAAGAGCGCATCATTTTTGCGGAAACCACGCACATACCAACAGCTTTGCGCAATATCAGGGTTAGTACGTTGTGTGGATTGAATTTTCACTTCTTGCGGATTCGTCATAAAACGTTTGGTAATACGGCGAATCGGCTCAGGCATGGTAGCGGAGAAAAGGGCGGTTTGATGTTGTTCCGGTAATTCAGCCATCACGGTTTCCACATCATCAATAAAGCCCATACGCAACATTTCATCGGCTTCATCTAACACGATAAATTTGAGCGATGAAAGATCAAGTGTGCCACGGTTAATATGGTCTAAAATACGTCCCGGTGTGCCCACCACCACTTGTGCGCCTTGACGTAAAGCACGAAGTTGGATGTCATAACGTTGACCACCATAAAGCGTCACAACACGAACACCTTTTGCGTGTTTCGTAAATTGTTCACAAGCTTCCGCGACCTGAATCGCCAGTTCGCGAGTTGGTGCCATCACCAACATTTGCGGATATTTTTCGTTGGTATCAATTTGTGCCAACAAGGGTAAAGAAAAAGCGGCTGTTTTTCCGCTACCTGTTTGTGCCATACCTAACACATCACGTCCGTTTAAAAGGTGTGGAATACAAGCTTGTTGAATAGGCGATGGAGTCGTAAAGCCCATTTCAGAAACAGCAGAAAGGATAAAATCCGGCAAGCCTAAGTCGCCAAAAGTAATAGTATTGGTTTCAGTCATTAAATACTCGAATTGATAAAAGGAAAGCACAAGGCTCTCGTGTATAACATATTGTGGTAAAACATAAACAAAATCGACCGCACTTTACAGTCTATCTAGTTTTTGCACCACGGCTCGTTCGGTTTGAGTGTTAGGGGTTTTATCTTTTAAACGCTCTAACTCAAACAATGCAAAACGATACTCAACGAAATTATACACCTGATTTGCTACGGCTAATTTGAACAGCACTTCTGCTTCGTTCATATTGCCCATATTGAGTTTTTGTTTTGCGAGATAAAAATAGGTTTCCGTTAGAATTTCCGCATATTGTGGAGAATTCGGATCAACAAAGACTTTCGCTTTGTCTAATAAATCTTGTACGGAAAGTTTGCCCAAATAATATTGAACAATGAAGGTTCCCCAATATTCAGTAGAAAGCGTTTCCGATCTTTGTACTAAATTTTGTTTTGCCTCTTTCGGCTTAAATTTCAAGTCGTTGAAATATAACCATAAAACGCGATAAGGATCGGCTTTATCTGCTTCGTAGAAGTGCAGAAAATCCTGATTCGCTAAGCTATAACGTCCCGTGTAATGGAAATCTAAACCACGGTTTAAATAGGTGTATTCATAGTTAGGATCAAGTTCAAGCACCACGTTAAAAGCATCTACGGCACCGTCAAAATCTTCATCTAATAACGAATATAAACCTAAATAATTATACACTGCCACCATTTGTGGTTGCAGCGCAAGTGCTTGGGTAAAGTCGTAACGCGCTAATGCCCAAAGCCCCAAACTGTCATAAAGCACACCGCGCTCGAAATGTAAATCCGCGCGTTCTGCTGCTGACAATTGCCCTACAATCAGCATTTGGCTGATTCGTGCAATCATCACTTCCTGTTCAAAATGCACGTTAGGATGTTGTTCCGCCAGCACAATGCTATTTTTAGACACAAAAATCCCTGTTGAATTGCTTACACAACCCGAGAGCAAAGCAAGGCATAAACTTGGAAAGAGTATCCCAAATTTGAACCAACGCATTATCTGTATCATTAAAATTTGCCTTAGGAATAACAGAAATGACGACCGCACTTTCAATCTCAAAGTGCGGTCGATTCTTTATGAATTATTCTTGATCAACAACGGCTTCTGCTGCCGGAGCTTCCGCAGTAGTACTCAAGTCTTTCATGGTTAAACGAATACGACCTTGACGATCGATTTCAACCACTTTCACGGTCACTTCTTGACCCACTTGAAGGTAATCAGTCACTTTCTCAACGCGTTCTTCTGCGATTTGAGAAATATGGACTAAGCCTTCTTTACCGCCAAGAATAGAAACGAAAGCACCGAAATCCGCTAAACGTGTCACTTTACCTTGGTAAACCACGCCCGCTTCCACTTCCGCAGTGATTTCTTCAATACGCGCCATCACTGCACGTGCGGAGTTAGCATCAACTGCCGCAATTTTCACTGTACCATCGTCATCGATATCAATTGACGTAGCGGTTTCTTCTGTTAATGCACGAATCGTTGCACCACCTTTACCGATCACGTCTTTAATTTTCTTCGGATCGATCTTCATGGTGTAAATACGCGGTGCATATTCAGAAATTTCCGCACGTGGTGCAGGAATCGCTTGTTCCATGACACCTAAAATGTGCATACGCGCGCTTTTCGCTTGATTTAATGCGATTTGCATAATTTCAGGGGTAATCCCTTCAATTTTGATGTCCATTTGAAGCGCAGTCACGCCGGTACGCGTACCCGCTACTTTGAAGTCCATATCGCCTAAGTGATCTTCATCACCTAAGATATCTGAAAGAACAACAAATTTTTCATCTTCTTTCACCAGACCCATTGCGATACCCGCAACGGCCGCTTTGATTGGCACACCGGCATCCATTAAGGCAAGAGATGCACCACAAACTGACGCCATTGATGATGAACCATTTGACTCAGTAATTTCAGACACCACGCGAACAACGTATGGGAATTCCGCTAAGGTTGGCATTACGGCTGCAACACCGCGTTTTGCTAAACGACCGTGACCGATTTCGCGGCGTTTTGGCGAACCAATACGACCTGTTTCACCTACAGAATATGGAGGGAAGTTGTAATGGAATAAGAAAGTATCTTGACGTTCGCCTGTTAATTCATCAAGAATTTGCGCATCACGTTCCGTACCTAAAGTTGCAACTGCTAACGCTTGTGTCTCACCACGCGTGAAAATCGCAGAACCGTGAGTACGTGGTAATACGCCTGTGCAAATATCTAAAGCACGAACGGTATCCACAGTACGACCATCAATACGTGGTTCGCCTGCGATAATACGACCGCGTACGATTTGACTTTCAAGTGCGGTGAAAATATCAATAATTTTGCCTTCGCTCACTTCTTCGTTTTGTGCCGTAATTTGCGCAATCACATCCGCTTTAATAGCGTCAATTTGCTCATAACGCACTTGTTTTTCAGTGATACGATAAGCATCACCTAAACGGCTTTCAGCAATGGCTTTCACTTGGTTGATTAATGCTGTATCCGGTTCCGGTGCAACCCAGTCCCAACGTGGTTTGCCTGCTTCTGCGGCAAATTCTTTAATGGCTTCCACCACCACTTGTTGTTGCTGATGACCAAATACTACAGCGGCTAACATTTGTTCTTCTGTTAAAATGTCTGCTTCAGATTCAACCATTAATACGGCTTTGTCTGTCCCAGCCACCACTAAATCTAAACGGCTGTGTTTTTGTTCCGCCATGGTTGGGTTTAGCACAAATTGATCATTGATAAAACCAACGCGCGCTGCACCGATTGGACCATTGAATGGCACGCCTGACAATGAAAGAGCGGCTGAAGCACCGATCATTGCCACTAAATCAGGACTGATTTGTGGATTAACCGACACAACGGTTGCAATAATTTGGATTTCGTTTAAGAAGCCTTCAGGGAATAAAGGACGGATTGGACGGTCGATTAAACGAGCGATTAAGGTTTCACCTTCAGAAGGACGACCTTCACGTTTAAAGAAGCCACCGGGAATTTTACCCGCGGCATAAGTACGTTCTTGATAATCCACCGTTAATGGGAAAAAGTCTTGACCTTCTTTAACGTCTTTTTTCGCCACAACAGTCACGAAAACCGTTGTGTCATCCATGCTTGCCATAACAGCAGCCGTTGCCTGACGCGCGATTGCGCCGGTTTCTAAGGTCACTGTATGTTGACCATATTTAAATTGTTTTACAATTGGATTCACTCTGTTGTTCCTTTTAAATAAACTTTTTAATTCAATAATAAGTTTCATTTTCCAAATTGCGACTAGCAAAAACAATCTTGGTTTGACGGCGTAAAATCATTTTTGATAGCCGCACGCTAAAACGGAAAATAAAACTGCCGTATTATACTCGCCTTTTGGCGGGATTGGTAACTTTATTTGCAAATTGCTTGTTCTTTCTGAAACCAAGTATTAAACTTGCTCGCAATAACCCTATTTAAATTCAAGGGAGAAACGCTATGGTGCGTAAAACAACAACTAAAACAACTAAAACAACTAAAACAACAAAGAAAATAACAACGAAAAAAACATCATCGACAAAGAAAACGACAACTAAAACACGCAAAAAAACAACCGCACTTTTAGATCCTATTCATCTCGATCCGAACTATCTACAAGAACAAGCGAAATACGAAAATCCTATTCCAAGTCGTGAATTTATTTTGCAAGTCATTCGCGAGCAAAATCAGCCCATGAAACGCGATGACTTGCTCGATATTTTTGGTATTCAAGATGAAGAACGCGCGGAAGGCATACGCCGCCGCTTGCGCGCAATGGAAAATGACGGTCAGTTAGTTTTTACTAAACGCCAATGTTACGCCCTGCCCGAAAAGTTAGATTTATTAAAAGGGACGGTGATTGGGCATCATGACGGCTACGGTTTTTTACAACTAGAAAATAGCCGCAACGAAAAAGATTTGTTTATTCCCAACACCCAGATGCAACGGGTCATGCACGGTGATTTTGTGTTGGCACAAAAAAGTGGCTTTGACCGCCGCGGCCGTCAAGAAGTGCGCATTGTTCGTGTGTTAGAAAGCCGTAAAAAAGAAATCGTTGGACGGTTTTTCTTAGAAGACAGCATTGGTTATGTGGTACCTGATGACAGCCGAATTGGACGCGATATTTTGGTGCCAAACGAAAGCCGTATGGGCGCGCGTATGGGACAAGTCGTTGTAGTCGCATTACGCCCACGTACCGCCAGTTTCAGCGCGCCGGTAGGCGATATTATTGAAATTCTCGGCGACAATATGGCAAAAGGCATGGAAGTGGAAATTGCGATTCGCAACCACGATATTCCCCATCAATTTCCACCCGCAGTAGAAAAAGCGGTAAAAAAATTCAGCGAAGAAGTGCCTGAAGAAGCGAAACAAGGGCGCGTAGATTTACGCGATTTACCGCTCGTGACCATTGACGGCGAAGATGCGCGCGATTTTGATGACGCCGTCCATTGTCGCAAAGAAAAAAATGGCTGGCGTTTATGGGTCGCCATTGCGGATGTGAGCTATTATGTTCGCCTACGTTCTGCTTTAGACGCAGAAGCGCGCAATCGTGGTAACTCGGTCTATTTCCCAAATCGCGTGATCCCTATGTTGCCGGAAATTTTGTCCAATGGACTTTGTTCGCTCAATCCACAAGTGGATCGTCTCTGTATGGTCTGTGAAATGCAGCTTTCAAATAAAGGTCAACTGAAAAGTTATGAATTTTATGAAGCGGTGATGAACTCGCATGCGCGTTTAACTTATACCAAAGTGGCAAAAATTTTGGATGGCGATGAAGCATTACGTCAGCGTTACGCCGGTTTAGTCCCTCATTTGGAAGAATTGCATGCCATGTATAAATCCTTGCTGGCGGCGCGTCATCAGCGCGGTGCCATTGATTTTGAAACCATTGAAAGTAAATTTATTTTCAATGAATTGGGACGCATTGAACGTATCGAACCTGTTGAACGTAATGACGCCCATAAAATCATTGAAGAATGTATGATTTTAGCCAACATTGCTGCCGCAAACTTTATGGAACGTCATCAAGAGCCTGCACTTTATCGTATTCACGCCGGCCCGAGTGAAGAAAAATTAACCGCCTTTCGTGCCTTTTTAAGTGAGTTGGGATTAACTCTTGAAGGGGGAATGAAACCCACCACGGCGGATTACGCCAAATTATTGGTGCAAGTGAAGGAACGCTCTGACCATGAACTTATCCAAACGATGCTGCTGCGCAGTTTAAGTCAAGCGGTTTACAATGCGGATAATATCGGGCATTTTGGCTTGGCATTGGAAGAATACGCCCACTTTACCTCGCCAATTCGCCGTTATCCTGACTTAACCTTACACCGAGGGATCAAATATTTACTTGCCAAAGGCAAAGGCTCCAAACGCAAAACCACCGAAACAGGCGGTTATCATTATAGCCTTGATGAAATGGACGAATTAGGCGATCATTGCTCCATGACGGAACGGCGTGCGGATGATGCCACACGCGAAGTAGCGGATTGGCTGAAATGCGAATTTATGCAGGATCATATTGGCGATGAATTTGATGGCGTCATTTCGTCAGTCACGGGGTTTGGCTTATTTGTCCGATTAGACGATCTCTTTATTGATGGGCTTGTTCATGTGTCCACCTTAGATAATGACTACTACCAATATGATGCGGCGGGACAACGCTTAATTGGCGAAAATTCAGGCATGATTTACCGTCTTGGCGACAGAGTACGCGTACGAGTTGAAGCGGCTAACCTAGATCAACGCCAAGTGGATTTCAGCTTAATTTCAAGCAAACGCACACCGCGCCGAGTGGGAAAAACCGCAAAAACCAAAGCTAAAATTGCCGCAAAAACCACCGCACTTTCAGCGCCTAAAAACAAAGGCAAATTGAAAAAACAAAAAAGTGCGGTGAAAAAATCGAAAGTTTCAGACAAAGCCAAGAAACCCAATAAATCAAGAAAAAAATAAATTAAAGGAAACAAAATGTCCGAAAATATCTACGGTATTCATGCCGTAAAATCCTTTTTAGAACGAACGCCTGAACGTATTATCGAAGTCTTTGTGCTCAAAGGGCGTGAAGACAAACGGTTACAACCCTTACTTAACGAGTTACACCATTTAGGCATCGCTGTGCAATTTCTTAATCGCCAAACCTTGGATAACAAAGCCAACGGCGAAGTTCATCAAGGGGTGATTGCGCGCGTGCAGCCTGCGAAAGAACTCAATGAAAACGATTTGGATGTTATTCTTGCCAATAAACAAAATCCATTTTTGTTGGTACTTGACGGCGTGACCGATCCCCATAATCTTGGGGCTTGTTTACGTACGGCGGATGCAGCGGGTGTGGATGCGGTTATTGTGCCAAAAGACAAATCCGCACAACTCACTTCAATTGCGCGCAAAGTAGCTTGTGGCGCAGCAGAAGTTGTGCCCTTAATTCGCGTTACTAATTTGGCTCGTACATTACGTGATATTCAGCAAAGCCATAATATTTGGGTAGTGGGAACCGCAGGCGAAGCCACCGAAACCATTTACCAAACCAAACTCACCGGTGCGCTAGCGTTGGTCATGGGCGCGGAAGGTGACGGTATGCGCCGCTTAACCCGCGAATGTTGCGATCAATTAATCAGCATCCCAATGGCCGGCTCCGTGTCATCATTAAACGTCTCCGTAGCAACAGGGGTGTGTTTGTTTGAAATTGTGCGTCAAAGATTGGGGTAAATTGGGGAATGAAAAGTGCGGTCAAAATGACCGCACTCAGCGCCTGGATAAACGCTAAACAAATAAGGCTGTAAACAAATTTGTCTATTACACCTTGTTATGGATACGACTTTCTTTGGGCGTTATTTTGGCATATTAGTTTTAATGGACTCGATCACCAATAATGTAGTTTAGGTCTTTCGACTAATACTGTTGGTTCAATCTCATCTAGTATTCAACGTTTCAATCCCTTTGAAGCAGGGCAAGGTCTTTCGACATCAACACAAAGTGAATATAAAAAACGTGAAGAGTGTTTCAATCCCTTTGATACAGGGCAAGGTCTTTCGACTGTTAGCTTGCTTGGGTGTGTGGGCTTTCACCGTTTCAATCCCTTTGATACAGGGCAAGGTCTTTCGACACTGCCAAGAGAGCGACAACGGAACGTTAGATGAGTTTCAATCCCTTTGATACAGGGCAAGGTCTTTCGACTGGTGTGAGTACAGGTCACGCGTTTATTATGGGTTTCAATCCCTTTGATACAGGGCAAGGTCTTTCGACAAAACATTTTTACAACTGCGCGAAGAAAAAAGGGTTTCAATCCCTTTGATACAGGGCAAGGTCTTTCGACAATCCACCTTAATGCCCAATTTTTAGACCATATGTTTCAATCCCTTTGATACAGGGCAAGGTCTTTCGACGGCTTAATGTTTTTTGTAACCGGTTTGACTTCATCTGTTTCAATCCCTTTGATACAGGGCAAGGTCTTTCGACCAAATGCGCGCCGAAAAAATCCGCAGCCTGAATGCTGTTTCAATCCCTTTGATACAGGGCAAGGTCTTTCGACCTATGAACGATAAGCAATATATTCAATTTGAAGCGTTTCAATCCCTTTGATACAGGGCAAGGTCTTTCGACGCTATGGAACGAATACAGTAGTTACGCGGGGGACGTTTCAATCCCTTTGATACAGGGCAAGGTCTTTCGACATCTTCACAACAGATGAGTCAAAAACAGAGATAGTTTCAATCCCTTTGATACAGGGCAAGGTCTTTCGACCGGAGCGTGGGCGTTTACGTTGGATCGTATATGGCGTTTCAATCCCTTTGATACAGGGCAAGGTCTTTCGACGCTTTGATGGTTTAACTACAAATAGGAGCATAAAGTTTCAATCCCTTTGATACAGGGCAAGGTCTTTCGACGTTTTTACAACGGAGGAGTCAAGATCCGAGCTAACGTTTCAATCCCTTTGATACAGGGCAAGGTCTTTCGACAGATGGAGATAAACATCAAAATCGCAAACTTGATAACGTTTCAATCCCTTTGATACAGGGCAAGGTCTTTCGACTTGGGGGGATAATGTATATTTCAATGGTTACGGTGTTTCAATCCCTTTGATACAGGGCAAGGTCTTTCGACAAAAAACGTTTTTACAAATGCGAGCGGAAAAAATCCGTTTCAATCCCTTTGATACAGGGCAAGGTCTTTCGACAAAATATTTCAGATCTTATCTGATGCGGTTGAGCAGTTTCAATCCCTTTGATACAGGGCAAGGTCTTTCGACAGTTTGAGCCTTTACAATTAGCTAGAATGGTATTCTGTTTCAATCCCTTTGATACAGGGCAAGGTCTTTCGACTGCGGAAGGGATTATTTTTCTTACATTTCAATAAGTTAAACAACGGCTTCCCAAAATTTCTGAGAAGCCGAAGAGTTAGCTGTTGAATTGATTGAAAAATCATCAACTTTATTCCTTCCACTTGTCAAAAACAGCGATATTTTAACAAAAAACACCGCACTTTTCGAGCGTAATTAGACAACCTGCGTATTTAACGGCAACGCTGTCCAAATAACCCCTTCGGGCAAAACCGCTTTCCCTAGCTGCCATTGCTTACCATTGGAAGGAAGCGGATAAACACGCAAATCATCCTCTTTTTTATGAAAAAAACGCATTACATCATCAATACAGGCTTGTAATCCCTTACGCTCCCCCTCAAATAAAAAAATACTGTATTGAATAGGCGTAGCGTGCTTAGCCATTACCTTGTGAATTCTTTGCAACCGTTTTTCATCACTAATATCATAACCTACTAAAAAATGCATAATGCCTCCTAAAAATAAAATTCATAATTACTCAACATTGTGCGCTGATTAAAATAATAGTTCTCCAACAAGCGTTTCCAGTTTTGCTCATATTGCAACAAACTGGCTGGCGAAAGCTGGCTGGCACGGCGTTGTGGCGAACAATCCAATTGGCAAGTCTTAAACAATTGCACCAAATCATAACAATTTTCCGTTAGCATTTTGCGCCAATTAGCAATGACACGTTCATATTCTTGATAGAAATGAATGCGCCCTGCTTTACCAAGTAAGCAGCCTTCTTGCGTGGTGTTAAAATGCTCTTCACGCAAAATATTTTGACGAAAACAACTCAACAACCAGTTATCCACAAGCGGTCGAATTGGCTCAATTAAATCACAAGCCAGCGACTCACGCCCATAATCTAAACTATGAAGAAAACCGATATAAGGATCCAAACCTGCACCATAGGCGGTTAAAACAGCTTCCGAATGTAACAACGTATAACTTAATGACATTACCGCATTAAACGGATCTCGTGGCGGACGGCGGTTTCGACCCGCAAACCGTAATGCAGGCGGAAGGTAAAGGCTTAACGCAGTAAAATAAACATTTGCCGCCCTGCCTTCAATACCACGTAAAGATGCCAAATTTGTCTGTTGCTCAATCTTACCGATGAGCCCTTCTAACTCTTCTGCCTTTGGCACAAGCAAGATTTTTTTATCTAGTCTTGCATTGGAAGCTTGCCACAGCCAATTTTTCTGTGTAACAAGTTTGAGCGTGATCAGTTTTTTGGCAAAAGCAAGGCAGAACGCTTCATTGTTTGAGAGTTCATATTGTGAGAGGCGGCGTTCTGCGTCATTGTGTGGTTGCGACATAAACAACGTTGGTATATTTTTACGACCTGAAAGGCAAATAATCCCAATATTTCTTTCTCCCAATTTAGCCAATAGCGAAGCCTGTAATTTCACATCGCCTTTCAAATAAATTCGCTCAATCGGCGCAAGAGGAATGGTACCGATCCGTTCTTCATTTTCATAACAAACCAAGGTATCACCACTCATTTTAATTTCCGTGCCTTTGCGATCAATATATAAGCTAGACATAATGCCCTCCTATATCAATAAAAAAGGTTGCGTGGATTGTAATGTTGCTTTGCCGAATAATTCGACTTCTGTGTCTTGATGGAGTTGATAAATAAAAATACGATCTTCGCTATTTTCCATAAGTGCGGTCATTTTTTCCTTCAATTTTGCCAATTCGTGTGGCGTTAGCCAACACTCATAAAAGGATTTCTGCCCGCCAATGGCATAAGCCTCCACTTGCTTATGAATGCGATAAAGCCGTTTGCTGTCGGCTATATCATAAGCAATGAGATATCGAGTTCGGGTAGTGTCCATTCTTCAGCCTCCCTAAAGAGATCATAGAGATACGGCTCATCATTACTACAATGTGCAAAAATGATTTGTTGGATTTCTTCTAAAATATCGCCCATTTTTACTCTCCTTTGTAATAATTTTGATAAAATTTTCACTGATGGATTAGATTAAAATTTAAGGTGGTAAAATATTCTAATTAACTTATTTAGAATAAATTTTCAAATTCTCTCTAAGAATGGGAGTATAATAAATTAAGTATCAACGCATATTTAAAATTACAAATTTGTAAAAAGCGGTAAAAAATTACCACTTCAAATTTTTTAATCGATTTGAAATATTTTAGTTATCAAAATATCTTAATATAAAACGGCTGTAGGGGCTAATTACATTAGCCCCAATAAACACTGAATGAATAAACTTTGTTATCAGGCTAAAGCGGTAAAAAACTACCGCCTGTATAGAAAAGATTAAAGAAGGTGTTGAATTTCAGATTGAATAGCAGAAAAATCAATATCTGCACTTTCAATCATCAATTCATAACAACCATTTTTAGCGGAAGGAATATAGGGTACTTTCACAGATTTACCTAAGGAAAAGGCTTTGCGTACCTTTTCATTAATATCGTGTGCCGACTCTGACAACACTTTCTTAAGAATATCCAATTCATAATATTTACCGGTTAAACGATCCTGCATACTAAGATCGTTTCCTTTCACTAATTCGTAGATTTGCAGGTAAAGCTCAATGATTTTTGCTTCTTGCTTGTTATAGTCAAATTTCCATTGTTGTTCTTTGGATATCACTAGTGCAAGCAAAAAGGTATAACCTCGTGGCGCAAATTTCACCATATGCTCCCCCAATTTTACTTTTCTATCCACAATTCTGCCGATAAAAGAAATGTTTGGGCTTTCTAAAATTTGTTGTGCATTATTGACCGACTGGCTATAGGAAATCTGATTATTAAGCAGATCTGCCGGAATCCCCAACCCCAACCGAACCCAAGGAATTTCCGCCAGCATCACTTTGCCTTGCGAAGCGTCCAAAGCCACGCCCTTATCATTGAATATTTCACAAGGGTAAGGTTTCGGATAATAAAAATCTCGCACATTTTCAAATTCTGCCGAAACCAAAACGTGGGATAGGCTATCTTGCTTACGTCCATAAAGGGAAAGCGCATAGCCTAAGAAAAATCCCATTGTTTTGCGACCGCCGGCAATAGAGACGTGAATTGCCGAATGTTCATCTTGGCAAAGCTGTCCGACAAGTTTGACGATTTGGTTTGCCGCTAAATCATTTTCTTCAGGTGTGCGAATATCCGATAATTTTTCACCGCTTGTATCGTTAATCACTTCAATACAACTTTCATCAAAATGAATATGTGAAAAACCATATTTTTCGCCATAATCTGCAATAAATTCCGCCAATGCGCCACGGCGTAATAAAACATCGAGTAATTTATTTTTACCTTGTAATGTGGTAATAACTCGAATTTCTGTAGGAATAAATCCTTTTTCTGTTACAAGAGCATAAAGGGTTTCAGTCACAACTGCTGGCGACATTCCTGTTACAGAGAGTAAAATGCGTTTGTTATAAGTGTTCATTAGCGTGCAATCCAGTCTTGAATCAGTGATTTTAAACGTAATAAATCTTTTCCTTGGATAATTTTAATATTGAGCGATTTGGCACGATTTAAAATAGCTTCAGGAAGAGAACAATAGCTAATTAAACATTTTTTGGTGAATAATCCACCATAATCTTTTAAGGTTTCTAATTTATACAGAATATCTTCTGCTTTCACGCCACCGGATTTATCCAGCTTTTGTGTTTTACACTCAATAATATGTAATTTATTTTTAGCCATAAAAACAATATCAAACTCGTTTTTATTCCCCTGATTATTTTTAGAGAAATCGCTTTTTTCTTGCTTATAATGAAGATTAGCCACTTCAATATTACAACCAATATCATCAATCTGCTTAATATCCTTTAGAAGATTGAAAGTATAATCTTCTAACCAACCACCATTAAGAAAGAAACGAACATCTTGATTTTTGAAATTAATTTGATTATTTCTATATTCAATCAAATCATATTTATCATCAAATTCAGCCAATACATCATCAAGTAAATTAATTCGCTGATCTTCTTTAGAAATCTCCACTTTTAAACCTTGTTTTTCCGCTAAAGAGGCATATTTATTTAAAAGTGGAATAACATTAGCGTAACGATCGTAATACTGTATAAGTAACTTTGGAATATCTAACCATTCTTCTTTAATGTCAGATTGCGAATGGCAGAATGTTTGGAAACCATAAGAACCAAAATAATCACTAAGATTAACATTGGTTTGTAACATTTTATCTTCAATCCAGTGTCCTTGTTCATCTTTAGAAATAAAGATAATACGATTCTCATCTGTATCTACATAAAAAATAGGGTTTCCAGCCGTTTGGAAAGCATTTTGAGCTGCAATCGCAATTAATTTTGTGCCACCCGTAACATTTAAAGCGACATTTTTATCAAGATATTCTTCTGCAATAGCATAAATTTCTTGTTCCATTGTTGAAAAATTAAATTCATCACTCAACATTTTTTGTATCACTTTAATATTGTTCTTTTTGTAAATTTCAGCCAAATTATTGGCTTTTTCTTTCATTTTATTTGACACAATCAATACAATTTCTTTCGGCTTAAATTCCGTATCTAAAATAGGTAATAAATTTGGTGCAGCTTGTCCTGAAACCAAACAAACGTGAATATCATATTTTTGCATAATGACTCCTAACATTTTTCAATATAAAATTCTTGCAATGCACAGCCTTGTTCTACAAGTTGTGCTTGTGTTAATTCTGTGCCGCGTTGTTCCGGGCGTACGTTAATTGATAAAAAATAAAATTTTGCTCCCTTTTGACAAACTTCTGCCGCAAGATGAATAGGAAGCGTACCAATAACGGTATCTTCCGCTTGGATTAAATTAACATCTAAGTGGCTTTCAAAACGATCAATATGAATAGATTGTTGCTTAATCCAATCAATTGCACCTTGATGTCTTGAAATAAACCAGACCGCCATATTTTTCCTTATTCTGATAAAAAGTGCGGTAAGTTTAAACGATATTTTTTAATTTGAGATTAAATTACAAATTTGTAATCTGATATTTCCCCAAACCGAAAGTGGCATTTTTGCCATTATGTAGCCATTGCCCAATATAAAGCAATTTTGCCCATTCATTCGGAACATTATGAAATTCCCATTTTCCAATTACACCGCCTAATTTCATTTTTTGTTGTTGGCGAGAAGAATATCTTGTCCAATCTTGCCATTTTAATTGTTTTTGATCTTCAACTTGTGGCAATAATGAAATTAAATAATCAAAATCTAAATTAAGCGGTTGATGATGAAATTCACTTAATAATGAAATACGTTTTGCCAAACTAATTAAAAAACGGTTTAAATTAATTTCATTGGGTTTTAATGGTTTGCCGTTATCTTGTAAACGCAGTGGCGTTAAAATTTCTAATTCCATTTTATTAGGTAAATCGGTGGGAATAAGGATTTCTGCTTGATGATCAAGAATATTTCCTTGCTCAAAAATAGATTGGCAAGCGGTCTGATTTTGTGAAAAAAATGCAATATCCACTAATTCGCCTTTTCCGCCTGCGATGTTATATTCAAAGGCACGTTTAAACGCAAAAGCAATTAAAGACAATTGCGAAACTAAACGCCCAAATAACACTAAATTAAAATGGATAATATCGCCTTTTTGATATTCTTTTGCACCCCATTCAGGTGGTTCAATAATATAACCATTCGGTACTTGGCTAAATTGTTGAATTTGATGAGTTTCAGGCGCAGGCGTTTCAAAAATATTGGTATAAGGGCACGTTCGATAAAGCGGACAGCCTTTGCAATCCGCTTGTTTTGTCATACAGGCAATTTTGCGTAATGCTCGTCCGAAAGCACCACGCAAAGTCGAGCCTGCATATTCGGGTAAAATAATCGGCTCGCTCACTTTAAATGTAAATTGATAACGAGCGATGGGAAGTGAATTTTGCATTATTCTACCACCAATTTATTGCGTAGTTTTTTAAATTCCACTGCAGATTTAGCTTTTAAATTATTAAATCCACTTAAACCATCAACATATTTTTGTAATCCTTTATTGGATTCTGTCGGATCAATTTTTTCATAAAGATATTGACGATCCGCTTTATCCCATTGTTGCGCTTCTTCCAATAATTTTTTCGCTTCACTAAATATCGGCGAAGCCGTAAATGGTTTTTTCTCTTGTACCGCCCATTGAGCTAATTTTTCTTCCACTAATCGCTGATTATCTGAAAGTGAGTTAAGTATTTCCGCTTTGGCTTTTTCTTCGGCTAATTTGGCTTGTTTTTGGGCTTCAACTTCATCTTTTTGCGCTTGTCTTTTGGCAATCAATGCAGCACGATCAAATTGTGGTTTAGGTTGCGCTTCACACCATTGTTTTAACAGCTCATTGTCTTCCGTAGGGTCGACTTCAAGAATTGCCCAGCCCAAAGGCAGTAAATCGGAAGATTGACTTTCTTGCCCCGCAGCAAGCCATACCGTGGTCGCACTAGAACGAAAATCCGGCTTTTCCCCCTTCCCTTTCATAATTTTAATTTGCGCTACATCGCCTTGATAAACTTTACTATCTGCACCATTTTTACCCAATCGAACGAGCGCAACTTTATTAGTTTCAATTAATTTCAATACGCCTGAAACCCATTCTTTGGAAACTAATTTACGCTGAAAAAGCATTCCACATTCAGCGGCAAAAATGGCTTTATGGTAATCATTTAAAAGCTGAAAATAGCTTTTAACCGAAAGATTTTCCCCTTCCCATAAAGTTAATTCACTTTGAAAGGTGCGATATTGTCCTGCCAAAATACATTCACGTCTTAATGTAATGCCTTTGCCTTTTCCTTTTCCGCCTTTTTGAGTAGGAACTTTTTTAAAGTTTAAACTATAAAAGATTTTTGAATGTGCCGGTTTAACCGGAATAAAATCACCAAATTTAACCGTGCGTAAACGGCTTTCAGCGAATTCACCAAGATAGAATTGAACCAATTTTTTGCTATCTTCTTTACGTACTTTCGGATAATTTCGTTTCTTATGTTCATAATTAAGTAAAGCGGTTGCCAAAGCACCTTTAAAACTGCTTCCCGGAATATAAGGTAAATGTTTTAAAGGTAAATAGGCTGTTCGTTCAATAAATAAATTATTGATGACTTTATTACCATCATTTTCACGTTGTGCGACTTTACCTATTTTATTTTTATAGTCATTAGCCAATCCGCTTACAACATCCGCAAAATAATTCGCAAAAGAGACCGCTTGCTCTTTATTCTTTAAAAAGAAACGTTGAATAGCTAATAAATCTAAGTTGTTTGCTCGATTTAATAAATCAATCCGTTGTTGTTCATTTAGCTTTAAATTTACCGGATCAAAATGATATAAAACATTTTCATCAATTACATAATTCGTTGGCTCGAAATCTTCCCCACAGCCGATATGAATAGGGCTAATTGGGGTTAAATAGACTTTGTGAGTTTGCATAAATTTCATTATTTTTCGTCCTTAGTGAAATCCACACATAAATTAAATACCGGTGCATAACCTTGATGAACAGCGTTGGTTTGAGTAGTTGATATCTGTGTTAAACCATTGCCCAAAAATGACTGCACTTTATACTCATTTGGCGTAAAAATTGCTGCGGACTTAGCTAAAATAATCGGCTTTTTAAATGGGCTTGAACTCAGTGCCTGAATATCGCCGTGCCGTCCAAATCGGGTAGTAATTTGGTAGTAACTATTGTCTTTGTTTAAGCCTAAGCCTTGTGGGGCTGCGTTGGCTAAGGTGAAATAGCAATTTGCATTTTCTTGTTTAAATTCAACCGCTTGCACTTCTTTTGCAACGGTAAATTTGCCTAAACCAATAGAGGCATCACGCCCAAAACCGAAATGTCCGACGTCATTTAAAATCAGCTGTAGATCCGCAAGAGAAAAACGACTTTCATCTAATACAATATAAAGATCAAACTGTTGCGTGCGGTTAAACCAAGTCAACTCGGTGGCGTAAGGTGCAAAAGCCCCTTCGCCTGTCGTCCCACTGGCACGATCGATGGTGTTGTGATATTGATCTTGGCTCTCTTTTTCAAATTTGAAATTTGATGCAATCGCTTTTTCTTGCCAAAATTCGACCGCACTTTTTTGAGCGTCTTCCCATTTAATCCATTGGATTTTTTTCAATTTTTTACGATCAGCTTTGTGGCTTTCATTTGTTTGCCAAAAGCGAGAAGGGATTGTCGGCAAAGGTAAATAACCCTTTGGAAAACAATCAGATACCACCATAAACGGGCGTTGTTCAACATAGCCATCAAGCAACTCATTCAAGCGTGTTTCGCCAAAACGATTAACAATCGCCCAGCAAAGCTGCCCGAATAAACTATCGCCCACTAATGGCGTGCCGAAAGCACTTTGCGGCGAAAGCATAAAACGATAGGTGTTCATTTTTCCCCCTATGCAAATGGGTTTTCAGGTAAGGATTGCGCTTTGCCGCCTACGGTGAGCTGTTGAAATTCCACTTTACCATAACCACGAGAACCTGAACCGCCAAGGCTATCTAATTCCAGTAAACGTAAGCCTTTTAAGATCAGTTCTAATAACTCTTCGCTGTCGCCTTCAAATTGGCGTAGGGTTAATTTGAAGTCAAATTCCGCACCTGCCGGAACACGCTCCATTTGACGAACCCCACCATTTACAGTCATAGATGTAATTCTATCTATTGTATTTTCGCTTTTGGCTTCCGTTAAAAGTTGGTTATCTTCACGAATGGCATTTTCCCACTCTGGATTTAAAGCACAATCCCAAAATGCAAGGCGAGAAACACCGATTTCTTCCACCGCACTTTTATCATTTTTGGTGTCGCCACTAATGCCGAATAAACGCAAAATATTTTTCACTGCTTCGGTATTTTGTCCGTTTGCCTCATTTAAGGTAAGTGGTGCATTTTTTACCGCTCCCGAACGCCATTCTAATAATGTACGAATTTTGCCTTTTAAACTTGAGCCGGGAATATAAGGCGATTGAGTAATGGGGTGTTTAATTACAGAATTATCAATACCGCCAATATGCATTTCGCTATCGCCTGTACCAATATGTAAACCGGTTTTTAACACTAATTTTGCGTTAATTTCAATAATATTTGTTAGTTTCATCATTTACGTTCCTTATTTAATTTTTCTTCATAATATTTGCAATAACCCATTACGGCTTCCATAAATAATTTGGCTTCTTTTAATGTTTGTGGGCATTTAATTTCATCAATGGTTTGATTAAAAACCGCCATAAACTTATCATCAATATGTTTACGCCCTTTGGCATAAGCCACCTTTGCTTTTAACATTTTGATAAACGGCTCTAATTCATTAAATTTCGCTAATTTATCTGCCTGAGCTAATTGCACTCGTTCATTCCACATTGCCAATTCATCATAAAATTTACGTAATTGTGTCGATTTATTGACATTTGCATTAGATTTAATTTCTTCTGCGGCTTGTTTGGCAATTTCAGAAAAAATTTCTGATGATTTTCGTTCACCAAATTTAATTAAATTTTGAATACTCATTTTCACCTCTTAATATTAATTAGCGTTTTGAATAAAAATAGTTAAATAACGGAATAACAAAATTACCTTTGTATTTTTCAATCCCATTTTCACCTAGTGAAATCGTAATTTGTTTTAACGCATTATTACGTTGCTCAGGGTTTAATTTATCCACCACATAACGTGCCGTACGATAATAAAAACGGCTACGCCACATTGTGTTTTCAATATTCGTTGAATTATCTGCTTGTTCCGCCAAACGAATTAAAGAATACAAATAAGATGTTGAAATTTGATATGCTTTTGCCAAGCGGTGAATTTCATTTTCCAAATCGCAAAGTGATTGCCAATTTTCCCATTTCACCGTTTTATTAAAAATGGTTACCGCATTTTTGCCTGCATCAATCCCTTTCGCCTTTTCAAGGGCATCTTCCGCTAAATCGCCTAAACGAGGAACCGGTAACCCGACTTTACTCATTACCATTCCGGCAGAAAAATGAATATCCGCATTTTCAGCCACATAGTGGCGGAATTCTTCGTGCATTTCGCCTGCCATTTTTTGCGTTGCTTGCCAAGGCCCAATTAAAAAGAAATCATCACCACCGGCAAACACCGTGTACATATTCGGGCTATGTTGCTGGCAATAAGTCGGTAACCACAAACTGAAAAATTGGTTCATTTGTCGTGAAAGTGCTGCCATTTTCGCAAAAGTTGGCGTTTTTAAGCCGGTTTGGAAAATCGTGCCTAAATTGTCCACATCGCCTTTTAAGGTCATCAATGCCGCCGAACCTTCGTATTTTTCGCCGTTTAATTGGCGATCTTCACAAGCGATAAAATCAAAGGCTTTAATTTTATCGATTTCAATTTCCGCTAAATCTGCATTTTGATATTTATCAGACGTATATTCATCAGCAAGGCTAAATTTAGCCACATAACCGTTAATATAACGGCGTGCATAGCCGTTCCATACGGATTGATCAAGACTATTCGGAATAGAAAAATCCCAGCAGCGATAAAGTTGCTGCGCATTGACCAACTCGCCAAATTTGCCGGTTTCCGCTTCGTTTTCCGTAAAAATGACGTTGTAGCCGAAAATCGGTAAACTCAAACTGGCAGTTTTGTGGGTTTTAAATATTTCCGCCGCTGACGCACAGATTAAAATACGGTTTTTCTTGACCAACTGCTCGCCAATGGTAATTTGGTCTTTAGAAATTCGGGATAAACCGCTGTTTTTATCTTCCGGACGATATTCCGTTTCCGCCGGGAAATAACGGTTTAGGCGGCATATCCCGTAAGGATAACTGATATTTTGTACCGACAACGTGCTATCCGTTAAATCTAAACGTTGTAGTTTGGTCTCTTCCAACTGTTCAAATAAGCCTTTAATCAGCGTTTTAAATTTATCGCCGATAAAATCATTACAGCTGGCTTCTTTGTCGGCTAAACCTAAACCGACTAAGCCGTAAGTATTTTCAACAAACCATTGATTTAATTCATTTTGTACTTGTGCAACGGTGGCTTTAATTTTGGCGGTATTGGGCGCAACAATCAAAAATTTACCTGCTGCATTGATAATTTGGCTGGTGCTTGGTAATTCGCAGGCTTGCAACAATTTCAAGGCGGCTAATTCGGTAAACAGTGAAACTTGGAAAGAGCGTCCACGCAATAATTTCGCCGCTTGTTTATTGCTATCGCTACCGCCGGAAAAAATAAAATCTTGAATCCCGAAAAAATCCCCTTGAATTAACAAGAATTTCTGTTCGTCCCAACTTGCAAAACGATCTGCTAATTTCACCGCTTGATCTTGCCCGGTCTGCTGATTTTCTTCGTGCCAACGCCAAAGTGCGGTGGCTAATGCCGCCGTTGTTTTGCTGTGATCATACAAAGAAACTTCCGGTTTTACGCCAAACGCTGTTGCAGAAGGAATACTGCCGGTAAAACATTGGTAGGCGGTATCAAAATGATCGAGCCATATATCCCATTTTTTACGGTGCGATGCCGGCATTTCCGCCAAACCTTGCACAAACTGTTCCCACAATTTTAAATAGGCTTTTTGTGCGATTTCATTATTATCGGTTTCGACTTGATGACGAGACACAGGGAAAATCGTTTGTGCGCTTAAGGGCGCAAGCGGATAGCGAAAAGCAAATGAATTGCTCTCAATTTCCCCCGCACGTTCACTGATTTTGATCTGCTCAAATAAGGTCAATAAACGGGCTTGATAATGATTAGGCGCTTCGGCTTTGTTGTATTTATCAAACTCTTCACGCTCAAAACCCGAAGCCACACGATCTGCAGTCGCAATCACCCATTGCAAAAAAGTATCGGGTTTATGATGGGCGGCTGCCGCATTGATAAGAGAGTTGGTAATGCTGTTATCTTTATTTTGTTGGCGTGAAGTGAAAGGATAAAGTTCCCCCTCAATTAACGGTGGTAAATAAGGCTCGATTTGGTCAATGGCATAGCCAGTATAAGCAGCGTGAACGTGGGAATGATAATTCCCCTCTTGATTGAAAGGGCAATAAAGCGTTTTGTGGGCATCAAGCGTATCCTGCGAAATCGGAAGTTTGGCACGCTCTGCAAACTTCCCTAAATCGTGAACCAATGCCGCAAACGCCACACGGCAAGATGCAAAAAGTAATGATGACATAGTTCTTCCTTTTGGTGATAAGTTGAAAAGATTATAGGCAAATTTCAAAAGGAAAGGAAGAAATGCAAATTTGTAATTCTCGACTATTTCCCCATCACTTCTTGCGATTTTTCATCCATCTTTACGCTAATTTTGTGATCCACTACCACGTTCATATTAATCGTAATCCCTTCTTTTGGGGTGTCGAGTTGAATGGTGGGGGTGCAGGCGGATAGCGTAAATAGACTTACTAAGGCTGCAAAAAGTAAAAAGTGCGGTTGTTTTTTAGCAAATTTTTTCATTCCGTTTTTTCCGCTTGTTGGTAAAGTCGATATTCAAGGTTTTGTTCGAATTGCGAGCCATAGTCTATCATTTTCCATAGCTCAAACATATTTTCTTTGTGCGTATAATTCAATGTAATGGGGTTATAGGTTTTCTTATCAGGGTTATATCCTTTAATAGACGCGGCAAGATCCATTTCGCCTGTGGGCAAAAGCGTTAATTTGGCGTTAAAGGTCTCTAAATCCAAATTTTTAACCACATCCACTAAAATGCTTTCTGTCCAACCACCGGCTTTGAGCCCTTTTACAACTTCATCATCTAATTTCAAATTGAGCTTTTCTGCTTGGGTGATTGTCCCCTGACAAATTAAACATGCTTTATGATTAAACCGAAATGGCAACGTAGCGTTAATACGTCCTTGCATATAAATTTGATTATATTGCGCCATGGTAAGTACTTTGGATAAATCAATGTTTTTTAGATTTAACACCGCCAATTGTTGTTGTGGCAAGCTGAGCTTATCTACGGTGACGTCCCCATCAAACACATCCAAATGAACTTGAGAGAGAATTAAGGGTTTCGCCAATGAATTAGGATAATAACCATAGGCGTTCATTTTGGCGCGTTGGATTTCAAGTGCACCAAGACGAATACTGTCCATATAAAACTTCAATGGTTTTTGTGCTTTGGCTTGTAAAGTAAGATCTTGATAATGCAATGGAAAATCAATATTTAATCCTTTGATTTCCCCATCGGGCAATTGGATTTCGCCCTTTTTCACTTTCAACTCACCATCCAATAACACCCCATTTTCATCGATCAGAAAATCCGTTTTTCCTTTGATAGTGCCGCGATGAATGATCCATTCCCATTTCTGTGGGAATAAGGATTGGAATACTTTAGCAGACTGCTCTTTCCATGCAATTTTTCCTGTTAACGCCTGTTTTTGGTAATGACCTGAGATCTCCAACGGCCCTAATAATCCTGCCTTCAGCTCGCCGGCTATACTAAAATCCCCAATGGATTTGCCGTCAATGCCCACGCCAAAAATAGGATGCTCAAAGCGACCACCATAGGCAAATTCAAGCCAATCCGTTTGTGCTTGTAACAAACCACGGATTTTCTCTTTTTCGTAATCCCAACGTAAACGATCTTTTAACTCGAGAAAAAGGGGCGACATTTTGACTTCTGTAATATTAACATCGCCCGAATTGGCATTCAGTTTTGTGAGCTCAATGTGGTCTGCTTCCCAAAAACCTAGCCCGTTGAGATTCACCTTAGTTTTCAATGCCTTCCAAATGGCACTCCCTTTAACATTCCAGTCCCAACGGTTTGCGGCTTTCAGTTCGGCAGAACGTAAATTTTGCCGTTCATCACGTAAATCAAAGACTGTTTTGACACCGGCAATAAATTCGTGGGCATATCCATCCAATTTGAGATCTAATTGTTCAAACTGCGGTGTTGAACCCTGTAAGGTGGCTTGTAAACGCCCTTCTAAACCATAACGCCCGATAACCACGTTATCCAAAGGTAAACGAACATGAAGTTTAGTCTCCGATTGAACATTATCCATTTTGAAAATCGCGCCTTGACTAAAGACCATCCAAGGCTCAGCAAAAGTACCGCGTACTTTATATTCCAAATTGGTTTGCGCCACAGTCGTGTTATAGCGTAAGTCGCCGCGGGTTTTAAGATCAAAATGCAGTTGATCAAAGCGTTCCCCACCGCCAATTTCACCGTTTTGCCCTGAAATCACAATTTCCCCTTTGCCAAATTCGCCAAAGGTTTGAAAAATCATATTTAAATCCGTATTCAGCGGAAGCCACTGATGTTCAGGCTTTTTAATATTCAGCCCCAAGAATGCTTTCACCGGTTGATAACCGTCAAAAGTCCAGTAAAGCGTTCCCCAAGTCACTTCTAACCCTTTGTTATTCCAAGTAAAAGGCACATCTAACAAGGGCTGATTACGGACAAGATCTTGCCCACTGATTTGCCCTTTTTCACCTTGCCAGCTTAACCCTACCGTTCCTTTCGCCACCGAAAAATCCGCATTATCCCAAGAAACATCGAGAGAGCCTTGTTGCGGCAAGGCTAATAGGTTATTTTCCAGCTGTATTGAAGACGTAAGATGATAGGTTTTCTGTGGTTCGGGTTGATAATCGGTTTGCCCTTGCCAACGCCATAATCCATTTGCCGGGGTTAATTCAGAATGATGTTGCAAAATCACCGCACTTTCTGCTTTGACTTGAGCGGAAAATCGTAAGGCTTCGCCTGTATATTGGGCGTTCAATGCAATATCAGCTTGCAATAATTGTTGTAAATTTGATTGTGTCAGACTCGCCGTGTTTTTGAGCTGAAAATGCGAGACATCCACTTCGCTGATTGGCAACGCGGCAAAAAGTGCGGTTAAATCTACCGCACTTTGCGAGTTTGGATCGGTCGGTAATTGCGTGACACAACCATAATCTAGGGTGAGATTTTCGATATTTAAGCGTCTAAAATTCCACCAATTTAGCTTTACTTGCTCGGCATCCGCAAGGAGGCAAGTTGGGGTTTGAAGCTTAAGATGAGCCAGTTGCAGACCCGTGAGTTTAAGTTGCCATGAGTCTGCAAGCTGAAGAGAATAATCAGGGGCTAAAAAACGGTTAGCGAGCTGTTCTGCCTGTTTGGGTGAAAACCACCAAGGAAGCGTTAAAATTAACGCGACCAAGAATAAAATCCCACCACCAATCAAGCCTAACAGCCAACGCTTCCACATACATCTTACCTGAAAAAAATCTTGCTATTACGACAAGTCAAATTGCAGAAAATTCCCTATTTACTCAAACATTCTGCATAACTGTCGGCGGTAAATTGCAAGAAATTCACATAGGCATTTTTACCGAGCTGAATAACGTCTCCCATAGGATCTAAACGCCCGACTTTTACGCCGGTGTTTTTGCTCAAGGTATCGATCACTTTCGGGGTAAATTGCGGTTCAGCAAAAAGACAAGCCACTTTATGCTCCGCAATTTCTTCTTTGATATGCGCTAATTTTTTTGCCCCTGGGGCGACTAATGGATTAATGGTAAATTCACCGATTTGTTTTAAGCCATAAGCATCGTTGAAATAACCATAAGCATCGTGGAACACATAAAATCCTTTATCCTTGTAAGCGGACAGTTGGGATTTAATTTGCTCATTTTTAGCCGTTAAAGTGCGGTTAAACTTCGCCAAGTTTTCTGCAATTTGGGCTTTTTGTGCGGGAAATTTTTCACTCAATTTTTCTGCCAGTTGATGGGCGATCACGTTGCTGATTTCCGGCGAATACCAAATATGCCAGTTTACCGTTAACCCGTTTTCATCGACTTCGTGTTTATGGGCGTGGTCATGGTCATGGTCATGGTCATGGTCATGGTCATGGTCATGGTCATGGTCATGGTCATGGTCATGGTCATCATGATGATGTGCTGCGGAACGACCAAGTAAAGCCTTTACCGCCTCTAACTTAGCAAGTTCAATCACCTTGTTCTGATCAATCTGATGAATACTTTTGTCAAGAAAGCCGTCCACATCTTTGCCAATCCACAACACTAAATCCGCAGACTTGATTTTTTGAACATCTGTCGGTTTTAAATTGTAGTCGTGGGGCGATGCACCGGCGGGCACAATAACATTCACATTGGTGACATCATCGGCGATGCTCGAAGCAATAAAACCCAAAGGTTTCACTGATGTGACAATTTCCCCTTGGGCATAAAGGGCTGTACTTAATAAAGTTGTGGCTAAAATAGTCTTCGTAAAATTCATCGTTTAAGCTCCTATTTGAAAATAATTCTCAACAAGAGTACAAAAATTTAGAAAAAATGCAATAGGGTTTATCGCAACAATTTTTCTATCACGCGCGATACGGCAAAAAAACCAAAGGTTGCCGTTACCATGGTTGCGGCACCAAAACCATTGGCGCAATTCATTGTGGCGGATACCACACAACCTTCGCTCATTTTGGGGAAAATCAACGGTTGCGTAGAGAAAACGCAATCTACCCCAAATTTACGCTTAGGATTTTGGCTAAAATGGTAATCCTTGCGCAAAGTTGACCGCACTTTTGACATGAGAGGATCTTGAATAGTTTTCGTTAAATCCGCGATTTGAATTTGAGTGGGATCCGTTTGACCGCCGGCACCGCCAATGGTAATCACAGGAATTTTATGGCGTTTGCAATAGGCAATCAGTGCGGCTTTGGTCTTTACATTATCAATGGCATCAATCACATAGTCATAACCGCCACTAAGATATTCCGCCAAATTTTCTTGAGTGAGAAAATCATCAATAATTTGTACATCACATTCGGGATTGATAAGTGCCACTCGGTCGCGCATCACTTCTGTTTTGAGTTGCCCAATATTTCCTGTCATTGCGTGAATTTGGCGGTTGATATTGGTGACGCAAATATCATCCATATCGATCATGGTTATTTTGCCAATTCCCGAACGAGCCAACGCTTCTACCACCCAAGAACCTACGCCGCCAATACCAATAACGCAAATATGGGCTTGACGTAAACGCGCCAAGCCTTCTGCGGTATAAAGGCGGCCAATGCCGCCGAATCGTTGTTCGTAATTATCAATACGTTCTGTCATTAGCGTAGCACCCAAACCCGTCCGTAATGTTTAGACAAACCTGAAATATGACCGGCTTGATCACCAATGCCACGATATAAGTCGAAATGGTGATGATTTACCGCACCGCCCACATCTAACGCCACCATCAAATGTAGTTTATGTTCGCCTGTCCAATTTCCATCATTGTCCATTTGTGGTACTTCCACTAACAACACTGTCCCCATCGGTATCAAATGACGATCGGCTGCCACTGATGCCATTGGCACTAATGGGACGCCAGCCGCCCCTTTCACTTTGCCCGAAGGATCGTACTTGAAGAAAACATAAGATGGGTTACGCTCCAGCAAACCTTGTAAGCGAGACGGGTTACGCGCTGCCCAATCGCGAATCGCTTGAATAGACATTTTCTCTTTTGGAATTTCGCCATCTTCCACTAATAAACGACCAACGGAATAATAAGGGAAACCGTTTTGCCCCGCATAAGCAAAATATTGTAACTGCCCATTGCCGTAATCCACATAACCACTGCCTTGTACGCCAAGTAAGAAATTATCAATCATGGAATTGCTATAAGCCAGCTCTAAGCCTTTCCCTGCTAAAGCACCAGCATAAATCTGCGCGCGACTAAAGCGTTTGTTTGCAGGTAAGGAATAAATCGGCTGGTTAAATTCCCCCTGTTTTGAGCCACGGACTTTGATGACCGGTGAATAATATCCTGTCATCAACACATTTTGGAAACCATCCATACCCGACATAATTTGTGGACGAATCCCAAAGTTCGCCAGCTCATTCACATCTGCCCCGGATACGACCCATTGCTGAATACGACTATAATTTTCGGCAAAATTAGCCATAATTTTGCCCGAATAACTCCGCACATTGGACAACTGCGTTAAGAAATCCCCTTGATTCACAATGCCGCTCTCATTATCAATACGAGAAACTGTGGTAAATGGGGTTGAACTGTAATGACGCCCTTGATATTTTGCGCCAAATTGCATCATTTCTTGCTGTGTATTGGTTGCTGCGCGTTGAGCGCTCTTCGGTGCATTGTTAGAAGACGAACAAGCCGTCAAAATACAGGCTGACAGCAATGCCATTGCTTTAAATGCTAAATTTTTTTTCATTAAACTATCCTAAAGGTAATAACCGCGAAAAAGGGGCATTATAGCAAAGAATAAGCCACTAAAATTTATTTATCCTTTTTCGGCGGTGTTAACATAAGCGCAAACCAATCTTGAATTTGTTTACTCATTTTTTCAAAATCCCAGTTTTGTGTTTGCATAAAGACACGTTGCCAATAAAAATCGGCTTTTTCTCCGTATTGTCCGTTGCCATAAGCAATTTTTGATAAAAATGCCACCTTATCAACCGCACTTTTCTCGCTCATTTTCAACCCATTGCTCAAATCCACCGTAGGAATCAATTGAATCTGCTGCAAGCCTTGCAAATAAGCCTCAACGTAAACAGTAAGCTGCTTAAGTGCCGCCGTTTTATCTAATTTTTCAAATTGAAAACACTGTACGCCCTTGTCATCTTTATAGTACAACAATGGGCTTTCTTGTCGCCCTGTGGTGGCCACTTGCCACAAATACATCAACCAATGCTCAATTTTGAAATTGTCTTTCATTTTGCCTACGCGCCAAACAATACGCTGTTTTTTATCACCAAAAAGCTGATCCAACGCCCCTTGTAACAACAGATTTCCCTGACTTGTTTCCACTTCAAGCTCAACCCATTCTGTCTGCGGCAATTGCTGCACATAATCTCGTAAGGTTTCACGAAACTCCGCCATATTTGACCGCACTTTTTGTTCATACACCGTGGCAAAATGCCCACGCGGGCTTACACCTTTTAAGCGTAATTTGTGGAAAAAATCATCTAATTCTTCCTCGCTGCAGGTTAACAACGCATGGTTAATTTGATACAAATCCAAACCATTCAACTCAAAATTTTCCGCATCCGCAATCAGTTCATCATTATTTCTCAAATACACACCCAGCTGTTTTTCAAAATAATAACGGACAGGATTTTTCACAAATTGCACTAACTGCGCAAAATCAATGGACTCGATGCTTTCCTTTGGTGCCGTTAAAGGTTGAGCCGCAAAATCTGTGGGTTGTTGCTGTTGACGATTCGCCAAGGGCAACCATTCTTTGGCAAAAGTGCGGTGATTTTCGCTAAAGTTTTCGGGGCTAAAAATCGTCATGGCATGTTGCTGAACAGCAATTTTTTGCTCATCTTCCGCATTATCATTAATATAATCCAACAGTTGACTCACCAAAACCGAAGGTTCTAAAGGTTGATTATCCGTGGCTGAACGCCCCACGTAGCTGATGTACAAATAATCTTGTGCCGCAAGCAACGCTTCTAAGAATAAATAACGGTCATCATCGCGGCGGAAACGATCCCCTTTTTGACGATGATATTGCATTAAATCAAAGCTGTTTGGGGTTTGCTGGCGCGGATAATCGGCATCATTCATCCCTAACAAACAAACCACTTTAAACGGAATGGCACGCATCGGCAAAAGGGTACAAAAACTCACTTTGCCCACTAAGAATTTAAGGCTATTGTCGTTATCATTCAGCTTCACCGCCATCACTTCGGCCATCACATCAATGTTAATCCCTTGTTCAAAATGAATGTCTGCCAATAAATCCGCTTGGGACTGAATACAATCTTTGATGTACAGCAAGGTGTCTTGGTTGTCGCTATTCAGCGCAAAGAAATTATCCACCAGTGCGGTCAATATTTCTTGCCATTCTGCCATGGTATGATCTTGCAATAATGTTTGATGCCATTGCTGCAAACATTCCAAATAAGCCACTAAATTCCCCACCAACTGCGCCTTTAAGCCATACGCATTATCAAAGCCTAGGGTTTCTTGCCAAATGGCATTTTTCTCAGAAAGGGCAAAACCGAGCAACATCCGCTCTAAACCCGCCTGCCACGCATTCAAGTTTCGTGCGCTGCCGGTAGTTTCCTTTAAGCCAAAACGAATGCCCGCATCAATCACCCAATGGCGAAGGGTTTCTAACTCGCGGAGTTCAATATGAAATTTCTCACGCACAGCAGGAATATCCAACAAAGCCAACACTTCTTCTGCGCTAAATTGACTTTCTTTCAATTTAAGCAAGGAAAGAAATGCCGCCAACAGCACATCATTTTCCGATAACTTACCGTCTGAAATGGAAAACGGAATAAAACGTGATTCTAACCGACCTTGAGAATAACGCTGATATTGCCCAAAGACTGCTTGAATATAAGGCGTATATTGATCAATATCTGCCACCATCACTACAATATCTTTCGGTGTTAATGTGGGTTCTTGTTGGAAAAGCTGTAACAAATAATCGTGTAACACTTCCACTTCTCGCATCGGACTATGGCAAGCATGGAATGTTAAAGTGCGGTCATTTGGGGCAAGGGTTAATAACGCCGTTTTATTTGGTTTCAAATTTAAAATACGGTTTTGCACTTGAGATAAAAGGGACGTTCCCGTTAACTCCGTGAAAAATTGAATATCGGTTCCATCCACTTGACTGAGCAAATAAAAGAAATCACGCCCTAATTTGCCCCAAGTTGCCAATAAAGGGTTGCCCACCTGCAACAGTTCGCCATCTTGGGTTTCTTCCGTTGGCGCAGAGATATTTGATAAAAGTGCGGTATTTTTTTCTGCGGATTTCCACGCTTGACGCTGTTTTAATGCTAACTTTTGCGCGAATTGCTGATCCACAATATCGCCCCAATATTCGCGGCTAGGATTGTTGAAAAATAAATGAATATCGCAATGGGTGGACATGGCGACCAAGGTTTCCAAATAGGTCTTCGGCAACGCGGAAATACCAAAAACAAATAAACGTGCAGGCAAATTCCGTGGTGCTTGTTGTTGCAATAAATTCAAATAAGCATTGTGTAATTTAGCGCGATGTTGCACCGCACTTTCTTTATGTTGCGCTTGCACCTCCGCCACTAACGCACGCCAAAGTTCGCCTTGCCATTGAATGTCTTGCTGAATTTGTTGGAAAAGTTTTTCGTGCTCCGTGAGTTTTTGATTTTTAATTTGCTGTTCAATATAAGCGTTATCACCGCGCTCCCAAGCCGCGATCCAATCGGGACGATAAACCAAATATTGGTCAAACAGATCTGCAATTTTCAGGGCCAGCTGATAACGTTTTTGTTGCTCTGACGCGCTGGAAGATTGTAAATAGGCATTGAGTTGCGCCACATTGGCTTGTGGAATGAGCGTCATTAAACGCCACGCCATGGCGTCTTTGGCAAATTGACTTTGTTCGGCAACATTGGGCAGATTATCTACATATTGCTGCCAAATAAAACTCGCGGGTAAAGGGAATTTGAGATTCGCCGCAATGCCTTTCTTTTCTGCGATTTGCAACTGCAGCCACTGCGCCATTCCCGGACTTTGCACCATAATGGTTTCAGGCACAAAAGGATCGGAAGGAATTTGTTCCATTAAAGTCAGCAAAATATCTTTCTGAACATCTAAGTCATTGGAATGATAAATATAAAACACGGCACTATCTCAAATTTTGAAATCAAAGTGCGGTTATTTTCCGAGAGATTTTGCTGTTCTGCAAGTAATTTATCCAACAATCACAAGCGAATTTCGCCGGCCGGATAGCGCACAATGAGCGGTACGCCACATTGAACCTGAAAACGAATACCATTTTGTGAGACTGTACTCTCACATTCCAAGCCTAAAAATTGTCGCTGCTTTTGATTTTCCGCAATTTGAATGGCTTGATAACGTTGGTAAATTTCCACCGCACTTTTGCGTTGATAAGCCGTCCATTGATTCACTGCTAGAAAAATGCCACTAAAGATGCTTAAGCTGATCAGCAAGGTGAGTAAACTCATTCCTTTTGGTGGTTTAAGGCGTAAAATCATACCAACTTTTCTCCGCGCGATGCCATTGACTTTGTTGTTGAACCGCCCATTGAACCGTAGCTTTGCGATAACTAATCGTTACACTCGGATCAACGGTTAATTGCCCTTTTGTAATCACCGTGCCGCTAATTTTCCCTTTGCCTGAAATGTGCAAATCCCCTTCTGCCACAATGACTGCATAAATATTTCCTGTCAGTTGCCATTCTGTTTGAGCATCCGAAAACCAGTAAAAATGGGGATTTTTATCCGTTGGGTGGGGATCGGGTGGTGGTTGCAATTGTGATTTGAATAAATCAATCTTATCCTTATCGAGATAAGTATCAAACTCACCGGCAAATGTTGCCTTAGTTGGGGATTTTTTAAACAAAGCCTTGCGTTCACACCAGATATGGTGTTGATTATCATCAACAAAATCCTCCTGTTGAAATGAGGCCAAATAGACCGTTCCCGTCATTTCTAAGGGCACTGTTGAACAAACTGAAGATTTTGCTGCTTGGCTTTGTGCTTGTAATGCCAAACTGTGTTGAACATAATGCTGGCGTTGTGATGTTAATGCCGAATGTAATCGTAAGATATCATCATCAAAAAGTAGCACGATAAACAGCATAGCACTGAGTAAAATAAGCAAGGTTAACGTCATCATACCGCGATACAGTTTCATCGAAATTCCCCCTGATTCAGCAATGGGGTGACTATACTCGTTTCATAAGCTATATCAGGATGGTTTTTCAAATATCCTGCCAGTTTTACTTCAATGCCTTGTTTTTCAGCTAACCAGTTAAATGCTAATTGCGTTATTACATATTCGGTATCATCCAATAAATCCGTCCAGCCGCCGACATTACAAGCGGATTGTTGTAAATAACTGCGACATTCTTCTTGTTGGCAAGTTTGACTTACGGTGTTTTTATAGGTTTGCCGACTTTCAATCATGCCTTTATTTAAGCGATAACCAAATAATTCTGTGCCAATTTCGGAAGTAGAATTTTTACCGTTATTCACACAGCTTTTCCCTTTATAGGCTGATCCGATACAACCATTTCCATTCAAGTCATAAAAGAATAACAGGCAGCTATTGAGATCTTCATTATCCGCTTGTTGAATGGTGACACTCGTTCCTAAATCGTCTTGTTCAAATAACATCAGGTTATTTTGTTGCAATCCTGCGATTAATGCTCTAAAACCTGCTCGGCGAACATCACGCCCAATCGTCTGTACCATACGTTGTAATTCAGCCTGTAATTGAAGTTGCAACATCATATTTTTATTTTGTTGTTGTGTTTGGCTGTAAAAACTAATAATCACAAGCAAGAGAAAAGCGGAAAGGCTGAGACTCACCATAAGACTTAGCAGCCCTTGTCCGGAATATGGCTTTAGGTAAAAATATCGCATTACTCATCTCCTGTGCCTGATGTACAAGCACTCAAAGATTGATAATCTTTTAACTTTAATGTGCCAAGATTAGAAAAAGAAAATAAGGTGCGACTGTCACCGGCTTGTAATACAAAACAGCCTGAAGGCGAAGTATTTCGAATACCATTAAATTTTGTCACTTCTAGGGGAAAATATTGTTTTGCCACAATCATTGTTTGCTCAGGGAAATAAGGGTAATAAAAATGCGCGGTGACCTTATCTGCACAAGATTCCGGAAAAAGGCAATCACACAATGCCTCAGATTTTCGTTGTGCAGTGATACACCAACGTTTAGGAATGGTTTGCTTACTCGCCATAATGAGCCAAATATCAGAGGAGTTTTCCACTCGAGCTTGAACTTGACGTAAAAATAAATAAAGTTTGTGCTGTTCTTTCACTAAAATTTGTTGTGTATTATTTTGCTGCCAAGTTGGAATTGTTAGCGATGCAACCAAACTTAGGATAAAAATCCCAACTAGCAACTCCAGTAAGGTAATCCCTTTAGACATAAAACCTCAGGTATAAAATCTCTCCTATTTCCAACCGCACTTTAAAGTGAAGATAAGAAATCGAAAAGCAGATGTGCAAGAATTTGGAATCGAGATCACAAATTTAGATTTTTAAGGTGATACTTTTCGGAAATAATGAATAGAAGTAGAAATAACGATTTGGTTATCTTTCAATAAAATGCTTGTTAAACTTGTCAAAACGTAAGTCTTGTGTGAAAAATCGCTAAAATGCCTTATGGTTCGACAAGCTCATCAACCGTCCTTTTAGCTTTGTGTAAAATCGACAGAATATCGTAAAAAGACACAATCCTACGGATAAAAAAATTTTTTTGATTAGACTAAGAAATTGAATTGGTGGGTCGTGAAGGATTCGAACCTTCGACCAACGGATTAAAAGTCCGCTGCTCTACCGACTGAGCTAACGACCCACTTAATCATTACAACAAATAATGCGTTGCAACGGGTGCATATAATACGGATTTAAATTTAATAATCAACAACTATTTTCAAAAAACTTGTCTGATTGGATGAATAGTCAACAATCACATACCATATTTTATGAATTTTGCTTATACTTCAGAACAAAAATAAAACAGGCTCTTTTCAGAGCCTGTTCGCTAATTTGAAATCAATTCAAAATTAGTATGCTAACACAGCGCGGCGGTTTTTGCTGTATGCAGCTTCATCGTGGCCTAACACTGCTGGTTTTTCTTCACCGTAAGAAACAGTAGAAACGTTGTTAGCACCTTTAGTTGCTAAGTATGATTTTACTGCATCTGCACGACGTTGACCTAATGCGATGTTGTACTCTGGAGTACCACGTTCGTCAGTGTTACCTTCTACTAATACTTTAGCAGCTGGAGTTGCTGTTAAGTATGCAGCGTGAGCATCTAATAATTGAGCGTACTCACCTTCGATGTTGTATTTGTCAAAACCGAAGTAAACAGTGTTGTAGCGTTGTTGTAAATCTTCAACAGAGTAACCACCGAATTGTTGAGCGTTAGCACCGTTTGTTGCGTTCGCATCATTGTCAGATGAGCTACATGCAGCTAATGCTAATACTGGAGCAACTAATAATAATTTTGCTAATTTCATCAAAAATCTCCTTAGAGTTTCTTTATTTAGTTAAGTAAGGTGACCAAGCAGGGAATTTTACTTGCCCATCACTTCCTGGCAACCGAGCTTTAAAGCGTCCGTCTGCGGACACTAATTGTAGCACCTTTCCTAGTCCTTGGGTAGAGCTATAAATAATCATAATTCCATTTGGTGAAATGCTTGGACTTTCATCTAAGAAAGTTGAGCTTAACACCTGTGATGAACCTGTTGCGGAATCATATTTCACAACATTATCACCTGAAATCATCACCATTGATTTACCGTCAGAACTCATCTGGCCGCTATAACTACGCCCACTGCCTACCAATGTAGCACCGCCACCTGACGCGCTCATTGAATAAACTTGCGGTGAGCCGTTTCTATCGGATGTGAACAGAATACGACCATCAGGCGTCCAACTTGGTTCAGTATTATTACCTGCACCACGTGTTAACTGTGTCGGCTGTCCACCATTCGAATTCATTACATAAATATTTAATTGTCCATCTTGGCTATTGGCAAAGGCTAACTGAGAACCATCAGGGGAAAAAGCAGGTGCGCCATTATGACCCGGGAATGATGCAACTACTTTACGTTGACCTGAACCTAAGTTATGAACAACTAATTGAGATTTTTTATTTTCAAAAGAAACGTATGCTAAACGCTGACCATCCGGCGACCATGCCGGCGACATTAATGGTTGTGAACTACGTGTTACAACAAATTGATTAAATCCATCATAATCTGCCACACGCACTTCATAAGGTTGCGAACCACCATTTTTTTGGACGATATAAGCAATACGCGTTCTAAATGCCCCTTTAATTGCCGTCATCTTTTCAAATACTTCATCACTGACTTGGTGAGCCCCCCAGCGAATCCATTTTGGCTGAACCGTAATTGAATTTTGAGCTAATACTGCTCCGGCATTGCCTGAAGCACCAATAGTATCGACTAATTGATACGCGATATTATAACCTGCACCTGCCGGTGTAACCTGACCAACAACGATTGCATCAATACCTAATGCAGACCACGCATCAGGCGTCACTTCAGAAGCTGAACCCGGTTGTTGTGGCATTTGACTGACAGGTAATGGGTTAAATTTTCCACTATTACGCAAATCCGCTGAAATAATTTCAGCAATATCAGCCGGTACGGAACCATTTGCCTTGAACGGAACGACTGCGATTGGACGCGCGCCGTCCACACCTTCATCGATAACGATACGAACTTCGTCATCTGCATGAGCAGTATTCATTGCAAAAAATAATACTGCAAATACACTCATTACACGAGCGATTAATTTCATTATGACTACCTTTTATGTGAGTTAACTAAAAACTATTTTAAATCAAAGCTAATAATCGATGATTTATATTTATTATAAATATCATCTGACGGCGGAGCCGGTACTTTTTTCGTTCTTGCAATGGCACTTAATGCTGCTGAACAGATATCATCAGGCCCTGAAACACGTTGGTATCCCATAATGGTTCCATCACGTCCCAAATTAATGCGAACATCACATACCTTGCCTTTCAAACTCGGATCAACCAATAAACGGCGTTTCACTTCTTTTTTAATTAATGCGCCATATTGATCGCCTGTTTTACCACCATCGCCAGCCCCCAATGCAGCACCGCTACCTTGAGAACCTGCTTTATTGGCATTTCCACCTTTTGAAGCTCTGCCACCACCCACAGCTCCAAACAGATCGTCTAAAGCTGCTTGATTTGCTTTAGAATCCGCTTTTGCTTGTGCATCTGCCTTGGCTTTTGCTTCTGCAGCAGCTTTCGCCTTCGCTTCTTTTTCGGCCTTCGCTTTGGCTTCTTTTTCTGCTTTCGCTTTGGCTTCTTTCTCGGCTTTTTCCTTCGCTTCTTTTTCTGCTTTGGCCTTAGCTTCTTTCTCTGCCTTCGCTTTGGCTTCTTTTTCAGCTTTTTCTTTGGCTTCCTTCTCTGCTTTTTCTTTCGCTTCTTGCGCCGCTTTCGCCTTCGCTTTAGCCTCTTCTTCCGCTTGTTTTGCCGCTGCCGCTAAACGTTTTGCTTCCGCTTCTTTCTTCAGTTTTGCCGCTTCTGCGGCTTCTTTGGCTTTAGCTTCGGCTTCTTCTTTAGCCTTTTCCAACGCTTCTTGACGTGCTTTTTCTGCTGCCGCCTGTTTCTGTTGTTCTAATTGTTTTTGCTGCTCAAGTTGTTTTTGTTTTTCAATCTCTTGGCGTTGTTGCTCTAAATTTTCCTGTGGTGTTGGTTCCGGTGGAACAGGTTTATCTTCTACCACAGGCTCAGTGACTGGTTTCGCTTTATCTTTAGAGCCTTTATTTTGTTGCTTCAAGCGTCCCCATTCTTGCGCAGCAGATCCTGTATCAACCATAACTGCACCGATCACATCGCCATCTCCTTCACCACCACCCATTGTTTCAATGGTTTTTGTGAAAAACGAGCCAATGATTAACAACCCAAACAAAATAATATGCAAAACAATCGAGATCAAAAATTCATTAGTCTCTTTCTTTTTTCGTTGTGTTGTCACAATTTATCCTTAAATACGAGGATTAATATAAAAATGCTTAAATCGGATCGGTCATTAACCCAACTGATTTAATTCCGGCTAAATGCAGCAAATTCAATGCCTTAATAACTTCTTCATAAGGTACAGTACTTGCACCACCTACAAGAAATAAGGTATTAGGATCTTTTTCAAATTCTGCCTTCATAATTTGAGTGACCATTTCTTCCGTTAATCCTTCAGAACGTTCACCTTCAATTGAAATGGCATATTGCCCGATACCCGCGACTTCTAGAATAACCGGCACTTTATCTTCATTTGATACATTTTGACTTTCTACCGCGTCAGGTAAATCCACCTGAACACTTTGGCTAATAATCGGAGCTGTTGCCATAAAGATCAATACAAGTACTAATAATACGTCCAAAAATGGGACAATATTAATCTCCGATTTAATACTTCTCTCTTTATTACGGCGATACGCCATAGTAAACCTCGTAAAACACGTTCAAAATAAACCGCACTTTCTAGTCATAAGCACAAAAGTGCGGTGAGAAAATTAATTATTTTTTGCAAATACTTGGCGTTGCAAGATTGTAGTAAACTCATCAATAAAGTTACCGTAATTTTGCTCTAATTTATTTACACGCAAGCTTAAACGGTTATAAGCCATAACCGCAGGGATCGCTGCAAACAAACCAATTGCGGTTGCAATTAAGGCTTCTGCGATACCCGGTGCAACCATTTGCAAGGTGGCTTGTTTTGCACCACTCAATGCCATAAATGCGTGCATAATCCCCCACACGGTTCCAAACAACCCCACATAAGGGCTTACAGAAGCAACCGTTGCAAGGAAAGGAATTCGATTTTCTAAATCTTCTAATTCACGATTCATTGCAAGATTCATCGCACGTGTGCTTCCTTTAATAATGGCATCAGGTGCGTCTGGATTTACTTGTTTTAAACGTGAAAACTCTTTAAAGCCCGCGAAGAAAATTTGCTCACTACCGGTTAAATTAGCATCTCTGCGGTTTGATAAACCATCATATAATTTATTCAAATCTTCACCGGACCAAAAACGATCTTCAAATGCATTTGAATCTCTTAACGCGCTCGTCAAAATACGGCTACGCTGAATAATAATCGCCCAAGAAATAATAGAGAACGAAATAAGAATAAGAATAACGATTTGAACAACGATACTCGCCTTTAGAAATAAATCTAAAAAGTTCAATTCAGCAGTCATTGATAACTCCAAGTAATAAGCGTTTGTTTAAAGAAGTTTATTCTTTATAAACCCTTTCTCACAAAACTTAGTTTAAAAATGCAGCTTTAACTTCTTTAGGAAGTGCTACGGGTTTCATTTTGCTAAGATCAACACAAGCCACTTTAACTGTTGCTGTACTCAGCACGGTTTCAGCTCGTTGTAAAAGCTGAGTAAATAAAATTGTTGCCCCTTTAATTTCAGTGACTTGAGTCATCACAGTCAGTAAATCATCAAGCTTTGCCGGCACGTTATAGTCAATGGACATGGATTTGACCACAAAAGCCAATTGACGTTCATTTAATAAAGCCTGCTGTGAAAAATTTAAGGAACGTAAAAATTCTGTTCTCGCCCGCTCATAAAAATGTAAATAACGTGCGTGATACACAACGCCGCCCGCATCAGTATCTTCGTAATACACTCGCACAGGAAAAACAAATTCCTTACTTGTCATAGAGTTAGCTACCTCATCCTTTTTGCGGCTAAAAACGCGCATATTGTAGAACTAGTCTAATTTATTAGCAATAGATCTTTGCATGATCAGAATAAAAAAAGAGCCCTTAACGAGCTCTTTGTATAAATTAAGTATTTTGATTATTTAGAATCAAAACCACCTTTATTTTCAATTTTTTTGGTGATTGTAACGCTTGCCCAGATCGCAGCCAACACGCCCACTACCCAAATTGCATAGAACATAAATATCTCCTTACATTAGTATAATGAGTTTTTGTTTTCTTCGATGAACTCAGCGTCCAAACGACCAAACATTTTCACGTACGACCAGATAGTATATGCCAATGAAATCACCACAAACACTAACGCTAAACCTAACATTAAGGTTAAGGTTAATTCACTTGATGTGGAATCCCACATGAGTAAACTCATTTCAGGGTGTGTGATTGATGGCATCACAAATGGGAACATCGCAACTGCACAGGTTAAAATCACACCAATCATTGTTAATGATGAGAAGAAGAATGAAGAACCTGAACGATTTGCTTTTGATGCACCAATATTGGCTAATGCACCCACTACAACTAATGCCGGTAAAACATATAACACAGGCATTTCATTATAGTTATTGAACCATGCACCAACCGCTGTTTCTACAGTTTTGCCTAATGGTGATGATGGTGCAAAGTGATCAATTTCACTTGTCACAACATAACCTTCTTTAAACAACAACCAAACCCCGGCTAATACAAATAAAATCAAGGTTGCAAATGCCCCTACTTGGGTTACCGCGCGTGCACGATTACGTAGCTCTGCAGTGGTTTTCATTTGTAACCAAGCTGCACCATGAGTCGTTAACATAGCAAAGCTGATTAAACCACAAAGTAATGCAAATGGATTAAGCAATTCAAAGAATGAACCCGTGTATTTTACTTGCATTAAATCGTTGAATTCAAATGGCACACCTTGTAATAAATTACCAAATGCCACACCAAAGACTAAGCTTGGTACGAAACCACTGATAAATAGTCCCCAGTCCCATGCACTACGCCATTTTGCATCATCTAATTTTGAACGATAATCAAAGGCTAACGGACGGAAAAATAATGCCGCAAGCACTAAAATCATTGCAATATAGAAGCCTGAAAATGAAGCAGCATAAACAAGTGGCCAAGCAGCAAACATTGCACCACCGGCTGTTAATAACCAAACTTGGTTACCATCCCAGTGTGGTGCCACAGAGTTAATTAAAATGCGTTTTTCAACTTCTTTTTTCGCCATGAAAGGAAGCAAATTCGCCATCCCCATATCGAAACCGTCTGTAATCACAAAACCGATAAGAAGTACACAAACAAGCACCCACCAAATAAAGCGTAAAAATTCATAATCAATCATAATAAACTCCTACTATTTAGTTGATTGCTCGAAGTAGTAACGACCTGTTTTTAATGAACTTGGCCCTAAACGACCAAATTTGAACATTAAATACATTTCTACAACAAGGAAGATTGTGTAAAGACCACAGATCAACGCAATTGAGAACCAAAGATCACCCACACCCAATGATGAGTTAGCCACACCCACAGGTAATACATCGGTAATTGCCCATGGTTGACGGCCATATTCAGCTAAGAACCAACCACATTCAATTGCAATCCAAGGCAATGGTAAGCCCCATAATAATGCTTTAAGTAACAAACCACTTTGTTCTGTTTTGCCACGTAAGTTTTGCACAAATGCCCCCAATAACAGCATAATGAGCAAACCACCTACTGCAGCCATAACGCGGAATGACCAGAATACAGGAGCGACATTAGGAATACTGTCTGCCGCCGCTGCTTTCACTTGAGCATCAGTCGCATCAACCACTTTATCTGTATAACGTTTTAATAATAGACCATAGCCTAAATCTTCACGTACATTTAAGAATTGCGCTTTTGTAGCTTCGTCAATTTGGCCTGCTTTTTTCTGTGCACGTAGCTCTTCTAATAAACCATAGGCAACCATACCATTACGTACACGTTCTTCATTGCGTGCTTCAAGATCAACTAAACCCGGGAATTGTTTATCTAAAGAACGCGTTGCAATAATACCACCTAACATTGGCACTGAAATCGCAAAATCATTTTTACGTTCTGCTTGGTTAGGAATAGCAAGTGCATTCCATGCAGCCGGTGCAGGTTGAGTATGCCATTCCGCTTCCATTGCGGCTAATTTAACCGGTTGTGTTTTCGCCACATCATAGCCGGACTCATCCCCCATAATCATTACACCAATAGAAGCAATAAAGCCAAAGGTTGCAGCAATTGAGAATGAACGTTTTGCAAAACCAAGGTCACGACCTTTCAAAATATAGTATGAGCTGATTGCAAGAACAAACATGGCACCAGAAACATAGCCGGCAGATAATGTGTGTAGGAATTTACTTTGAGCCGCAGGGTTCATCCATAAATCCATAAAACTTGTCATTTCCATTCGCATGGTTTCAAAGTTAAATTCTGATGCTACCGGGTTTTGCATCCAGCCATTTGCCACCAAAATCCACATTGCCGATAAGTTAGAACCAAATGCCACACAATAAGTTGTTAGCAAATGTTTACCTTTTGATAAACGATCCCAACCGAAGAAGAATAAACCAACGAATGTTGATTCAAGGAAGAATGCAAGCAATGCTTCAATCGCCAATGGCGCACCGAAAATATCGCCCACATAATGAGAATAATATGACCAGTTAGTACCAAATTGGAATTCCATTGTGATACCGGTTGTGACACCAAGAGCAAAGTTAATACCGAATAATTTGCCCCAGAATTTTGTCATATCTTTGTAAACTTGTTTGCCCGTTACCACATAAGTCGTTTCCATGATCACAAGAAGGAAAGAAAGACCCAATGTTAAAGGCACAAACAAAAAGTGATACAACGCAGTTAACGCAAACTGCAAACGAGAGAGTTCTATAACGTCTAACATCTCGTAACTCCTTGTAAATGCTACAAGCTCATGATTACTAATGTAACCACCCCAGCCACACAAAGCAACGATCTACATTTTTTGTGTGAATATAGAATTAACTCCACAACAACCGCACTAAGCACGATATCTATAGAGATAACTCTAAAATGGTACTCATTCTACTACTATTTGTAAGGATAAAAAATAGTGAAAATGTTACCCAGATCACATTTTTAAAAATAAAATCAAATTTATGAAATAAATAAAAATTTTAAAAATTGATCTAGCGCAAATTATACGTTTTTTCTCACAATTTACAACATAACTCCACGCATTTTGAGTAAAGCTATAGACAAACCCTTTTGATTCTGTTATTTTCTGTTCAATTTTATTGTAAGAATTTATGGCTAATGCCCACTATAAACGTATTTTTATATATGTTATATGGATTTAGCGACAAAATTTTCTAAGGATTTTCAGTATGAAAAAATACGCTATTTTTTTGACCGCGCTTTTTTCTGGTCTTTTATTTATTCATTCCAATGCTCAAGCTGCAGAGCAAAAAGTAGATGAAAAATTACCGTTACAATGCCAAAAGTTATTCAGTGAAACAGATAAATTAATCACCGAAGCTAAAAATCAACCCGGCACACATACACAAATTAATAAAATTCAAAGCAAACTTAACCAAAGTAAAAAACAAATTCTTGAAATGGAATTAGCCACACAAATTAAAAGTTGTGATCACGGTCTGGCTAAATTAACCCATTTAAATAAAGGACAAGAAGAGACCAACTAATGAGAAAGGCTTATTTATAATGAATAAGCCTTTTTCTTTTTATTCCGTTAACTTTTGTAACCCAAAATGGCGATAGGTTTGCGAAGTAGCAATACGACCACGTGGCGTACGCTGTAAAAAACCTTGCTGAATCAAATAAGGTTCTAATACATCTTCGATGGTGTCCCGCTCTTCACCAATGGCGGCAGCAAGGTTATCTAAGCCCACCGGCCCACCATCAAAACGCTCAATAATCGAACTTAATAACTTACGATCAAGATAATCAAATCCTGCTTGGTCAATATCTAACATCGCCAGTGCTTCTTTCGCAATACTCTCACTAATCACACCGCGGTTTTTCACATCCGCATAATCTCGAACACGGCGCAAGAGTCGATTGGCAATACGTGGGGTTCCACGTGAACGGCGTGCAATTTCATGAGCGGCTTCATCAGAAATTTCAAGGTTTAAACAGACCGCACTTCGACTCACAATCGCCGTCAAATCCTCTACCGAATAGAATTCTAACCGTTGCACAATCCCAAAACGGTCGCGCAAAGGCGAAGTTAATGACCCCGCACGTGTTGTTGCGCCTACCAAAGTGAAAGGCGGCAAATCTAACTTAATAGAGCGTGCAGCCGGCCCTTCACCAATCATAATATCCAGCTGATAATCTTCCATAGCAGGATACAGCACTTCTTCAATCGCAGGCGATAATCGATGGATTTCATCAATAAACAACACATCATGGGGTTCAAGATTGGTCAACATCGCTGCCAAATCGCCTGCTTTTTCCAATACAGGCCCCGATGTAGTACGAATGTTAACACCCATTTCATTGGCGACAATATTCGCCAAGGTAGTTTTCCCCAATCCCGGAGGTCCAAAAATCAATAAATGATCTAAGGCGTCTTGGCGCAATTTTGCCGCTTGAATAAAAATCTCCATTTGCGACCGCACTTGCGGTTGCCCCACATAGTCTTGCAACAATTTAGGGCGAATAGCACGATCTACGGCTTCATCATCAAATTTAGCAACGCCACTTATTAATCTATCTGCTTCAATCATTTGCTCTACAATTCTTTCTTTATTCTTACAACGCCGCTTTTAAGGCTTCTCGAATTAACTGTTCGCTGGTCAAACCGGCTTTCGCCACTTTCTTCACCATTTTCTCCGCTTCAGCCCCTTTATAGCCTAACGCCATTAATGCCGCAACCGCTTCATCCGTTGGGGCATCAAGGGCGATTGGTTCTATATTTGGCGCAGAAATTGACTGACTTTCCACAAAGAAATCCGGCTGTTGTACACCTTTAAATTTGCCTTTCAGCTCGACCAATAAACGCTCTGCCGTTTTCTTACCTACGCCTGGAATTTTAACTAATTTTGACAGTTCTTCTCGTTCAATGGCATAAGCAAATTCATGTACAGACATAGCAGACAAAATTGCCAGCGCCAACTTTGGCCCAACTCCATTGGTTTTAATTAATTCACGGAATAAAGTGCGGTCAGTTTTCGTGGAAAATCCAAACAGCAAATGCGCATCTTCACGCACCACCAAATGCGTAAACAACGTACAATCTTGACCCGTTTCAGGCAAATTATAAAAACTTGTCATGGGCAACAACAACTCGTACCCCACGCCTTGCACATCAAGCAAAATTTCAGGCGGTTGTTTTTCAATAAGTTTTCCCTGTAAGCGACCGATCATCTTAAATTCCCAATAAAAAAATTTCCGCTATAATAGCGGAAAAGACTGAACAAAACAACAGTTAAATTTTTAAGCGAAAACGCCCACGGCTATAACGCGTACGCAAAAGTGCGGTTAATTTTTCTTGTGTTTCTGTAGGTTTTGCACTACGTGAAACCTGCAAACTATGTTGCATACTGTGTGCATGAGTAATAGCAATAGCCAACGCATCCGCCGCATCCGCTTGAGGCTTATCGGATAATTTTAAAATGCGCGTCACCATATCCTGTACCTGCGCTTTATCTGCCGAACCGATTCCCGTCACCGTTTGTTTCACTAAACGAGCGGCATACTCAAAAACAGGCAAATCTTGATTTACAGCTGCCACAATCGCCGTGCCACGAGCTTGCCCCAATTTTAGGGCTGAATTTGGATTTTTTGCCAAAAAGACTTCTTCTATGGCAAACATATCGGGTTGAAATTGCATAATAATTTCCGTGACACCTGCGTAAATGCGCTTTAAACGCGTAGGCATATCTTCAGCTAATGTGCGAATGGCTCCGCTGCCAAGATATTCTAATGTCCGTCCATTTTGACGAATAACACCATAGCCTGTAACCCGTGAGCCCGGGTCAATACCTAAAATAATTGCCATTATTTTCCCTAAAATAAAAAGTGGATTTGTTTCAATAAACCCACTTTATATATTAAATACTACAAATTAATGCGGTACATTACTTCGCGATAGCACAGTTCTTTGCAAGAATGACGTTGTTAGCAGTGAACATAACCGGAACGGTGGTTTCTGCCGTTTTGGCATTAAAACCCACATCTAAAGACCAAATATTGGTGCCGGATACAAACTTCACCCCATCCTGATAAGCGGTATCAACTTTTAAGTTTTTACCCACTGTCTTTTTCTGAATCGTCACTGTTGCCGTTTCAGCTTCGCCATTTTTGAAGGTATAAACAGCCACAACAGGTTGATTTGTTTTACCTTTTACACTACAAGCATAAGCAATGGTTTTCGTTTCCGGTTGCACTGAATTTGTTGCTGTGCTTTCATGCGATGCCACATTTTCAGTTTGTTTAACGGTTGAAGAAACCGTATCAGAATGACCTGAACAAGCTGCTAACAACGCTACCGCACCTAAGATTGAAAATGATTTCACTAATTTCATAATGTTCCTTTTTATCAATAAAAATGACATCTAATTAGAAAATTTCATTTTTCAAAAGTTCAAAAAAATAATCTCAATCCAATCAGATTGAGATTATTAAAAAATCAATTACAACGTTGCCGCTACTTCATCACTGATTTCACCGTTGTGATACACGTTTTGTACGTCATCACAATCTTCAAGACGGTTAATTAAATCCAGTAATTTCGGTGCGGTTTCTGCATCAAGCTCAACAGTTGTGGATGGGATCATGGTCACTTCTGCGTTTTCAATTTTAAAGCCGGCCGCTTCAATACCATCGCGCACAGTGCCTAAATCTTCCCAAGCAGTGTAAATTTCAAATGAACCGTCATCTTGTGGTTGAATATCATCCGCACCTGCTTCAATAGCCGCTTCGGTTAAGGCATCTTCATCAGCCTGAGCAATTAAAATTAAGCCTTTTTTGCTGAATAAGTAACCAACTGAACCTTCTGTACCTAAGTTACCGCCACATTTTGTAAAGCTTGGGCGAACTTGAGAAATGGTGCGGTTTGCGTTATCACTTAAACATTCCACCATCACCGCTGTACCGCCCGGACCATAACCTTCATAAATACGGGTTTCCATATTGGTATCATCACCACCGCCAACACCGCGCTCGATAGCACGATTAATCGTATCGCGTGTCATATTGCTTGAAAGCGCTTTATCTACCGCCGCACGTAAACGTGGATTTGCACTCACATCGCCGCCACCAATTTTAGCTGCAGTCACTAATTCACGAATTAATTTTGTAAAGATTTTACCGCGTTGCGCGTCTTGCGCGGCTTTACGGTGTTTAATGTTAGCCCACTTACTATGACCTGCCATTCTCTTGTTTCCTTTTATGTTATTGTTACTTTCTTTGCTTCACCAAAGAAAGTAACCAAAGAAAGGTGACCCTGCTTTGCCTTGTTTCCTAAAAATGTTTTAATTTGTTTAACGGAAAATTTATAAACTCGCTACGCTCAAACAGTATAAATTTTCCTACAAATTAAATCATTTTTAGGCGGCAAAGAAGGGAACCCATTGCTACATATTAAAGTGCGGTTAAAAACAGCAAAATTTTTGGCCGCACTTGCTAAAACCTATACCCAGCCCCAAAGAACCGAATTACGCACAATCTAGTACGATTTTGCCATACTAGACCGACTGTTTACCTTTTTATTGATTGATTAAATACTTCTCAATTGCAGCCCGATTATTCCAAGATTTGGTCAATTCGGCTGCTTGTCCAACACTCAGCCATTGATAAGCTAAATGTTCCGTTAATATTGGCTCGAGCTCATCAGGCAATGCCAATAAAAACCAGTGTTCTTGACTATGAGTCACATTCGGGGCGTATTTATACCGAAAATGGGGAAAAATTTCAAATTCTATGCTCTTTTTACAATCAATTAACTCGAAACCTTGCCCCAAAATATCCCAACCTGTTTCTTCTTTCACTTCTCGAAGTGCGGTCAAAAAAGGCGTTTCTTGTTCCGCTAACGACCCGGTGACAGATTGCCAAAAAGTCGGATCGTCTTTACGTTGCAACATTAATACGCGGTGGGTACTTTTGGCATAAATCACCACAAGAACACTATTGGGATTTTTGTACTGCATAAAAAGAACGGTGAGCAAGGATGCTCACCCTACCTGATTTACAATGATTATTCTTCTTTTGCTGTTACCGCAATCGCTAACTCAGCCAACGCTTGCGGATTCGCAAAACTTGGGGCTTCTGTCATTAAGCACGCTGCCGCAGTAGTTTTCGGGAACGCGATAACATCACGGATATTTTCTGTGCCGGTTAATAACATGGTTAAACGGTCTAAACCAAAGGCAAGACCTGCGTGTGGCGGTGTACCGAATTTTAATGCGTCAAGCAAGAAACCGAATTTATCGCGTTGATCTTGTTCATCAATACCCAAAATACGGAATACGGTTTGTTGCATGTTTGGATCAAAAATACGCACAGAACCACCGCCCACTTCATAGCCATTAATCACCATATCATAGGCATTAGCAACCGCTGACACCGGATCTGCTTCCAATTGCTCAGGCGTAAAATCTTTTGGCGATGTAAATGGGTGATGCATCGCGGCTAAATTGCCTTCTTCATCACGTTCAAACATTGGGAAATCCACCACCCAAAGCGGTTTCCATTCGTCTAATTTGGTTAAGCCAAGGTCGCGCCCCACTTTCAAACGTAACGCACCTAAAGCGTCCGTTGCCACATTCCATTTATCCGCGCCGAAGAAGATAATATCGCCGGTTTGGGCAGAAGTGCGCTCTAAAATCGCCTTGATTTTTTCTTCGTTCAAGAATTTTGCAATCGGGCTTTGAATGCCGTCTAAGCCGGCATTAATATCATTGACTTTTAACCATGCCAACCCTTTCGCGCCGTAAATACCCACAAATTGCGTGTATTCGTCAATATTTTTACGCGTCAACTGTGCGCCATTTGGCACACGAATCACAGCGACACGACCATTGGCGTCATTCGCCGGGCCACTAAATACCGCAAAATCCACATCCTTAACAATATCCGCCACATCCACAATTTCTAATGGGTTACGTAAATCAGGTTTATCCGAACCAAAACGTGTCATGGCTTCTGTCCAAGTCATGATTGGGAATTTACCTAAATCCACGTCAATAATATGTTTCCATAAACCATGGATCATTTTTTCCATAATTTCACGCACTTCAGGTGCGGTTAAGAAACTGGTTTCCACATCGATTTGGGTAAATTCAGGTTGGCGATCGGCACGTAAATCTTCATCGCGGAAACATTTTACGATTTGATAATAACGGTCAAAACCCGCCATCATTAAAAGCTGTTTGAAAAGCTGTGGCGATTGCGGAAGAGCGTAAAATTTACCTTTGTGTACACGGCTTGGCACTAAATAGTCACGCGCGCCTTCAGGTGTTGCTTTGGTTAACATTGGAGTTTCAATATCTAAGAAACCTTGTTCATCCATAAAACGGCGCACGAAGCTGGTAATTTTAGCGCGTGTACGTAAACGTTGTGCCATTTCCGGACGGCGTAAATCTAAATAACGATATTTTAGACCTTGTTCTTCGCTCACTTGATGGTTAAAGTCGATAGGCAACACCGCGCTGTTGTTATACACCAAGACAGATTTTGCGATCACTTCAATTTCGCCTGTTGCCATTTTCGGGTTGATATTGGCTTCGCTGCGCGCTTCAACCAAACCTTTTACTTGAATACAAGCTTCGTTACGCAAACCAGCAATAATCGCTGCATTTTCAGCATCAGTTTTATCTACGCTGACTTGCACAATGCCTTCACGGTCACGCAACAACACGAATGTTACATTAGGTAAATCACGAATACGGTCAACCCAACCACTTAAAGTCACTTCTTGTCCAATGTTGCTACGGTTTAACGCACCGCAATAGTTTGTACGCATCATAGTTATATTCCTATAAATTAGTCTAAATCAAAAAAATAACCGGCAAATTATAGCTGAAAAAAAATAAAACTTCTTCTAAAATAACCGCACTTTTAAGCCCAAAATAACGATCTTATGACTAAAGACACTATTTTTGCCGCCCCAATTGAAAAATTGGGCGATTTTACCTTTGATGAAAATGTCGCAGAAGTTTTCCCCGATATGATTCAACGCTCTGTACCGGGTTACTCCAATATCATTACCGCAATTGGGATGTTGGCAGAGCGGTTTGTGACAGCCAACTCAACGGTTTACGATCTCGGTTGTTCTCGTGGCGCGGCAACGCTGTCGGCTCGCCGTCATATTAAACAACCCAATGTTAACATTATCGGCGTAGATAATTCTCAACCGATGGTTGAACGCTGTCGCCAACATATTCAGGCTTATCATAGCGATATTCCCGTGGAAATTTTATGTGATGATATTCGTCATATTGAAATTAAAAATGCCTCAATGGTCATTTTAAATTTCACGTTGCAATTCTTACCACCCGCCGACCGCGTTGCGCTGTTGGAAAAAATTTATCGAGGCTTAAACCCTAACGGCGTGTTAGTGTTATCAGAAAAATTCTGTTTTGACGACCAATGTATCGATAATTTGTTGATTGACTTGCATCATCAATTTAAACGTGCAAATGGCTACAGCGAATTAGAAGTAAGCCAAAAACGTGCTGCACTAGAAAATGTCATGCTCATTGATAGTATAGACACGCACAAAGCGCGGTTAAAAAAGGTAGGTTTTTCTCATACAGAACTCTGGTTCCAATGCTTTAATTTTGGCTCAATGATTGCGGTGAAGTAAATTATAAAAAAGGCGTTGGTTCGACAATCGTACCAACGCCCTTAATACTTAAAGAAATTTATGCTTGATTACCTTTATGGAACAAGGTGTAAGCAATAAAGGCAAAGCCTAGTAAACAGGAAAGGATTAAAGCGTAGAAACCGCCATCCCAGCCATATAAATCAACTAATTTACCCATTACCCAACCTGCTGATGCTGAACCTAATAAGTAACCGAATAACCCTGTTAACCCTGTGGCTGTTCCTGTTGCGACACGCGGCACTAAGTCTGCTGCTTGCAAACCAATCATCATCACCGGACCATAAATCAAGAAGCCAATAGCCACTAAACAAATGTTATCCACTAACGGATTGCCCGCCGGATTTTTCCAGTAAACCACAATCGCGATTAACACACCCACAAGGAACAATAACATTGGTGGTGCGCGGTGACCTTTGAATACTTTGTCACTTAAATAACCACTTGCCAACATACCAAAGATACCTGCATATTCATAAAGGAAATATGCCCAGCTTTGTTTATCTACGGTGAAATGTTTTACTTCTTTCAGGTAAGTCGGCGCCCAGTCGATAATGCCGTAACGAATGAAATAAACGAATACGTTAGCAATCGCAATCGCCCATAAGAATTTGTTATGCACAATGTATTTACGGAAAATATCCATTGCCGAAAGGGTATCCGCAGATTCCACTTTTTCCAGCACCGCTTCCCCTTTCCATTCATCCACCGGCGGTAAACCTTGAGATTCCGGCGTATCGCGCATTAAGAAGAACATCACAAAGGCAAGCAAAATAGCAATTAATGCAGGTAAGTAGAAAAGTGATTGCCACGTACCGAAAATCGCTAAACCTAATAATGCCAATGGACCGATTAATCCGCCACCTAGGTTATGAGAAATATTCCACCAACTCCACCAAGCACCACGCTCAGATTTAGAGAACCAGTTAGTCATGGTTTTCGCCCCAGGTGGATAACCCATACCTTGGAACCAACCATTTAATGCGCCAAGCACAATCATAAATGGAATAGAAGCTAACACACCGGGGACTAAACCAAAAATTAAGCTGATAGCCGCTGAGCCTAATAAACCGATAGTAATAAAATATTTTGGGTTAGAACGGTCAGAAACGTTCCCCATAATAAATTTACTAAAACCATAAGCCAGTGATAAGGCAACACCAACGGTACCCAAATCCGCTTTGCTATAACCATACTCATCAATTAAATAAGGGATAGCAAGGCTAAAGTTTTTACGGATTAAATAATAGGCGGCATAGCCAATGAACACACCGGCAAAAACTTGCCAACGTAATTTACGATATTCCGCATCAGTGCGAGAAGAATCAATTCTCGGCGCCGGCGGTGATGCTTTCAAAAATGAGAACATACTACATACTCCTTGTTCTAAATGTTACAGTGAAAAAATAACATGCTACAAGCACAAGCTCACAGCACGTATTATTTCAGCAGGATTCTACCCCCCCCCCCCCGAAAATGCAAGTTAATATTCACACACTTCTTCTACGCATAAATCTATGGCATAATTGACCGCACTTTTATCAAATCTTAGGGACAACAATATGCGAATTTTACATACGATGCTCCGCGTGGGCAATTTAGAACGCTCAATCAAATTCTATCAAGATGTTTTAGGTATGCGTTTATTGCGTACCAGTGAAAACCCTGAATATAAATATTCTTTAGCTTTTTTAGGTTATGACGATGAAGATAAAGCCGCTGTCATCGAATTAACTTATAACTGGGGCGTCACAGAATACGACTTAGGCACCGCTTATGGGCATATTGCCATTGGCGTGGATGATATTTATGCCACTTGTGAAGCCGTAAAAGCGAATGGCGGAAAAGTCACGCGTGAAGCAGGGCCTGTTAAAGGCGGCACAACGGTTATTGCCTTTGTAGAAGACCCTGATGGCTATAAAATCGAATTTATTGAAAACAAAAATGCGAAAGCGGCATTAGGTAACTAAGCGGTGAGTGAAGTAACAGACGTAACAACAGAAACAGTAGATTATCATCTGCTAAAAAATCGTTTTCGGGGTTATTATCCTGTGGTGATTGATGTGGAAACCGCAGGATTAAACTGCCAGACAGACGGCTTACTTGAGCTTGCCGCCATTACTTTAAAAATGGATGAACAGGGAAATTTAATCCCCGACCAAACGTATCATTGCCATATTAAACCTTTTGACGGGGCTTGCATTAACCCTGAATCCATGAAAATTAACGGCATTGATTTGGATAATCCGCTACGCAAAGAAATTGCGGTTTCTGAATTAGACGCCATAACAGGTTTATTCCAAATGGTACGCCGAGGGCAAAAAGATGCGGGTTGTCAACGTTCGATTATCGTGGCGCACAATGCGGCTTTTGACCAAGGATTTGTGATGGCGGCCGCGGAACGCACGGGGGTTAAACGCAATCCTTTTCATCCTTTTGGCAGTTTTGACACCGCCAGTTTAAGCGGTTTAATGTTTGGGCAAACGGTGTTGGTCAAAGCTTGCCAAGCGGCTAAAATTCCCTTTGATGGCAAACAAGCCCATTCGGCGCTTTACGACACCGAACGCACCGCGGAACTTTTTTGTTATATGGTGAATCACTTAAAATCACTGGGTGGTTTTCCGCACATAGCAAAAACAGAAGAAAATTAACCGCACTTTTTACAAACTCAACACAACATAAAACCAAGGAAAATCTATGCTAACCAATCCAGTCGTTATCTCCATTATTGCGCTACTCGCCCTGAGCTTGCTGCGCGTGAATGTCGTTATCGCCCTGATTATTTCTGCGCTGATAGCAGGTCTTGTGGGTGATTTAGGTTTATCTGAAACCGTTAAGGTGTTTACCGGCGGTTTAGGCGGGGGTGCTGAAGTGGCGATGAACTATGCCATTCTCGGTGCCTTTGCGGTGGCAATTTCAAAATCCGGCGTAACCGATTTACTTGCCTACAAAGTTATCAAACGCCTTGGCAAAGCACCGACAGGAAAATCCGTGGCAGGCTTCAAATACTTTATTTTAGCCGTATTAGTCGCGTTCTCCATTTCATCACAAAACTTGCTTCCTGTGCATATTGCCTTTATTCCCATTGTCGTACCGCCGTTATTAAGTATTCTTAACCGCTTAAAAATTGACCGCCGTGCCGTGGCTTGCGTGCTCACCTTTGGTTTAACCGCAACCTATATGTATTTGCCTGTCGGTTTCGGTAAGATTTTTATCGAAAGCATTTTGATGAAAAATATTAATGAAGCGGGTGCCACATTGGGTTTACAAACGACCGTGAGTGAAATTTCAGTGGCAATGACCATTCCGGTTATTGGTATGGCACTAGGTTTACTAACCGCGATTTTCATCACTTACCGTAAACCACGTGAATATATTGTTCACACAGCGGAACCAACAACGGCAGAAATCGAGCAACATATTGCTAACATTAAACCTTTCCATATTTGGGTAAGCATCATCTCTATTTTTGTCACCTTTGCGTTACAGCTATTTACCAGCTCAACCATTATCGCCGGTTTAGCAGGGTTAATTATTTTCGGTGTTTGTGGTATTTTCCGCTTAAAAGAAAGTAATGACATTTTCCAACAAGGCTTACGTTTAATGGCGATGATTGGCTTTGTGATGATTGCGGCTTCAGGTTTTGCCGCGGTGATTAAAGCTACGGGCGGCGTAGATACGCTTGTGCAAACTTTCAGCCAAGGCTTAGGTGAAAATAATAAAGGTTTGGCGGCATTTTTAATGTTAGTGGTGGGGTTATTTATCACCATGGGTATTGGCTCGTCATTCTCAACGGTGCCAATCATTACCTCTATCTATGTGCCTCTTTGCTTAGCAGTAGGTTTCTCACCGTTGGCAACAGTCTCTATCGTAGGCGTTGCAGCCGCATTAGGTGATGCGGGTTCACCGGCATCCGACTCCACATTAGGCCCAACATCAGGGTTAAATGTGGACGGTAAACATGATCACATTTGGGATAGTGTTGTGCCAACTTTCATTCACTACAATATTCCATTGATTATCTTCGGTTGGATCGCCGCGATGGTCTTATAAAATGACATCAAGTGGGCAAGGGCGTTATCCCTTGCCCATATTATCCGGTTCATTAAAATGTATCAAAATCACACCGCACTTTTAACACAGCTCGCACAAGCCATCGAGCAATTAAAAGCCAATTATCGCACACAAGCGCGTCAGATTGTTTACGCTAAATTTGACCCCATGGTCTTTAGCGAAAATTTCCAACCTGTGGATTTTTACCTAAAAGAGCTCGATTATTCACTGGCACAATTAAGTCAACTCAATGATCAGAATCTGGCTCAAACCATTTTCTTAACGGAAAAACTGCTCGCCCAATGCACCGCATTGTCTGATGCTCTAGCAAAATCTGAGCCCCAAGAAAACCGCTATTCTCATTCAACACAACCCAAACTCAGTTTACGTGAACAACGCAAAGCGGAACTAGACAAACTGCCGCCTAGAGAACGGTTAGAGAAATATTATGACGCGCTCAAAGCCTTAAACGACAAGCTGAATGAACAGAAAGATTTACTTGCACAAGCACAATCAGACATGGAACAACTTCGCTATAGAAATCTCATTGAGCAAACCCGTGCCAGACGGCAACGTTGCTTGGAAGCCATTGAAATTTTGGAAGAATATCTTGCCTTTAAAGACGCTCAAGAATAGCTCAAAAATCTAAAAACTGCTAAAATATCGACAATTTTTGTGTTTTCTCTCAATTTGGTGTGATTTATGCTGAAAAAACTGTTTTCTATTTTGATGTTATTTCCAGCCACGACAATGGCGCAATCCTATGTAGTGTATGACTTCACCCATGACCGAGTACTGGAAAGTCGCTCTCCCCATAACGTGCAACCTATTGCTTCTGTCACCAAATTGATGACCGCCAATGTGTTTTTAGAGCAAAATAAAAACCCGAATTGCACTCAATCTATCACCGAAGATGACAACGATTATATTAAAGGCACAAGCACAAAATTGCCAAGATACACCCCTATCGCTTGTCATGAATTGCTCAAAGCCATGCTAGTCCATTCCGATAACTACGCTGCTCACGCACTTTCTCGCTCCGCCGGTATGAGCCGCCGCCAATTTATTCAAAAAATGAATGAAAAAGCCCGAGAATTAGGGATGAACTCCACACGTTTTAGCGACAGTTCAGGACTATCTAGCGCAAACGTTTCTAGCGTAATGGACTTAGTCAAGCTGGCAAAATATTCCCTTGGCAAACCGCAAATTCAGGCCTTATCCAATACGTCTTCGACCTATATCAAAGCAGGACGACAAAATGTCTTTGTAAAAAACACCAATAAACTGGTGCGTGAAGAAATGTTTGCCGCCGCCATTAACAAAACCGGTTATATCCGCGAGTCAGGTTATAACTTGGTTTTTATCAACAAAAAACAATGCAAAAACAATACGATTGGCGTAATTAGTCTAAACAACGCCAGTTCTGCCTATCGTTCTAGTTTCACCAAAAGCAAACTGGAACAATACGGCTGTCCAGCCTTAAATAACCATGAACTTTATGCTTCCGCCGATGATGCACTCTATGAAGAAGGCTACGATGAAGCAGGGTTTGAGCAACTCATTCAACGAGTTGCAAATTAACAGAAAGAGAAAGTGCGGTGAATTACCGCACTCAGACTGCTCTTTTTATATATTCAAATAAGGTTGCAGCACTTCCACAAACTTCTGCTCATCCCAAACTTCCACGCCCAACTCTTGTGCTTTGGCAAGTTTTGAACCGGCGGCGTCACCGGCAATGACAAGATGGGTTTTCGCAGAAACGCTGCCAGCCACTTTTGCCCCGAGTTGTTGCAACAAGGCTTTGGCTTCATTGCGCCCCATTTGGCTTAAGGTGCCTGTGAGTACAATGGTTTTGTCTTTGAACGGATTTTCGTTCACTTCTTTGACTTCCACATCGTCCCAATGCACGCCTTGCGCGATTAAATCATTCACCACATCTAAGTTATGTTGTTCCTGCCAAAAGGCTAAAATGCGGTTTGCCACCACATCGCCTACATCAGGCACTTGTTGCAGTTGTTCAAAGGTCGCTTGTTGAAGTGCGGTCAAATTTTTGAAGAAATTCGCTAAATTTAACGCAGTGGCTTCGCCCACTTCACGAATACCTAAGGCAAAAATAAAGCGTGCCAAGGTGGTTTTCTTCGCTTTTTCTAAGCTATCTAAAGCATTTTGTGCCGATTTCTCGCCCATACGTTCTAAACGCATTAGGGTGATTAAATCTAACTTAAATAAATCTGCCGGCGTATGAATCAGTTCACGATCCACTAACTGTTCGATTAATTTTGCCCCCACGCCGTCAATATCCATGGCTTTACGAGACACAAAATGTTTTAACGCCTCTTTGCGTTGCGCATCACAGAATAATCCCCCTGTACAACGCGCCACCGCCTCGCCGTCAATGCGCGTGACCGCAGAGCCACAAACAGGGCAAGTCGTTGGAAACACAATCGGTTTCGCGTTTGCCGGACGGCGGTCGTGCACCACGCCGATAATCTGCGGAATCACATCCCCTGCACGGCGAATGATGACCGTATCACCAATAGCAATATTTAAGCGTTCAATTTCATCGCCATTATGCAAGGTCGCGTTACTCACCGTCACCCCCGCCACAAACACGGGCTCTAACTTCGCCACCGGCGTAATCGCGCCGGTTCGTCCCACTTGAAATTCCACATCATTTAGCACCGTCATTTCTTCTTGCGCAGGGAATTTGTAGGCAATTGCCCAACGCGGTGCTTTGGCAATAAAACCCAATTCTTGTTGCAAAGCAATGCTGTTAATTTTTAGCACGGTGCCATCAATGTCATAGCCTAAATTTGGGCGTTTTTGTTGAATAGTGCGGTAAAAATTCAACACCTTTTCAACACCGTCACAAAGTTGGATTTCAGGATTCACCGGAATCCCTAAGGATTTCAACCATTGCAAGCGCGCATAATGGGTATCTGGCAATTCCACCCCTTCCGCCACACCAATACCGTAAGCATTTAAGGTCAGCGGACGTTGACTGGTAATTTTAGGATCCAATTGACGCAATGAACCTGCCGCCGCGTTACGCGGATTGGCAAAGGTTTTTTCACCCTTTGCCAAGGCAGTTTCATTTAATCGCTCAAACCCAGCCTGCGGCATAAACACCTCACCGCGCACTTCCAAACGCGCAGGCGGATTGTCCGTTAAAAGCTGTAAAGGGATATTGCGAATGGTGCGAATATTAAGCGTAATATCTTCCCCTGTTGTGCCATCGCCGCGCGTTGCCGCTTGAGTTAGCACGCCGTTCACATACAAAATGCTTACCGCCAAACCGTCTAATTTCGGTTCACAACAAAATTCCAATTTTTCAGGCAATACTGTCAAGCGATCTTGGATACGTTTTACAAAAGCATAAAATTCTTCATCAGAAAAGGCGTTATCCAAGGACAACATCGGGATTTCATGGGTAATTTGCGCAAAGCCAGACAAGGGTTTTGCCCCAACCCGTTGGGTCGGTGAATTAGGGGTAATCAATTCCGGATGCTGTTGCTCAAGAGCTTTTAATTGATGAAATAAACGATCATATTCGCTATCGGGAATTTCAGGCGCATCTAGCACGTGATACAAATATTCGTGGTGACGTAAGGTTTCGCGTAATTGGTTGATTTGATTGGATATGGTTGTCATGGTTAAAACTCTTAGAAAACAAACCGCACTTTGAATAGGAATCGAAAGTGCGGTCAAAAAGGGATTATTTTAAACTAAACACGCGCAAGATAATCTTGTTCCGCATTTTCATCTAACTCTTGTTCTTCATCCGTTAACACAAAGCCGCCTAATTGCGCCGCAAGGTTTTTGGCTGATTTCAACATGGTTTTTAAATTCACACGATTATTGCCTGCGGATGGTAATGGCATATAAATGACCACGCCAATCGTAGAAAAATCATGCATATGATGTATTGGGAAACTGCCCGGTTGATCAACGTTTGCCACGCTAAAGATCACAGGGCTTGCCACCGTTAAATCAAGATGACGGTGATAAAGTGCGTCATGACCTAAAATAAATCCTTCGCGCTCAAGGGCTTGATGTAATTGCACGCCTTGGAATAAACGATTTTCAGCCGCCACCACATACAGCATAATATAATCTTCAGCAGGTTTCTCTGTAACATAGGTTTCAGCGGTTGGTGCTACCACAGGTTCAATAGGTTTTGCTTGGGAAATCGGGGAATTGAAAGTCGCTGTTTCTTGCAAGCTAACCTGAAGTTCAGGCGTAGCTTGATGAATGCCTTCTTCCGTGTTATCAAAACGTGCCAAATCATCTAAATTACGTTCAGCCAAATTACCTTCAGCAAAATTCGCTGCAGATGGCTTCACATCAGATTTATATTCATAGTGAATCGGTGCATTAACAGGCACTTTTTCAACCTGTTGTGTCACGGGCTGAGCAGGAGATTGTGGCGACATAGCATATTGCTGCGTTGCCGCATCCGACATGGTAGGAATCGAAATACGAATATCATTAACAGACTGTGCCGTATTTTCATAGGCATAAGCATCCGTTGCATTCACGATATGCTGCTCTAACGTAGGTTGCGCGGGTTGAGATTCTTGCTGCAATGCTTGGCCCTGCGGTTTTTGCGCAAAATCCGGGACTGCCGTTTCCGATGGCTTTAATGTTGTACGTTGGGTTTCGCGACCAAATGCATTGGCATTATCAAAATAAAGTGATTTCTCACGGCGATTTGACCAAATACCATGCCCCACTAACCCAATTAATGCAATAATGCCTAAGATAATTAAGATCGTATTTAATTCCATTGCCACATTCCTTTTTTAACAACCTAATGGGCGTTAGCTTATCATAATTCCCTATATTATGGATCTTGAAATTTATAAAAAATCCCCCTACCTTATACAGAACATTTCCATCAAAAGAGAAATACGTATGTTGAACGAAAAAGAGATTAAATCAGGCTTAGGGTACTTTACGATGGGGTGGTATTTAATCACTCAATCCGGCTTAAGACGCTTTGTCATTATGCCCATTATCCTTAACATCATCCTGATGATCGGGTTGTTTGGATTATTTATTACACAAGCACAAAATATGATCGACTGGGTCATGGGCTTTTTACCTGATTGGTTAAGCTGGATGAGTGCGATCTTATTTATTGTCTCATTGGCGCTTATTTTGATGCTATTCTACTTTTCATTTACGATGCTATCGGGTTTTATCGCCGCGCCTTTTAACGGTTTGTTAGCTGAAAAAGTGGAAAAAATGCTCACCGGCGAAGTGTTAATTGAAACCGGTACTTGGGATTTTATTAAAGATATTCCGCGCATGCTAGCTCGTGAATGGCAAAAACTTTACTATAGTTTGCCTAGATATCTCATTTTGTTTTTACTTGGATTTATACCTGTGGTTGGGCAAAGCATTGTGCCGATTGTGGCATTTATTTTTGGTGCTTGGATGACCGCCATTCAGTATTGCGACTACCCCTTTGATAACCACAAAATTCCCTTTAAAACCATGCGTTTTAAACTTGCCCAAAATCGCGCACAAAGTTTGCTATTCGGCACTTTGGTGACACTTTGTACCTTTGTGCCTATCGTCAATTTAGTGATTATGCCTGTTGCAGTGTGTGGTGCAACCGCTATGTGGGTAGATACCTATCGTAAAACGTTATATGATGGGCAAAGCACAAAAACGAAAGAAAATTCCACCGCGCTTTCTACGGAAACGCAGGGAACAAATGTAAGTCAATTTAACAATATCGTATCAAACTAACCATTAAGGAGAACATTATGTTTGCAAATTGGAAAGAAGATGTGGCGCATGTCAAAAAATCATTTGGTGAATTAGGTCAAAAACATCCCAAAATGTTACAGGCCTATCAAGCACTTAATGCGGCCGCAGCAGAAGGCAATGTTTTAGACGCCAAAACCCGCGAGCTGATTGCGTTAGCCGTTGCCGTTACTACACGTTGTGAAAGCTGTATCGGTGTTCACGCTGAAGCGGCGGTAAAAGCCGGAGCAACGGAAGAAGAAGTCTCTGCGGCATTAGCCACGGCTATCGCATTGAACGCAGGCGCGGCTTACACCTACTCATTACGTGCCTTAGAAGCTTATAACACGCAGAAATAAGCGCGAACAAAAGGGACGGAAAATTCCCGTCCCCTATTTATTCTTCCACAAATCTTATCCCTTGCTCTGTCACTTCTAAAATAGACGCCATTTTCCCCCAATCCCCCAGCACGATCCGTTCAAAGTGCGGTGAAATTAGATGAATATTTTGCCGATGAGTATGACCGTGAATCATTCGCTTCACCCCAAATTTTTCAAAGGTTTGCAACACAAATTCAGGGTTAACATCCATAATTTCCGTGGATTTGCTCAATTTATCCATTTTGCTCTGTTGACGAATATTTTGCCCAATTTTTAACCGCACTTTAAGTGGTAAGCATAAAAAGAGCCGTTGCAGCCATTTTTGATGAACCTTTTTCCGAAACGCCTGATAGTTCACATCATCAATACAAAGGGTATCGCCATGGCAAATTAGGGTTGGCTGACCGTATAAATCCACCACTTCATAGTCACCCAGTAAGCGCAATCCACAAGCCTGAGCAAATTTTTTGCCAATCAAAAAATCACGATTACCATGAATAAAATAGCATTTCACACCTTGGTCAGATAATTCTTTAATCTGTTCAATCACCGTAGCAATAACAGCGGATTTCTCATCATCCCCGACCCAAAAATCAAACAAATCGCCCAAAATATAAAGTGCTTCCGCTTGTGGTGCTTGATGTTGCATAAAGTCCACAAAAAGTGCGGTTAAATCCGGACGATTTTCCGATAAATGAAGATCTGAGATAAAATAAGTTTTACGCATAAATTTCCAATGATAAAAATAGAAAAAAACACCTAGTTTCGCTATACTTTACCAAATTTTTCAAAGGACAACCAATCATGTTAAAACTACTTAGAATCCTTGTTGTGGTGATACTCTGTATTCTCATTTGCGTATTTGGCTCACTTTTTTCACTCATTCGTTTCAAACATCCCAGCAATGTAGGCTTGATGGCTCGTTGTTTTGGTCGCCTTTATCCCTTATTTGGTTTGAAAGTAGAACATCGTTTTTTGCCTAACGCAGACAAAATCGGCAATTGTATTTATATCGGTAATCATCAAAATAACTACGACATGGTCACCATTTCTTATATGGTTATGCCGCGCACTGTGAGTGTCGGTAAACGTAGCCTAATTTGGATACCGTTTTTTGGCTTCCTTTATTGGGTAACGGGCAATATTTTGATCGACCGCGAAAATCGCAGTAAAGCGCACAATACCATGACCACGGTGGCAAAACATATTGTGGAAGATAACATTAGTATTTTTATGTTCCCTGAAGGCACGCGTAGCCGTGGCCGCGGTTTGTTGCCGTTCAAAACAGGCGCATTTCACACCGCACTTGCGGCGGGTGTACCGATTGTGCCGATTATCTGCTCGACAACACATAACAAAGTTGATCTTAACCGTTGGAATAATGGCAAAGTAATTTGTGAAATGCTTGAACCCATTGATAGCAGTCAATTCAACAAAGAAAATGTGCGTGAATTCGCAGAATATTGCCACAACATTATGGCAAAACGCTTAGCTGAATTAGACGCAGAAGTTGCGGCAACGGAGAACGCCTAAATGGATCTTTCTCGCCGACAGCTTTTCAAAAAAACCTTGATTGCCGGTGCATTTATGAGTTTACCTCATGCAGCAATAGCCGGCAGTCGTCAGCCATTAGTCGTGCCACCCTTATTAGAAAGTCGCCGTGGAAAACCTGTTTTCCTTGGTTTAGAAAGTATTCAAACCAAATTGGTTAATGATACGTTAACCGAAGTGTGGGGATTTAACGGGCTTTATCTCGGCCCAACCGTGCGTGTGCGCAAAGGGGATTTCGTCAAACTTAACTATCGCAATAACCTTCCCCAATTAGTCGCCATGAACATTCAAGGTTTGCAGACAGATAGTAATACCCTTGGCGGTATTGGTCACAGTCTCAAACCCGGTGAAACCTGGGCGCCTATTGTGCCCATTAACCAAACCGCTGCCACCTGCTATTATCATTCTTGCTCATTAGCGGGTTCCGCCTATCAAAATTACCGTGGGCTTGTTGGGTTGTGGTTAATCGAAGATGATGAAAGTCGCAAAGCCAATTTGCCGAACAAATACGGTGTGAATGATATTCCTTTAATTCTACAAGATATCCATTTAAACAACCAAAATTCCCCCGTATTTTCAAGCAACGAACCGCACTTTATGGGAAATCGTTTGTTTATCAATGGACAAGAAGCACCTTATTTGAACGTGGCTCGCGGTTGGGTACGTTTACGCCTATTAAATGCATCTATTTCGCGCAGTTATGAACTTCGTTTTGATGATGAGCGTGAATTCTTACTCATTGCTAAAGAGCAAGGTTTTTTGCCTGAACCGAAACCGATGAAATCAATACATCTTGGAACAGGTGAACGCATAGAAATGTTGGTGGATTTAAATGAAGGGGGAAATGTTTCTCTCATCGCCGGAAAAAAACGGGGTATTTTCGATAAATTAAGTTTATTTATTGATGATAACGGCGAAGTCGCAGATAACACCGTGTTAGAGCTACGCCCTGAAGGATTGATTTCTGCCTTTAATCGTCAGCCAAGCTACCAATTCTCATCCATAGCAACGCGCCCTAAACAGATTGCTCAAGAACGCACGTTTCATATTGATAATGAAAATGCCATGATCAATCAAAAACGCTTTGATCCACGGCGAATTGATGTCAATGCCAAACAAGGTAGTGTAGAGCGTTGGCATATTACAAGTAGCAGTGCTGCCGGTTTTCGTATTCAAGGAGCAAAATTCTTAGTGGAAAGCCAAAATGATCAGGCGGTACCTGATAATGAATTAGTATGGCAAGATACCCTTCGTATTGCGAACAAAGCCACTTTGTTAGTGCAATTCGATAATCGCTCATCCAATGCACAACCCTTTATTTTTGGTTCCAGTGATTTATTACAAGCGGACAAAGGCGCGATTGGGCTTTTGGTGGTTCAAGAATAATGGGTAATAAAAGTGCGGTAAAAAACACTGCACTCAGATTGCTGACAAAGTTCATTTTTGAAAAACCACCTAGCACGAGCCGTGCTAGGTTCGTTAAACCCAGCCCCGCTGGGGCTGAAAGAAAGAGCCGCAGAGCGGCTCAGATTAAGTAACCCTATACGGCTCGTATAGGGTATTCATCGGTCTGAGTGTGGTAAAAAACACCGCACTTTTAGTCTCTATGAACCCTTAACGCAAAAACGCTGGGATTTTTGCTTCATAAGCCGCAATGGCGTCTTCATGTTGCAAAGTTAAACCGATATTATCCAAGCCATTTAATAAGCAATGGCGGCGGAATTCGTCTAGTTCAAAATGATAGACTTTTTCCCCTACGGTTACCGTCATAGCTTCCAAATCAACGTGGATTTGTTTGCCTTCATTTGCCCACACCAATTGGAAGATTTCTTCCACTTCTTCTTCCGTTAATTTAATCGGGAGCATATGATTGTTTAAGCTGTTGTTATAGAAAATGTCCGCGAAACTTGGGGCGATCATCACTTTAAAGCCATAATCTGCTAATGCCCAAGGTGCGTGTTCGCGCGATGAACCACAGCCTAAATTTTTGCGTGCCAATAAAATAGTTGCACCTTGATATTGTGGGAAATTCAACACAAATTCCGGATTAGGTTGAGTTTCTGCTGCGTCAAGATAACGCCATTCATGGAATAAATGCTTTCCAAACCCCACGCGTGTAATGGCTTGTAAAAATTGTTTTGGAATAATTGCGTCTGTGTCCACATTCGCAGCGTCAAGTGGAACAACCAAGCCTGAATGTTGTTTTAATCCTGCCATTTTTTATATCCTTTATTTAGGCAAATATGATTTGCCCTACATTAACTCTACGTTGCGAATATCAACGAATTTACCAAACATACCCGCGGCAGCCGCCATTGCCGGGCTGACTAAGTGGGTACGACCGTTACGACCTTGACGACCTTCAAAGTTGCGGTTTGAGGTAGAGGCACAACGTTCCCATTCGCCTAAACGGTCATCGTTCATCCCCAAACACATTGAACAACCCGGGTTACGCCATTCTGCGCCTGCTTCAATAAAGATTTTATCCAAGCCTTCTTTTTCCGCTTGTTCTTTTACCAAGCCGGAACCCGGAACAACTAAAATACGTTTCACATTGTCCGCCTTTTTACGACCTTTCATCACAGCGGCGGCGGCGCGTAAATCTTCGATACGTGAGTTAGTGCAAGAACCGATAAACACTTGATCTACTGGAATATCTTTTAAATCCGTATTCGGTTCTAAGCCAATGTAAGCCAGCGCTTTTTCGGCGGATGCTTTCGTCACAGGATCGGCCATTTCCGCTGGATTTGGCACTAATTCATCAATGGCAATCACTTGCCCCGGGTTGGTTCCCCATGTCACTTGTGGCGCAATGTCTTTAGCGTCTAATACCACAACCGTATCAAATTGCGCGTCATCATCAGATTTTAAGGTTTTCCAATACGCCACCGCGTCATCCCAATCTTTGCCTTTTGGTGCGTGCGGTTTATCTTTTAGGTATTCGAATGTGGTTTCATCAGGCGCAACCAAACCTGCTTTTGCACCAAATTCAATCGCCATATTACAAACGGTCATACGACCTTCCATAGAAAGATCGCGAATGGCTTCACCACAAAACTCCACCACATGACCTGTACCGCCTGCCATGGTGGTTTTGCCGATAATCGCAAGCACGATGTCTTTTGCCGTAATTCCCGGGTTCACTTTGCCGCGCACTTCTACTTTCATGCTTTTCGCGCGCGCTTGTTTTAAGGTTTGGGTCGCAAGCACATGTTCCACTTCCGAAGTCCCGATACCAAAAGCAAGGGCACCAAATGCGCCATGAGTTGCCGTGTGTGAATCGCCACAAACAATGGTCATCCCCGGTAAAGTCAAGCCCTGCTCAGGCCCCATAACGTGAACAATCCCCTGCTCTTTGGTATTCATATCAAACAATTCAATACCCGTGGCTTTACAGTTTTTATCTAACTCTAAAACTTGGATTTTTGCCTGACCTTCCAATTTGTTCACATCGCGCACTTGGGTGGAAATACTGTGATCCATGGTGCCGAAAGTTTTGCTCACTTGACGCACTTGACGCCCCGCCACACGCAAGCCATCAAAGGCTTGTGGCGAAGTCACTTCATGGATCAAATGACGGTTAATATAAAGAATTGGCGTTTCGCCTTCTGCTTCATACACAACATGTGCATCAAACAATTTTTGATAAAGGGTTTTTCCCATTTTTCACTCCGTAGTGATGGTCTTTCGTCCATCAATAAATTCGTTGTAGCAACTGTGTTCAACAAAAAAATTTTTATTCAATTTTAATCCATAGTTTCTGTGGATAAGTGGCGTGTAGGATCCCATTTTTCATTGCGTTTCACTAACGCATTCATAATGGTTAGCAATTTGCGCATACATGCCACTAAAACGACTTTCTTTGCTTTTCCTTTTGCGATCAAACGACCGTAAAAGGCTTTAAATACAGGTTCAAAGCGAACGGCGGATAATACTGCCATATAAAGGGCATTTCTGACCATCGCTCGACCACCACTGCAAAAGGATTTCCCTTTATGCTCCCCACTTTCATGTGGATGCGGGATAACGCCGACTAATGAGGCGATCCGTTTGCTACTTAACTTGCCAAGTTCCGGCAAGTGTGACATCACAACGGCAACGGCATTTTTACCAACGCCTTTAATGTCGGAAAATAATTCAGCTTTATCATTGAAATGCTGGCTGTGGTCATCGATATCTTTATCGAGTTCAGCAATTAATTTATCAAGCATTTCAATATGTTGAGTTATATTATTGAGCTGAGTTTCGTGGCTTTGCTGTAAGCGGTTTAATTCCGCAACGCGCATATCCACAAGCTGTCTGCGGCGAACTACAAGCGCTTCCAATTGCTCTTCTTGCTCTGTAAGCGGAATGTAGAGTTGGTGCTCAACTTCGCCTTTAAGATCGCAAGTAAGCCCATAGAAAGCGAGATTTAGTGCGTCTTTTGCGTCTGTTTTCGCCCGAGTTTGAGATTTAGCAAACTCACTGGCTTTCAATGGATTAGCGATAAATACACGATAACCGGCTCGAGCAAGGGCTTTTGCCACAGGGGTTTCCAATCCACCTGTTGCTTCAAGCGTTATCAGTGCCACGTTAAACTGGCTTAAATAGTCTAAGGTATGTTGAATACCTTTGGCATTATTGGTTTCGGTTTTGGTCTTTTTCTGATGAGAAAAACCAATCACGAAATTACGTTTAGCAATATCAATACCACAATAAATAGGATCGTTCATCGGTAACCTGCCTTGCACTCGATTTGATGTCATTCAACTGTTCGGTTTTGCTGATGAAGTTATCCACGCCTACGCTACGGAACGAGTTTTGTCTCTAGGGACACCCAAGCTGTGGATAACGTTATGGTTTATGTTGCTAGTTTACTATAAATTTAATATACAAGGGACA
>NZ_CABFKI010000011.1 GCF_901764995.1 Actinobacillus porcinus
ATTAAGATAAAGTCATCAAAAGAATAATCTTGGCGGCGATAGTGCGGTGGTCCCACCTGACCCCATGCCGAACTCAGAAGTGAAACGCCGTAACGCCGATGGTAGTGTGGGAATTTCCCATGTGAGAGTAGGTCACCGCCAGGTAGGTATAGAGAGAAGTCCGAGTAGAAATACTCGGGCTTTTTTGCATTTAGAAACTATAATAACTACAATAAGAGAAATATAGTAGGCAAAATTGTATTTGATCAATCAGTCACAATTTCTGTGTTACACCTGAAAAACAATTTAAATAATATTAAGCTTAAATTAACGCTGACTAGCGTAATTCTATGAAATCGGCCTAGTAGATAGATGGAATTTGAGCTTCGATAAACCAAGGGGATTTCTTTGACCTTTCAATCTCTTCAAGCCAAATACAAACGCCTATTGTCGGAACATCGGGCGTGGTCGTTATTGCGTGCGGATAATGCACCTTATATTTTAGCGTTTATCGAGTCCTTATTTTCAGATGAAAACGAAGTAGAGTATGGGCAAGCGCGTTTATTATTGGAAGCCGAAATTGAGCGTAGTCGCGAATTGGGGATTTGGGAAACGGAAACTAATGCCAATACTTACCTAAATCAATGGATTCGCCAAGGTTGGTTAAGGGAAATGGATAACCAACTCACCAAAACCGATGCCGTTCAAACGGCATTGCGTTTTGCTCGCCAATTAGAAGAGCGTGCCACGGGGACGACAGCATCTCATCTGAGAATTGTGCAAGATGCAGTGCGAGATTTTGTGGTGGCGTTGAGCAGTAATACGGATGATCGCCTTGCCTTGTTAGAGCAGAAGAAAGCAGAAATTCAGCGTGAAATTGATGCGTTGCAAGCAGGTATTTTGGTGGAATTAGATGACAATACCAAGCGCGAACGAATTCGGGAAATTTATCAGCTTTGTTCCTTGTTAACAGGGGATTTTCGTCTGTTGGAAGAAGAAATCCGCCATCTTGATCAAGAACTACGTATTCAAATGATTGCAGAAGATAGCTCACGGGGCAAGGTGTTGCAATCCATAATGGAAAAAGAAGAATTACTGGCAAAAACCGAAGCAGGTAATGCGTTTGAAGGCTTTTTCCAGCTACTTTGTGATGCCAATCGTGCCACAGAATTCCGTGAGCAAATTCGACTGTTATTGGAAAATGACAGCGTATCGCAACATCTTTTGGCTAATCAGTCTCGTTTCTTGGCACAACTCATGAACGAGCTTAATAATGAAAGTCAACGGATTTTCCGTATTCGCCGCCGTACAGAGCAAGAGTTACGAGCTTATATTGAAAGCGGTCAGGCGCAAGAAAACCAAGCGGTTGATCGGCTCATTAGCCAATTGGAAAAATTGGCACTAGAATTTGGCGGTGTGGAAAATTTATTGCAAAAAAGCACCGCACTTTCTTTACCGGTCGGCCCTATTGTTATTTCATCTCCCCAATCTATGCGTTTAATCTCATAAATCTGTGTTTGCGACAAACGATATTTACGGATCAACTCATGAACATTATTACCCGTGAACTCTTGGTAAATCTGTGCATCACGCAAGGCGATTTTTAAGCGGTCGCCTGAGGGCATATAAATAGTCTGTTCGCCAAGATAGTGGGCAATCACACCTGTGATTTTGCCGGCTTACACTTTGGCGGCTTTATCTTCCAAACCTTGACGACATAATTCCGTACGCACCACTTCCACTAGATCTGCCAAGGTAGTCGGCCAAATATTGGCAATTTCCACATCGGGAATATGATCTAAATTATCAAACAACGCTCCCACAAAAGCGTGGTCTTCGGCAAAAAGATCGGTTTGCTTATCCATTTTATTCCCCCAGTTTAATCCGTCATAAATAAATGATAGCAAAACTATTCCGCTATGCGTGGAATTTTTTCACCGCACTTTCTATGGAAAATCACTTAACATAATGAATTTAAAAAGAAAAACCGCCATTCCTGGCGGTTAAAAAAGTTTGGTTTGATGTATAAAAAACACCCTTTCGGGTGTTTTAAATAATTATTTACAGTCACATTGTGGAATGGGCATTGGGCGATGTTTTGCTCTGATAATCGCACCAGTTCTCGGATCTTCACGAGTCCAGCGGAAAATGAGCGGGCAAACACGACCACATTTAGAACAAATAGTTGTAGCCATAAGACTAATCTCCATTTGATAAGTTACCATCACTTATCTATGGACAACAACACACAATTTGTTTTAGAATAATTTACCGTTTTCAAAGGTGTTCTTCTTTTGTGTGCATTGTGTACAGCGGATGGGGAACTATACATAGTAATTAATATTGGCGTATTATTTACTATCCAAAGGCCCAGCTCTTATGAGTTGGGTTTTTACATTCCATCAAAATCGAATTCTAACTGTGCTGAATAGTAAAATCCTAATCGTTCTAGTACAATGTCCGCAAAAGTATCGGCTTGCCATTCTGCATCTTCATTCTTCGTTGGCGGTTTTTTGGCATTATGTAATACGGCTCGATGACCTAGAAATAAATGTCCAAATTCGTGAAAGATAATAAACAATGCGGTTTTATCCCCGCGGCAAGCAAGGCGGTACGTTTTTTCTGGAATAGTTACTGTAAACGTACTCGGATCAAAATGACCGCGAGTCAAATTTTCCGTTGATTTTTTCCATTCTTCATCTGATTTTACAGATAAGTTAATAATAAAATTACTTCTCTCTTCGATTTGTTGGAAGACTCGTTCACATTTCTTTCGCATTCGTTTATTCAATGCAAACTCATTACAAAAATTTAAAGCAATGGATGCTATTTCTACTTCTTGCATAGGATGAACCCTATTTCCACGTAATTCGTATGTAACCATTTACTCTCCTTTTTCGTGACTAATACGAGTTAATAATTCTGAAATTTGAGCTAATTCCTGAGCTGTATAACGAGAATTAGCGAATCCAGCAACAAGCATTTTATGATGCTCAGATAAACCTTCAAGAGGAACATTTTGGTTAGAAACATCTGCTAATTTTTGCAAGTTTGTAATTTCAATACCTTTTTCTTTAAAGAAACGAGAAATTGCTACAACCCATTTTTTCGAAATTTTTTTACTCCCCGTTTCCAACCCGCTCAAATATGCTGGGGTAGTGTCTAATGCCTGAGACATTGTAAGCAAAGTTTCGTTGGCATCAATTCTAGCCTTACGAACAGCTTTGCCGAATTCTGTAAGTGCCATAATGTAATTCTCCTAATGATAATCAAGTCACTTTTTAGTGACGTTTTAATAATACCTAAATTAAATATTAAATTCAACCATTTTAGTTAAATTTTTTCACACAATAAAGCCACCTTTCAGTGGCTATCTATATGAGTTGTTTCCGCCATTGTTTTAGCCGTTCTAAAACAAGGCTCGCCATTTGGTCATTCAGCGATTGCACATTTAACACAATGGGCAGATCTCGGTGTTCTAAAATCGGGTTCACAATACTGCGAACCCATTTATTTAACGCCTGTTCCGAGCCGTCTCGGATAATGCCTTGCTTGTGCATTTCAATCCAAATAGCTCGAATTTTCGTTGCAATATTGCTTGTTACTCTCGCACTTTTTGAGCTTGGTGAGTGTTGGCGTTTTACGGTTTTCTTAAAGCCTTTTTGTTCCAATTCTTGCATCACTTTCATCAACTCTGTGACGCTCATTGCCTTGGTGCTATCCTTGCCTGTTAGTCGTTCCAACATTGCACGATAGCTAAATTCATCCATTGCTAGTTTTTGCTTGGCAATGTGTATGAGCTGGATTAGCTTTGGTTTGGTGTCGTGCATAAAGTCACGCCTCAAAAAAAGTATCGTTTTCTTCTAATAAAGACTCATCAAATTTAATCTCATCAATGACATCTTTTAATGTTAAAAAAATAGCGGATTTCGTTTTTTCCATTCCTTTATCTCGGTCTAACAAAAAGACCATTTGGTCACCATTTAATAAATCACGGTAAAACTCTACCTCATCAAATGTGTTACCTTCCCAATTAAAACGCCCAATCTTGCCACCTAAAACATCTGTTTTGGCATTAATCACAAGATTATCTTTATCGCATTCATCTTCAAAAATCACTTCTACACATACTTTTACTTCCATATTTTTCTCCTTAATTCAGCGACTTTTTTTACATAGTTATGCAGCTTTTTTAAATCACGCCCTACAAGCGTTAAGAGCTTGTCGGCATCTTGAATTTTGTCATCTAAACCCGAAGTGATTTGCTGTGATGATCGTTTTTGCCGGCGTGATTATGGCGGCAAGTTTGGCTTATGTTTTAACCCCGGATCATTGTGATCGTCCGGTGTATTGCTCTGTATTCTTAGACGAAGCCTTTTCCAATACAGCGGAAACTGTGAGCCGCCGTGTTTTGCGTGTGTTTAAAGCCTTGCATATTCATGTCAATTTAATTACGCCATTTAAGAATATTGATTTAGCCCGTGAATCGGCAAAAAGCTTGCTGATTGCAGAACGGGATCCTGACAAACATGAGAGCCGTTTGTGTGAAATGACTTGGCAAGAGCTGGATCGTCAGCAAGCAGAAAAGCAGCAGCAAGCGTTGAATAAATTAGGCATTGAGGTTATTTAGTGATTTTACCCGAGCAAGCCATTGCCCAACTGTATCAAAAAGAGTGGCAAAACCGCACGCAGTGTCGAGCAAGGCTAAAAGGCGAGCGGGCATTTCCCATTGAAATTGCGCTCAAACCGCCCAAAAGTGGCAATTTATTGTTAAAACAGACCGCACTTTTTGAACAATTTGTCACTGCTTGGCAACATCAACCTGCTTATTTTCAGGTTCAATGGACTACGCGGCAATATCGTCATTTTGGCGCGCAGCAAGTGCCGACCAAATGGATCATTCCCAATTGGGATAATTTGATTGAAGTATTGGGAGAAAAGGCTAAAAGCCAGTTTGAAAGTTGGAAAACCAAATTGGCATTTTTGCTGGAAACATTACCTGCAGAATCGTCATTATTTAATGTTTTTATCGATCATTTAGAGCAAATTGAAGCATTTTCACCTGAAGATCTTGCCTTATTTCGTAATTTAGTACCACAACTCAAACCACAAATGGGGCATGGCGATTATTTGCGTGCATTGCCACTCATTGGTGTTGACACAAAATTTGTGGAGCGACATTTTCGCTTGCTGGAAGATGTGTTGGATGTGCTTTATAAAGGGGCAGTGAAAGAACAGGGGCTTTTAAGTTGGCTCAATTGCAAAGCCAAACCCAAAGATTGGCTATTAGTTAAGCCCCTTTGCCCTAAAACCCAACAGGCTTTAGGTGGGCTGCCGTTGTTGCGTTTAAGTTCGGAAACCTTATGGGATTATGTGCTACCCGCCGAAAGAATTTTGATTGTGGAAAATGAACAATCTTGTTTGGCTTTGCCAACCCTTACGAATACGATAGCCGTCGCCGGTGGCGGAAAAAATGTTGCTTGGCTGGCAGCAGATTGGTTGATAAATAAAAAAATCGGCTACTGGGGCGATATAGACGGCGATGGCTTTCATATTTTGAGTTTAGCGCGAGAACGTTGCCCAAATTTGACCGCACTTATGATGGATGAACAAACCATACTGAAGTTTCAAGGACGAATGGTCGATGAACCACAAGCGTTGAACCAAATTCCACCCAATTTAACCGCCGAAGAACAAGAGTTATTTCAACGCCTAAGGCAAGGAGACTACGGTAAAACACGTTTAGAGCAAGAGCGAATTAGCGCGGATTATATTGAAGGCTGCTTGTTAAATTGGCTGAAAAGGACGTAGTGCAAAGTCGTGTAAAAAGGTGTAATAGGCGGATTTGTCTATTACACCTTAATATCAACTAGCGCATTAAGTTAACACACAAAATCTCGCTTAATGTATAAAGGGAAGAACCTTTTCTTAGCTTGATGGTGCGTTGGCGTTGTTTTTTGAGAGAAGAACGTTCGCCCTTGCCCCAAAAATCAGAATAATAATCCGTATTTAATTGGGTCAATTGATAAGTTTGACAGTTGATTACTTTGGATTGGCGCATTGATTTTGCATAGATTGTTGGGTCATCAAAATTATAAAGCCCTTTTGTCATATTGATTACAATATCAAAATAAACGAGATGTCGTTTACCGGATTCCGCCCATACAGAATTAATATCCGCATAATAATGTGCTTGTTGTGAGATTTTTAGATAGCCTTGCTCTACTACTTGAGGCGGTTCAAGTGGGATGTTGGGCATTTTTTTAGTTTCTTTTGCTGCGCAACTTGCGAGAATCAGAGCAAGTAAAATAGTCATCACTTTTTTCATGGTAGGCTCCTTAAACCATAAATCTAGGTTGGTTCATTAAGGGTATTCTTATTGTGTCACAAATAGGTTTGCTTTGAAACTACTAATTTCTTCATCCTTGTCGTATTAAAAAAGCGATTTGCCGGTGCAAATCGCTTGGACATTAGGCTTTTTCGACTTCTAATCGTTCAAAAGAGAGTACTTTTGTTTCCAGTTTCCGTAACAATAAAGTGGCAATGCCTGTAATGATTAAATAAATCAGCCCGGCAATGCTGTATATTGTCAGCGCATCATATTCAGTACCATAAAGTTGTCTCGCATATCCCATAATATCTAAAATGGTAATGGTCGATGCTAAAGACGTACCTTTGAAGACCAAAATAATCTCATTGCTATAGGATGGCAATGCACGGCGCAAGGCATAGGGAATTAAGATTTTTAATGTTTGTAAACGACTTAATCCTAAGGCGGCACAACTTTCCCACTGTCCTTTCGGAATGGCTTTTACTGCACCGTGGAATAGCTGTGTTGAATAGGCGGCACTGTTTAGCGCAAGGGCTAACATCGCACAGAACCATGCGTCAGAGAGCAATCCCCACATAGGGCTTTCAACAATCCACTGAAATTGTCCGGGCCCTGCATAAATCAGGAAAAACTGCACGAGCAATGGGGTGCCGGTGAATAAAATGACAAAAATTTTCACCGCGCTTTTTAGTACTTTATTATTTAGTGATAATAAAAAAGTGAAAAACACCGCCAAAATAAAGGCGACAATGAGTGCCACTACGGTGAGCGCCAAACTGGTTGGAATACCTTGCGCAATGACTTTGAGATATTCATAAAACATTAGTGAACTCCTCGTTCAAAACGCGTGAAACGTAATTCCAGTTTGCGGATAAACACTTGGCTAATAATTGTGATCACTAAATAAATCAACGCGGCTAACCCATACCATGTAAAGGGTTGGTGGGTGTTCGTATTAATTAGCTCCGCTTGGCGCATTAAGTCACTGACACCGATTAATGAAATTAATGCGGTATCTTTTAGTAATACGAGCCATTGGTTGCTCAGACCCGGTAAGGCATGACGCCAAACTTGCGGCATGATGATATGGAAAAACGCATAACTACGGCTTAAACCTAATGCGGCGGAACTTTCCCATTGTCCAAGGGGAATCGCCTGAATGGCTCCACGTAAGGATTGAGAAGCATACGCAGCAAAAATGAGCGATAATGCAGTCACACCGCAACCGAAAGCACTAAATTCAACGTAATCGCCCGTGATGAGTTCAACCAGTTCGGTTGCACCGAAATAAATTAAAAACACCACAATAATTTCAGGTAGCCCACGTAATAGGGCAATAGCAACAGAAACGGGTTTGCGGACACAAGCAAATTTGTTGGTTTCAAGGACAACAAAAAGCATGGATAACAGCAAACCCACAATCAAAGACGAAACTGCAAGCCCTAAGGTCATTAGGGTTGCAGATTTCATTAAAGGAAGATATTCAAAGAACATGGCTTATTTTGCGGTCATCCATTTATCATAAATTTTTTGGTATTCGCCATTGGCTTTAATGGTTGCTAAGCCTTTATTTAATTCTTCAACTAAGTCTTTGTTCCCTTTGTTAACCGCGATACCTAAACCATTACCAAAATATTTCGGGTTGGTTACTTTATCACCGACAAAGGTTAAGTTCGCTTCTTTGCTCAACATATCAGCTAGCACGGCAGTATCGCCGAAGATGATATCAATACGACCATTTTTCAAATCTAAGATCGCATCTTGTAAAGATGCATAAGCTTTAGGCGTATATTGCGTTGCTTCTGCCACAATATATTGTTGGAAGGTTGTACCGTTTTGTACACCGATATTTTTCGCAGTCGTTAAATCCGCTTTACCTTTGACCGCAATGAAACTCGCTGAGCTGTCATAATAAGCATCGCTAAACAGCACTTGTTTTGACCGCGCTTCTGTAATGTCCATCGCTGAAATAGCCGCATCAATACGTTTTTGTTTAATCGCTTGAACTAAGCCGTCAAAAGAATGGCTTTTGAATGAGCAGTTTGCTTGGATTTCTTTACAAATTGCATTGGCAATATCCACATCAAAACCAATAATGTCCCCTTTTTCATTGGTTAATTCAAAAGGTGGGTAACTTGGTTCCATCGCAAATTGAATGTCGCGTGCTTGTGCGCCCAATGCGGTGGTGGCTAAAAGTGCGGTTAAAAGTAATTTTTTCATAGAATCTCCTATTCAGAGTGGGATAGATATTGTTTAAACTGTTCCGTTTTTGGATTTTCAAAGCAACTTGCATCGCCCATTTCAATGATATGGCCGCGTTCCATATACACCACTTTTGTGGCCACTTTACGCGCCATACCGACTTCGTGGGTCACAATGACTTGGGTAATGCCGGTTTCTTTTAATTCTTGAATAATAGACACAATTTGCGCCGTAATTTCAGGGTCGAGTGCCGCAGTGGGTTCATCGAATAACAATACCTGCGGTTTCATCATTAATGCTCGCGCAATCGCCACCCGTTGTTGCTGACCGCCGGAAAGTTGCAACGGAAAACGTTCCGCATGCTCTTCTAAACGCAAGCGTTTCAGTAATTCAATCCCTTGCGCTTTGGCTTCCGCTTCACTAACGCCCAAAATTTTCATCGGGGCTTCGATCAGATTTTCCAACACCGTAAAATGCGGCCATAAGTTGTATTGTTGAAACACCATGCCCACGTTTTTACGCAGTTGAAGCAATTTCTTCTGATCCATTTTTTCTGATAAATCAAACGTGCTGTTGGCGATATTTAGCTCGCCCGATTTAGGCACTTCAAGTAAGTTCAAGGTTCGGATTAAGGTACTTTTTCCTGCACCACTTGGCCCAAGCAATACAACGGTATCGCCATCTTCCGCCGTTAAGTTAATGTCAAATAAGGCTTGCGCGGAACCGTAAAAGAAATTGAGATTTTTAACACTAATGGTCATGGTAAAATTACGTTATCAAGATAAAGGAAAATTGAAAATATATTACTTTTTTTTGCATAAATATGCAATATAAAAAGAGATTTATGCATGAAAAATCACAGCAGTATCATATAGCACTTGTACAACGCTGAAATGATGCTTGGTGGGCTTGTCAAATCATAGGATATTTCGGTTTTTTTATTATTTTTGTGATCTTCATTCCAAAAAAGTGCGGTCAAGCTTGGTGGAAATTGGAAATATTGATAGATTATTTCGCATGAAATCTGTACAATCGCCGCCTACGATTTTCCTGCCGTAAGGTGTAATAACGAGGCGATATGTCAGAAAAAATTAACTTAATGAATTTAACGCGCCAGCAAATGCGCGAATTTTTTAAAGAATTGGGTGAAAAACCTTTTCGTGCCGATCAATTAGTGAAATGGATTTACCACTTTGGCGAAGATAACTTCGATAATATGACCAATATTAACAAGAAGTTACGTGAAAAATTAAAAGAAGTTGCCGAAATTAAAGCGCCAGAAGTGGCGGTGGAACAACGCTCCGCCGATGGTACGATCAAATGGGCAATGCAAGTTGGGGATCAACAGGTTGAAACCGTTTATATTCCCGAAGCGGATCGCGCAACTCTTTGTGTTTCTTCGCAAGTGGGCTGTGCCTTGGCTTGTACGTTCTGTTCAACAGCGCAACAAGGTTTTAACCGCAATTTAACGGTGTCTGAAATTATTGGACAAGTTTGGCGTGCGTCAAAAATTATCGGGAATTTCGGTGTAACAGGCGTTCGACCTATTACGAACGTGGTCATGATGGGCATGGGAGAGCCTTTGTTAAATGTGGCTAACGTTGTGCCTGCAATGGAAATTATGTTAGATGACTTTGCTTACGGTTTATCCAAGCGCAGAGTCACCCTTTCGACTTCAGGCGTTGTTCCCGCATTAGATAAATTACCGGAAATGATCGATGTGGCGTTGGCGATTTCATTACACGCACCAAATGATGAATTGCGCGATGAAATTGTGCCGATCAACAAAAAATATAACATCAAAATGTTAATGGATAGTGTGAACCGTTATTTGAGTGTATCTAACGCGAATCACGGGAAAGTCACCATCGAATACGTCTTGTTAGATCACGTGAATGATGGCACGGAACATGCACACCAGTTAGCGGAAGTGTTAAAAAATACACCATGTAAAATTAATTTAATTCCATGGAATCCGTTCCCTGAAGCACCTTATGCGAAAAGCTCAAACAGTCGCATTGACCGCTTCCAGAAAACCTTAATGGAATACGGTTTTACGGTGATTGTGCGTAAAACACGAGGTGATGATATTGATGCTGCTTGTGGGCAACTCGCAGGTGATGTTATTGACCGCACCAAACGTACGGCGCAAAAACGTCAATTTGGTCAGACTATTGATGTCGCGGTACGTGCATAATGTAAATGCAATTAAAGTGCGGTTAGATTTAGGAGAGATGATGAAAAGATTAAAAATCGCCCAAATTAAACCGCACTTTTTATGGGCATTACTTCTTACCGCTTGCGTTTCAAGCGCACCCAATGGAACATTTGATAAACAACAGGCCGCCAAAGCGCGCGTTGAACTGGCTATTGGTTATTTGTATCAACAAGATCTCGCGCAAGCAAAACTGAATTTAGATAAAGCCCTAAGTTATGCCCCTGATTATTATCTTGTCCATTCTGCCTTAGCTTATTTTTATCAAAAGCAAGGGCTGATAGAGCAAGCAGACCAAGCCTATATTAAGTCTATTGATTTAAATCCTGAACAAGGGGATGTGCTGAATAACTATGGAACATTTCTTTGTGAACAAGGCCATTTTGAACGTGCTTATACGCAATTTCGACAAGCCTTGACTACCCCTAATTATTATCATCAAGCGGATACCTTTGAAAATCTTGCACTTTGCGCTTATGAACAGAATAACCCTATGATTTATCAAGAAAATATCCAAAAACTCGAGAAAATAGCCCCTGCACGTGCAATGCAACTGAAAACTCGCCTGAAATAACAGCTAATTTTGTCAATTTAGGTAATAACTGTTGCAAAAGCCCTTTTTCATATTTAAACTTTAGCGGATCATTTCTTTACTAAAGTTAGCACTTTTTATGGCAGAAACAGAACAATTAACGACAGAATTATCTGTAGGCGAGCAATTTCGTCAAGCTCGTGAAAAAATGGGGTTAAGCTTAGAGAATACGGCAAATAAAATTAACTTGCGCGTCAAAATTCTCGAGTATATTGAAAACAATGACTTTTCTCACAAGAATATTCCCGCAACTTTTATGAAAGGGTATATCCGTACTTATGCCAAATTTCTTAAATTACCCGAAGAGATTTGGGAGACGACTATTGCGAATTTAGGGGATACCACCAAACATGACTTTAATCGCATTGCCCGTGTTGAGCGTGTAACCAATCCCCATTCACACAGTCGTTGGGTTGGCTATTTCACAACAGGCGTGGTTGCAGTGGTGATTGGTATGACGGTGCTTTGGTGGTGGGAAAATTATCAGCAATCTAACACTGAACGTGATACCCTTGTGCAAAATTATACGCCAAGCGAAAACAGTGTTTCTGATAACCCTGATAACAATGTTGCCTTGCCGTCACCGGCTGCTACGGTATTAAATAATACGGATAGCGCAACATCAGCATTACCGCAAACAGAAGTACCTGCTCAAGCATCAGCAGAAATGGTGCAAGCTGAACCTGTTACTCAACCCGCTACCGAACAAAATTCGTCTAATCCAATGATGAATGAACAAGCGGCGAAGGAAAGTGCGGTGGAAAATTCACAAGAAAATCAGCCGGCGGCAAATGTTCAAGGTGATTTGCATATTGAAGTGGTGACAGCAACCAGTTGGATTAGCGTCAAAGATGCGAATCGCAAAGTACTGGCTGAAAAAGAATATAAAAAAGGTGAAATCCTGTCTTTTGACCACAAAGGTCCTTATTCAGTTATTATTGGCGCGCCAAGCAATGTTAAAATCACTTACAAAGGCGAAGATTATCCGCTTAAAGTGGATGGTCGAATTGCAAAATTTAAATTATAAGAAGTCCAATGTCAGCATTTAAACCCACTATCAAACGTCGTGAATCGACAAAAATTTATGTAGGAAATGTACCCATCGGTGGGGATGCACCGATTGCGGTACAATCGATGACCAATACGCGCACCACAGATGTGGAAGCCACCGTGGCACAAATTAAAGCCCTTGAGCGCGTAGGCGCAGATATTATCCGTGTTTCTGTGCCAACGATGGAAGCGGCAGAAGCTTTCAAGTTGATCAAACAACAAGCGCACGTGCCATTGGTCGCCGATATTCATTTCGACTATCGTATCGCCTTAAAAGTGGCGGAATATGGTGTAGATTGTTTACGGATTAACCCGGGCAATATCGGACGAGAAGATCGTATTCGTGCGGTAGTTGATTGTGCGAAAGATAAAAATATTCCAATCCGAATTGGGATTAATGCAGGATCTTTGGAAAAAGATATTCAAGAAAAATACGGCGAGCCAACACCTGAAGCCTTGCTTGAAAGCGCATTGCGTCACGTGGAAATTTTAGACCGTTTGAACTTTGACCAATTTAAAGTGAGCGTTAAAGCTTCCGATGTCTTTTTAGCAGTGGAAAGTTATCGTTTACTGGCGAAAGCCATTAAACAGCCATTGCATTTAGGTATTACTGAAGCAGGCGGTGCGCGTGCCGGCGCAGTAAAAAGTGCGGTGGGTTTAGGGATGCTTTTAGCGGAAGGTATCGGCGATACGTTACGGGTTTCCTTGGCGGCAGACCCTGTGGAAGAAGTCAAAGTCGGCTTTGATATTCTGAAGTCATTGCGTATCCGTTCTCGTGGTATTAACTTTATCGCCTGTCCAACTTGTTCACGCCAAGAATTTGATGTAATTGGCACGGTGAATGCCCTTGAGCAACGCCTTGAAGATATTATTACCCCAATGGACGTTTCCATTATTGGCTGTGTGGTTAACGGGCCTGGTGAAGCTTTAGTATCTGAGCTGGGGGTTACAGGCGGTAATAAGAAAAGCGGTTTTTATCTCAACGGCGAACGTCAAAAAGAACGTTTTGACAACGATGATATGATCAACCAATTAGAAGCGAAAATTCGCGCCAAAGTCGCAATGAAAGAACAACGCATTGACATTTCTCAAAGCGAATAACATTAATGAAAAAAGGATAAAGTGTGGCAAATATTATTAAAGCAATCCGCGGTATGAACGATACTTCACCCACAGAAACGCCATTGTGGCAATGGGTTGAAGGCAAAGTGCGGTCCGTTTTAGTCAATTATGGTTACTCAGAAGTGCGTATGCCGATTGTGGAAAGTACGCCATTATTCGCGCGGGCAATCGGCGAAGTGACGGACGTAGTTTCTAAAGAAATGTACACATTCTGGGATAATGATGAACAATTAACTTTACGCCCGGAAGGAACGGCAGGTTGTGTGCGCGCGGCGATTGAAAATGGCTGGAGCTATAACAATGAGCAACGTTTATGGTATATGGGGCCAATGTTCCGCCACGAACGTCCACAAAAAGGACGTTATCGCCAATTCCACCAAGCCGGTGTAGAAATTTTCGGTATCAGCAATCCTGAAATTGACGCGGAATTGATTATTTTAACCGCACGTTTATGGAAAGAATTAGGTATCGACAAAGACGTGACCTTGCAATTGAACTCTATCGGTTCCCTTGAAGCGCGTGCCAATTACCGTTCAGCATTAGTGGCATTTTTGCAAAATCACACCGCACTTTTAAGCGAAGAAGAAAAAGAGCGTTTGGTGAAAAATCCATTACGTATTTTGGATACCAAAAATCCTGAATTGCAAAAAGTATTAGATAACGCGCCAAAACTGTTGGATTATTTGGATGACGAAAGTCGCGAACACTTTGCACAACTTTGTGCACTGTTGGATGCGGTTGGTGTGGCTTATGAAATCAATCCAAAATTGGTGCGTGGTTTAGATTATTACAACAAAACCGTGTTTGAATGGGTTACAACGGCATTAGGCGCACAAGGCACTGTTTGTGGCGGTGGACGTTATGACGGCTTAGTAGAGCAGCTTGGCGGTCACGCTACACCGGGCGTTGGTTTTGCTATGGGCTTAGAACGTTTAGTGTTGCTAGTGCAAGAAGTAAACAAAGACATTGCACTGCCAAGTGCGGTGGATATTTACCTTGTTTTTGCCGGTGAAGGCACAACTGTCAGCGCGTTCCAATTAGCGGAAAAACTGCGTTCAGAATTACCGCACTTACGCGTGATGACGCATTGCTCAGGCGGCAACTTTAAGAAACAATTTAAACGTGCGGATAAAAGCGGTGCAAAATTTGCCTTAGTCATTGGTGAAAGCGAAGTACAAAATAACCAAGTGGTGGTAAAAGATTTGCTCGGCGGCGCAGAACAACAAACCATTGCCGCAGCCGATGTGGTGACCTATTTAAAAAACGCATTTTAAGGACTAAAAAATGGCATTAACAAGTTTTGAAGAACAAGAACTCAACGAATTAAAATCTTGGTGGCAAGATAACTATAAGACCATTATTGCGGTGGTGGTTTTATCATTAGCCGGCTCTTTTGGTTGGCGTTACTGGCAGGATCATCAAGTAACTAAAACACAAGAAATTTCTGCCCAATACGATCAAATTATTTTAAGCAATCAATCGGCAGAAGCGAAAAATGCAGAAATCGATGCGTTTGCAAAAGAGCACAACAAAACGGCTTATGCAACCTTGGCATTGTTTGAAAAAGCAAAACTTGCTGTTGAAGCTAAAGATTATCAATTAGCAGCAGCCGCGTTGCAACAAGCAATCACTGAAGCCCCGGACGATATTTTAGCTTCTTTAGCAGCATTGCGTTTAGCGAGCGTACAACTACAACTTAATGAAACCGATGCCGCATTGGCAACGTTAAATAATCAAGTAAAAGACACTTCGCTAGAAGCACGTAAGCTATTGTTAATCGGTGATATTCAAGCAGCAAAAGGCGACAAAGCCGCCGCCAAAGCAAGCTATGAACAAGCACAAAAAAACGCTTCGTCATTAGAGCAAGAATGGCTGCAAGTGCGGTTAAATAATTTGTAGTTTTGTTATTGTATTGAAAGGCTTGGGGTAAAATATCTCAAGCCTTTTTTATTTTTGGATTGGTAATATCAATTAAAATAATCTATTTAGACTTTTGCCTTTTTCACTCAATTTCGGCAGAATAACCGTAATTTTTATTGTAGATAGGAAACTGAATTATGACAAAACATTACGATTATTTAGCTATCGGTGGTGGTTCGGGCGGTATTGCGTCTATTAACCGTGCGGCGAGTTATGGTAAAAAATGTGCGATTATTGAAGCGAAACATTTAGGCGGAACTTGCGTGAATGTAGGCTGTGTACCGAAGAAAGTGATGTTTTATGGCGCGCAAATTGCGGAAGCGATTAAGAGTTATGCGCCTGATTATGGTTTTGATGTTACCGTAAATAACTTTGATTTCGCGAAATTGGTGGAAAGCCGTCAAGCCTATATTGGTCGTATTCATACTTCTTATAACAATGTGTTAGCGAAAAATAATGTGGATGTGTTAAATGGTTTCGCTAAATTTGTGGATGCGAAAACCGTGGAAGTGCATTATGCGGACGGTTCAACGGAGCAAGTGACGGCGGATCATATTTTGATCGCAACGGGTGGTCGTCCGAGTATTCCAAAGGTAAAAGGGGCGGAATATGGCATTGATTCAAACGGCGTATTTGCCTTGACTGAATTGCCAAAACGCGTGGCAATCGTTGGTGCAGGTTATATTGCCGTAGAGCTGGCGGGGGTATTTAATAGCCTTGGCGTGGAAAGTCATTTATTTGTGCGTCAACATGCGCCGTTGCGCAATCAAGATCCGTTAATCGTGGAAACTTTGCTTGAAGTCTTAGCGCAAGACGGGATTCAACTGCATACCAAAGCTATTCCGCAAGAAGTGGTGAAAAATGCAGACGGTTCTTTGACGTTGAAATTAGAAGATGGACGTGAAACCAACGTAGATTGTGTGGTTTGGGCAATTGGTCGTGAGCCTGCAACGGATGTGATCAACTTGGAAGCAACAGGTGTGGCAACCAACGAACGTGGTTTTATCAAAGTGGATAAATTCCAAAATACCAATGTGGACGGTATTTATGCAGTGGGCGATATTATTGAAGGCGGTATTGAATTAACGCCGGTGGCAGTGGCAGCGGGTCGCCGTTTGTCGGAACGTTTATTCAATAATAAACCAAACGAACACTTGGATTACAATCTTGTTCCAACGGTGGTATTCAGTCATCCTCCAATTGGTACCATTGGCTTAACCGAGCCGAAAGCCATTGAAATGTACGGGGCAGAAAATGTGAAAGTGTACAAATCTTCTTTCACCGCCATGTACACGGCGGTCACACAACATCGCCAACCTTGCCGTATGAAGTTAGTTTGTGTAGGCAAAGAAGAAAAAATTGTAGGCTTGCACGGTATTGGTTTTGGCGTGGACGAAATGATCCAAGGCTTTGCAGTCGCAATTAAAATGGGCGCAACCAAAGCAGATTTCGATAATACCGTGGCAATTCACCCGACAGGTTCGGAAGAATTTGTGACCATGCGTTAAATGAGCTAAGGTTAAGATAGTCGCTTCGGCGGCTATTTTATTTGTGTTTCCCAAGTTGAGGGTTAATGCTAAATTGTAGTGTCTCAATACTTGGATATTGCTGTTGAATCAATTGGATTAATTCTTGCTGGCGGAATAAAAAACTTTGACGAACCATCGCATTTGCCACGTCAATATTTAAACATTTTTCGCCAAAGTTAACGATTTGATACAAGCCATCAAATTGAATGGGAAATATCTTTTTGATGTGTTGATTTATCTCATTGATTAACAAACCTTTTTTCATTACATCTGCCAAGCTGGATGTTTCAAGCAGATCTTTAATATTCATGGCTTTTTGATAGCGTCTCATTTTTTCCATAAATTTGCTTTTTTATATTCCCCTAATATTTACTGCACATTTTAGCGAATTTCCGTTATAATTCGACCAATTTTTTACTAATTTCACGAGTTGATTTTGAATAATCTCTATCATCGCACGGCACAAGGACGGACGTATTTTTGGTCGCACATACTTTTTAGTATGATTGCGCTTTTTGCGTTGCCGCAAGTACAGGGTGTTGAACCGGCGGAGTTGCCGCGTTTAGAGTATCAAAATCAACCGATTCAAACTCAAGTTGTTCGTTCAACTTTTGTTCAACAGCAACAATTACAACGAACGCAAGGCGTTCATCCTATCTTCCAATCTGAAAAACAATCTCAATTTTTACCGCACTTTGCCACACAAATTTTTGCAAAGCATGCGCCTATTCGTGGTAGCCCCTATTTTTCTTAATTATCTCAGATCTTAGAGAGATCTTATTGTGCCGCTTATTATTTTATGGCGAGAGCTAAATAATAAGTGTATTGTCATTTATTGAATTAGAAAATTAAGAAAATCATTATGTTAAGAACAATTGTTACAAAAATTTTTGGTAGCCGTAACGAGCGTGTTTTACGCCGTTTAAATAAAGATGTAAAAAAAATCAATGCATTAGAACCGACTTTTGAAGCATTGAGCGATGAAGAATTAAAAGCCAAAACCGCAGAATTTCGTGAGCGTTTAGCGAACGGGGAAACCCTTGAACAATTATTGCCGGAAGCTTTTGCTACCGTGCGTGAAGCCAGTAAGCGTGTGCTTGGTATGCGTCATTTTGACGTGCAGTTAATTGGCGGTATGGTGTTGACCAGTCGTTGTATTGCGGAAATGCGTACAGGGGAAGGGAAAACATTAACTGCAACCTTGCCTTGCTATTTGAATGCATTGACAGGAAAAGGCGTTCACGTGGTGACGGTGAATGATTACTTGGCGCGCCGCGATGCGGAAACTAACCGTCCGCTTTTTGAATTCCTTGGTATGACGGTGGCGGTGAATATCCCGGGTTTGCCACCTGAAGTAAAACGTGAAGCCTATAAAGCAGATATTACTTATGCCACTAACAGCGAATTAGGTTTTGACTATTTACGCGATAATTTGGCGCACAGTGCGCAAGATCGTTTCCAACGCCCGTTGCATTATGCTTTAGTGGACGAAGTGGATTCCATTTTAATTGATGAAGCACGTACACCATTAATTATTTCAGGCCCTGCCGCAGACAGCTCAGAGCTTTATCTTGCAATCAATAAATTAATTCCAAATTTAGTTGAGCAAGAGAAAGAAGATAGCGATGAATTCCAAGGGGATGGCGACTATGCGTTAGACCTGAAAAACAAACAAGCGAACTTAACGGAACGTGGTTTAGAAAAATGTGAAAACTGGTTAATCGCTCAAGGTTTGATGGGCGAAAATGAAAGCTTATATTCACCGGCAAACTTAACCTTATTCCATCATATTACCGCGGCATTGCGCGCCCACACCTTATTCCAAAAAGACGTGGATTATGTGGTAAAAGATGGTGAAGTGGTGATTGTTGATGAACATACAGGCCGTACAATGGCAGGTCGCCGTTGGTCAGATGGTTTACACCAAGCTATTGAAGCGAAAGAAGGGGTGAACATTCAATCTGAAAACCAAACTGTCGCTTCTATTACGTATCAAAACTATTTCCGTTTATACGAAAAATTAGCGGGGATGACAGGGACGGCGGATACAGAAGCCTTTGAATTCCAACAAATTTATGGTTTGGAAACTATTGTTATTCCAACAAACCGCCCGATGATTCGCGATGATCGTACTGACGTTATGTTTGAGAATGAACAATATAAATTTGATGCGATCATTGAAGACATTAAAGATTGTGTGGCACGAAATCAGCCTGTGTTAGTGGGGACTATCTCGATTGAAAAATCGGAAGCCTTGTCGGCCGCATTGGATAAAGCGGGCATCAAGCATAGCGTATTGAATGCGAAATTCCACGCGCAAGAAGCGGAAATTGTTGCCAACGCCGGTTATCCCGGTGCGGTAACCATTGCTACCAATATGGCGGGGCGTGGTACGGATATTGTATTAGGCGGTAACTGGAAATCGGAAGTGGCGAAATTAGACAATCCAACGGAAGAGCAAATTGCGGCCATTAAAGCGCAATGGCAAGAACGTCATGATACGGTGATGAAAGCCGGTGGTTTACATATTATCGGAACAGAACGTCATGAGTCACGCCGTATCGATAACCAGTTACGTGGTCGTTCAGGCCGTCAAGGTGACCCGGGTTCTTCACGTTTCTATTTGTCGTTAGATGATGCGTTAATGCGTATTTACTTGAACGAAGGCAAGTTAAATATGATGCGCCGTGCATTCAGCACCCCAGGCGAAGCGATGGAATCGAAACTATTGGCGAAAGTGATCGCACAAGCGCAAGCCAAAGTGGAAGCGCACAACTTTGATGGACGTAAAAACTTATTGCAATATGATGATGTAGCGAATGACCAACGTCATGCGATTTATGCACAACGTAATACATTACTTGATAACGAAGATATTTCAGAAACCATTGATGTCATTCGTCAAGATGTGTTTAACGCGGTGATTGATGAATATGTGCCACCACAATCTGTGGAAGAACAATGGAAAATCCCTGAGCTAGAAAACCGCTTACGTAGCGATTTTGCGCTTGATTTACCGATTGCGCATTGGTTAGAAGAAGATAAAAACTTCCATGAAGATCATTTACGCGAGCGCATTATTGAAATAGCGACAGAAGAATATCGTAAAAAAGAAGCCTTAGCCGGTGCGGAAACCTTAAGACGTTTTGAAAAAGACATTATGTTGCAAACCCTTGATGAGCTATGGAAAGAGCATTTAAGCGCGATGGATTATCTACGCCAAGGGATTCATTTACGTGGCTATGCGCAAAAAGATCCGAAACAAGAGTATAAACGCGAATCTTTCGAGATGTTCACCAATATGCTTGATGCCTTGAAACTGAATGTTATTCGTATTTTAAGCCGAGTACAGGTTCGTTCAGCAGACGAAGTGGAGCAAGTTGAACAAGCGTACCAAGAAAAGGCACAACGTCAGGCGCAAGCCATGGAATATAACGGTCAAACGGAAGCGACTAACGAAGATGTTGCGATAGCTGAAAGTGAGCGTAAAATCGGACGCAATGAACCTTGCCCTTGTGGTTCGGGTAAGAAATATAAACATTGCCACGGTAATCGTGCGAATTATTAACCCTTTAATGTGCGGTCGTTTTTGACCGCACTTTTTATTTTTCATCGATATAGAACAATAAAAATATGGATACGAAAAAAGTAATACATGTTGCAGCCGGCATCATCCGTAATGAATTTGGTCAAATTTATTTGACCCAACGATTAGAAGGGCAGGATTTTGCACAGTCTCTTGAGTTCCCCGGGGGAAAAGTGGATGCAGGCGAAACCCCTGAAGTCGCACTGAAACGTGAGTTAGAGGAAGAAATCGGGATCCACGTATTAAGTGCGGTGTTGTATGAGCAGTTTTTGTTTGAGTATCCAAATAAAGTGCTGCATTTCCATTTCTATCTTGTGGAAGAATGGTTGGGCGAACCCTTTGGGCGCGAAGGGCAAGAGGGGTTCTGGCTAGATCAACGAGAATTGGATGCGGGTCAATTTCCACCCGCAAATTCGAAATTAATTCAACGTTTATTAGCAGAAACTCATTGAGCGTATTGATGCGCTGAGAAACAACCTAGCACGGCTCGTGCTAGGTTATTTCTCAAAGATGAACTTTGTTAGCAATCTATGAGCGCATTAATGCTCTCTTTCCCATTTCTTGGCGATATAGCTACAAGTGGGATGAAGATGGAGAGCGTTGGTTTGCACAAATTGGCGTAACGCCTGATAGAGCTTATCGGCAACGCCTTGCCCACGCAGGGTTTCGGATACATAGGTATGATTGGCGTTAATGGTGTTAGCGTTTTCAAAAAAATAAGTGAGTTCCGCTATTTTATTACCGTTCTCATCTAAGAGAAAAAACGCGCCTTGTTCGTCCTGTTGTTGATGTTGAATGTTCATTTCTCTTTCCTTAACGGCTGGTCCAATCGTCAGAAAATTCCGGATTACTCGCAAAATCCGCGGTATCACAAGGGATGGCTTTTTCTTCATCTGCCCATTCGCCTAAATCAATAAGCTGGCAACGTTTGCTACAAAAAGGGCGATAAGGGCTTTGTGTTGACCAGATTACGGATTTTTTACAAGTTGGACATTCCACAGTAAAGGTTTCGGTCATAATTTTTCCTTGGCTAATTTCAAATAAGTGCGGTGTAATTTTAACACGTTTTCGCGTAACGTATCGGCACTTTCCGCTTGTTCGGTATCATTATTAATTACATCATCCGCATAGCGCAATCGTGTTTCACGACTTACTTGGGCATTCATAATTTGTTGAATTAATTGAATGTTATTGTTATCTCGCTGACTGGCACGATGTAATTGGGTTTCTGGTTTAACATCAATCACCAATATACGATCACAAAGTTCGCACAGGTTATTTTCAATGAGCAGCGGGACGACAAATAACACATAAGGCGCGGTTTGCGCTTGTAGTTGAGCCAGCATTTCGGTACGAATGGCAGGATGTAAAAGTTCATTAAGCCAGTTTTTTTCAGCTTCATTGTGAAATACTAACTCACGCAATGCCGCACGATTGAGTTCGCCTTGTTCGGTTAATACCTGTTCACCAAAGTGAGCCGCAATTTGGGCTAATAACGGTGAGCCTTTTTCTACCACTTGCCGCGCTACCACATCCGCATCCACAATAGGTACACCGAGTTCGGCGAATATATTGGCAATGGTGCTTTTGCCGCTACCAATCCCCCCTGTTAATCCAACCACATAACGCATAATTCATCCTTCAATGTTTATATTTTGCTTATCCTATCACAAAGGCAATCATTGCCCCAAGGTTCAGAAAGGGCGCAAAAGGAATAATGGTGGTGCGACTGATTAAGGCATAGCCGATGGCGCTGAGACAAGCGAGAAAAATAAAGAGCGGTAAAAGTTGCCAAGGTAAAAAACTGCTTAGTGCCGCAATTAACCAGTAATCACCACGTCCAAAGGCTTCTTTTTGGTAATACCATGTTGAAATATGAAAAATCCCCCAAAACAGCCCAAAGCCTATTCCCGCGGAAAAAAGGCTTTGCTCTAGGGGGAGCGAAATGATTTGATAATAAGCGGATCCCAAGCCGATACCAAGCAATAGCTGGCATAGGGCGGGGGAAATTAATTTGTAATGCCAGTCAATCAGCCCAATCACAAAAAGGAGTATCAATCCCGCACTTATCATGAGCGCGAAGATCGGGCGACTAACAATCAGGTTATTGAGAGCAAATATCGTTCCTGCAGTTAAAAAACTCAGCCATTTTTTACCGCACTTTATGGGCTTTAATATCGCATTTTGGGGTAAAAACGGTGGTGGATTTTCAGGGAAAATTTCACAATAACTTGCATAAATATTGAGCGTGAGCTGTTGGGCAAAATGGGTGACATAATGGTGTGCTGCTAATCCCATACAACCACTTAACGCAAAACAAAGAAAATACATCATTGAATCAGCGATCCCATGTTAAAAATCGGTAAATACATGCCCAACATAATTAAGCCAATTAGTCCGCCGATGATGACCATCAGTAAGGGTTCGAGCATTTGAGACAGCAGATCAATTTGGTGATCCAATTGTTGTTGATAAGTCTCGGCGATATGTTTCAACATTTGGCTTAACTGCCCCGATTGCTCGCCAACCTGTAACATTTGTTGGGCTTGCATGGGAAATAAACCTGAACCTACGCTGTCAGAAAAGGCATAGCCCTGCGTAATCCACTGCAACATAGCGTCCACTTCTTGAATTAAAATGGGATCCCCTTGCCAAGGCGTTTTGGTTTGCCAACTTTTCTTTTGGGGCAAAAAAGATTGTAACGCTTGAGTGAGTGGCACGCCGGATTGCAACATTAATTGCAGGCTTCGGCAAAAGCGAATTAATCGCGCCAATGCGGTAATGTTTCCTAAAATCGGCAGGTTGTAAATCAGATTCGCTTTGTAGTGATTCAGTTGAACCGAATGGCGAAGTTGATATTTGAGTATGAAAAACGCGATTGTGAGTAGACTCACCAATAGCCAAAAATAATGCTGCAAGCCATGGGACAAACTAAGCAAAATGGCAGTGAAAGTCGGTAGCTGGGTTTGATTGTCACCATACATTTCGGCAAATTGTGGCACGATAAAAATTAATAACAGCATGGTTAGTAACAATGAAATTCCCAAAACCATCATAGGATAGAGCAAGATTTTTTGGATTTTGCGTTGTAGTACGAGTGCCTGTTGTTTATGAGTGGCGATTTGGGTACACACCGTGGCTAATTTACCTGTCATTTCGCCCACTTTAATTAACTGATTTTCCTGAGTCGTTAAAAATAAGGCTTGGCGTTCTAAGGTTTGTGAGAATGATAAACCACGCTCAATATCCGCGATGCAATGGCGTAACCATTGATTGAGAGAAATATTGGTGCAGTTTTGTAATAAAATATGCAACGCATTTTTTAAGGGAACCGCAGCGTTGAGTAATGTCGCCAACTGTTGCAACAGATCGCAAATTTCGGCATTTTTCGGTTTTGTTGAGAGTGGCCAATTTTGGTGTAGCTGAATTTGGTGTAAACCACGTTTAAATAATGCTTGTTTTGCCTGAATTTCATCTTCAGCCACCAACATACCTTTTTGTGTTTGGTTTAGGCGATTTTTCGCTTTCCAACGATAGCTTTTCAATGTCATGTTTCACTTCCTAAAACCCGTTGCAGTTCGGCTAAATCTGTCGTGTGATCCGCCACTTTCATCAGCCCTGCTTGATAAAGCGAAGGGAAATCCGTTTGGAAATTGCCGTCAGAGGTTGGCTGTAAGAATTGATAAACTCCGATACGCCCTTTGTAGCCTTGATGACAATCGCATAAACTTTCCATTTTCTCACCGCACTTTTGGCAACGTTTCCGCACCAAGCGTTGCGCAATGACAAGCAGTAATGCGTTATCAATTTCATGACGTTGAATACCTAATTGTAATAAGCGAGAAATCGCGGATGGTGCATCATTGGTGTGTAGGGTGGATAGCACTAAATGCCCTGTTTGCGCCGCCCGTAATGCCATGGTCGCACTTTCTTCATCACGGATTTCCCCCAACATAATGACATCAGGATCTTGACGCAAAAACGTACGAAGTAACCGACTAAAATCTAATCCAATTTGCAGGTTAACTTGGGTTTGAATAATACCCGCTAATTCGATCTCAATAGGATCTTCTGCGGTCATAATATGCTTATCCGGCGTGTTAAGATAGGAAAGTGCGGTGTAAAGGGAAATACTTTTTCCGCTACCGGTTGGGCCTGTCACCAAAATTAAGCCTTGCGGTTGCATTAAGGCGCGTTGAAAAGTTTGCTGTTGTTGGGCGGTCATCCCCAAATCCGCAAAGGCGAAGGTCACCGGCTTATTTTGCTGAACACGCAACACAATTTTTTCACCCAAGGGTGTCGGCAAGGTGGAAAGACGAAAATCCAACACATCGGAAAAGGTGGTTTTAAAATGAAATCGTCCATCTTGTGGCAACCGCGTTTCCGCAATATCCAGTTTCGCCAGTAGTTTTAAACGAGAAATCACGCGTTGAGACAATGCCTGTGAAATGGGGGATTGCGTTTGCAATACGCCGTCAATACGAAAACGCACCTGCAACTGGGCGCTTTGGGGTTCAAAATGAATATCAGAGGCCTGCTGTTGCAATGCTTGCTCAAAAATACGATCTAACAGCTGAATAACGGGTTCATCGGTTTTTTGTGCGATTTCTGCGTCTGTATTTTGCTCAATATGATAGAAAACCGGGTTTTCTTCCACTTGATATGTCTGTGGTGCAAGGGATTGCAGCTGTTTTTTTAATTCTGCCGTAGATAGCAACACGGGCTCAACGGTTTTTCCCACGAGAAAGGAAAAGGTATCACAGGCGGAAATATTGGTTAAGCTGTCTATGCCAAGCCAAAGCGTTTGTTCCGTCTCTTTTAAGGGCAAGGCAAAATAGCGGATCAACAGATGTTGTTGATCCTGATTTTTCGCCCATAAGTGCGGTGAAATTTCCATTTGTTTTCCGTCAGCGGTTGTAGCGATCGGCATGGCATTATCCTGTATAAACAATTGAGAATAAAAAAACAGCGGTAAAAATGAGTTACCCTAATGCGTTCCCCAAAAATCAGTTACAAAAACCTGATGGGAAAATACTGGAATCAGGGGTACATACCGTTGCCCAAGTGACGCCGCTTGAGGCATTTCCGCTTGCCGTTAAGGTATAGCTTACGCCATCAAGAGAGCCTTTCCCTTTTACTGTGACTACGCCGGCCGCTACATTGACGCTGGCGACATATTTCCCTAAACCGGTGTTATTGGCTTGAATACCATTGCTGCCCGCGGTACAGTTGGTGGCAGCGCCCGTGTTATAAACACAAAGTTCGACTTCGGAACGATAAGGCGCGGATGCCTGTAATAGTTCGGAAATCGCCGCTTTTTTGGTGTAGTTTTGATAAGACGGAATGGCAATGGTGGCGAGAATAGCCACAATGGCGATAACAATCATTAACTCAATCAAGGTAAAGCCTTTACGTATATTGAAGGTTAATGAAGTGCGGTTAAATTTCATGGTGTTTTCCTTTTAATGATAAATGGTGGGCGCACTTTGAAATAAAGTGTAAATCCTGTCAAAATAACGCTTTCAATTTTGGAATGAAGATCACAAAAATAAGTATTATGCCGACAAAAACATTGCCTAAAATTCGTCATGGTTGGTTAGAAACGGTGCGAAAAGTTCCGTCTCCCCATTTTGATCCGCGACCGGATAAACAAGATATTTCCTTACTCGTTATTCATTACATTAGTTTGCCGCCTGAAGAATTTGGCGGTGGATTTATTGACGATTTTTTTCAAGGCAAATTAGATCCTACGCAACACCCTTATTTTGAAGAAATTTATCAAATTCGGGTGTCTGCTCATTGTTTAATTGAACGTAATGGGCGTGTGACGCAATATGTGAATTTTAATGACCGCGCTTGGCATGCCGGGGTTTCTTGTTTTGAAGGGCGTGAAAAATGCAATGATTTTGCCATTGGCATTGAATTAGAAGGCAGCAATGAACAACCTTTTACGGCGGCGCAATATGACGCGTTGATCGCTTTAACCAAAGCTATCCAAGCGGCTTATCCTAACATTACGAAAGAACGTATTGTGGGGCATTGTGATATTTCCCCAGGGCGAAAAATCGATCCGGGGCAGTATTTTGATTGGGATGGCTATTTGGGGGCGTTGTAATCGAAAATAGCGATGAAAACACTGAAATGCCGCTTGGGGAGCTTGTCGAACCCAGCGGCATAAGACTTATTTCTCTTCCTGTTTCACTTCATTCCACAAAATATCCATTTCTACCAAGGAACTTTGTTCGGCGCTTTTTCCCTGTTCTGCTAATTTTTGCTCAACGGCACGAAAGCGGCGTTCAAATTTATGGTTGGCTTGGCGCAGACTTTCTTCTGCGTTGACCTTTAAATGACGCGCAAGGTTAACCGTTGCGAATAAGAAGTCGCCCATTTCTTCTGCCACTTTTTCCTGTATCAAGTGCGGTCGATTTAATTCTTGTTTGATTTCTGCTAATTCTTCTTCTACTTTGGCAATCACATCGGAGAGATTATCCCAATCAAATCCTACCTTAGCGCATTTTTTCTGTAATTTTTCTGCGCGCATGAGTGCAGGGAACGCTTGTGGTACATCCGCTAAAATAGAGTGATTCTCAGGATTGTTTTTTTCTTGCGCTTTAATGCTATTCCAACGCGCAAGGGCTTCTTCTTCATTGCCCGCTTTTATATCCCCAAACACATGAGGATGGCGGCGTACGATTTTTTCCGCCACATCATTGACCACATCATCAAAGGTAAAACTACCGTCTTCGGTGGCGAGTTGGCTGAAAAACACCACTTGCAACAATAAATCACCTAATTCTTCGCGCAAATTGGTTTTGTCATTTTTTTCAATGGCATCAATCACTTCATAGGTTTCTTCTGTTAAACAAGGGATCATGGAGTGGTAAGTTTGTTTTAGATCCCAGGGGCAACCACCGTTAGGGTTGCGAAGTTGGGCGATGAGTTTGATAAAATCTTGAATATGGTATGACATTGTTTTTTCTCGCATAAAGGCTAAGTGCGGTCAGTTTAGGACGCAAATAAAAATAATTCAATAAATTTTCTGAAATGTGATCTAGTTCAAATTTTTTTCATTATCAGGGTGATATTATACAGACAACAAAAAAGGACAACCTAATCAGATAAGGAGTAGATTATGTATAAACATGTTCTAGTTGCAGTGGATCTTTCAGATGAAAGTGAAGTTTTATTGAAAAAAGCAGTTGGTGTGGCGCAGCGTCACGGGGCGAAACTTTCAATTATCCACGTGGATGTCAACTTCTCCGATCTCTACACAGGTTTAATTGATGTCAATATGTCGTCTATGCAAGATCGCATTTCAAGCGAAACGCAACAGGCTTTAGTTCAACTTTCAGAAAATGCGGGTTATCCGATTTCTGAAAAATTAAGTGGTAGTGGTGATTTAGGACAAGTGCTTTCGGATGCTATTGAGCAATATGATGTGGACTTGCTTGTAACTGGCCACCATCAAGATTTTTGGAGTAAACTAATGTCTTCAACACGTCAAGTGATGAATACGATAAAAATTGATATGCTCGTGGTACCGCTTCGTGATGAATAGATAAAATTTCATCAATAAACGACTTAAAATAAACCGCGCTTTCGTCCTAAAGTCGATAGTGCGGTTTGATTTTTGAAGAAATCTAAAAAAATCCCTGAGAAAATAGGGCTAGGTCGTTCTATAAATAAAAAAAATATGTCAAAATAAACCGTTTTTAGAAATAAAAAAATTGTTAGGTTTACAATGAAAACAACAGCTCAAATTCGACAATCATTTTTAGATTTCTTTCATAGCAAAGGTCATACTGTCGTAGAGAGTAGCTCTCTCGTGCCGGAAAATGATCCAACGCTATTGTTTACCAATGCCGGAATGAACCAATTTAAAGATGTGTTCTTAGGCATGGAGAAACGTGCTTATACGCGTGCGACAACCGCGCAACGTTGTGTGCGCGCAGGCGGTAAACATAATGACTTAGAAAATGTGGGTTATACCGCACGTCACCATACATTCTTTGAAATGATGGGAAACTTTAGTTTTGGTGACTACTTTAAAAAAGACGCGATTCAATTCGGTTGGGAATATTTAACGAGCCCAGAATGGTTAGGGTTACCAAAAGAAAAATTATACGTAACCGTTTATGAAACTGATGACGAAGCTTATGATATTTGGCACAAGATTGTAGGTGTACCGACCGATCATATTATTCGCATTGGTGATAATAAAGGTGCGCCTTATGCTTCAGATAACTTCTGGGCAATGGGCGATACAGGTCCTTGCGGTCCTTGTACTGAAATTTTCTATGATCACGGTGATCATATTTGGGGCGGATTGCCGGGTTCACCGGAAGAAGATGGCGACCGCTATATTGAAGTTTGGAATATCGTATTTATGCAATTTAACCGTTTGCCGGACGGTACAATGGAAAAATTGCCAAAACCATCTGTTGATACAGGTATGGGTTTAGAGCGTATGACCGCGGTGTTGCAACATGTAAACAGCAACTACGAAATTGATATTTTCCAAACCTTAATTAAAAAAGCAGCGGAAATTGTTGGGACAACTGATTTAGATAATAAATCCTTGCGTGTTATCGCAGACCACATTCGTTCATGTGCTTATTTAATTGCCGATGGCGTGATTCCATCAAATGAAGGTCGTGGTTATGTATTACGCCGTATTATTCGCCGTGCGGTACGTCATGGTCATTTACTTGGCGCGAAAGAAACATTCTTCTATAAATTAGTGCCAACCTTAATTGATGTCATGGCGGATGCAGGCAAACAAGTTAAAGAAAAACAAGCGAATGTTGAAAAATTATTACGCTTGGAAGAAGAGCAATTTGCGCGTACGTTAGAGCGTGGCTTAACCTTGTTAGACGATGCGCTTGCCAATGTAAAAGATGGTGTACTTTCAGGTGAAGTGGCGTTTAAGCTTTATGATACCTATGGTTTCCCATTGGATTTAACGGCGGATGTTTGTCGTGAGCGTAATATCACCATTGATGAAGCAGGCTTTGAACGTGAAATGGAAGCACAACGTTTACGTGCGCAATCCGCAAGCAACTTCGGCGTGGATTACAGTAACGTTATTCGCGTGGATGGTGAAACAAAATTTGAAGGTTATACAAACGCAGAAAGTCTGGCAAAAGTGACCGCACTTTTCTATGACGGTAAACCGGTGGAAAGTATTTCTGCAGGTCAAAGTGCAGTGGTGGTGTTAGAAAATACCCCATTCTATGCGGAAATGGGTGGTCAAATTGGCGATAGCGGTGTATTAACCGCACAAGGCGTGAAATTTGAAGTAAAAGATACTCAAAAATATGGCTCGGTTTTTGGCCATATTGGTGAATTGGCACAAGGTAGTTTAAGTGTCGGCCAAATTATTAATGCAAGTGTTAATGCAGAACGCCGTCAACAAACGCGTTTAAATCATAGTGCAACACACTTATTACACGCAGCACTTCGCCAAGTTTTAGGCGAACATGTGGCACAAAAAGGTTCTTTAGTTTCCGATGCAGGGTTACGTTTTGACTTTGCGCAACCGGAAGCGGTAACCAAAGAACAAATTGCAGACATTGAGCGTGTAGTGAACTTCCATATACGTGCAAATCATCCGGTTTTAACGGAAGAAATGAGCGTAGAAGAAGCCAAAGCGAAAGGTGCTATGGCATTATTCGGTGAGAAATATGGTGATGTGGTTCGCGTTGTGACGATGAGTCCGTTCTCAATTGAACTTTGTGGTGGTTTACATGTAGAACGCACAGGTGACATTGGTTTATTTAAAATCGTGTCAGAAGGTGCAGTAGCTGCAGGTATTCGCCGTATTGAAGCCGTAACAGGTGAAGGGGCGATGGATTGGTTATTTAGCCAACAAGCGATTTTGGCTCAAAGTGCGGATGCATTGAAATCCGATGTGCCTTCGATTCCTGAAAAAATTGTTCAGCTTCAAGATAAGGTGAAGAAAACGGAAAAAGAATTAGAACAACTGAAAGCGAAAGCGGCACAAGCGGCAGGCTCTAATTTAGCACAAAGTGCGGTAAAAATCGGTGATGTTTCAGTGATTGTTCATCAACTAGATGGTGTAGATGCGAAAGGATTACGCGTGATGGTTGATGATCTGAAAAATCAATTAGGTTCCGCTGTAGTTGCCTTTGCTTCGGTGGTCGAAGACAAAGTGAACTTAATTGTAGGGGTTACGTCTGATTTAACGTCAAAAGTGAAAGCAGGCGAATTGGTAAATGTGATGGCACAACAAGTAGGTGGTAAAGGCGGCGGTCGTCCGGATATGGCGATGGCCGGTGGTTCTCAACCTGAAAATGTGTCTGTTGCATTAAATACCGCAACAGAATGGTTAAAAACAAATTTGCAATGATACTTGCGGAGGTAAACAAATTATTATAGCCGTGAGGTATCTAGGGATGGAACGACAGGCGTATTCAATACTTAGGGAGGTCTGTATGTTAATTTTAACCCGTAAAGTCGGTGAGAATTTGCTCATCGGCGATAACATTTCTATCACGGTTTTGAGTGTGCGTGGTAACCAAGTTAAAATTGGCGTGGATGCACCAAAGGATGTTTCAGTGCATCGTGAAGAAATTTATCATCGTATCAAAGAAGCGGAAGATGAATTAAAAAAATAGCTAGGTTAGAGCAATCAGGAGGTGTTTATGTCTAAACTAACTTGTTTTAAAGCCTATGATATTCGTGGTCGTTTAGGTGACGAATTAAATGCGGATATCGTTTATCGAATTGGGCGAGCATTCGGGCAGTTTCTGAAGCCAAAAACGATTGTTGTAGGTGGGGACGTGCGTTTAACCAGTAAAGAGTTAAAAAGCGCGGTCACTAATGGCTTGTTAGATTCAGGCGTAAACGTGATTGATCTGGGTGAAGTGGGTACCGAAGAAGTTTATTTTGCCACTTCATTTTTGAAAGCTGATGGCGGTATCGAAGTCACTGCAAGCCATAACCCAATGGATTTTAATGGCTTAAAATTGGTGCGTGAGGGATCGCGTCCAATTAGTGCAGATACCGGGCTGGCTGACATTCAGCGTTTGGCAGAGGAAAATAATTTCCCTGAAGTGACTCAACGTGGAACTTACAAACAACAATCTGTACTGGGGGATTACGTTGAACGCTTATTGTCTTACGTAAATTTAGACAATATCAAACCGTTGAAACTCGTCATTAATTCGGGTAACGGGGCAGCAGGTCATGTGGTGGACGCGATTGAAGCACAATTCAAAGCTCGCCGTGTACCTGTTGAGTTTGTGAAAGTCCATAATAATCCGGATGGTACTTTCCCACATGGTATTCCTAATCCAATTTTACATGATAACCGTCAAGATACGATTGATGCGGTGCTTGAGCATAAAGCGGATTTCGGTATTGCTTTTGACGGCGATTTTGACCGCTGTTTCTTCTTTGATGAAAAGGGTGGTTTTATCGAAGGTTATTATGTGGTTGGATTATTAGGTCAAGCTTTTGCGCAAAAACACAAAGGCGCGAAAGTCATTTATGACCCACGTTTAATCTGGAATACGGAAAAAATTGTGGCAGAAAATGGCGGCGAAGCAGTCATGTCAAAATCCGGTCACTCATTTATTAAAGAAAAAATGCGTGAAGTGGATGCGGTATATGGTGGTGAAATGTCTGCTCACCATTATTTCCGTGATTTCTATTACTGCGACAGCGGTATGATTCCATGGTTATTGGTCATGGAATTAGTTTGCACAACAGGAAAAACATTAGGTCAATTAGTGAATCATAGTATTGATACTTATCCGTCACCAGGTGAAATCAATAGCAAATTGACAGATGCGCAAGCGGCTATTGCTCGTGTTCGTGCAGCCTATGAGAAAGACGCGATTAGCGTCAGCGATTTAGACGGGATCAGTATCGAGTATCCAAACTGGCGTTTCAATTTGCGTAGCTCAAATACCGAGCCGGTCGTACGTTTAAATTTAGAAACTCGTGGCGATAAAGCATTAATGCAAGAAAAAACAGACGAAGTGTTAGCATTATTACGCCAGTAATGGGTAAAACTCTGTAATTTTGACCGCACTTTGCAGAACATAGGCAAAAGTGCGGTTGTTTATATTCAAGGAAAAAAACATGAAAGTGATTATTCCGGTAGCAGGTCTTGGAACGCGTATGTTGCCGGCTACAAAAGCCATTCCAAAGGAAATGCTAACCTTAGTTGATAAGCCATTAATTCAATATGTAGTTAATGAATGTGTTTCTGCGGGCGTGAAAGAAATTGTTTTGGTGACACACTCATCAAAAAATGCCATTGAAAACCACTTTGATACTTCTTATGAATTAGAATCCATGTTGGAAAAACGTGTTAAACGCCAGTTACTTGATGAAGTGCGGTCAATTTGTCCAAAAGATGTGACGATTATGCATGTTCGTCAAGGTAATGCAAAAGGTCTAGGTCATGCGGTATTGTGTGGTCGTCCATTGGTGGGTAATGAACCTTTTGCCGTGGTCTTGCCGGATGTTTTGTTAGCGGATTTTACCGCTGATCAGAAAAAAGAGAACTTGGCGGCAATGATCAAGCGTTTCAATGAAACTGGTGCAAGTCAAATTATGGTTGCGCCTGTAGCGCCTGAAGAAGTAAGCAGCTATGGTGTAGCGGACTGTAACGGCGCAGAGCTTAAAGGCGGTGAAAGCGCAAAAATCTCTCGTATGGTTGAAAAACCTCGTCCAGAAGAAGCTCCATCCAATTTGGCAGTTGTGGGACGTTATGTGTTCTCTGCGGCAATTTGGGATTTGCTGGAAAAAACACCGGTGGGCGTAGGCGATGAAATTCAATTAACAGATGCTATTGATATGTTGATTGAAAAAGAAACCGTAGAAGCATTCCAAATGACCGGGGAAACCTTCGACTGTGGCGATAAAATTGGCTACATGCAAGCTTTTGTAGAATACGGTTTACAACATGAAAAACTCGGCACTGAGTTTAAAGAATATTTGAAAAAATTGGCGAAAACCCTATAACCTACGTGATTTTAAAAGGCTAAGGGCGTAAGTTCTTAGCTTTTTTTATGCTTTCATAAAAATTGATATGAAAGATCGAAATATAATGCTAAAATCACCAGCTCAAAAGTATTTCAAACTATTTTTACATCGAATTAGGTTTATTTATGGCTTTAGTTGCGGATAAAAAGAAAGACATTGAAGAAGTCGGTCAAAAATCAAAAGGCGTAAATGTCTTTTTATGGGTATTATCGCTTATCATCGTACTTGTTGCGTCAGTCGGTAATGTAGTATTTGCAGAACAGTTTTCAACGCCAATTCGCGTTGTTGCTATTTTTGTTCTTTTAGTGCTTGCACTTGTCTTTGCCGCCTTAACGAACGAAGGTAAACGTGCATTAAACTTTTTTAGCGAATCACGCGTAGAATTACGCCGTATTGTATGGCCAACTCGCCCGGAAACCATGCAAACGACATTTATCATTATTGCGGCAACCGTATTGTTATCTTTAATTCTTTGGGCATTAGATAGCATTATTATCGCCGTTCTTAACTTCTTAACCAATTTGAGATTCTAAAATGACAGAAACAACAGCTCCAAAAAAACGTTGGTATGTATTACAAGCCTTCTCAGGTTTTGAAGGCCGTGTAGCAGCGACTTTGCGCGAATATATTAAATTAAACCAAATGGAAGACCAATTTGGTGAAGTTTTGGTTCCGACAGAAGAAGTGGTCGAAAATGTAGCGGGTAAACGCCGTAAAAGTGAACGCAAATTCTTCCCCGGTTATGTATTAGTTCAAATGGAAATGAATGATTATACCTGGCAATTGGTGCGTAGCGTACCGCGCGTAATGGGATTTATTGGCGGCACACCTGATCGTCCGTTACCTATTAGCCAACGTGAAGCAGACATTATCTTGAACCGCGTTGAAGAAAATGCAGATAAACCACGTCATCGTAACGAATATTTACCGGGCGAAGAAATCCGCGTGAAAGAAGGTCCGTTTGCAGATTTCAACGGTACGGTAGAAGAAGTGGATTACGAAAAAGGCCGTTTAAAAGTCTCTGTTTCTATCTTTGGTCGTGCAACTCCTGTTGAACTTGAATTTGGTCAAGTGGAAAAAACGAACGGTTAGTCACCAAAGAATAAGAAATGAAGCAATATAGACCGCTTGTTACAATTATGTAGCAAGCGGTTTTTTTATAAAAAATATTTTAAATGACACAAGCTGTCACTTCCCTTTTATATACTTCGCTCAGCAATTAACAAAAGAAGGAAATGCTTATGCTGAGTAACATTATAAAAGTCGCTGCTTTAGGGCTAGTGGGCATCGGTGCCAAAAAGCTTTATGAGCAGTTTAAGAATGAAGAGAAAGCACTTTCTCTAGCCACAGTTACCAAGGATTTAGACCTAGATCCTTCTATTAACTTACGTGATTTCTATTTTAAAAAGGAGGAATATGTGTTAAAGGACGCAGAAAAAATCACCGATCCAATGATGAAGTTGATTCCTCTTGCCACAACAGACTCATTTGATCAAGCACACTTTTACAATCATCTCAAATCGCATTTACCTGAAGCAGCGAAAAATTGGAGCAATGAGCAGAAAAATGAATTTGTAAGAGCGGTGTTATCGACTTTTGAAGGTGCATTTCGTTGGGATTATTATCATGCAGAACATCACGCCAATATTCTTGATATGTGCAATGCCAAAGGCACAATGCGAGATTGTTTACGTTTTGTGGCAGAGCTTTTTCCAAACGTGGAGCAAGGCAAGCGATTGGCGCTTATTCTTAAAGAAGTGGCACGTATTCAAAATCGATTGAAAAATCCGATTTATGATAAAAACCAAACCCCAAGTGTGCAATTCAAAGATATTCGCTTTAAATTTGCGATTATTCAGCAGTTAATGGCAGGAGAACAGTTAAAACCTGTTTTTAACTATCAGCTGTTTGCTGAAGAATTTAGCTATTTTATTGATCCTGCTTTTCCTAGTTCAGCGGCTGGGGACTATATGCTTAATTTGGATATTACTCAACATCAGCTTAATTGTGTCAGTGATCTTTATTTAAATCATTATTCCGGTGATTTTTCATTTTTACACTTACCAAGACAAATAACCGGAGAGAGTAGTCTATATGAGCCTTTTGATCACCGATGTCGCCCTGCAGATATTGTACCAATGACGACTAATGTTATCGAAGATTTAGCCTTATTGCCAAATTTAAAATCCATCTCGCTACCTAAAGATAAACCCTTTGAGATACTTGATATCAGACAAACAGGATTAGTGAAACATTTAGATGGGACATATCTTGGCGCTGGACAAGGAATACAAATAGATAAACTCATAGTCCCAAGAGTCTTTCTTGAAGCATTAAATGAGAAAGGTATTGCGCTTTATCACGGAAGCAAAAAGCTTGATATAGCAGCCATTTTAAATGGGGAAAGTGCTTGAAAAAACACCGCACTTTTCGTATAATTCGCACCCATTATGAGCAAGGCAACTTGCTCATATTTTTGTGACGACACGAAAGTGTTATTTATCATCGGGGAGCTGAGTTCAGCGTTTGTACCCAAAACATAGGAAACTTAAAAAATGGCAAAAAAAGTCCAAGCATACGTTAAGTTGCAAGTTGCAGCTGGTATGGCTAACCCATCACCACCGGTTGGTCCTGCATTAGGTCAACAAGGTGTGAACATCATGGAATTCTGTAAAGCATTCAACGCTCGTACTGAGAGCTTAGAAAAAGGTTTACCAATTCCTGTTGTAATCACAGTATATGCTGATAAATCATTTACTTTCGTAACGAAAACTCCACCGGCAGCGGTATTATTGAAAAAAGCTGTAGGTATCAAATCTGGTTCAGGTAAACCGAACAAAGATAAAGTGGGTACCGTAACTCAAGCACAATTACGTCAAATCGCTGAAACTAAAGCAGCAGATATGACCGGTGCGACTATCGAAACTAAAATGAAATCAATCGCTGGTACAGCTCGCTCAATGGGCTTAATCGTAGAGGAATAATACAATGGCTAAATTGACTAAAAAAATGAAAGCAATTAAAGCTGGCGTAGATTCTACTAAAGCTTACGAAATCAACGAAGCAATCGCAGTATTAAAACAATTTGCAACAGCTAAATTCGTTGAAAGCGTAGACGTAGCGGTGAACTTAGGTATCGACCCTCGTAAATCAGACCAAAACGTACGTGGTGCAACCGTATTACCACACGGTACAGGTCGTACAGCTCGTGTAGCCGTATTTACACAAGGTGCAAACGCAGAAGCAGCGAAAGAAGCGGGTGCAGACTTAGTAGGTATGGAAGATCTTGCAGAGCAAATCAAGAAAGGCGAAATGAACTTTGACGTTGTTATCGCTTCTCCGGATGCAATGCGTGTTGTAGGTCAATTAGGTCAAGTATTAGGTCCACGTGGCTTAATGCCAAACCCAAAAGTGGGTACAGTAACACCAAACGTAGCTGAAGCAGTTAAAAATGCTAAATCTGGTCAGATCCGTTACCGTAACGACAAAAATGGTATTATCCATACTACAATCGGTAAAGCAGACTTCGCGCCTGAGCAATTAAAAGAGAACCTTCAAGCATTGTTAGCGGCTTTAACTAAAGCTAAACCAACAACAGCAAAAGGTATCTACATCAAGAAAGTAAGCATCTCTACAACAATGGGTGCTGGTGTAGCAGTTGATCAAGCTTCACTTTAATTCTTGAGTTAATCAGAATAAAAACCGTAAGAGCAATCTTACGGTTTTTTTATTGAAGATAAGAAGATAAAGGCTTAAAGGACAAAATTAATGGTCAAAACCTCGTTAAAGCCTTATAGTAAAAGGATTTTACGAGGTTCAAAGGTTTTGATTACAAAAAATGCTTTTATTGCTCAAGTCCTGATGTACAAAAATACGGCAAAATTAAAGACAAACAACGCTATAAATGCAACCATTGTGACAAGCAGTTTTTAGGTGGAATTAGGCTGGATAATCATCAACTTTGGATGGAATATGCCTATAGGAAACAGACACTTTCTGAGCTTGCTACACATCGCCGTTTAAGGAGTGCATATCGAAGTTTAATGAACAACCTTCCTTATTTGTTCACCTATCAAAAATATCCAGGTTTAGGTATTCCTAAATACATCTAATTTAATCGAGGGGCAATTTGAACATTTGAAGCGACTTTTAGGTAATCACAGGGGAATGAATCTCACTCAAAAACTAAAAATGATTGAAGAGATTTTGGGTGTTTAGATTGTATAAAAAATGGTCATAAAATCTGTGTGTTTTATGACCATTAAAAATGTCCTTTAACGAATCGCTATGCTAAAAAAACATTAATTTTGTCCTTTATACCAATAAAGTGCGGTCAAAAAAGTTGAAAATTTTGACCGCACTTTTTATGGGTATTGTGTAGTACTCGCACAAAGCTGAAATGGCGGTTGGTGAGCTTGTCGAACCACAAGCTATTTCAGCGTGTACTGCACAAGACTTACGTTTCGACAGGCTCAACGACCGTCTTGTGCAACTACCACATAAAATCGCTTTTTATTTCTTAAGCGTTCAGAATATTTTGAATTTCTTGCATACTTAAATGGTAAGCATGTGGACACGCATGCCATACATCAAGCATTTTGATGTATTTATCCCACATTGGGGTTTGTGAGTCGCAACCATGTTCACATTGCATAAATTCTTGGTATTTGCCTTCTACCCCTGAGACAAAGCGAAGGTAGTTGAGGTATTTTTTCTCGCGTACGGCACAGTAACCCGCGAACATTAAGCGGTGTGGGGTTACCCCTGATTTATCTGCCAAATTGTTGTATGAAACATGTAATGCTTTATACATTTCTAGGGTATCTAATACCGTTTGGCAATCTTGCTCACTGATTTCACTAAAATCTTGGCTAAGCTCTTTCAATTCACGGTCAAATCCGCCTTTGACGATCATTTCTGCTCTGGTGTATTTTTTCTCATTAGCAGGATCAAGTAAGCCAAGTAATTTATATTGGTTCGCTAAAATTAAGCGTTGAATGGTGGTCATTTCCATAAAAGTCTCCTAATCAATACTATTTAAATCTTCTTGTGAAAGCCCGGTTTCTTCTTTTACTTTGATTTTACCGTCTGTCGCACGGTATTCGAGATTTTGGTAGAAGGCTTCACGGAATGTAATATATGGGTCACTGGATTGTTCTAAGAACACTTCTTTGTCCATGGCTTTGGCGCGCTTATCAATTGTTTGCACACCATATTTTGCCATAGACCAAGGCAATCCTGCCCAATCCCAGAACGGATATACGTAAGCGGCATCAACGATGGTTCCTGTTAAATCGCGTGTCGTGGTGGCGTTATAAATAGGAAAGACAAAATACGTCCCCGCTTCAACGCCATAACTGCCGAGGGTATCGCCGAATGTGCGTTTTCCTTCGATTTTTAGCGGATCGCTGTAACTTGCCCAGTCAATGAATCCCCCTAAACCAAAGGTAGAGTTAATAATAAAGCGGTTTAAATGCACCATGGCTTTTTTCCCTTCGCCTTCCAATAAGCGGTTAACAAAGCTCACCGGTTCGTCAAGGTTATTGGCAACATTGGATAAGCCTGTGGTTAATGGGCTTGGTAAGGCGTTCCAGCCTTTTGCGACAGGTTTTAACATATAAGGATCTAAAACTTTATAGTTTAAATCCCACATGGTGCGGTTAAATCCTTCTAACGGATCGCTGCGCTCTCCCGTCACAGGATCGATGGTGCCTGCACATCCTGTTAGTGTTACCATAGCAAGAAGTGCGGTCGCCAAAAGGGTCGTTTTTTTCATAAATAGCTAATCCCAAAAGTGATAAGAATAGTTTGCATTGTAAATGACTTACTCTAAATCTACAAAAGAAATCTTTTCTCTCAGGTTGAGTATCAGTTTTCTTGAATAAAGTGAATTTTTATGCAAAAATTACGAATAAATAATCATTAATCACATGTGATAGCGCTTGAATGAAAGGCGTTAGTCCTTTAAAATACGCAAGTTTAACAAACGATTGCGTAATGGATTAAATTGCCTTTGGTTTAGGGTTGATAAATAACCAAAAGCGCGGTGAAATTTTTACGAAATCGTGGTTAATGAGCATTTGTAAGTGCTCGACCAACATCAACATATCTAGGAGTATTTTATGTCTGAACCTGCAATTCTCGTTCTTGCGGACGGCAGCGTTTTCCATGGCACATCAATTGGTGCTACAGGCCACACGATTGGCGAAGTGGTATTTAATACCTCAATGACCGGTTATCAAGAAATCCTAACGGATCCTTCCTATTTTCGCCAAATTGTTACGTTAACTTATCCCCACATTGGTAACACAGGAACCAATCTCGAAGATTTAGAAAGCGATGGCGTTTATGCCGCAGGATTAATTATTCGTGATCTGCCAAAACTTCATAGCAATTTCCGTTCTAATCAAAGCCTTTCTGAGTATTTAAAAGAAAATAATGTTGTCGCCATTGCGGATATTGATACACGCCGTTTAACCCGTATTTTGCGTGATAAAGGGGCGCAAGCAGGTTGTATTATGACAGGCAACATTGATGAGAAAAAAGCGTTAGAGTTAGCTTTAAGTTTTGGTTCAATGGCGGGCAAAGATTTGGCACAAGAAGTGACTACCAAAGAAACCTATCAATGGACTCAAGGCGAATGGCAATTAGGCAAAGGTTATGTAGAAACCACTGCGCCTGAGTTTAATATCGTGGCTTATGACTTTGGTGTGAAACGCAATATTTTACGCATGTTGGCTCAACGTGGTTGTCATATCACCGTTGTTCCTGCTAAAACACCGGCAAAAGAGGTCTTAGCCTTAAATCCGGACGGTATTTTCCTTTCTAACGGCCCGGGCGATCCAGAGCCTTGCGATTATGCGATTAACGCTATCAAAGACATTTTGGCTACCAAGAAACCGGTTTTCGGCATTTGTTTAGGTCACCAACTTTTAGGCTTAGCCAGTGGCGGCAAAACGAAAAAAATGGCATTTGGTCACCACGGCGCAAACCACCCTGTGCAAGATTTGAATACACAACAGGTGATGATTACCAGCCAAAACCACGGTTTTGAAGTGGATGAAAATAGCTTGCCGGCGAATGTGCGTGTGACCCATCGTTCATTATTCGATAATTCAGTACAGGGTATTGAATTAACAGACCAAGTGGCTTATTCCTTCCAAGGTCACCCGGAAGCCAGCCCAGGCCCGCACGATGTGGCGTATTTGTTCGACAAATTTATCGAAGCAATGCGAGCGGCAAAAGCGTAAAAAAGTGCGGTTAAAATTAAACGAATTTTGAAAGAGATATAGAAAATGCCAAAACGTACAGACATAAAAACCATCCTAATTATTGGCGCAGGTCCGATTGTCATTGGTCAGGCTTGTGAATTTGACTATTCAGGCGCGCAGGCGTGTAAAGCCTTGCGTGAAGAAGGGTATAAAGTGGTGTTGGTGAACTCTAACCCGGCGACCATTATGACCGACCCGAATATGGCGGATGTCACTTACATCGAGCCAATCCAATGGCAAACCGTAGAAAAAATCATTGAGAAAGAACGCCCGGATGCGATTTTACCGACCATGGGCGGTCAAACCGCATTAAACTGTGCCTTAGATTTATCCAAAAATGGCGTGTTGAAAAAATACAATGTGGAATTAATCGGTGCCACAGAAGACGCCATTGATAAAGCGGAAGACCGTGGTCGCTTTAAAGACGCGATGGCAAAAATCGGTTTAAGTACACCAAAATCTTTCGTTTGTCATACCTTCGAAGAAGCCTGGAAAGCGCAAGAAGAAGTAGGCTTCCCAACCTTAATTCGTCCATCCTTTACCATGGGCGGTTCAGGCGGTGGTATCGCTTATAACCGCGATGAATTCCAAGCGATCTGCGAACGGGGTTTTGACGCTTCACCCACCCACGAATTATTAATCGAGCAATCGGTTTTAGGTTGGAAAGAATATGAAATGGAAGTGGTGCGCGATAAAGCGGACAACTGCATTATCGTGTGTTCTATCGAAAACTTCGACCCAATGGGCGTGCATACGGGCGACAGTATTACCGTTGCGCCGGCGCAAACCTTAACGGATAAAGAATATCAAATTATGCGTAACGCTTCTTTAGCGGTGTTACGTGAAATTGGCGTGGACACCGGCGGTTCAAACGTCCAATTTGCTATTAACCCGGCTAATGGCGAGATGATCGTGATTGAAATGAACCCGCGCGTGAGCCGTTCGTCTGCTCTTGCCTCAAAAGCGACCGGTTTCCCCATTGCGAAAGTAGCGGCTAAATTAGCGGTCGGCTATACCCTAAACGAATTGCGCAACGATATTACAGGCGGCTTAATCCCAGCGTCATTCGAGCCGTCTATTGACTATGTGGTCACTAAAGTGCCACGTTTTGCCTTTGAAAAATTCCCACAAGCAGACGATCGTTTAACCACGCAAATGAAATCCGTGGGCGAAGTGATGGCAATGGGACGTACCTTCCAAGAATCCTTGCAAAAAGCATTACGTGGCTTAGAAACCGGTATTTGCGGTTTTAATTTGCTTTCGGAAGAACCGGAAAAAATTCGTGCGGAATTAGGTAACCCGGGTCCAAACCGTATTCTTTATGTCGCGGATGCCTTTGGTGCCGGTTTCAGCCTTGATGAAGTGCATCATTACTCAAAAATTGATCCTTGGTTCTTAATTCAAATTCAAGAATTGGTGTTGGAAGAATTAGCCTTAGAAAAACGTAGTTTTGCCGATTTAGACCGTGCGGAATTACGCCGTTTAAAACGCAAAGGCTTCTCTGATAAACGTATTGCGCAGCTCACTAAAGTGACTGAAGATCAAGTGCGGGCAAAACGCCACGAGTTAAATTTACACCCGGTGTATAAACGCGTGGATACCTGTGCGGGTGAATTTAAATCTGATACCGCGTATTTATATTCGACTTATGAAGAAGAATGTGAAGCCAACCCAACGGATCGTAAAAAAGTGATGATCTTAGGGGGCGGGCCAAACCGTATCGGTCAAGGGATTGAGTTCGACTATTGCTGTGTACACGCGGCATTAGCCTTACGCGAAAGCGGTTTTGAAACCATTATGGTGAACTGCAACCCTGAAACCGTTTCTACAGACTTTGATACCTCTGATCGTTTATATTTTGAACCATTAACCTTAGAAGACGTATTAGAAATTATCCACACCGAACAACCTTGGGGCGTTATCGTTCACTATGGTGGTCAAACCCCATTAAAATTAGCGAACGCATTACATGCGAACGGAGTGAATATCATCGGGACATCCGCAGACAGCATTGACGCCGCGGAAGACCGTGAACGCTTCCAAAAAATCTTACAAGATTTAGGCTTAAAACAACCAAATAACCGCACTGCGCGTAATGCGGAAGAAGCAGTGAAATTAGCGGAAGAAGTGGGCTATCCGTTGGTGGTGCGTCCGTCTTATGTATTAGGCGGTCGCGCAATGCAAATCGTTTACAACGTGGACGAACTCAACAAATACATGCGTGAAGCAGTATCGGTTTCTAATGACAGCCCAATTTTATTGGATCACTTCTTAAACAACGCTATTGAAGTAGATGTGGATTGTATTTGTGACGGTGAGCAAGTAGTGATTGGCGGTATTATGCAACATATCGAACAAGCGGGTATCCACTCAGGCGACTCAGCGTGCTCATTGCCGCCATATTCATTATCAAAAGACATTCAAGATGAAATCCGCCGTCAAACTACGGCGATGGCGTACGCCTTGAATGTCGTGGGATTAATGAACGTACAATTTGCGGTACAAAATAACGTGGTTTATGTATTAGAAGTTAACCCACGCGCAAGCCGTACTGTGCCGTTTGTGAGCAAAGCCACCGGCCAACCGTTAGCGAAAATCGCAGCACGTGTTATGGCAGGCATTAGCTTAAAAGAGCAAGGCGTTCAAGGTGAAGTGATTCCTAAATACTTCAACGTGAAAGAAGCGGTATTCCCATTCATTAAATTCCCGGGCGTAGATACCATTTTAGGGCCGGAAATGCGCTCTACAGGTGAAGTGATGGGCGTGGGCAGAACCTTCTCGGAAGCTTTCTTGAAAGCGCAATTAGGCGCAAACGAACGTATTCCAAAAACAGGCAAAGTGTTCTTATCGGTAGATAACGCAGATAAATTACGCTTATTGCCTGTGGCGCGCGCCTTACAAGAACAAGGTTACGGCTTATGTGCCACTATGGGAACGGCGAAATTCTTACGTGAGAATGGTGTTGCCACACAAATCGTGAACAAAGTGCGCGAAGGTCGTCCAAATATCGTGGATGCGATTAAAAATGGTGAAATTGCCATGGTAATTAACACCACAGGCAGCTTACCTGAATCAGTTGCCGATAGCCATTCTATCCGCCGCAGCGCATTGCAACAACGCGTTTTCCTACAAACCACCATGGCAGCCGCCGAAGCCCTTGCCGAAGGGGTGAAAAGTATTGATGGCTGCGATGTGTATTCGGTTCAAGCGTTACACGCGCAATTGCCGTAATGTAACACGGCTGTAGGGGCGAAACATCTTTCGCCCTGATTTATCATGATTATTTTGGGGCGAAAAATATTTCGCCCCTACAACATTATTTAGGTTTGTCGTCAGTCCAGATAAAAAATTTATTTTTCCTAATTTTTCCCTAATTTTTCCTTTTTATGATACCCACATCGAAAGGCAAGTGCCGGACGATAATTGAGATGATTATTTTAATTAGGAAACAAACTTAAATAAGGAGACGTTATGTCAAAAGGTAAAAAAGTATTATCAGCATTATTAGCTTCAGCGATTTTAATTGGTGGTGCAAGTGCTTATGCAAGCAGCAACCCGGAAAAACAAGCCGCATTTGAACAGGCCACAGTCAGCGCAGCGCAAGCAGTTCAAGCGGCAACAGCAAAAGTGGCGGGTAAAGCAACCGAAGTTGATTTTAACTTTAAAAATGGTTCAAGCTATTACAAAGTCGATGTAGTTCAAGATAATCAAGGCAATGGCGAAAAACATGAAATCGTAGTGGATGCGAAAACAGGTGAAATTTTAGCGGATAATGTAAAAACGAAACATCACAAAAAAGATAAAGTTCGTCCGGAAGCCAAAGTCACACTTGAGCAAGCCATGGACATTGCAACACAACAGGCTGGCGGAAAAATCAAAGACGTAGAGCTTGACCGCGAACACAATAGTCTTCGTTATGAAGTTGAAAGCATCAAAGACGGTAAAACCTATAAAACTGTGATTGATGCCAATAGCGGCAATGTAATCCAATCCGGTATTGATTACTAATTAGAAAAAAACAGCATTATGTAGCCATAATACAAAGCTGAAATGACGGTTGGTGAGCCTGTCGAACCACGGTTGGTGAGCTTGTCGAACCATAAGACATTTCAGCGGTTACACAAGACTTACGTTTCGACAAGCTCAACGAACGTCTTGTGTTGGCTCTAAATAATATGGAATACAACCGCACTTTTGAGCTGAATATCAAAGTGCGGTTGTTTTTTGTGATATATTGCCTACCGAAGGATTCCGCGGAAAAAGGAAAGAAAATGCGTATTTTATTGGTTGAAGATGACAGAATGATTGCTGACGCGGTGTCAGCCAATTTAAAAGACAGTCATTATGCGGTGGATTGGGTGAATAACGGTAAAACCGCCGAAGAAGCTTTGCTGAGTCAATCTTATGATTTGGTGTTGTTGGATTTGGGCTTGCCCGGGCAGGATGGCTTAAAAGTTTTGGCGCATATTCGTCAAAAGAAAAATAACACGCCGGTGTTGATTGTGACGGCGCGAGATGATTTGGAAAGCCGCTTGTCGGGCTTAGACGGTGGCGCGGACGATTATATTGTGAAGCCCTTTGATATGGCAGAGTTGCAAGCGAGAATGCGCGCGATTTTGCGCCGTCAAGGTGGACAAAGTTCGCCCAAATTGACCAACGGCACGATTACGTTAGATCCCACAACCTATCTGGTGGAAATCGCCGGGCAAGATACGCCTATCACCTTGAGTAACAAAGAATTTTCGGTGTTGCAAGCGTTAATCAGCCGTGCCGGCATGATCCTTTCCCGTGCGGATTTGGAAGATAAAATCTACGCTTGGGGTGAAGAAGTGGAAAGCAATGCTATCGACTTTTTAATTCATGGTTTGCGCAAAAAAATCGGCAAAGAACAGATTAAAAATGTCCGTGGTGTGGGCTGGATGATGCCAAAAGGAAATAGCTATGTTTAAATCCATTAAAACCAAATTGATGGTGAGTTTAGTGTTATCTACCGCCATGACCAGTGTGATTGCGGCAGGGATTGCTTTTTATGATACCTATCGCGAAACCTACAAACAACAAGACCGCACTTTAAAACGCATTGCCAGTTATATTACATCCCCTGATGAATTATTGAGCGGTTTTCGTGAAGGGGATGATAACCGCATTGCGGTTTATTGGCTGGCAAATAATCAACCTCATCCGCATTTTCAGTTACCCACAAATTTAGAGCGTGAATACTATAATTTTGTGCAACATAAAAAGACATTTAAACTCTCACCTAATCAAAATCCGCGCAATATTTTTACGAATTTATGGTATGACGAAGAAACTTACCGTGGCTATTTGCAACAGAGAGAAAATGGAATTCTTGCCATTTTGCAAGAAAATGAATATCGGGAAGAATTGGCTGAACATTCTGCGTGGGCAAGTTTAATGCCCTTGTCCGTCTTATTGCCGTTAATTATCGTGTTAACCTTTTGGGTGGTTAAACGCACGATGAAACCTGTGGAACGTTTGTCAAACAGCTTGGGCGAACGAAATGCACAAGATTTAACCCCCTTGCCCCTTGATCAAGTACCTGCGGAAATCACGGGGTTTGTGCAAGCCATTAATCAACTATTGGGGCGCACCGAAGCCTTTGTTGAGCAACAAAAACGCTTTATTGCGGATGCCGCACACGAATTACGCAGCCCAATGACCGCACTTTCCTTACAAGCAGAACGCTTAAATCATCAAGCCATGCCGGCAGAAGCGAAAGCACAAGTGCAACAATTAAATCAAGGTATTCGCCGTAGCCGCGATTTATTAGAACAGCTGTTATCCTTAGCACGCAGCCAAAATAAAGATCAAAAACACCAAAGCCATTTGAATTTACACAGCATTTTCAGCCGTGTTATCGAAGATCTTTATCCTTTAGCAGAACAAAAAGCGCAGGATATTGGCGTGGTTTCCGAAGGTTCACCAACCATTTATGGTAATGAAACGGACTTTTATTTATTGATTAAAACCCTTGTGGATAACGCCATTCGTTATACACCAACAGGCTCGCAAATCGACTTAAGTGCGGTGGAAAAAGGCGATGTTTTGGAAATCTTTGTGGAAGATAATGGTCAAGGCATCCCGGCGGAAGAACGCGCGCGCGTGTTAGATCCTTTTTATCGCATTTTAGGTTCCGATCAACAGGGTTCAGGCTTAGGCTTAGCCATTGCCCATCAAATTGTGCAAAATTATCGCGGTGAAATTCAATTATTAGACAGCCCACATTTTGCGAGTGGATTGATGATTAAAATGAGATTTAAAAAATAAATTAATCCCTAATTTTAGAATGTTGGGCAACCCTATACGAGCCGTATAGGGTTACTTAATCTGAGCCGCGCTGCGGCTCTTTTTTCAGCCCCGGCGGGGCTGGGCTTAAGGAACCTGGCACGGCTCGTGCCAGGTCTTTTTGAAAACTCTCCCATCCCTAATTCTTCGCTAATTTTTCCTATTCATAATGACACCATGGAAACAATTCAATGGTGTTTTTTATAGGAGAAATCAAATGATCAAACGTATTTTAACTCAAGCTCAACAAGTTCTTATCCTTTTAGCGGCGACAGTGTTATTTATTGGTATTTTCAGCGTCAATCTGATGCTTTTCTGGCTTTCTTTTATGGCGTTGATTTTTGGGGCGTTATTTATGCGCAAAACGCCAAAACACGCAACGATGTCTTTTGGCGACACTTGGCGTAATTCGCGTTTATTAGTAGCGATGATTGTTTAAAACGATTTTATTTTTAACCGCACTTTTAGGAGTAAAAATGTCCCTTCGCTTACCACAATGGAAAATGTCATCTATCAAATTAAATTTGTTGTTGGCATTGTATTTTACCCTTGTTCTTAATATCGCGTTTTTCCGTGAAGTGATTTCTTTGAGTCATCCAACGGATTACTTTTTATTGACCACACCGTTGGTGTTATTTGTTGCTTGTAATATTGTGTTTAATGTGTTGTCTGTTCCCGTTTTACACAAAATAATTATTCCGGCCTTTTTGCTCATTAGCGCGGCGGTGAGTTATAACTCATTGGTGTTCAACGTCTATTTTGACCGCGATATGTTGACCAATGTGTTGCAAACAAACGTTGCGGAAAGCTCGCGCATGTTCAGTTTTTCCTATGTGGCGTGGTTGTTGGTGGTAGGTGTGTTGCCGACTGTTTTATATTTGTGCGTCAAAGTGGATTATAAAAAATGGTGGGTGGAATTGTTGGCGCGTATGGGATCAATTTTGGCATCCGCGTTATTTGTATTCGCTATCGGCGCCGTGTTTTATCAAGACTATGCCTCTTTTTTCCGCAACAACAAATACTTACCTCATTTGCTAGTGCCGTCTAATTTTGTTGGCGCGACAATCAGTAAAATTAAGCATACGCGTATGGAAAATATGCCCTTCGTGCAAACAGGCATTGATGCCAAAATGGAAAAAACGGACGATGATGTGAATGTGTCTGTGATTGTGGTAGGCGAAACCACCCGTGCGCAAAACTGGGGGGTAAATGGTTATGGGCGTCAAACTACACCTTATTTAGCGGAACGGGTAAAGCGCGGTGAAAATCTGATTAATTTTACCGATGTGAGCAGTTGTGGAACCGCTACTGCCATTTCTGTGCCTTGTATGTTCTCTAGCTTAAACCGCAGCGATTATGACGCGGTGCAAGCCAATCATCAGGATAATTTATTAGACACCGTACAACATGCAGGCGTAAAAGTGCAATGGATTGAAAATGATGCGGGCTGTAAGGATGTGTGTAACCGTGTGCCAACCATCAACACCGTGGATTTACAAGTGCCGGAATATTGCACAGACGGCGAATGCCTTGACAATATTATGTTGCCTGAATTGGAAAAAGCGTTGGCTAATGCCAGCCAAGATACGGTGATTGTGTTGCATACTATCGGCAGCCACGGCCCCACTTATTTTGAACGTTATACAGAAAAAGAACGCCAATTTACGCCTACTTGTGATACCAAAGAAATTAATCAATGTTCACAGGTGGAATTAATCAATACTTACGATAACGGCATTCTTTATATTGATCAGTTTTTAGATAAAGTGATTGGGCAATTAGAAGCCTATCCGAATCTCAAAACATCCATGCTCTATCTTTCCGACCACGGCGAAAGTTTAGGGGAGAATAATATGTACTTGCATGCAACGCCTTATGCCATTGCGCCGAAAGAGCAAACGCAAGTGCCTATGGTGATGTGGTTTTCGCCAAAATGGGTGGAAAATAAAAAGGTGGATTTAACTTGTTTGCGCCAAAACGCGAATCGCCCTTATTCTCACGACAATTTTTTCCATTCGGTGTTGAGTTTAATGGATATGAAAATGGCGAGCGTCAAAGCCTACAATAAGGATTTAGATATTTTAGCAACTTGCCGAAAATAGATTTTAAGACTAGAATTTAGCGCAGTTATCATTTTGTAAAGTGCGGTGGAAAATTCAATGATTTTCTGACCGCGCTTTGCTGTTTTTGTAAGAGAACTGTTATGTTAGACATTGTTTTATATGAACCCGAAATTCCGCAAAATACAGGAAATATCATTCGCTTGTGCGCCAATACCGGCTTTCGTTTACATTTAATCGAACCCCTTGGTTTTACTTGGGACGATAAACGTTTGCGCCGTTCGGGGTTGGATTATCATGAATTTGCAGAAATTAAACGCCACAAAACCTTTGAGCAATTTTTAGCAAGTGAACAGCCGAAACGTTTGTTTGCGATGACTACCAAGGGCGGCCCTGCCCATAGCGATGTGCAGTTTGAAGTGGGGGATTATTTGATGTTCGGCCCTGAAACGCGCGGTATCCCAATGACCATTTTGGACAGTTTGCCGATGGAACAAAAATTACGTATTCCTATGACGGAAAATAGCCGTAGTATGAATTTATCCAACTCTGTTGCAGTAGCAGTTTATGAAGCTTGGCGACAATTAGGCTATCAAGGTGCGGTGAATTTAAACCGTTGATTTTGGGCGTCAAATCTGACGCCTTTTTCCCATTCCAATACATACAAATCCGTGCTTTTCCGTGCATTTTCTGCTATAATCCCGCCTAATTTTTCATAGCAAAATAGAGATTTTTTATGTCAGAAAATATGACGGCAACAGATGCTTTAGAACAACAACCCGAATATGGCGCAAGCAGCATTAAAGTGTTAAAAGGCTTGGATGCAGTGCGTAAACGTCCCGGTATGTATATCGGGGACACCGATGATGGCACGGGTTTGCACCATATGGTTTTCGAAGTGGTAGATAATGCCATTGATGAAGCGTTAGCAGGACATTGTTCAGATATTATTGTTACTATTCACGAAGATAATTCTGTTTCTGTGCAAGATGACGGCCGTGGTATTCCTGTGGATATTCACCCTGAAGAAGGCGTTTCGGCGGCAGAAGTGATTATGACCGTGTTGCATGCGGGCGGTAAATTCGATGATAACTCATACAAAGTATCAGGTGGTTTGCACGGTGTGGGCGTGTCAGTGGTGAACGCACTTTCCGATAAATTACAGCTCACTATTCGCCGTCAAGGTCATGTACACGAACAATTCTATCATTTAGGCGAACCGCAAGCGCCGTTAGCGGTAATTGGCGATACGTCAAAAACAGGGACAACCGTACGCTTTTGGCCAAGCCCAACGATTTTTACCAAAACCGTTTTTGAATACGATATTTTGAAAAAACGCTTGCGTGAATTGTCTTTCTTAAACTCTGGTGTGTCGATTAAATTGATCGATGAACGCGATGGCACACAGGATCATTTCCATTACGAAGGCGGTATTCAAGCATTCGTGGAATTCTTAAACCACAACAAAACCCCTATTCATCAAAAACCGTTTTATTTCAGCGTAGAAAAAGACGGCATTGGGGTAGAAGTGTCGTTGCAATGGAATGACAGCTATAACGAAAATATTTATTGCTTTACCAACAACATCCCACAACGCGATGGCGGTACGCATTTGGCGGGTTTCCGTGGCGCGTTAACGCGTACCTTAAATGCCTATATGGACAAGTCGGGCTTGAACAAAAAAGGTAAGAGCGAAAAAGACAAAGTGGATACCTCGGGGGATGATGCGCGCGAAGGGTTAGTGGCGATTATTTCGGTGAAAGTGCCTGATCCAAAATTCTCATCACAAACCAAAGACAAGTTAGTTTCTTCCGAAGTCAAAGGCGCGGTAGAATCCGCCATGAATGAGCGTTTACAAGAATATTTGGAAGAAAACCCAAATGACGCCAAAATCATTGCCACTAAAATTGTCGAAGCCGCACGCGCGCGTGAAGCAGCGCGTAAAGCTCGTGAAATGACACGCCGCAAAGGGGTGTTAGATATTGCCGGGCTTCCGGGTAAATTAGCGGACTGCCAAGAACGCGATCCAGCTTTATCAGAACTTTACTTGGTGGAGGGGGACTCTGCGGGTGGTTCAGCAAAACAAGGGCGCAACCGTAAAAACCAAGCCATTTTGCCGTTAAAAGGGAAAATCCTAAACGTAGAAAAAGCACGTTTTGACAAAATGCTTTCTTCGCAAGAAGTGGGCACATTAATCACCGCACTTGGCTGTGGCATTGGTCGTGACGAATATAATCCTGACAAAATGCGCTATCACAAAGTTATTATCATGACCGATGCGGACGTGGACGGCTCGCATATTCGTACGCTTTTATTGACCTTCTTCTATCGTCAAATGCCTGAAATCATTGAGCGTGGCTATGTTTATATTGCCCAACCGCCACTTTACAAGGTGAAAAAAGGCAAACAAGAGCAATATATCAAAGATGACGAAAGCATGACCCAATACGAATTGGCGATTGCCCTTGAAGACGCGGCATTGTATGTGAACGAAAATGCACCGGCAATGAGCGGTTTGGCGTTGGAAAATTTAGTGTCGGAATTTAACAGCGTGAAAAAACTCATTTTGCGTTTACACCGCCGTTACCCTGAAGCCTTGCTGAACGAATTGATTTATCAACCTACACTGACCAACGACATTTTAAGCAATCAAAGTGCGGTGGAAAATTGGGCAAATTCTTTAGTGGAAAGTCTGACTGCCAAAGATGTCGGGGGAAATCACTACTGCGTACGTACGCAATATAACGAAGAGCGTAAAGTACATGATGTAGTGTTAACCGTTCGTACTCACGGTATTGACCACGATTACTTCTTAGATTACAACTTTGTGAACGGTAATGAATACGCACGCATTGTAAAATTAGGTACTCAAATCAATGGCTTGTTGGAAGACAGCGCGTATATCCAACGTGGCGAAACCAAGAAACCTATTTCTAGCTTTGAAGAAGCCATTAACTGGCTTGTGGCGCAATCACGCCGTGGCTTAACGGTTCAACGCTATAAAGGATTAGGCGAAATGAACCCTGAACAACTTTGGGAAACCACCATGGATCCTGAAGCGCGCCATATGTTGCAAGTCACCATCAAAGACGCCGTAGAAGCGGATCAACTCTTCAGCACTTTAATGGGTGACGAAGTAGAGCCACGCCGCGAATTCATCGAACATAACGCCCTACGCGCGAATTTGGATGTGTAGAAAATTGTGTTAAAACAAACCGCGCTTTGACTGAGAATCAAAGTGCGGTTTTTATTTTTGCTATTTTAAACTAAGCCGGTAGCCCTTGTTTGGCTAGTGCGGCTTTGACACCGGGGTTTTCGCTGACGCGTTGGTAGAAAGGTTCTAGGTGAACGAGTGGGCTGTAGTCTAAGCCGATAAGTTTGCACCAACGGAGTTCTACGTATAAGTAAATATCCGCGACAGAAAGTTGTTCGCCAAAATAAAGGTGTTGGCTTAAATGTTCGTTAGCGATAGTCAACAAGGTAAGAACCTGTTTAGCGGCGGCTTGACGAATGTTATTGGTTAACTCTTCGTTGCCTTTTGCATAATCAGGTAAGTGGAATAATGGCCCAAATGCTTTGTGTAAATCGGCATTGCAGAACGCCAGCCATTTCATGGCTTTAGCTTTGTCTTGGGCGGTTTTGCTTCCAAATAATTTGGCTTCGGGGTTGAGCGTATCCAAATAACTTAAAATGGCGATATTTTGTGATAAGACAAAATCACCATCAATTAATAGTGGCACGGAGCCTTGTGGATTGAGTGCTAAATATTCAGGTTTTTTGATTTCTTCACGGCTTGCTTCGATAGCCACGTAAGGTTTGCCGACCCATTCAAGGGCAATGTGTGGCACCAGTGAGCATGCGCCTTTTAAGTAATAAAGTTTCATGTTATGTCCTTATGCTAAGAGATTTTCCAATTGCCATAGATTTTCGTAAGTTTCACGGCGGCGGACTAAATAGGCTTTGTCGCCATCGACCATAACTTCCGCGGTACGTGGTCGTGAGTTGTAGTTTGAACTCATACTTGCGCCGTATGCGCCTGCGGAACGTTGAACAAGATAATCGCCTGCGGCAATGCTTAATTCGCGTTGTTTGCCTAAGAAGTCAGAGGTTTCGCAGATCGGGCCGACTACGTCATAAATGGCTTTTTCTCGTTCTAAAGTGCGGTCAATTTCAACGATATTCATATGCGCTTCATAAAGTGCCGGGCGGATCATGTCGTTCATCCCTGCATCCACAATGGCAAAATTACGATTTTCGTTGGTTTTGATGTATTCCACTTTGGTTACTAAAATCCCTGAATTCGCAGAGATGGCGCGACCGGGTTCAAGAATAATTTCAAGATCAAACGCTTTTAATTTTTCTAGTAACGCTTTGGTGTAATCCGTTGGATGTGGTGGTGTTTCATCGGTGTAAGTCACCCCTAAACCACCGCCAAGATCTAAATGTTTAAGAACAATCCCATCTTGTTTTAATTGTTCAATGAGCACGATTAAACGATCTGTAGCGTCTAAGAACGGTTGTAGTTCCGTGAGTTGTGAACCGATATGGCAATCCATGCCGGTAATTTTAACGTGTTCTAAGGTGGCGGCAAGACGATAAACTTCGCGAGCTTGTTCAACACTGACCCCAAATTTATTTTCTTTTAATCCCGTGGAAATATAAGGGTGCGTTTTGGCATCCACATCGGGATTGACGCGTAATGAAATTGGTGCGATTTTTCCCATTCTGCCTGCAACTTCATTGATGCGCAGTAACTCGGGTTGGCTTTCTACGTTAAAGCAACGGATGCCCACTTCAAGGGCGCGTTCGATTTCTTTTTCCGTTTTTGCTACGCCGGAAAAGACTACTTTGGATGCATCGCCACCGGCGATAAGTACGCGTTCAAGTTCGCCTTGAGAAACGATATCAAAGCCGGAACCGAGTTTTGCCATGGTTTGTAAAATCGCAATATTTGAGTTTGATTTTACCGCAAAGCAAATTAAATGCGGATGGTCGCCAAAGGCGTTGTCAAAGGCGTGCCAATGACGTTCGAGCGTGGCTTTGGAATAGATATAAAGCGGCGTGCCAAATTCTTGTGCGAGTTGTGCCACAGGTAAATCTTCGGCATAAAGTTGGTTATTTTTGTATTGGAAAAAATCCATAGTTTTATCCTATTGTGGTTGTGTTTGATTCGGTTGTTGTTGGTGTTCTTGTTGTAGTTGTTGGGGTTGATTTTGTGCTGCGTCTTCCGCAGGAAAATAAAGCGGACCTTTGACACCGCAAGCCGTCAGTAGGCTACAAAGTGCGGTTAAAACAAGAAGAGAAATGCGTTTTTTCATTGTGAATTCCTTATGAGCAAATATGACAAAGATTCTACACTATTTTGCGTTAAAGATAAAAAAGAAGAGAGCGGTTGGCTCTCTTCTCGGGTTAAGTCTTTTTATAGGATTTGCCTGAAATTACATGGTTGGCATACTAAATGAAGCATCACCTTCTAATACGGCACGGCTTGGCCAGCGTGTGGTGATGGTTTTCATTTTGGTGTAGAAACGCACAGAATCCGGGCCGTAAGCATTTAGTGTGGTGTAAGCGGAATCTTTCCAACCACCGAAGCAGTGGTAAGCAATTGGCACAGGAACCGGAACATTCACGCCAACCATACCCACTTGAACGCGATGCGTAAATTCACGCGCTGCGCCACCGTCTGCGGTAAAGATTGCCGTACCATTGCCGTATGGGTGATTGTTAATCATTTCCATGGCTTCTTCAAAGCTATGAGCACGCACAATGCCTAGCACCGGACCAAAGATTTCTTCTTGGTAGATCACCATATCTTTAGTGACTTTGTCGAACAAGGTGCCGCCAATGAAGAAACCATTTTCAAAACCGGCCGGTTTTTTACCACGACCATCGACTAATAATTCCGCGCCTTCTTTCACCCCTTGATCAATATAGCCAGTCACTTTGTTTAAGTGATCTTGGGTAATTAATGGGCCGAAATCCATTTCTTTTTCACCTGCTGGCGTCATGCCTGGACCGAAACGAAGAGCTTGAACTTTTGGAATTAAGGCTTCTACCAATTTATCTGCAGTGGCATCATCAATGGTCACCGCTAACGCAAGTGCCATACAGCGTTCGCCTGCCGCGCCATAAGCTGCCCCCAATAAGGCGTTGGCGGTAAATTCAATATCTGCATCAGGCATAATTAAGGCAAAGTTTTTCGCCGCACCTAATGCTTGAACGCGTTTGCCATGGGCTGAACCTACGCTATAAACACTTTTTGCCGCTGGCGTTGAGCCCACAAAACTTGCCGCTTTAACACGTGGATCTTGTAATAAAATTTCATTATCGAGGCGACCGCCATGAACCACATTAAATACGCCGTCCGGCAATCCGGCTTCTTTTAATAATTCCGCTAAACGAACGGATAAACTTGGGTCAGCTTTGGCGGGTTTTAAGATGAAGGTATTACCGCAAGCTAATGCCACAGGGAACATCCACATTGGCACCATAGCCGGGAAGTTAAATGGTGTGATCCCAATGGTGACCCCTAATGGTTGCATGGTGGAATGGACATCAATGCCACGGCCTACTTGTTCTGAGAATTCCCCTTTTTGTAAGTGTGGAATACCGCATGCAAACTCGACCACTTCTAAGCCACGTTGTAGTTCCCCTTGTGCGTCTGAGAAAGTTTTGCCGTGTTCTTCGGTAATTAATGCTGCCAATTCATCCCAATCGCGTTCCAACAGTTCTTTAAATTTAAATAAAATACGCGCGCGGCGAAGTGGCGGTGTGGATGACCACTCAGGAAATGCCGCTTGTGCCACATCAATGGCTTCATTGACTTCTTCAGGGGTACTCATGACCACTTGGCGGATTTGTTGACCTGTTGCTGGGTTGTAAATCGGATGAATTTCAGTGCCTTTGCTTGCAACCTGTTTACCATTAATAAAGTTATAAACTGTTTCCATTCTTAACTCCTTACATAAAATAAATCATCTCATCGGCACAGCAGTTTGCCTTGGTATAGCATAGGCTTATGCTCAAAAAAATCAATTCATTTTTAATGAAAAATAAAATAAATATTTCATTTTGTGATCTATGTCTTATTTTTAAAAAAATGTTATAGCGAATTTTAAGCAAAAGCGTATTATTTCTCTGAGATTTTTCTTTATATAGGAGAAAGGTATGAGCTATTTATTGTCTAAATCAGGCAAGCAAGCCCCTAAAGCCAATGGCGAAGTGCAAAAAATTACGCCGGAAAGTGCTAAATGGGAATATGTTGGTTTTGAAATGTATCATTTAAATGAAGGGCAAGTTCTCGATTTTAATACTGAAAATACCGAAGCTTGTTTTGTGCTGGTATCGGGCTTTGCTACGATTTCAGTGGATGATGCGACCTTTGAAAATCTGGGAAATCGTCATTCACCCTTTGAAAAAATTCCCCCTTATTCCGTTTACGTTCCCCATCATAAAACCGTTAAAATTATGGCAAACAGCTATTTGGAATTAGCGGTTTGTCGTGCGCCAAGTCAAGGCAATTTACCGGTGCGCGTTATTCGTCCTGAAGATGTGGGTGTACTGACTCGCGGTTTCGGCAATAACAAGCGTTTGGTACATAATATCTTGCCTGAAACCGAACCTGCGGATGCGTTGTTGGTGGTGGAAGTGTTCACCGATGAAGGCAATACCAGTTCTTACCCAAGCCATAAGCACGATAATAAACAGAGCGAAACAGAAACCTATTTGGAAGAAACCTATTATCACCGCTTCTCGCCGGCACAAGGTTTTGCCTTGCAAAGAGTTTACACAGACGACCGCACTTTAGATGAATGTATGGCGGTTTATGACGGCGATGTGGTGCAAGTGCCGAAAGGCTATCACCCGGTCGCCACAATGGCAGGCTATGACAACTATTATTTGAATGTGATGGCGGGTCCTGTGCGTCAATGGAAATTTACTTGGGAGCCTGATCATTTTTGGGTCAATTCTCAAGCGTATGCGGATAAATTTGGTGAATAATCAATAAAGCTAAGGGATTGAATCTCTTAGCTTTTTATTTTTATAGGAAAATAAGGTGGCTACCATGAAAAAAGTTAGAATTGGTTTAATTGGAACAGGTTATATCGGTCGTTGCCACGCCATTGCTTATGCACAAGCACCAACGGTTTTCAATTTAGACGGTGAGCTAGAACTGGAATATTTAGCCGAAATTACACCGGAACTTGCCGTGCAAAAAGCCAAAGAATTTGGTTTTAAACGTTCTACAGGGGATTGGCACGATGTGGTGAGCGATCCGAATGTGGATGTGGTGGATATTTGCACCCCGAACTTTTTGCACAAAGAAATCGCTTTAGAAGCTATTCGACATGGCAAAACGGTCTATTCGGAAAAGCCGCTCGCGTTGACCTCTGCGGATGCGAAAATGATGTATGAAGCCGCACAGCAAGCCGGCGTCAAAACTTTAGTGGGCTTTAATTATATCAAAAACCCAACAACTCAATTGGCAAAAGAAATTATTGAACGTGGCGAAATCGGTGAAGTCATTCATTTTTACGGCACACACAATGAAGATTATCTCGCCAGCGCAGACGCGCCGTTAGATTGGCATTGTGTCAAAGCCAAAGCGGGTTTAGGTACCTTGGGCGATTTAGGCGCGCATATTGTGCAAATGGCGCAATATCTTGTGGGGCAAGATATCGTTTCTGTGATCGGCGATATGCAAACAGTGATTAAAGAACGCCGCAATCCACAAAATTTAGCGGAATATCTGCCTGTGGAAAATGAAGATCAAGCCACCGCACTTTTACGCTTTGAAAACGGTTGTATGGGAACCATTGAAACCTCTCGCATTGCCAGCGGACGCAAAATGGGGCTTAGCTATGTGATTACAGGCACCAAAGGCACCATCACCTATACTCAAGAACGCATGGCGGAATTGAAACTCTATATTCACAGCGATGACCCTGCTCGCCAAGGTTTCAAAACCATTTTGACCGGGCCGTTACACCCTGATTATAAAAACTTCTGCGTCAGCGCAGGACACGGCATCGGATTTAACGATCAAAAAACCGTAGAAATTCGCGATTTGGTCAATGGCGTTGCCAATAACCAAACCATGTACCCTGATTTTGAAGAAGGGTTTAAAGTTTCACGCGTCCTTGATGCCATCGCCCTTTCTTGCCATGAAAAACGTTGGGTTGATGTAACGAGCGTGGTTTAGGGGGGATGGGGTATCTGACTAGATCGTTGATAAACCCTGCCCGTGCATAAAGCTGAAATGGCGGTTGGTGAGCTTGTCGAACCATAAGCCATTTCAGCGTTTACTGCACAAGACTTACGTTTCGACAAGCTCAACGACCGTCTTGTGCTAGGTTATGGCGCAAATATGAATTTTACCAGCAGTCCACTTATTAGACCGATGACATACCCTATACGAGCCGTATAGGGTTACTTAATCTGAGCCGCTCTGCGGCTCTTTTCTTCAGCCCCAGCGGGGCTGGGTTTAACGAACCTGGCACGGCTCGTGCTAGGTGTTTTTTCAAAAATGAACTTTGTCAGCAATCTGACTTATTTTTTTCTTTTTCTCCCTTAACTTAAAAATTTTACACAAAAAACACGATCTACTTCACAAAATTGCAACATCATGATTGCAGACGTGATTGCTAAATGATATACATAATTCAGACAATTTGTTTCAAATTGTCATAAAGTTGAAATTTATATTCACAAATGGGTTTGTGCAATATAGCCGTATTTCTCAGTTGGATTAACACTCAGTCTCTTAGGAGTAGCGTTATGAAAAAGACATTATTAGCAATGTTATGCGGTGGTTTATTATTAACTTCACAAGTGGCAATGGCGAAAAATATCGTCATCGGTGCGCCAATGGTTTCCTTTGCCGATAAATGGCAAACCTATTTACAAGATTCTTTGCGTGATTTTGATGCCAAACATGATGATGTTGAAATCAAATTAACTGACGCCAATGCTGACCCGGAAAAACAACTCAGCCAAGTAGAAAACTTTATTCATGAAAAAGTCGATGCCTTATTAGTTGTTCCAACGGATCCGACTATTGTGAAAAAAATTGGACGTTTAGCGAAAAAAGCGAATATTCCTCTTATTGTTGTGAACCGCAAACCAAATGATGAAGATATGAAATTAGTCACAAGTTATGTGGGTTCAGATGAAATTGAAGCAGGACGTATTCAAGCAGATTATGTGATTAATACACTGAATGGTAAAGATGCGGAAGCTCTCGTATTAATGGGTGTATTAGGACAAGATGCAGCAACAAAACGTACTGAAGGCGTAAAAGAGATCTTTGCTCAACACAAAAATACCAAAGTTTCTTCAGAACAAGAAGGTAAATGGGAACGCGACAGGGGTCAAACTATCGCTGAAAACGTGCTTGCAGCCAACAAAAAAATCAATGTTATCGTAAGTAACAACGATGAAATGGCAATCGGTGCATACTTAGCAACGAAAAAACTTGGTCTTAAAGATGAAGATGTGCTTATCGTAGGTGTTGATGCAACCCCTGATGCTCTTGAGTTCTTAGGTAAAGGTTTGGATGCAACCGTGTTCCAATCAGCGCAAGGTCAAGGCTACACAGGTGCCGAAACTGCCTATAAAGCCGCAAAAGGTGAGAAAGTCGAGCATGTAAACTGGGTTCCATTCGAACTTGTTGTTCCTGCAGATAAAGAAAAATATCAAGCGAAATATAAATAATTCACTTAATAAAGGGTAGTGTTTTTAGACTCTGCCCTTTTATCTCCTGTTATGTCGAGGATTATCTTATGCTAAAAAAATTACTACCTACATTACTAGGATTAACTCTCTTAGCTCCAGTTGTATCAGCAAAAGAGCTTGTTATTGGTGTGTCAATGTATAGCTTAGCAGATAAGTACCCAACTTATTTACAAGACGCAATGAAGAAATTTGATGAAGAAATGCAAGACGTCAAATTTAAATATGCAGATGCAAATTCTGATCCAGCCAAAATGTTAAATGATGTTGAAACATTTATCCATTCTAATGTTGACGGTTTACTCGTTATGCCAACAGATCCTGACATTATGAAAGCCATTGGTATAAAAGCGAAAAAAGCGAAAATTCCTCTTGTTGTTGTAACAAGTAAACCTAAAGATGAAGATATGAAATATGTATCAACTTATGTGGGTTCTGAAGAGATTAAAGCTGGTGAAATGCAATCTGATTTCATTATTCAACAATTAAAAGGTCAATCTGCTGAAGCCATTATTTTAATGGGGCCACTAGGTTGGGATGCTCAAATTAAACGAACAGAAGGTAATGAAAAAATACTGGCTAAACATCCCGAAATTAAAGTTGTGAGCAAACAAGAAGCGAAATGGGATCGCGCCAAAGCAATGGATATTACTGAAAATTTATTGGCTGCCCATAAAAATATCAAAGTCATTTTAAGTAACAATGATGAAATGGCGATTGGTGCGTTACTTGCAGCACAAAAGCGCGGTTTAAAAGATGAGGATTTATTAATTGTAGGTATCGATGCGACACCTGATGCGTTGGAGTATTTAGGTAAAGGATTAGATGCAACTATTTATCAATCTGCTTCAGGACAGGGTCGAGCGAGTGCAGAAATGATCTATAAAGCAGCAAAAGGAGAGGATGTTCCTAAATATAAATGGATTCCTTTTGAATTGGTGACACCGGATAAGAAAGATCTCTATATAAGTAAATATAAAGAGTAACAACGATAAAAACTTCTAATCAGAGTTAAGGAGTTCTCAATGACGGATTTAAATCGTTCTCCATACATTCTCGAGATGCGAAATGTGTCTAAAACATTTCCAGGGGTAAAAGCATTAGATGGAATTAATTTAAAAGTTAAACGTGGGAGTGTTCACGCGCTGATGGGGGAAAATGGCGCGGGGAAATCTACTTTAATGAAAGTGCTTTATGGTATTTATATTCCCGATGATGGCGGTGAGTTAATTCTTGATGATCAACCCTTTAAACCAAGCCGTCCGATTGACGCTATTCGCAGTGGTTTAACCATGGTGCCACAAGAGATTTCCCCGGCAGCAAACTTAACCATTGCGGATAATTTTTATCTAGGGCGTGAAATTACACAAGGCGGTTTTTTCCTTAATCAAAAAGAAATGGATCGTAAGGCCGAAGAAATTCTTAAAGATCTTGGCGTGCCAATGGATGTGACAGCGAAGATGTCTGATGTTTCCGTTGCCAAGGCGCAATTAGTTGCCATTGCAACCGCGGTTTCTAATGATGCCAAAGTTATCATTATGGACGAACCAACGACCGCACTAACAGAGCGAGAAGTGGAACAGCTCTATAAAATTATTGAAACTGTTAAAGCTCGCGGCATTGCCATTATCTTTATTTCGCACAAATTAGATGAGGTATTTAAAGTTTCAGATGAGATTACGGTGATTCGTGATGGTCAATATGTTGGTACTAAACCTACCGCGGAAGTGACCAAAGAAGAGCTAATTTCGATGATGGTTGGACGCGATATGTCGGAAATGTTCCAACGAGAACGTTTTGAACTCTCTGATGAAATCGCCCTAGAAATCAAAAATTTCACCCGAGAAGGTAAATATGAAAATGTTAGCTTTAGTGTTCGCAAGGGAGAAATTTTTGGTATCGCAGGCTTAGTGGGAGCCGGACGTTCTGAAATTGTTGAAAGCCTATTCGGTTATAAACCAGCGGATAGTGGTGAAATTTATATTCGTGGTGAAAAAGTAGAAATTCACAATCCACTCGATGCCATGAAATATAAAATTGGTTTTGTAACAGAAGATCGTAAATTGACAGGCCTATTCTTAAATTTAAGTATTACTGACAACATGATTATGCCGGAAATGTCACCTTATTTAGAGAATTTCTTGGTTTCTGTCACTAAATCGCAAAAAACCGCGAATGAGCAAAAAGATAAGCTCAAAATTAAAGCGCCGAATGTGGACGTTATCACGAATAATCTTTCAGGCGGTAATCAACAAAAGGTTTTGTTAGCACGTTGGTTATTGCTTGAGCCGGATATTCTTATTTTGGATGAGCCAACAAAAGGGATTGATGTTGGTGCCAAAGCAGAGCTTTATAAATTGATGGTTGAATTATCAAAACAAGGTAAAACCATCATTATGATTACCTCTGATATGTTGGAATTATTATCAATGAGCGACCGCGTTATGGTGATGCACGAAGGTCATCAAGCCGGCATTATTCCACATCACGAATTAACCCAAGAGCGAGTCTTAGCCCTAGCATCAGGACTTACTCAATAAAATAGGACAATCAAATTGTTTAAATGAGGTATGTATTATGTCACAAGCAACTTTGAAAAAAATTCTCAATGCATATGGAATGGTGTTTATTCTTATTGCTTTGTTTCTAGTATTATCTGCATCGATTGATGGTTTCTTCTCTGCACGTACGGTTTGGAGTATTATCGAACAAGTTTCTATGTTTGGTATCATCGCAATTGGTGTGACTTTCGCGATTATTACCACAGGGATTGACTTATCTTCAGGTTCAATGGTTGCTTTAACATCTGTTGTTGCCGCCTCAATCGTCACCGGCGGCGATGCGGCAAGTTCAGCCATTCTTGCCTTTGCCATTTCTCTCGCACTTGGCGCATTTCTTGGTGCAATTAACGGTGGATTGACCGCACTTGGTGGCATTCCGCCATTTATCGCGACATTAGGGATGATGATTATTGCGCGTGGTGCAGCACAACTTTACTCTAATGGTCGTCCAATCGATGCATCATCAGAAGCCTTTACTTGGATTTCAGATGTCAGCATCTTTGGCTTACCGGGTCTAGTGATGCTTTACATCATTATTGTTATCTGCTCACATATTTTATTAAGCCGTTCAACCTTTGGTCGTCATGTTTATGCCGTGGGTGGTAACCTAAATGCAGCCAAAATTTGCGGTATTAATACAACAAAAACCTTAATTCTTGTTTATACCTTTGCCGGTGCATTATCCGGTCTTGCCGGTGCATTATTAGCTGCACGTACTTACGCAGGTAACCCATCTTACGGTTTAGCTTGGGAGTTAGATGCTATCGCGGCAGCAGTAATTGGTGGTGTATCATTAAGTGGTGGTTTTGGTACGATTCCAATGTGTGTTATCGGCGCGTTAATCATTGGTACCACAAACAAAGGTTTGAATATGCTCGGCGTTGACCCATATTGGCAACAAATTGTAAAAGGCGGCATTATTGTTGTAGCCGTATTGCTTGATACTTTAAAACGCCGTAAAAAAGGCGCGTAGTATATAAAATGTCGGTATGCTGTAGCACTTGCACAAGACGGTCGTTGAGCTTGTCGAAACGTAAGTCTTGTGCATAAAGGCGGTGGTTCGACAAGCTCACCAACCATGGTTCGACAGGCTCACCAACCGCCGTTTCATCTTGTTTAATAATCTTCCATATAACCAAGGCTACGCAAGGCGCGTTCGTCATCTGCCCAGCCTGATTTCACTTTCACCCAAAGCTCTAAGTGAACTTTATTATCAAACAAACGTTCCATATCTTGGCGCGCTTCTGTGCCAATGGTTTTAATTTTTTGTCCGCCTTGCCCAATGACCATTTTTTTCTGACCATCACGCTCAACCAAAATTAAGCCATTAATTTCATACACGCCGCGTTCATTCAATTTAAACTGCTCAATTTCTACCGTCACAGAATAAGGCAACTCTTCGCCCATAAAACGCATTAATTTCTCACGAATAATTTCTGATGCCATAAAACGTTGTGAACGGTCAGTCACATAATCTTCAGGGAAATGATGAATCCCTTTTTTCAATGACTTACGCACAATTTTTTGCAAATTATGTACATTATTACCACGTTGTGCTGAAATCGGCACAATCTCAACAAAATCAAATTTGGCAGTAATCTCATTGATAAAAGGCAATAACTCATCTTTATTTTTGATGTTATCAATTTTGTTAATGGCAAGCACCACAGGGGCTTTGGCTTGACGCAATTTGTTTAACACCATTTCATCATCGTCATTCCAATGGGTTCCGTCCACCACAAAAATAATCAGATCCACATCCCCAATCGCTGAACTTGCCGCACGGTTCATTAAACGGTTAATCGCGCGTTTTTCTTCAATATGCAACCCCGGTGTGTCCACATAAACCGCTTGATAAGGGCCTTCCGTATGAATGCCCACAATGCGGTGGCGTGTCGTTTGCGCTTTACGGGATGTAATGGAAATTTTTTGTCCCAAGATTTTATTGAGCAAGGTGGATTTCCCGACATTAGGACGCCCCACAATCGCAATAAACCCACAATAGGTTTCTTCATTGCCGTCAACGGCTAACATTTCTTCTGTCATTTTATACCCAATTCTGTCAAAATTTGCTCTGCCGCAGCTTGCTCAGCTTTACGGCGACTGGCTGCGACACCAATAAAAATACGATCCATATTTGATACGGTACATTCAACGGTAAAGGTTTGGCAATGGGCTTCCCCTTGAATATCCGTCACATTATAATTCGGCAACGGCAAACGCTTACCTTGCAAATATTCTTGCAAACGGGTTTTCGGATCTTTCTGATTTTCCCCCGGCTGAATATTGGCAAGATAATCCGTATACCAAAAACGCACAATTTCCATCGCCTTAGGCAAACTACTATCTAAGGACATCGCGCCAATAATGGCTTCCACACAGTCCGCTAAAATGGACGCACGGCGAAACCCACCACTTTTCAACTCGCCCGCCCCTAACAGCATATAGTCGCCAAGTTCAAAGACTTTTGCCAGTTCCGCAAGTGTTTGCTCACGTACCAGAGTGGCGCGCATGCGACTTAATTCCCCTTCGTTGCATTGCGGAAATTGTTGAAAAAGTGCTTCTCCAATGGTGAGATTTAAAATCGCATCGCCTAAAAACTCTAAGCGTTCGTTATGAATTTTCGCCGCACTTCGATGGGTTAAGGCTTGTTTTAATAAATCAAGATCGGCAAATTCATAGCCGATCTTACGCTGTAATCTCTCTAAATGATGCATATTACTGAATTTTCGTAAATAAACGTTCGGTACGAATACCCGTAGGCCATTCATTCGGTTTCTTATCTAAACTCAACCAAATAAAGGTCGCTTTACCAACAATATTTTTCTCAGGAACAAAGCCCCAGAAACGGCTATCTTCACTCATATTACGGTTATCGCCCATCATAAAATAATGACCTGCAGGCACAACCCATTCCGTGACATAATATTCTTGTTTCGCGTAGTCTTTATAACGGAACCCTTCCGAAATCGGCTCAGGATACCAATGAATTTTATGGCTCACATCGCCGTTTTCCGTTAACTCCAACATACTTGGGCCATAAATCAACTTACCATTCTGATCTTTGCCCATAATCGCCTTAAATTCATCGTTGGCTTGCGGTTGGCTATAAGTAAAGGTTTTTACCGTGCAATTTTCTTCACAAGGCACGCCATTTTGCCCATAAATTAAGGTCAAAGTGCGGTCGATTTCATTGTACAAAATACGGTCGCCACCAATCCCAATCACGCGCTTAATATAATCCACATTCGGCGCAGGCGGTGCTTTGAAAACCACCACATCACCACGTTGTACTTTGCCTGTTTCAATCAAGGTATTTTGAAACACCGGATCTTTAATGCCATAAGCGTATTTTTCCACCACAATAAAATCGCCTACACGCAAAGTCGGCTCCATAGATTGTGACGGAATTTGGAACGGCTCAAATACAAAAGAACGCAAAATTAACACAAAGCCCAACACAGGGAATAAAGACGCAATAAAGCTCTCGCCTTCGCCAATAGGCGCAACCTGCGCTTTTTCTTCTTCCGTTAAGGTTTTACCGCTGCGCTGTTCCAAACGCGCAATTTGACGCTTTTGACGCGGAATTGCCGAAAAACGATGGTAACACCACAACAGCCCCGAAAGTGCGGTCAATAAAATTAACAAAATGGAAAACGTATTGGGTAATTGCAAATAATCCAACACTTTCCAAAGTCCAAAGCCCACCACTAATAAAATGGGAAGAAAAAGTTTAGACATAACTATCCTTAAATTAATCTTTACCTACGTGTAAAATGGCTAAAAACGCTTCTTGCGGCACTTCAACGTTACCCAATTGTTTCATACGTTTTTTACCTTCTTTCTGTTTCTGCAACAGTTTTTTCTTACGGCTCACGTCACCACCATAACATTTCGCCAACACGTTTTTACGCAATTGTTTCACGGTTGAACGCGCAATCACTTGGTTACCGATTGCCGCTTGAATCGCAATATCAAATTGCTGACGTGGAATCAATTCTTTCATTTTTTCCACAAGTTCACGTCCACGATACGCCGAATTATCACGATGAACGATCAACGCCAAGGCATCCACACGATCACCGTTAATCATAATATCCACACGCACCATATTTGCCGCTTGGAAACGTTTAAAACCGTAATCCAAAGACGCGTAACCGCGCGAAGTGGATTTCAAACGGTCGAAGAAATCCAACACCACTTCACCCATCGGAATTTCATAGGTCAATGCAATTTGGTTACCGTGATACACCATATTGGTTTGTACACCGCGTTTCTCCACGCAAAGTGTAATCACATTCCCCAAATATTCCTGTGGCACCAACATATTACATTCCGCAATCGGCTCGCGAATTTCTTGAATATTATTCAACGGCGGTAATTTAGACGGACTATCCACATAGACAATTTCACCATTTGTGAGTTCCACTTCATACACTACCGTTGGTGCGGTGGTGATCAAATCCAAATCATATTCACGCTCTAAACGCTCCTGAATAATTTCCATATGCAACAAACCAAGGAAACCACAACGGAAACCAAAGCCCAAAGCACTGGATGTTTCAGGTTCATAGAACAAAGACGCATCGTTTAAACTTAATTTCCCTAAGGCATCGCGGAAAGCGTCATAATCATCGGAACTCACAGGGAACAAACCCGCATAAACCTGCGGTTTTACTTTCTTAAACCCAGGCAACACTTCAGTGGCGCTATTGTGCTGATGAGTCAACGTATCGCCCACCGGCGCACCTAAAATATCCTTAATCGCACAAACCACCCAGCCTACTTCGCCGGTTTTCAGCTCAGTCGTATCCACTTGCTTCGGCGTAAAAATACCAAGACGATCCACATTATAGGCTTGCCCTGTGGACATCACCTTAATTTTATCGCCTTTCTTAATTACCCCGTTTTTCACCCGAACCAGTGACACCACACCCAAATAGTTATCGAACCAAGAGTCAATAATTAAGGCTTGCAATGGCGCATCAGGATCGCCCTGTGGCGCAGGAATTTTATGCACAATTTCTTCTAGCACATCTTCAATGCCCACCCCGGTTTTGGCGGAACAACGAACGGCATCAATCGCATCAATGCCCACAATATCTTCAATTTCTTCCGCAACGCGCTCAGGATCTGCCGCAGGCAAGTCAATTTTGTTCAAAATCGGCACCACTTCCAAATCCATCTCAATGGCGGTATAACAGTTCGCCAAGGTTTGCGCTTCCACCCCTTGCCCCGCATCCACCACCAACAACGCGCCTTCACAAGCCGCCAATGAACGGGAAACTTCATAAGAAAAGTCCACGTGTCCGGGGGTGTCGATAAAGTTCAACTGATAGGTTTCGCCGTCTTTGGCTTTATAGTTCAAGGTGACGCTTTGCGCTTTAATAGTAATACCGCGCTCACGCTCAAGATCCATCGAATCCAAAACCTGCGCTTCCATCTCACGATCAGACAAACCGCCACAAGTTTGAATTAAACGATCCGAAAGGGTAGATTTACCGTGGTCAATATGAGCAATAATGGAAAAGTTACGAATGTTTTTCATCATAAAGTTAAAATCAAAATAATAAGAAATGGATTGTAAAAAGTTTAATCAAAGAATTGTACCTGAAAGGCGTAAGAACTTCTAGGGGCAGAGTATTTTTTGACGTATTTGCGTCAAGGAAATAGACGACTATTTGTTGTACGGGAGAAATATTTTCGCCCTGAAAACAAACGTAAAAGAAAACTAAGCAAAAGTTGGCGCAGGAATAACGGAAAAAACGGCTTTTTGGGATGCTAACCACAAATCATAGTCTGCTTGTTGGTGTAACCAGCTTTCAGGGCTAGGGCTATTTTCACCTAACCAAGCATGTAAACGCAAAGCCATTTCAGCCGTAATGGCTGATTTACCATTAAGCAACCGAGAAAGCGTCACTCTATTGACACCAAGCTGTTTTGCGGCTTCCGTTACGGTTAAACCAAGTTCCGGTAATATATCTTCTCGAAGAATTTCCGCTGGATGCGGTGGGTTGAACATCTGCATATTTTACTCCTAATGGTATCTACGTAGTTGATGCCGTGGGTTGACACCCACGGTTATGCATGGTGCCGCCCCGCAGGGGCGGGGTTGTAGGGGCAAAATATTTTTTGCCCGATGTTCAGGGAGCGGTATTATGTGGCAGTTGCACAAAGCTGAAATGGCGGTTGGTGAGCTTGTCGAACCATAAGACATTTCAGCGTTTACTGCCCAAGACTTACGTTTCGACAGGCTCAACGACCGTCTTGTGCAACGGCTACATAATATCGGAAAAAACACCAATAAAAAATACCCCAAGGCAAACCTCAGGGTATCGTCAATTTAACAGACTTTCAGAATTATAGAGATTCAGTGAAAGTACGAGTGATAACATCGCGTTGTTGTTCCGGTGTTAATGAGTTGAAACGTACTGCATAACCGGAAACACGGATAGTTAATTGTGGGTATTTGTCTGGGTTGTTAACCGCATCTTCTAAGGTTTCACGGCGTAAAACGTTAACGTTTAAGTGTTGACCACCTTCAACTTTAACAGTTGGTTTAACATCAATTGGTAACTCACGATATTCGAATTGACCTAATTCGCTTACTGCAACAACTTGGTCTTCTGTGAAATCTTTTTTCGCAGCTAAACAACGTGCTTCACCTTTTTCTGCGTCTAATAACCAGAAAGAGTTTAATAAGCTATCATTTGCAGCTTGAGTAATTTGGATACCTTTAATCATTTTTTGCCTCCATATGGCTGTTGGGAATTTAAATTAAATTTCAAAAGTTGTTGCAAATTTTATCAAAAAATTTGAATAGATCAACTGCTTTTTGATTTTAATCAATTTTAAATATTAATACATTTAATAGGTAAATTGACCCAAGTCAAATTCAATGTGTGAAGAATACCTATTTTTTATGTGGCTATCAAGATCTGTTTGATAAAAAACTACCGAAATTCACCGCACTTCTTTATAATCAAGCTCAAAAACGCAAAGGAAACCCCGATGAAAACTTGGAAAGACGTGATTGGCGCAGAAAAAACACAGCCTTATTTTCAGCAAATTTTAGCGCAAGTTAAACAAGCGCGTCAAAGCGGACGCGTCATTTACCCACCACAAGAAGAAGTATTTAACGCCTTTAAACTCACGGAATTTGAACAAGTAAAAGTGGTGATTCTCGGTCAAGATCCTTACCACGGGCCTAACCAAGCGCACGGGCTTGCCTTTTCCGTTAAACCTACGGTAAAAATACCACCATCGTTGCTCAATATGTATAAAGAATTACAAAACGAATACCCCGATTTTCACATCCCCAACCACGGCTATTTATTACCTTGGGCAGAACAAGGCGTATTCCTATTAAACACTGTACTCACTGTTGAGCAAGGACAAGCCCATTCCCACGCAAACTGGGGTTGGGAAACCTTTACCGACCGCGTGATCGTTGCCTTAAACGAACATCGCGATAATCTCGTTTTTCTACTATGGGGTAGCCACGCCCAGAAAAAAGGACAATTTATCGACCGCACTCGTCATCGTGTACTAACCAGCGTTCACCCATCGCCTTTATCTGCCCATCGCGGATTTTTAGGCTGCGGACATTTCAAACAAGCCAACGACTATTTACAATCTCACCAGTTAACCCCAATTAACTGGCAACTCAAGGACATTTAATTGCCATGTTAGCCATTATCTCCCCAGCCAAAACCCTAGATTATGACAGCGACATCCCAAAACTGGCATATACACAACCGCACTTAACAGACTACAGCGAACAGCTCATCCAAATTTGCCGCCAATTCACCCCGGACGAATTGGCATCCCTAATGTCAATTAGTGACAAACTCGCAGGATTAAATGTCGCGCGTTATGCTCAATGGCAAAAAGCCCATAACGAACAAAACGCCCGCGCCGCCATTTACGCCTTCAAAGGCGAAGTGTATGCAGGTTTAGATGCTTATAGCTTAACGCCCGAAGATATCAAATTTGCCCAAACGCATCTCGCCATGCTGTCAGGATTATACGGCTTGCTCAAACCGCTCGATCTTATGCAACCTTACCGCCTAGAAATGGGGACGGCCTTACGCAACCCAAAGGGCAAAGATCTCTACACATTTTGGGGGGACATCATCACCCAATCTCTACAACAAGCCATTGATGCCCAAGGCGACAATGTCTTAATCAACCTAGCGTCTGAAGAATATTACAAATCCGTTAAAGCACAAAAACTCAACGCACGGATCATCAAACCCATATTCCTAGACAACAAAAACGGCAAATACAAAGTGATTAGCGTCTACGCCAAAAAAGCACGAGGTTTAATGTGCCGCTACCTTATCCAAAACCGCCTAACCCAACCAGAACAACTTAAAGCCTTCGATTTAGAGGGATATTGGTTTGATGAAATTAATTCAACCGAAACGGAATGGGTGTTTAAACGAGATTAACAAACTGTACGGGCGAAATATTTTTCACCCCAAAAAATAACCACCGAGAACTCAATATGAAAAAAACAACCTTATTAATGACCGCACTTTTAACCGGCTGCACCCTGACCAACGCGCCGACCGACAACGCAAAACCCGAAAAAAACACCCAACTCAACGCACCGAAAAACATCCAACATAACGGCAAAAATTACCAATTAACCGTTGACAGCGATCTCGGCACCATCGCCCGATTTGTCTATCTCGAAGGCAAAGACACCCTAGAAAATTGGAACAGCGAAATCGAATTACTCCACGACCGCAACCAAGAACAACGCACGCTCACTGAACGCCAAGCGTTGCGCGAAAAAATCTACCACAACACAGGGGTAAAACATTTCGACCTACAACAAAAAAACAACGCCCTATACAGCTTCGTCATCTACCCACCCACACCCACCCAAGCGAATTGGCAAGTTAACGTAGCGCGTGGCGAAAACGTCCAAAACTGCGGATTTGTCCAATATCAATACATTCTCAAAGTACCAAAAACCCACAAGTTAATGAATATGGGAAGAATTAAACTTATTGGCTATTTGAAAAAATATGCCATTGACAAAGAAATGGCACGATTGGAAAAATTATCTTGTCAGTGGAAATGTACTCCAGCAACAACGCAAACCACAAGAAATTAAATTTATATAAATAAAGCGTGGTTAAAATTAGAAGGAATCTAATTAATAAGTATTATATGTGTATTTTTGCTTAATTAAATTGATTTTTATTAGAAAAAATATAAACTAAATTTGTTTTGACCGCGCTTTTAAGCGCGTTTATTGACAGAGAAACAGCTTCTAGACTTTTATTTTTTACAGGAAACAAATATGACAATGCTTTATGATCGTTCACTTGAGCGAGAAAACTGTGGGTTTGGCTTGATTGCCAATATTGACGGCGTGCAGAGCCATAAAGTGGTGCGTAACGCGATTTTAGGTTTATCACGCATGCAGCATCGCGGTGCGATTCTGGCGGATGGCAAAACAGGGGATGGCTGTGGTTTGTCGTTGCAAATGCCGGAAAGTTTTTTCCGCGCCATTGCGGCAGAAAACCGGTTTTCTTTGGCGAAGAATTTTGGGGTGGGGCAAATTTTCTTGCCGCGTGATGAAAAATTAGCTCAAGAATATATCGCCATTATCAACGAAGAAATTACCAACGAAACCTTAGGAATTGCCGCATGGCGTGATGTACCGATTAATCCGAATGTCTTAGGTGCTATCGCGCTGGCGGATATGCCGACCATTAAACAAATTTTTATTAATGCGCCAAGCGGCTGGCGAGTACAAGATTTACAACGCCGTTTATTTGTGGCGCGCCGCCGTATCGAAAAACGTATCGAACATCCCGACTTCTACATTTGTAGCTTCTCTAATCAAACCATTATTTACAAAGGCTTATGTATGCCAAAAGATTTGCCTAAATTCTATTTGGATTTAGCGGATTTGCGTATGCAATCAGCCATTTGTTTGTTCCACCAACGTTTTTCTACCAACACTCAACCCCGCTGGAAATTAGCGCAACCTTTCCGTTATTTGGCGCACAACGGCGAAATCAACACCATTTCAGGTAACCGCGCTTGGGCGCGTGCGCGTGCGTATAAATATCGCACCCCGTTAATCCCGGATTTACAAACTGCCGCGCCTTTTGTGAATGAAACAGGTTCGGATTCCAGCTCGCTTGATAATATGCTGGAATTATTTGTGTGCGGTGGGATGGACTTATTCCGCGCTATGCGTTTGCTTGTTCCACCGGCATGGCAACATAACCCTGATATGAGCGATGATTTACGCGCTTTCTATGATTTTAACTCGATGCATATGGAACCTTGGGACGGCCCTGCCGGTATCGTGTTATCAGACGGTCGTTATGCTGCTTGTAACCTTGACCGTAATGGCTTGCGCCCGGCGCGTTATGTGATTACCCAAGATCGTTTAATTACCATTGCCTCTGAAGTGGGCATTTGGGATTATGCGCCCGATGAAGTGGTGGAAAAAGGACGTGTCGGGCCGGGACAATTATTAGTCATTGATACCAAACACGGTCGTTTGGTTCATTCCGATGAAATTGATGCGGAAGTGCAAGCCCGTCATCCTTACCGTAGCTGGTTGGATAAAAACGTAAAACGTTTAACGCCTTTTGAAGCCATTCCTGATACGGAGATTGGCGCAGCAACCATGGATGAAGAAACCCTTCAGGTTTATCAAAAACAATTTTTGTATGACCGTGAAGAATTGGAAAATGTGTTGCGTGTATTAGGGGAAAACGGTCAAGAGCCGGTGGGATCCATGGGGGACGACACGCCATTTGCGGTGTTGAGCCAGCGTCCACGTGTGTTATTTGATTATTTCCGCCAATATTTTGCCCAAGTCACCAATCCGCCTATCGACCCATTGCGTGAAGCCCATGTGATGTCTTTAGCCACCAGCATTGGGCGCGAAATGAGCGTATTCTTTGAAGCGGAAGGGATGTCAAATCGTGTGAATTTCAAATCGCCGATTTTGGTGTATTCCGATATGCAACAGATTTTGGCGTTGCCAAGCGAACATTATCAGCATCAAGTGTTAGACGCCACCTACAATCCGGCAGAATGTAACCTTAAACAAGCCATTGAGCAACTCTGTGAACAAGCGAAAAGTGCGGTGAGAAATGGCTCTGTTTTATTGATTATTTCCGACCGCAAAATTACTCAAGATCGTCAGCCGATTCCGACTGCATTGGCAGTGGGCGCATTGCAAAATCAATTGGTCAGCGCCAATTTACGTTGTGATACCAATATTTTGGTGGAAACCGCCGAAGCACGCAATCCGCACCATTTCGCGGTCTTATTAGGTTTAGGGGCAACGGCGATTTATCCTTATCTTGCCTACGAAACCTTGGCGCATATGGTGAACAGCGGTGCCATTAAAAAATCCTTACGTGATGTAATGGCGAATTTCCGTTATGGCATTAACAAAGGCTTATACAAAATTATGTCCAAAATGGGGATTTCTTGCATTTCATCTTACCGTTGCGCGCGTTTGTTTGAGTTAGTGGGAATGAACAGCGAAGTGACCGCACTTTGCTTCCCGGGAATTACCAGCCGCATAGAAGGGGCTTCATTTGACGATTTACAAGCGCAACTCACCGCAACACGCCAACGTGCATGGCGCAGAAGCCGAGAATTGGAAATGGGCGGTTTCTTGAAATTTAAACCACAAGGCGAATATCACGCGTACAATCCTGAAGTGGTGAATAGCTTACAAGCGGCAGTAAACTCAGGGGATTATGAAAAATATAAAGTGTATCGTGATACGGTGAATAACCGCCCTGTGACCACCATTCGCGACTTGCTCAAAGTGAATACGGAAAAGGCACAAGCCATTGATATTGACCAAGTGGAGCCCGCAGAAAATCTCTATAAACGTTTTGACGGCGCGGCAATGTCCATTGGAGCATTAAGTCCGGAAGCCCATGAATCCTTAGCGGCGGCGATGAACCGCTTGGGCGGCTATTCTAACTCGGGCGAAGGCGGCGAAGATCCCGCACGTTATGGCACCGAAAAAGTCTCTAAAATCAAACAAGTGGCATCGGGTCGTTTTGGTGTGACGCCGGCTTATTTAATGAGTGCCGAAGTGATCCAAATCAAAGTGGCGCAAGGGGCAAAACCGGGGGAAGGCGGTCAATTACCGGGGGATAAAGTCACCCCTTACATTGCACAATTGCGTTATGCCGTACCGGGTTCAACCTTAATTTCGCCACCGCCGCACCACGATATTTATTCTATCGAAGACTTGGCGCAGTTGATTTTCGACTTAAAACAAATTAACCCGAAAGCGTTGATTTCGGTGAAATTGGTGTCCTTACCCGGTGTGGGAACCATTGCAACAGGCGTGGCAAAAGCCTATGCGGATTTAATTACCATTGCCGGCTATGACGGCGGCACAGGCGCAAGCCCATTAACCAGCGTGAAATATGCCGGTTCGCCTTGGGAATTAGGGCTTGCGGAAGCGCAACAAGCCTTGGTGGAAAATAATCTTCGTCATAAAGTGCGCCTACAAGTAGACGGTGGTTTAAAAACCGGCTTAGACATTGTGAAAGCCGCGATTTTAGGCGCAGAAAGTTTTGGTTTCGGGACAGGCCCAATGGTGGCGTTAGGTTGTCGTTATTTACGTATTTGTCATTTAAATAACTGCGCAACCGGCGTGGCAACCCAAGATGAGACCTTGCGTAAAGATCATTTCCACGGCAACGTTGAAAAAGCCATGAATTATTTCAAATTCATTGCGCAAGATGTACGTGAAATTTTGGCGCAATTGGGCGTAGAAAAATTAACGGACATTATCGGGCGCACGGATTTATTGGAAATTATCGAAGGACAAACCGGCAAACAACGGGGCTTGGATTTAAGCAAATTGCTTTATTCCCCTGTGGTGCCTGAAGGTTCTGCGCGCTATTGCACCCAAACCAACCCACCTTTTGATAAAGGCTTGTTAAATAAAGCCATTATGGCGCAAGCGGAAGACGCGTTAGAAAGCGGTTTAAGTGCAGAAATGGAATTGGATATTAGCAATCTTGATCGTTCTGTGGGGGCAACCTTATCGGGCGTGATCGCAAAACGCTTTGGCAACCGTGGCGCGCCGTTGCAAGAATTCAATATCAACTTAACCGGAACGGCAGGGCAAAGTTTTGGTGTGTGGTTAGCCGGTGGCGTGAACTTAACCTTAACTGGCGATGCCAACGACTATGTGGGGAAAGGTATGGCGGGCGGTCGCATTGTGATCAAACCGCATACCGGCGTGGCGTTTAAAGCAGAAGACGCCACCATTGCAGGAAATACCTGTTTATACGGCGCAACAGGGGGCGAATTATTTGCTTCAGGTCGAGCGGGCGAACGTTTTGCGGTGCGTAACTCCGGCGCATTGGCGATTGTGGAAGGGATCGGCGACAACGGCTGTGAATATATGACAGGCGGTGTCGTTACCGTGTTAGGCAAAACAGGGATTAACTTCGGCGCAGGGATGACCGGCGGCTTTGCCTATGTGTTAGATGTGGACGGCGGCTTCCGCGGGCGCATTAATCCTGAATTGGTGGAAGCCTTGAATGTGGCGGATTTACCGACTCATCAAGAGCATTTACGCGGACTGATCGCGCGTCATGTGGAATTGACCCACAGCGCAATCGGCGAACGAATTCTTGCTCACTGGGAAGAATACGCACCGCGCTTTGTGTTGGTGAAACCGAAAGCCAATGATGTGGATGCCTTATTGGGACATAAACGCCGCACCGTGACAGAATTGCGCGAAGTAATTCAATAACAGAAAGGTGTGATGCATTTGGAAAAAATGCGTAGGGGCAAATCACATTTGCCCCAGTCATCATATTGAAAATAAAGAAAAACACACCGCACTTTATCGGTTAGCGTTATAAAGCGCGGTGAAAATTGAGTGATTTTAAACGTTATTATTGAAGGAATACAAAATGGGTCGTGGAAACGTCTATCAATTTATCGATTTACAGCGAGTAGATCCGCCAAAAATCCCGTTAAATATTCGTAAAACCGAATTTGTTGAAATTTATAACCTGTTTACTGATGAACAAGCCAAAGCGCAAGCAGACCGTTGTTTAGAATGTGGTAACCCTTATTGCCAAAACCGTTGTCCGTTGCACAATAATATTCCAAACTGGTTGCGTTTAGCCAATGAAGGACGCATTGTGGAGGCTGCTGAATTGGCGCATACCACAAACAGCTTGCCGGAAGTGTGCGGACGCGTTTGCCCACAGGATCGTTTATGCGAAGGATCTTGTACGCTGAATGCGGAATTTGGTGCAGTCACCATTGGTAACGTAGAAAAATATATTACGGAAAAAGCCTTTGAATTAGGCTGGCGACCACAAGTCAAAGGGCTAAAAACCGGCAAAAAAGTGGCGATTGTGGGCACAGGACCAGCAGGCTTAGGCTGTGCGGATGTGTTAATCCGCAACGGCGTGGAAGTCACCGTTTATGAACGCCAGCAAGAAATTGGCGGCTTGCTCACTTTCGGTATTCCCGCGTTCAAATTAGAAAAATCCGTCATGAGCCGCCGCCGCGAAATCTTTGCGGAAATGGGGGTAGAGTTCAAATTAGGCGTGGAAATCGGCAAAGATCTCACCCTTGATGGTTTGGTGTCACAATATGATGCGGTATTTTTAGCAGTAGGCACATACCAAGGGATGAAAGCCCATATTCCAAATGAAGACGCACAGGGTGTGTATTCCGCCTTGCCTTTCTTAATTGGCAACACACAGCATTTATTAGGACTTAACGCTCCTGATTTTGTGTCAATGGAGGGCAAAAAAGTGGTGGTGTTAGGCGGTGGCGATACCGCCATGGACTGCGTGCGCACCTCTATTCGCCAAGGTGCGGCGGAAGTGATTTGTGTTTACCGCCGCGATGCCGCCAATATGCCCGGTTCGAAAAAAGAATATACCAACGCCAAAGAAGAAGGTGTGTTATTCCAATTTAACGCGCAACCGGTGGCGGTGGAAAAAGACGGTAAAGGCAATGTGATTGGCTTAAAAATAGTGAAAACGCGCTTGGGTGATGCGGATAGTCAAGGACGCCGTCAAGCGGAAGTGATTGAAGGGAGCGAAGAAACCTTAGCTTGCGATGCGATTATTGTCGCTTTCGGTTTCGCACCTCATGCTATGCCTTGGTTGCAATCTGTTGGCGTTAATGTGGACAGCCGCGGACGGATTCAAGCCAGCGGTGAACTTAAACAACAAACCGCGAACCCGAAAATCTTCGCCGGCGGCGATATTACCCGTGGCTCAGATTTAGTGGTGACAGCCATTGCTGAAGGGCGAGATGCCGCACAAAGTATTTTGGAATATTTAGCTATTTAGTTTGTGTTTAATCTGCATAAATAAAAGCGCGGTCAAAATTTGCATAAAAATGACCGCGCTTTTTGTTGGTAATAAATGCTTACTTAATTTTATCTTCAACATGGTAAAAGTTGCTCATTAACTCGTCAGCATTTTCAGCTTAACGAAACCCTAGTCGAGATATTATTAGCCAGTGGTTGCGAGCATTCGATAAACAAGGTATAAACGGTTTATTACCTAAATGATGTAAATGGATAATAGCAATGAATTTAAAGAATATTTTCGCTCACATTCAACAACGCTATGGCGTTGAGCCTGAATATCCGTGGGCAAAATTTCCTGATTATGCGGTGTTTCGCCATTGTCATCATCGCAAATGGTTTGCGGTGTTGATGAATATTGAGGCAAATAAAATCGGCTTAAATGCAATAGAAAAAATTTGGGTATTGAACGTCAAAGCCAAGCCCGAAGAAATCGGTTCTCTACGAATGATCAAAGGCGTTTATCCTGCTTATCATATGAATAAAGAGCATTGGTTGAGCTTAAATTTAGCGGAAATTGATGACACCTTGCTTTATGAGCTGCTTGATGAAAGTTTTAGTTTAACGTTTAAGAAGTAAAAGAGCGGTGGGGTTTTTGAGAAATTTTGCGAATTGCAAAAAAATCAGGAAATCCCACCGCTTTTTATTTTTGTGATCTTGATCGAAAAAATCACCGCTTGTTGTTTTCTTAATTGTGGTTTTCTTTTATGTTTACGTCAAAATTAAGTTATTGCAAAAAATGCAACCACTCAAAATAATTGATTAAATTTTAACTACTAAGAATTTCTTACAAGTTCAAATTCAACTACCGAGCTTTTCTCGGCAGTTGGCAAATACAGAGAATGATTAGTTTTATAGGCTCAATGATGCAAAACCAAATTCAACTTTATACGTCCGCAGACGGCAAAATTTCCTTACAGGTTTCATTGGATAATGAAACGGTGTGGCTTAGTTTAGATCAAATGGCAACGCTATTTGATCGGGATAAATCCGTAATTTCTCGTCATATTCGCAACCTATTTAATGAAGGTGAATTAGAACGAAATTTAACCGTTGCAAAAAATGCAACAGTTCAAATGGAAGGGGAAAGGGAGGTTCGACGTGAAATAGATTACTACAATCTCGATGTCATTATTTCTGTCGGTTACCGTGTAAAATCAATGCGTGGTGCTGATGAATCCCCTAATGATTTTGGTAAAAATCATTAAGTTAAGGTGGATACACATCTTGTCATATGATCAAATGGTTTCGCGAAAAATCAATAATCAGACAACAAGATGTGCGAACTCGATATTTTACACGACTCTCTTTACCAATTCTGCCCCGAATTACACTTAAAACGACTCAACAGCTTAACGTTGGCTTGCCACGCCTTACTTGACTGTAAAACTCTCACTCTTACCGAACTTGGCCGTAACCTGCCAACCAAA
>NZ_CABFKI010000012.1 GCF_901764995.1 Actinobacillus porcinus
GGAAACAAAATTATATTCTAGTTGATGAGTACTTCTTTTTTTGTTGCACTTGGATTGTAAATTCAGCGTTTAATACAACTTCAAGGATGGACGAATAAAACGATTTAAACGACCGATTAAGATAATCAAACCCGTTTTAAAACAACCGTGCAGTTTTTGTTGGTGTAAGCGATAAAGGGAAATATACGCTAAGCGCGCAAGTCGCCCTTCAATGGTCATAGAGGTTTTCTTACCTGTAGTAATATTGCCAAGTGCGGTGAATTTTGACAATGAAACTAAAGACCCTTTATCTAAATAGCTAAAGTTTTTCAATGGTTTATTGTCGAATAACGCCAAGATATTTTGTCCGCACACCGTTGCCATTTGGTTGGCGGCTTGACCGCGTGGTGGCACCGGTTTCCCGTCTTTTTGCAACAAGAACGCGCAATCACCAATGGCAAAAATACTGTCATCTACCGTCGTTTGTAGGGTGTCTTTAATATGAATTTGGTTAATGCGATTTAATTCTAAACCATCAAATTGTTGGGTAATCGGTGAAACGCAGATACCGGCCGCCCACACCATTAAGTCAGCTTTTATTTCGCTACCGTCTTTGGTGATTAAACTATTTGGCGTGGCTTCTGTAATCATCGTTTGCGTTTTTACGTTGACCCCTAATTCAACCAATTCTTTTTTCACAGAGTCTGAAATTCGCTCTGGCAATGCAGGTAATAAGCGATCCCCTGCTTCAATAAGCGTCACGTTTAAGTGTCCATCTTTAATTTTGCCGTAACCATAAGAGGATAAATGTTGCGCGGCATTGAATAATTCTGCAGAAAGTTCCACGCCTGTGGCACCACCGCCCACAATGGCGATATTGACTTTATCATCTTCAACTAATTTTTGTTTGCTCTCATCTTCACCGATCTCGGATAATGCGTTATTTTCTGCGAAGGTTAAGAACAGCTCAAGCATGCGGTTTTGGAAGCGTAATGCTTGATCAGGCGAATCTAAGAAAATACAGTTATCTTTGACGCCTTTAGTATTAAAGTCATTTGAGCGGCTACCAATGGCAATCACAAGATAATCATAAGGAATACGGCGAGCAACAACGATTTGCTTGCCTTCTTGCCCCATAATTGGCTCAAGTTCTACATATTTATTGGTGCGATCAATGCGCGCAATAGAACCTTGCTCAAAATGGAAACCATGATTAAAGGCGTGCGCGCGATAACTTACCGCATCCGTTTCAGCATCTAAAACTCCGGTTGCCACTTCGTGTAACAACGGTTTCCAAAGGTGCGTTTGATTACGGTCAACGAGTGTGACATTGGCGCGTTTTTTACGCCCAAGTTTGTTACCTAAAAAGGTTGCCAGCTCCAAACCGCCTGCGCCACCACCAACAACAACGATATTTTTCATAAAAAGTTCCTATTAAAGTTTAAATTTAACGAATTCAACAAATTTTTAACAATTGTAATGTTTTTTTAAATTTAACGCACGAAGTATTTCTGTCATCCTATTAAAATAAGATTATAATGATTGCTACGATGAAAAAGTGCGGTTGATCTTGCAGGAGTTTTTATGAAAAACATAGCGTCTCATTTAAGTGGTTTTTGGCTGATTACGCAGGGTTCTAATGTGTATTTCCCCAACCAAAATTTACCTTTTGGTTCTGCCGTGCATTTAGGGTTAGCTGATCGCCAAGCTGTACAAATCGGTGAATGGGAAAATCAACCGTTATTTTTAGTCTCTGAAGTGTTGGGCGAGGCGCGCGAATGGACGTTTCTACGAGATTTAGTCGGGTTACCTAAAGAACAATTTTATTTGCTCAATCGTGGGGTGGAACTGAATCATTTTTACAAAACCCATCGATTTTGTGGCAAATGTGGTTCAAAAACAGCTCATACTACAGATGAATGGGCGGCGCAATGTCAGCATGAAGCTTGCGGCTATCGGGCTTATCCTGTTATTTGCCCCTCTATTATTGTTGCGGTTCGCCGAGGCAAAGAGATTCTGCTTGCCTGCCATAAACGTCATGCAGACAGTAAAATGTACACGACAATAGCCGGTTTTGTGGAAGTGGGGGAAACCTTTGAGCAAACGGTGAGGCGTGAAGTTCTGGAAGAAACGGGCGTGCATGTAAAAAATATTCAATACTTTGGCAGCCAACCTTGGGCATTTCCGAATTCGCAAATGGTAGGCTTTTTAGCGGAATATGACAGTGGCGATATTCGTTTGCAGGAAGCGGAAATTGCCGATGCCAAATGGTTCCATTGTGATGAACCGCTGCCAATTTTGCCGCCACAAGGAACGATTGCTTTAGCCTTAATCAACGCTACCTTGGAAATATGTCGCGCTAAAGACAAATAACAAAATTCCCTTTATAATGACCGCACTTTCACCGTCAAAGTGCGGTTTCTTTTTGGGAGTTTTTATGAGCCAATTGAAAAATGATCGTTATCTTCGCGCGCTGTTGCGTGAACCTGTAGATTGCACACCTGTGTGGATGATGCGTCAAGCGGGGCGTTATTTACCGGAATACAAAGCCACGCGTGCGCAAGCAGGGGATTTTATGTCCCTGTGCCGTAATGCGGATTTGGCTTGCGAAGTGACCCTTCAACCTTTACGCCGTTATGATTTAGATGCGGCAATTTTATTTTCTGATATTTTAACGGTGCCTGATGCTATGGGCTTGGGCTTAAGTTTTGGTGCAGGTGAAGGCCCAAAATTTGCTCACCCTATTGAAAACAAAAGTGCGGTGGAAAATTTACCGATTCCTGATCCTGAAGTGGAATTACAGTATGTGATGAACGCCGTGCGCACGATTCGCCGTGAATTAAAGGGCGATGTGCCACTTATCGGCTTTAGCGGCAGCCCTTGGACGTTGGCGACTTATATGGTAGAAGGCGGTTCAAGTAAAGCATTTACTAAAATCAAAAAAATGCTCTACGCGGAGCCACAATTACTGCACGCCCTGTTGGACAAAGTGGCAGACAGTGTGATTTTATATTTAAACGCACAAATCAAAGCCGGCGCGCAGGCGGTGATGGTGTTTGACACTTGGGGCGGCGTATTGGCGCACCGTGATTATCTGGATTTTTCCTTGCAATATATGCATAAAATCGTGGACGGCTTAATTCGCGAACATGATGGGCGTAAAGTACCGATCACCTTATTTACCAAAGGCGGCGGTTTGTGGTTGGAACACATTGCCAATACCGGCTGTGATGCCATTGGCTTAGACTGGACAACAAACATCGCACAAGCGCGCGCTCAGGTTGGGCATAAAGTGGCGTTGCAAGGCAATATGGATCCTTCGGTGTTATACGCTTCTCCTGAGCGTATTGAGCAAGAAGTGCGGTCAATTTTAGCGGATTTTGGTGAAGGTTCGGGTCATGTTTTCAATTTGGGACACGGTATTCATCAAGATGTGCCTGTTGAAAGTCCGAAAGTGTTTGTTGATGCCATTCATCAATATTCCAAACCCTATCATAAATAACACAAACAAACGTGAATCGGGGTTAATCTAATTAACCCCTTACAGGAAAATATCATGAGAAACCCAATTCATAAACGTATTGAACGCTTTGAAACCTGGCAAAACCTGACTTTTATGGCGTGCCTGTGTGAGAGGATGTACCCGAATTTCAAGTTGTTTTGTGATGTCACTGAACAACCTGAGCATGCCAAACTTTACCAAAATATTCTCAATTTAGTGTGGGAACATTTAACGGTAAAAGGGGCGAAAATCAATTTTGAAAATCAACTTGAGAAGTTAGAAAACCTTATCCCTGATGTTAATGACTATGATTTCTTTGGCGTTGTGCCGGCGTTGGATGCCTGTGAAGGATTATCTGAATTGTTGCATGCCATTATTGCCGGGGAAACCTTAGAGCAAGCAATTAAAATTAGCCGGCTTTCAATGCAAACTGTCGCAACCGTGTTAGAAATGGAACAAGAGCGTGAATTATCAGAAGCAGAGTTAAAAAGTGCGGTAGAAATTCAGGAAGAATTAGATGTGCAATGGCAAATTTATCGGACATTAAATGAATGTGAAGAGCGTGATACTGGTCTGATCTTAGACCTGAAAAATGAATTACGTGAAGCGCGGTTATCCAATATTGGGATAGAAATTGTGTAAAATGTGACCGGTGTCACGAAATTTACAAAAATTTGCATTTCTAGCTATTGGCTTAAAGCTGAACTTCGATTATCCTTTACAGTGCTGTTTCACAGTCAATGTGCTAGGAATTTTTCCTAATACAAATAAACAACCTTTAAATTTAAAGAAATAGGTAATTATATTATGAACAAAACGGATTTAATCGATGCAATCGCAGCACAAGCTGGTTTAACTAAAAAAGACGCAAAAGCGGCATTAGAAGCAACTTTAGATGCGATCTCTGATAGCTTGAAAAAAGGGGACGCTGTGCAGTTAATCGGTTTCGGTACATTCAAAGTAAACGCGCGCAAAGAACGTACCGGTCGTAACCCACAAACCGGTGCAGAAATCAAAATCGCTGCATCAAAAGCACCTGCATTTGTTGCGGGTAAAGCATTAAAAGACGCTGTAAACGCGTAATTTTAATATTTCAAAATCTAAGCCCTGCCATGGATGTGGCGGGGTTTTTTATTTTTTATCATTTCTTTTAAAATCATCTTGCCTTTCTTTTTTTTACTTATATAATTCCGAAACGAAACTTAGAGCTGGGTTTTGATAATGAAACGAAATTTAAATCAACGCAACACACAACAACGCCGTCATCGGATTATGCAGATTTTGCAAGAACAAGGTGAAGTGAGCGTTGACCAATTAGTGCAACTTTTTGATACGTCAGAAGTGACTATTCGCAAAGATTTAACCGCACTTGAGGCCAATGGTTTTTTATTGCGCCGATATGGCGGTGCCATTTTGATGCCGCAAGACATTATTGAAGATGAGCAAGAAGAACTTTCGGAACGAAAGATTGTCATAGCCAAGGCGGCAGCCGAACGTATTCGTGATCATAATCGTATTATTGTTGATAGTGGCAGCACAACCGCCGCCTTAATCAAACAACTTAATGGAAAGCAAGGGTTGATTGTGATGACCAATTCCTTGTCTGTGGCGACTGAATTACGTTCCTTGGAAAATGAACCTACGCTTTTAATGACCGGTGGTACTTGGGATACCCGATCTGAATCTTTCCAAGGAAAAGTGGCGGAACAGGTTTTGCGTTCTTATGATTTTGACCAATTATTTATTGGTGCCGATGGCGTGGATTTGGAACGCGGCACCACAACGTTTAATGAATTGATTGGTCTCAGTCAGGTCATGGCGGACGTGAGCCGCGAAGTGATTGTGATGGTGGAAAGCCAAAAAATTGGGCGGAAAATGCCAAATTTAGAATTAAACTGGCAGCAGATTGATGTGTTAATTACCGATGATTTGTTGACGGAACAAGATAAAGCAATGATTGAACGACAGAATGTTGAAGTGATTATTGCCAAGTAAATGTATTAAATTAACTGGAAAAGGAAAAAATTATGTGTGGAATCGTTGGTGCAGTAGCAGAACGTAATGTAGCAGCAATTTTGGTGGACGGCTTACACCGTTTAGAATATCGTGGTTACGACTCTGCGGGCGTTGCTGTACTGGGTCAAGACAAACAAATGCACATTGTGCGCCGTGTGGGTAAAGTGAAAGCCTTAGATGATGCGTTAGAAGCGAGCCCATTATTAGGCGGAACAGGGATTGCCCATACTCGTTGGGCAACCCATGGTGAACCTTCTGAAACCAATGCACACCCACATCGCTCAGGTAAAATTGCGGTGGTTCACAATGGTATTATCGAAAACTACGAAGAATTAAAAGTGGTTTTACAAGAACGCGGTTATGTATTCCAATCACAAACAGACACTGAAGTGATCGCACACTTAGTGGAATGGGAATTCCGCACTGCGAAAACCTTATTAGAAGCCGTGCAAAAAACCGTGGTTCAATTACGTGGTGCTTATGGTACGGTGGTGATGAATGAAGAAGATCCTTCTCGTTTAATCGTGGCACGTTCTGGTTCGCCGTTAGTGATTGGTTACGGTATTGGCGAAAACTTCTTAGCCTCAGATCCATTGGCGTTGTTAAGCGTCACTCGCCGTTTTACTTACCTTGAAGAAGGCGATGTAGCTGAAATTACACGTACTACCGTAGATATTTACGATCGCGCAGGCAATAAAGTGACCCGTGAAATTCACGAAGGTAACTATGAAAACGATGCGGCAGATAAAGGCCCATATCGTCACTATATGCAAAAAGAAATCTTTGAGCAGCCGGTGGCAATTATGAATACCCTTGATGGTCGTATCAAAGATGGTCGCGTGAACATTGAAGCGATTGCGCCAAATGCAGCAGAAATTTTAAGCAAAGTGGAACACGTACAAATCGTGGCTTGCGGTACATCATATAACGCAGGTATGGTGGCGCGTTACTGGTTTGAAGCCATTGCAGGTGTAAGCTGTGATGTGGAAATTGCGTCAGAATTCCGTTACCGTAAATTTGTGACACGTCCAAATAGCTTGTTAATCACCCTTTCTCAATCAGGTGAAACGGCGGATACGTTAGCCGCACTTCGTTTGGCGAAAGAATCAGGTTATATGTCAGCCATGACAATTTGTAACGTGGCAAGCTCGTCATTAGTGCGCGAATCCGATTTTGCCTTTATGACCAAAGCTGGTGTGGAAATTGGCGTAGCATCAACGAAAGCCTTTACCACGCAATTAACCTGTATGTTGCTGTTAAATGCTGCGATTGGTCGTTTAAAAGGCAATTTAAGCGATGAACAAGAACATCACATTATTCAAGCGTTACAACGCTTACCGGCACAAATTGAGAGTGCATTAGTGTTCGATAAACAAATTGAAAAATTATCGGAAGACTTCGCAGAAAAACATCACACCTTATTCTTAGGTCGTGGTGAATACTACCCAATCGCGATGGAATCTGCATTGAAATTAAAAGAAATTTCATATATCCATGCAGAAGCCTATGCGGCAGGTGAGTTGAAACATGGTCCATTAGCGTTGATTGATAGCGAAATGCCAGTAGTGGTCGTTGCGCCTGAAAATGATTTGTTAGAGAAAGTCAAATCTAACATCGAAGAAGTTCGCGCGCGCGGTGGTCAGTTATATGTATTTGCTGATCATGAAGCCGGTTTCGAAGAAGCCACAGGCTTTAAAACTATCGTATTACCGAAAGTGGATGAAATTACGGCACCAATTTTCTACACCGTACCGTTACAATTATTGTCATATCACATTGCTTTAATTAAAGGGACAGATGTTGACCAACCTCGCAATCTTGCGAAAGCGGTAACGGTAGAATAATTGAGATTGGTTTATTCACTCGGGGACAGGTTTTATGCCTGTCCTTTTTTATGAGAAATCTTTTATTTTTAACCGCACTTTTGGTGAAAATACTTGCCATTTTTTGGGAAGTCACTAAACTACGCCGCAAGTTTTTGTTTAACAAAAATGGTTCCCTTCTTTATCTTTAAAAGGTTGCCTGTGAGCAACAAAAGGACATCAAAATGACACACAAAGTTGATAATTATGGCTGGAAAGCCTTATTAGGCTCGGCCGTAGGTTACGCAATGGATGGGTTTGACTTACTTATCCTTGGTTTTATGTTAACTGCTATTTCCGCTGATCTTGGTTTAACCCCTGCGCAAGGTGGCTCATTAGTGACTTGGACCTTAATTGGTGCTGTGGCGGGTGGGATTATTTTCGGCGCATTAAGCGATAAATATGGGCGCGTCCGCGTATTAACTTGGACGATCGTTCTCTTTGCCGTCTTTACGGGCTTATGTGCTATCGCACAAGGTTATTGGGATTTACTGATTTATCGCACGATTGCAGGTATCGGTTTAGGTGGTGAATTTGGTATCGGGATGGCGTTAGCCGCCGAAGCTTGGCCGGCACGTCATCGTGCTAAAGCGTCATCTTATGTGGCGTTGGGGTGGCAAGTGGGGGTATTAGCCGCTGCCTTATTAACGCCATTATTGCTTCCTGTGATTGGCTGGCGTGGAATGTTTGTGGTGGGGATTTTCCCCGCTTTTGTGGCGTGGTTTTTACGCGCGCGTTTACATGAGCCGGAAGTCTTTACCCGCAAATTAGAAAGGGAAAAATCGAAACAATCGCCTTTCAAATTATTGATTAAGGACAGCAAAACCGCCAAAGTGAGCGCAGGGATTGTTGTCTTAACGTCAGTACAAAACTTCGGCTATTACGGCATTATGATTTGGTTACCTAATTTCTTATCCAAACAATTAGGTTTTAGCTTAACCAAATCAGGTTTATGGACGGCAGTTACCATTTGCGGAATGATGGCGGGTATTTGGATTTTTGGGCGTTTAGCGGATAAAATTGGGCGCAAACCGAGTTTCTTAATCTTCCAAGCCGGAGCAGTCATCAGCATCATTGCCTATTCACAATTGACTGACCCAACCGCCATGTTATTTGCAGGGGCGGCATTAGGGGCATTTGTAAACGGGATGATGGGCGGTTATGGGGCTTTAATGTCAGAAGCCTATCCAACGGAAGCTCGTGCGACAGCGCAAAATGTCTTATTCAACTTAGGTCGAGCTGTAGGTGGTTTTGGACCTGTGGTTGTCGGGGCAATTGTTTCTGCCTATTCATTCCAAATCGCCATTGCATTCTTGGCCACAATCTATGTGCTTGATATGCTTGCAACGATTTTCTTAATCCCTGAATTGAAAGGGAAAGCGTTAGAATAGGAAAATAAATGACCGCACTTTAAAGCGCGGTCATTTTTTCTAACATTTTTCCACTTTTGCCTGTTTAACCATATTATCCGCCACTTCTAGGATGGTGATTTTAAGTCCGTTGAGTTCAAACTCTGTGCCTTCGTCAGGAATATCTTCTAAGGTTTCCAAAATCAGCCCGTTGAACGTGCGTGCTTCTTCTGTATCTAAATTCCAGTCGTATAACTTATTGATATCGCGAATATTGGTTAATCCATCAATAATCACTGAGCCGTCTGATTGTGGCACGATTTCTTCATCAATGGATGGCGTGGTTGAGGTGGTGAATTCCCCCACAATTTCTTCCAAAATATCTTCAAGGGTGACCAAGCCTTTAATATCGCCGTATTCGTCCACGACCAATCCGATACGTTCTTTGTTATTGCGGAAATTGACCAATTGGGCGTTGAGTGGCGTACCTTCAGGAATAAAGTAAATTTCATCTACCGCGCGAATTAAGGTTTCTTTGGTGAATTCATTTTTGTCTAGCATTAAACGATAGGCTTCGCGTACGCGTAAAAAACCTAACACATTGTTATCAATGCTATTTTTGTACAGCAAGACCCGACCGTGCGGCGCGTGGTTCAGCTGGCGCATAATGGCTTTCCAATCGTCTTCAATGTCAATGCCTGAAATATCATTACGCGGCACCATAATATCATCCACGGTCACTTCTTCTAAATCCAAAATGGATAACAGCATTTCTTGGTGAGCAGACGGGATAAATTTGCCGCTTTCATTCACGATAGAGCGCAGTTCTTCGGGGCTTAAATGGTTGGCTTTGGTTTCTGTTTTTAAGCCCGTTATTTTGATCATTAATTTGATGATGACGTTCATTAAGAAAACTAATGGTGAACAGATTTTCATCAATAATGAAAGTAAATGGCTTGACAAAAATGCGACTTTTTCAGGATAAAGCGCGGCAACGGTTTTAGGATAAATTTCAGAAAAGACTAACATGACAAAGGTCAACCCCCCTGTCGCAATGGCAACGCCGGCATCCCCATATAAACGCATACCAATAATAGTAGCAATGGCGGAAGCGGTGATATTGACCAGGTTGTTACAAATCAGGATTAAACTGAGTAATTTATCGGTTTTTTTTAAGAGATTTTCAGCTTTGCGTGCACCGCTGTGCCCTTTTTCGGCAAGGTGGCGCATACGATAGCGGTTTGCTGAAAGCAACCCGGTTTCTGAGCCTGAAAAATAGGCTGAAAGCACTAAACAGATGATAAGAGAAATGACTAACGTACTAAGGGGGATACTGTCCAAAATCGGATCCTTTTGTTTGTTGATAAAAAAGTTGGGCTAGGGCTTTCCCTGAGCCAACTCGCTAAATATTAAAGAATTTTGCTACCAAAATAAGCAATGGTGAGCAAAATCATACCTGAAATTGTGAAAATGATCATTCTTTTTCCGCGCCAATGCCATTTCCAGTGCCCAAATAGCAACACACCAAACACCACCCAAGCAAAAAATGAGAAGAGGGCTTTATGTATATTGGTGGGTTCAAGGGCATCTAGCAAGTAGAACATTCCTGAAATAAGGGTAATGGTTAGCAAGATTTCCCCACTTAATAACACGCGGAAAAAATGGCGTTCTACTAACATTAACGGCGGAACCGCAGGGGATGGCATGATTTTTTTCTGCTTCAAATTATTGTCCAACCACGCAATTTGAATACTGTAAAGCATCGCAATAAAGCAAACAGAATAGGCCACCATAGATAAGACAATATGGGCAAAAACTTGATGATGTAATTGCACCATTTGGCTTGGAATAAATTCTGCCATAATTAAATTGATCACCGCAAACCCATAAGCAATCGGTAGCAAAAAGGAAATGGTGCGCACTTTTAAGCAAAGGGGAAAGCTGGCTAAAATGGCGATAAATAGACTGAGCAAGGAGCTGATTTCCAGTAAGGTCATACTTGTACCATTGGGCGTGCTATCTTCCCAATAATGCAGGCTCAAATAGTGCAACGCAATCCCGGCAAGTGCGGTCAATAAAACCCAAATTTTATTAATTTGTACCGTTTGACCCTGTGCCAAAGAAGGCGCAATCAGTAAAATACTGACACAATAGCAAAGCATAGAAAAAATGGCGTATGACATTTATAGATCCTTTATTTATCTTATTGAGAGCTATTCTAAGTTAAAAATTCAAATAGGGGAAGAATTCAGGTATAATCAGCGCAATTTTTCCATTTAGAAATGAGAATGTTATGTTTGAGAATTTATCCGATCGCCTATCGAAAACCCTACGCAATATCACGGGGAAAGGCCGTTTAACTGAAGATAATATTAAAGATACCTTGCGCGAAGTGCGTATGGCATTGCTTGAAGCGGATGTGGCGTTGCCTGTTGTTCGCGATTTTATCAACAAAGTCAAAGAAAGTGCCCTTGGCGAAGAAGTGAACAAAAGCCTAACCCCAGGGCAAGAGTTTTTGAAAATCGTTCAGCGCGAGCTTGAAATGGCCATGGGCGATGCGAATGAAGAACTCAATTTGGCTACCCAGCCGCCGGCGGTAATTTTAATGGCAGGTTTGCAAGGGGCGGGTAAAACCACTTCTGTAGGTAAACTCGCGAAATTCTTAAAAGAACGTCATAAGAAAAAAGTGCTTGTGGTGTCCGCGGACGTTTACCGCCCTGCGGCGATTAAACAATTGGAAACCTTGGCGCAAGCGGTTGGCGCGGATTTCTTCCCATCAAACGTACAACAAAATCCTGTTGAAATCGTCAAAGCTGCGCTTGCGGATGCCAAATTGAAATTCTACGATGTGTTGATTGTGGATACCGCAGGTCGTTTACATGTTGACGGCGAAATGATGGACGAAATTAAGCAAATTCACGCCGCACTTTCGCCAATTGAAACGCTCTTTACCGTTGATGCCATGACTGGTCAAGACGCTGCTAATACCGCAAAAGCTTTTAATGAAGCCTTGCCGTTAACCGGGGTGATTTTAACCAAAGTGGACGGTGATGCCCGCGGTGGTGCGGCGTTATCGATTCGTCAAATTACAGGAAAACCGATTAAGTTTTTGGGTGTTGGCGAGAAAACCGATGCATTAGAACCGTTTCATCCCGATCGCGTAGCATCGCGTATTTTGGGTATGGGCGATGTGTTGTCGTTGATTGAGGATTTACAACGCAACGTTGACCATGAAAAAGCGGAAAAAATGGCGCAAAAATTCAAAAAAGGCGACCAATTTACCCTTGATGATTTCCGTGAACAGCTCGTTGAAATGAAAAAAATGGGCGGAATGATGTCAATGCTTGAGAAATTACCCGGTGCTAAAAATTTGCCTGATCACGTGAAAAATCAAGTGGATGACAAAATGTTTATTAAAATGGAAGCGATCATTAATTCCATGACGCTAAAAGAACGTGCAAACCCTGAAATTATTAAAGGTTCGCGCCGCCGCCGTATTGCCTTAGGTTCCGGTACGCAAGTGCAAGATGTGAACAAATTGCTCAAACAATTTGACGAAATGCAACGTATGATGAAAAAAATGCGCAATGGCGGTATGGCAAAAATGATGCGCAGCATGAAAGGATTAATGGGCGGCGGCATGGGTGGTCTCGGTGGATTAGGCGGCTTAGGCGGAATGTTTGGACGCCGTTAATTTGTACCATAAAAAAAGAAAGTGCGGTTGTTTCACCGCACTTTTTTGTTACTTAGGCATCCACAACTTCCGTTTGTGATGCTTCTGTAGGTTGAGCGCGTTTTTTATCCCACCAAAGGAAAAGGTTCGCTAAGATTGTGCCTGAAATAGAGTGCCATACACAAGATACAGCGGCGGCGATCGCGGATTCTGCACTGGTTGGGAAGAATTTTGAGCTTAATCCTGTGGCTAATCCGGCATTTTGTACGCCTACTTCGATAGATAAGGTGCGTTTTTTCGCCGTACTCATACCGCAACATTGACCCGCAAGATAGCCTAAAACATAACCAATAATGTTATGGAATGCGATACAAACGAAGATAACCAAACCGGATTCGAGAAATTTTGGACCGTGAACCGCTACTACGCCACCGACAATACATGCAAATCCAATGACCGCCACACCGGGCATGACGCTTCTTACATCGTGGAACCATTTTTGTTTATGGCAGAAAATGTTAAATGCTGAGCCAATAGCCACAGGCAAAATGGTGACTAAGAGCATAAATTTAAACATTGCCCAACCATCCATATCAATGGTTTCGCCGACTAAGTAATTGATTAATAAGGGTGTCATAACCGGTGCAACTATGGTTGAAACCGTTGTCATCCCCACAGAAAACGCCACATCCCCTTTACATAAGAAACTCATAATATTGGAAGATACACCACCGGGGCAGCAACCGACTAATACAAGACCTAGTGTTAAACCCGGGGAAAGATCAAAGAGATTGGCGATGGTAATGGCAATAAAGGGCATAATAGTGTATTGCGCTACGGCGCCGATAAAAATATCTAAAGGGCGTTGGGCTAAGATTTTGTAATCTTGCTTGCCCAGTGTCACACCCATGCCGAGCATGATGATGCCTAATACGATGATCTGTGCATCGCCTTTTACCCAGGTAAATGCACTCGGTACGTAGAATGTGACCATTGCTGTAAGAATAATCACGAGAGCCGTGAATTTAGTGAGAAAATAGCTGAGATGTTTTAATCCGCGCATAGTGGTTCCTTGTGTTAAGAGTATAAATAAATGAATTCTATAAGCTTATTTTGTGAGTGACAAGAGTTCGGTTAAATCTGCGATTTCCACAGTCGGTAGCAGTCGAGCTTCTGCAAATTTTCCTATACCTAAATCGGATAAATTAATCCACACCGATTGACAACCCGCTTGTATCGCGCCTTGAACATCTGTTACAAGATTATCGCCTACGTGCAAAATGTCTTGCGGATGAAGATGAAATGCCGCGGCAGCTTGGTGGAATAATGCTTGATGTGGTTTGGCTCTGCCGTGAACACCGGCCTTTAAAGTCAGATCAAAATCAAAGCCAATGCGTTCCGGCGAAACATTGCCGTTGGTAATGGCAATTAAAGGGTAATGTTGTTTGAGTTGTTTAAGCACTGAAAAACTTTGCGCCGGAATTTCAATTTTATGCCGCCAAACAAAAAAATGTTCGATAGCGGTTTGCCAAATGGTCTCAATTTCTACCGCACTTTTCCCTCGGTTTAACAAAAAAGCACGAACCGCTTCAAATCGCCATTGGGTCACATCTTCACACAACACAGGATCTTCTGCCAAAATCTTAAATTTCCATTGCTTCCATTCGTCTATTGAAACCTCTTGTCCTAACAATTCCGACAGTTTAGCCACAAACTGATTTTCAGCATTTTGAATAACTTGGCGATTATCGTAAAGCGTATCGTCAAGATCGAAACTGATCGCCTTAAATGGCATAAAAGTGCGGTAAAATTTCATCTTGTTTTCCTTGAATATCAGCTTTTGCGTTTTGCTCTCGGGTGTGCTTTATCATAGACATCCGCTAAATGTTGGAAATTTAAATGGGTGTAAATCTGTGTGGTGGCAAGATTGCTATGGCCTAATAATTCTTGCACAGCACGTAAATCCGAACTGGCTTCCAACATATGAGTAGCAAAACTATGACGTAATTTATGGGGATTTAAATGGGCGTTCAATCCTTGTTTTATGCCCCAAACTTCCAAGCGTTTTTGAATGGAACGATGGGTTAAACGATTGCCCAAAGAACTGACAAAAAGTGCGTCATCTTTTGGGTTAAAAAGCAACCGCACTTTTAGCCAAGCTTGAATGGCGTGCAAAGCGTGATGCCCAAAGGGCAAGACGCGTTCTTTATTCCCTTTCCCTAATACGCGAACTTCGCGTGCGCGCATATTCAAACTGTTCAAATTTAGCCCTTGTAATTCCGACAAACGTAGCCCCGAGCTATACATCAATTCCATGATGGCGCGATCACGAATATCAATAGGTTCCTTACTTTGATTATTGAGCAATTTATTGATCTGCGCTTCATCAATATTTTTAGGCAAATGTTTTCCTTGTTTTGGGGCGGAAATCCCTGTGGCAGGGTTGACTTTTAATTCCCCTTGAACAACCAAATAGCTCAAAAACTGACGCAACGCAGATAAGCGCAAGGCAAGGCTTTTCTCGTGTAAACCTGATTTCCGACTTTCTGCGACCACAAAGCGCACCACACTTGGTGAAATGCCTTGCCAAGTATGAATCTCATTTTTGTGCAAAATCTCTACAACCGCTGCCAGCTGGCGTTGATACGCCGCTAGCGTGTGTTTGCTTAATTGCCGCTCAATGCGCAAATAGTTGTAGTATTTTTCAAGTGCCGTTTGCATAGGGAAGTTGTGTTTAGAATCGATGAGTCAGTGGCTATAACTTTATCACACCATCATAAATATGCGTGGCATCGCCTGTCATATACAGCGGATGACCTTCGCCTTCCCATTCAATGGTGAGCGAGCCGCCGGGGAGATCCACTTGCACTTTGTTGTCCAATAAGCCTTGCATGATGCCTACAGCGGCGGCGGCGCAGGCGCCACTGCCACAGGCTTGGGTTTCGCCTGCGCCGCGTTCGTAAACACGAAGTTTGATGTGGTTGCGGTTAATTACTTGCATAAACCCGGCGTTTACGCGTTCCGGAAAACGTTCGTGGTTTTCCAGTAATGGCCCAAGCGCTTCAACGTTAGCGGTTTGAATATCTTCGACTTGTACGACACAATGCGGATTGCCCATAGAAACCGCGCCGCAAAGGACGGTTTGAATATCCGTGCGAAGAATGTAATTTTTTTCAAATTTATTGGCAATAAAAGGGATTTTACTCGGTTCCCAAATGGGTTCGCCCATATTGACACGGATCATGCCGTCATCTTTAACCGTTAAAATCATGCGGCCTTTAGCGGTGCTCACTGCGATGTCTTTTTTATTGGTTAAGCCTTTCATGGTAACGAAACGGGCGAAACAACGTGCGCCGTTGCCACATTGGGAAACTTCGCTACCATCAGCATTAAATATGCGGTAGTGAAAATCGAGATCAGGATCGTAGGGTGGTTCAACGATGAGTAATTGGTCGAAGCCAATACCACGATGGCGATCGGCGAGTTTTTTGATGACCTCTTCAGGGAAGAATAAATTTTGGGTTACTGCATCAACCACGACAAAATCGTTGCCTAATCCGTGCATTTTGGAAAACTGCATTTTTCCGTCCTATATCAAAGAAAAGTATTTGGGCATTATAGTGTGCTATTTAAGATGAGTAAATAAGCGGATCATCGTAAAAGACAATGACAGTAATCAGGGCTTATGCTATATTTCTGCTCATTACTGGCCGCTAATAAGTGCGGTTGATTTTTGACTGTTTTGAGAAAAAATGAACGAACTCAATCCAAATAATATTCCGAAGCACGTTGCCATTATTATGGATGGCAATGGCCGCTGGGCAAAACAACAAGGGAAAATGCGTGTTTTTGGTCATACCAATGGTGTGAAAGCAGTGCGTAGATCTGTGTCTTATGCCCGCCAAATTGGGGTGCAATCCTTAACCTTATATGCCTTTAGTAGCGAAAACTGGAATCGCCCTGAAGCGGAAGTTTCCGCCTTAATGACATTATTTATGCAAGCCTTAGATCGTGAAGTGAAGAAGTTGCATAAGAATAATATTAAGTTATTGATTTTAGGCGATAAATCGAAGTTTAGCGATAAGCTGCAAGAGAAAATCGCCAAAGCAGAAAAATTAACGGAAAATAACACCGCACTGACGGTGAATATCGCGGCAAACTATGGTGGTTGTTGGGATATTGTGCAGGCTACTCAAAAATTGGCCGGGCAAGTGAAAGCCGGTGAGTTAGCGCCGGAACAAATTAATGAAGAACTTTTTCAACAGATGTTGGTCACAAAAGCGCAACCCCCAGTGGATTTATTAATTCGTACCAGTGGTGAACAACGGATTAGTAATTTTTTGCTTTGGCAAATTGCCTATGCCGAGCTGTATTTCACCGATGTGCTATGGCCTGATTTTAACGAAGAAGAATTTAACCGAGCAGTTTTTGCTTTCCAACAACGTGAGCGCCGTTTTGGCGGTTCTGAATAAGGAGTTACTTTTGCTTAAAGAACGAGTTTTATCTGCCATTGTATTAATTGCAATCGTTTGTGCGGCTTTATTTTTATTTTCGCCATTCTATTTCGCTTTGGCGATAGGCGCGGTGGCAACATTGGGTGTTTGGGAATGGACACAATTTGCGCGTGTTAAACCCTTCTTTTGGCGCGCTGTAATCACCGTTGTTGCAGCGGCATTTCTATTTTTATGGATTTTCAGCGAAGCGGATTATTTAAATGCCGGGCGTGTCTTCCAATCTCATGCCGAGCCGATTTTATTAGGTGCTGTGGTTTGGTGGGGCGTGGCATTTTTGCTGGTGGTGAGCTATCCGGCATCGGCGAAATTATGGGGAAAATCCCCGATCTTGCAGGCGATTTTTGCCTTTCACACCCTTATTCCTTTTGTAATTGGTGTGTTAAGTTTGCGTTTGGATAATTATGTCTCAGATGCGTTGCATGGTGTACAACTCTTGCTTTATGTCTTTATTTTAGTTTGGGCGGCAGATAGTGGGGCGTATTTTGCCGGCCGCGCATTAGGTAAACACAAATTGGCGCCGAAAGTATCGCCGGGGAAAACGTGGGAAGGCGTGATTGGTGGTGTTTTAACCGCAGCGGTATTGGCGTTTTTATTTATTCATTTTGCGGGAGACAGCTTATTTACCCGCGGAAATATTCAAAGTTTAACCGCACTTTCTGCGGCAACGGTGGCTATTTCGGTGTTGGGCGATTTAACGGAAAGTATGTTCAAACGCGAAGCGGGGATTAAAGACAGCAGCAATTTAATTCCGGGGCACGGCGGTGTGTTAGATCGCATTGATAGCCTTACCGCGGCAGTTCCATTTTTTAGCTATTTCTATTTCTTTGTGTTATAAGGAAAAATAATGTCCTTTTTGTGGTCGCTTGTTTCATTTATTGTTGTTATTGGCGTATTGGTTTCTGTGCATGAGTTCGGACACTTTTGGGCGGCGCGAAAGTGCGGTGTAAAAGTGCATCGTTTTTCTATTGGCTTTGGGAAAGTGTTATGGAAACGCACGGATAAACAGGGAACGGAATTTGCCTTATCGGTGATTCCCTTGGGCGGTTATGTCAAAATGCTTGATGAACGCACGGAAGAAGTGCCGCTTGAGTTAAAATCCCAATCCTTTAACAGCAAAACCGTGTTGCAACGTGCTTTTATTAGTGCTGCAGGCCCATTAGCGAATTTTATTTTTGCGATTTTTGCCTATTGGGTGATTTTTGTGGTGGGGATGCCGAGTGTTAAACCGGTGATTGGGGAAGTAAAACCCCATTCCATTGCCGCTATGGCAGAGCTTGCACCAAACAGTCAAATTTTGGCGGTTGATGGCACGCAAACCGATGATTGGGAAAGCATTAATTTGTTGCTCGCCAGCAAGTTAGGGAATGAGCGAGTGACCTTAACGGTGGCGCCATTTGGTGAACATCGTATCCAAGAAAAAACGTTATCTTTGAGCAATTGGACTTTTAATCCTGAAAAAGAATCGGCTTTCGGTTCTTTGGGGATTAAACCGGTTTCATCTAAAGTGACGAATACCTTGGCTTCCGTGGTGAAAGATTCCCCGGCGGCACGTGCAGGTTTGCAAGTCGGTGATGTGCTGTTGCGTTTAAATGGGCAATCTGTGGATTGGCAGGCGTTGGTTGATCGTATTCAACAAGGTGGAACCTTGGATTTACAGGTGTTGCGACAAGGGGAAGAAATGACTGTCGCGTTAACGCCTGAAATGAAAGACGGACGCTATTTTGCCGGCATTGCCCCTGTGGTTGAGCCTATAAATGAAATCTATCGAACTGAATTAAAATATGATATTCTTGACGCCTTGTGGAAAGGGGTAGAGAAAACGTGGCAACTTTCTGCGTTGACGGTCAAAGTCATCGGCAAGTTATTTACAGGAGATTTATCGCTCAGTAATTTGAGTGGGCCGATTTCCATTGCCAAAGGTGCCGGCGCTTCATCCAGCTTTGGTTTGATTGCATTTTTAAGCTTTATGGCATTAATTAGCGTCAATTTAGGTATTATGAATTTATTTCCGTTGCCCGTGCTAGATGGTGGTCATTTGGTCTTTTTGGCAGCGGAAGGGATAAAAGGCAAACCGGTTTCCGAGCGAGTACAAGAATTATGTTATCGTCTTGGCGCAGCGTTGTTATTAGTGCTAACAGCCTTTGCTTTATTTAATGATTTTTTGCGTTTATAAAACGCAGCGAAAACTAACCGCACTTTTATAGGTGATTTAAAAATGAAAAAACTCTTAATTGCTAGTTTATTGTTTGGTTCAGCCGGCGCTTATGCGGCACCATTCGTTGTTCAAGATATTCAGGTGGATGGCGTAGAATCCGGGGCTGAAGGTAAAGTTCTTGCAGGGTTACCTGTTCAAATAGGAAAACGCGCAACAGATGCAGATATTTCTAATGTCGTTCGTACCCTTTATCAACGTGGCTATCAAAATGTTCAAGCAGCGCGTGATGGCAATGTGTTAATTATTTCGGTTACACAGTTACCTGTTATCGCAGACGTGGTTATTTCAGGTAATGACTCTATTCCAACGGAAGCGTTAAAAGAAAACTTAGATGGTAATGGGTTTAAAGTGGGATCGGTTTTAGATCGCGCAAAATTATCCGCTTTTGCAGAAAGCTTGAAAGAACATTATGCCACAACAGGTCGTTATAACGCGAAAGTTGAACCTGTTGTCAATTTATTGCCGAATAACCGTGCTGAAGTGAAATTAAATATTAAAGAAAATGACACGGCGAAGTTAAAAGAACTCACTTTTGAGGGCAATGAAGCGTTTTCAAGTTCTCGTTTAGCGGATCAAATGGAACTTTCAGAAGATTCGTGGTGGAAATTATTTGGTGCTAAATTTGCACAAGAACAATTTGGCAAAGATTTAGAAACCATCACCAATTATTATCAAGATCGTGGTTATCCTAAAGCGCAAATTACCGCAACAGATATTCAGCTTAATGATGATAAAACCGAAGCTCGCGTTAAAATTACGGTGAGTGAAGGTGATTTATATACGGTAAATCGCGCACGTATCGTGGGTAACGTAGGTGGTATGCAAAATGAGTTACAACCGCTTTTAGACAGTATTCATTTGAATGATACCTTCCGCCGTGCTGAAATTGTGGAAGTAGAAAGTGCGATTAAAGCGAAATTGGCTGAGCAAGGTTATGCAACGGCGCAAGTAAACGTGGTGCCTGAGTTTGATGATGCCAATAAAACCGTAGGTATTACTTATGTGGTGGATGCAGGTCGCCGTTATTCTGTTCGTCAAATTCGTTTTGAAGGCAATACCGTTAGCGCGGATAGCACATTGCGTCAAGAAATGCGTCAACAAGAAGGGGCGTGGTTATCATCGCAGTTAGTTGCTTTGGGTAAAACACGTTTAGATCGTACCGGTTTCTTTGAAAGTGTAGAATATCGTAATGAACCTGTCAAAGGTACAGATGACGAAGTTGATGTGATTTACAAGGTAAAAGAGCGTAATACAGGGAGCATTAACTTTGGTATCGGTTACGGTACAGAAAGTGGTTTTAGCTATCAAACAAGCGTAAAACAAGATAACTTCTTAGGTATGGGGTCATCAATTAGTATCTCTGGTACGCGTAATGACTATGGTACCAGTGTTGATTTAGGTTACAACGAACCGTACTTTACTAAAGATGGTGTCAGCCTAGGCGGTAATGTTTTCTATCAAACTTATGATAATACGAATACTGACGATAACGTGGCGTCTTATAAACGTACTACTTATGGTTTGAACTTAACCCTAGGTTTCCCGGTTAATGAAAACAACTCATATTATATTGGTACAGGTTATACCTATAACAAATTAAAAGATATTAGCCCGGAATATACACGTAACCTTTATCGTGAATCCATGGAGTTTGAAGATTGGACCTTTAAAACCCATGATTATACGGTTTCTGCCGGTTGGATTTATAACAACTTAAACCGTGGTTATTTCCCAACCAAAGGGGTGAAAGCGAATTTAGGCGGTGTTGTGACAGCACCGGGTTCTGATAACCGCTATTATAAATTAAGTGCCGATATTCAAGGTTATTACCCATTAGATCGTGAACACAAATGGGTGCTTTCTGCGAAAGTGGCTGCCGCTTATACCGATGGCTTAAATGGCAAACGCGTACCATTCTATCAACTTTATAACTTAGGGGGGATTGGATCGATTCGCGGTTTCTCATACGGCGGTTTTGGCCCGAATGCCATTTATTTAGCTGAAAGAGGTAATTACAATGATGCGCGTGATTATACTCGTTTAAGCCGCGATGTTATCGGTGGTAACGCTATGGCGACTGCCAGTGCGGAATTTATTATTCCAACGCCATTTGTATCTGACAAAGATCAAAACAGCGTACGTACATCTTTATTCGTTGATGCCGCAAGCTTGTGGAATACAAAATGGGATAAAGCAGATTTCCCGGGATTGCCTGATTATAGCGATCCAAGCCGTGTCCGTTCTTCAGCCGGTGTGGCGTTCCAATGGCAATCACCGATTGGACCTTTGGTCTTCTCATATGCCAAACCGCTCAAAAAATATGAAGAAGATGATATTGAACAATTCCAATTTAGCATTGGTGGTTCATTCTAATTTGAACTTATTTCAGACTTAGTAGTCAAAAGTGTCATCCGCGTTGCACATTGATGTGCAACGCGGAACAATCAACAAATCGTAAGGAAATTTAAACAATGAAAAATATCGCAAAAGCAACCGCGCTTTCTTTAGCATTAGCCTTCGCATCAGCTTCAGCAATGGCACAAGAGAACATCGCTTTCATTAACGCAGGCGTTGTATTCCAAAACCACCCGGAGCGTGAAGCAATTGGTCAAAACTTGGAAAAACAATTTAAAGCGGAAGCGGATAAACTTGCAGCAAGCAAAAAATCTATTGACGGCAAAATTGCGGCATTACAAAAAGACGCAAAAAATTTACGTAGTGCAGACATCAAAAAACGCGAAGATGAAATTAATAAATTAATGCGCGCACACGATGAAAAAGCACGTCAATTCCAACAAGAAACGGCAAAAGCAGAACGTGAAGAAACTGCTAAATTGTTAGGCGCAATCCAAGATGCAACAAACAAATTAGCGAAAGAAAAAGGCTACACTTATGTGATTGATGCAAATTCTGTGATTTATGCTGTTGATGGCAAAGATATCACTGAAGATGTGTTAAAAGCAGTGGGTGGTAAATTACCGGAAGCGCCTAAAGCTGAAGAGAAAAAAGCGCAATAATCTAAGGTAAATCAAACTTATGCGTTCTTATACTTTAAAAGAATTAGCAGAGCAAGTCGGCGGTGCCATTCGTGGCAACGCCGATGTTGTAGTTAGCAGCATCGCCCCATTAGATCGCGCTAGCACAAACCAACTCACCTTTATTTCTAACGTCAAATACCGTCCATACTTATCACAAGCTCAAGCCGGCGTTTTAGTGGTCTCCGAAGCAGACGTGGAATTTTGTGCGGAAAATGCCAATTTATTGATTGTACAAAACCCTTATGTAGCTTACGCCATTTTGGCGCAATATATGGACACCACGCCAAAAGCAGCTGCTGATATCGCCCCAAGTGCGGTGATTTCTGAAACCGCTTCTTTAGGTGAAAACGTTTCCATTGGTGCCAATGCGGTGATTGAAGATGGCGCAGTGATTGGCGATAACGCGGTCATTGGTGCAGGCTGTTTTATCGGTAAAAACGCGAAAATCGGTCGCAATGCCCAGCTTTGGGCGAATGTCAGCATTTATCACGAAGTCCAAATCGGGGATGATTGCTTGATTCAGTCTGGCGCAGTGATTGGGAGCGATGGTTTTGGCTATGCCAATGAGCGCGGTAAGTGGATTAAAATCCCACAAACAGGCCGTGTTGTTATTGGTAACCGTGTTGAAATCGGTGCTTGCACCTGTATTGACCGTGGCGCGTTAGATGATACGGTGATTGAAGATAACGTGATCATCGACAATCTATGCCAAATTGCCCATAACGTTCATATCGGCACAGGCACAGCGGTTGCGGGTGGTGTGATTATGGCGGGCAGTCTCAAAGTGGGACGTTACTGTCAAATTGGTGGTGCAAGCGTTATTAATGGCCATATGGAAATCTGCGACCAAGCCATTATTACGGGGATGAGCATGATTATGCAACCGATTACGGAAAAAGGCATTTATTCTTCAGGAATCCCGGCTCAGCCAAATAAAGAATGGCGCAAAACGGCGGCACTCACTATGGGCATTGATAAGATGAACAAACGTCTTAAAGCCCTTGAGAAAAAGCTCGCGTAAAATCACTAAAATTTAAACCGCACTTTGGTTAATTCTTAATTTGAAAATCAACCAAAGTGCGGTTTTATTTTGCCGTATTTTCACAAATTCCCCCGAACTGATTAAAATTAAAACTAGCCACCACCCGCCTAAACTTGTAAAATACCCGACCAAATTTTTAAAGAATTTTTATTGAAACAACGAAGATTATGACTCAAAAATTACATATCACCACTTGGGGCTGCCAAATGAATGAATATGATTCATCAAAAATGGCAGACCTTTTATTATCCACTCACGGCTTAGAATTAACCGACAAACCCGAAGACGCAGACGTTTTATTACTTAACACCTGCTCAATTCGTGAAAAAGCGCAGGAAAAAGTGTTTTCACAATTGGGGCGTTGGAAAACTTGGAAAAAAGAGAAACCCCATTTAATCATTGGTGTAGGCGGTTGTGTGGCTTCTCAAGAAGGCGAACACATTCGTGAACGCGCGCCTTTTGTGGACATTATTTTCGGCCCACAAACCTTGCACCGCTTGCCTGAAATGATCAACCAAATTCGTGGCGGTAAAAGCAATGTTGTGGATATTAGCTTCCCTGAAATTGAAAAATTTGACTGCTTGCCTGAACCGAAAGCAGAAGGCCCAACGGCATTCGTTTCTATTATGGAAGGCTGCAACAAATATTGTACTTACTGCGTGGTGCCTTATACTCGTGGCGAAGAAGTGAGCCGTCCGCTGGATGACGTCTTATTTGAAATTGCCCAATTAGCAGAGCAAGGCGTACGCGAAATTAACTTATTGGGACAAAACGTAAATGCTTATCGTGGCGCAACCCATGATGGTGGAATCTGCAACTTTGCAGAATTATTGCGTTTAGTGGCGGCCATTGATGGTATTGACCGCTTACGTTTTACTACAAGCCACCCAATCGAATTTACCGATGACATTATTGAGGTTTATGCGGACACACCTGAGTTAGTCAGCTTCTTACACTTACCTGTACAAGCCGGTTCAGACCGTATTTTAACCATGATGAAACGCGGACATACCGCTTTAGAATATAAATCCATCATTCGTAAATTACGCAAAGTTCGTCCAAATATTCAAATCAGCTCAGACTTTATCGTAGGTTTCCCGGGCGAAACCAATGCGGAGTTTGAAGAAACCATGAATCTCATTGCGGACGTGAATTTTGATATGAGCTACAGCTTTGTTTATTCTGCCCGCCCAGGCACACCGGCAGCAGATATGCCTGATGATGTGACGGAAGAAGAGAAAAAACAACGTTTAGCCTTATTGCAACAGCGTATTAACAATCAAGCCCTACAATTCAGCCGCGCGATGCTTGGCACAGAACAACGCGTTTTGGTTGAAGGTCCGTCTAAAAAAGACATTATGGAATTAACAGGTCGTACGGAAAATAACCGTATTGTGAATTTCAAAGGTACGCCTGATATGATCGGTAAATTTGTCGATATTAAAATTACCGATGTTTACACCAACTCACTTCGCGGCGATGTCGTTCGCACAGAAGATGAAATGGGCTTACGTGTTGTACAATCACCACAAGCGGTGATTCAACGCACGCGCAAAGAAGATGAATTGGGTGTGGGGAAATTTACGTTATAAAAAAAATGATAATTGGTTAGGCATAATTGAGTAGCGTTGCCATTCAGATCAATTATATGTGTCTTTATCATTGACTAAATTATGGTGAGAGATTAATATTTTCTCAAGATAGTTCTTTTACAACTAGAACAGCTTACCAAAAAGTAGGCTGTTTTCGTCTAAATGGAGAATGATTATGCTAACCCCAGTGAAAGCAAGAAGATTGTCACCGCAACAATATTTATCTGAAGTGAAAAAAAATAGCTTCAATAATAATGTTGAGCGTGTGCAATTTATTCCGCCCCAAATTGGTAAAGGTGGATTTGGACAGTTTCAAGTAACCTATAAAATGCCCGTATTGGTGGGACGATAATGAGCAATAATTTACCGCAAGAAATTGAAAATAAAGAAGAATTTATTAAAGAGTTTTTCGCTATTCAACAACAAGAAATTGCGATTAAACGCGATGAATTAACGTTGCGCCAAGAAGAAAACAAACTTAATCAAGAAGTTGCGCTAGCGTCCATTGCTTCTCAAGAAAAGGTGGAGTTAAAACGTGGTGATGTTTTCTTGAGTAATCAGAAAGGTAAATTTTGGTTATGGGGATGCTCTGCTTTAATTCTTGCCGTAGTAATTTGTATGGCTATGTATTTGGATAAAACAGATATTGCCATTAGAATTGTAGAAATTACAGGCGCTGTTTTGTTAGGTTTCTTTGCCGGTATTAATCGCGGAAAAGCACAAATTCTTGAACAAATAACAAAACAACAAAATAATGAATAATATAGAAATCCCAGCATTCGTTGGGATTTTTACTATCTCACAAAGTGCGGTGATTTTTATAGAATTTTGTTATTAAACATAACCATAAGATCTTTAAATTTTAATCCTACCGTTGTCTATAATAAGGCATTTCTTTATTTCTCATCAAAATCACTATGAATTGGCAATATATGTGGGATGCGATTCCCCGATTTATCGATGCAACACGGCTTACGCTGCATTTATCCCTTTGGAGTATTATTTTATCTATCATCATTGGCGTACTTTGCGCGGTGGTCTTAGTCTATAAAGTGCGTGGATTGCAATGGATAGTAAAAGCTTACATTGAACTTTCGCGTAACACACCCTTGCTTATCCAAGTGTTCTTCTTGTATTTCGGCTTATCAAAAGTGGGGATCAAATTAGATGGTTTTACCTGCGGTATTATCGGCTTAGCCTTTCTCGGTGGCAGTTATATGGCAGAAGCGGTACGTGCCGGGTTAGAAGCGGTTTCAAAAGGGCAAATTGAAAGTGCCTTAAGCATTGGCTTAACTCCCATTCAAGCCTTCCGCTACGTTATCTTCCCGCAAGCCTTTGCGATTTCAACCCCGGCCATTGGTGCAAACTGCTTATTCTTAATGAAAGAAACTTCGATTATCAGCGCAGTGGCCGTGGCAGAACTGATGTTCTTAGCCAAAGACATTATCGGAATGGATTACAAAACGAACGAAGCCTTATTCTTATTAGTGGTGTTTTATCTCATTATTTTACTGCCGGTCTCGATTTATATTCGCGTACTGGAACGCCGCTTACGCCAAGCAAAATATGGAGCTTAAAATGGGATTAACAATACTTTTTCAAGGCTCAAATTTAGAGCGATTACTCGGTGGCTTAGCGGTAACGGCGCAAATCGCCTTTGTGTCGGTTTTCTTTGCTTGTATTTTAGGCGTTATTATGGGCGTAGTGATGACCGGCAAAAATAAAGTGGTACATTTTTTATGCCAGCTTTATTTGGAAGTGGTGCGTATCATCCCCTTATTGGTGATTTTATTTTTAGTGTATTTCGGCTTCGCCAAATGGTTCGGTGCCCATCTTGACGGCGTATGGGTCTGCATTATGGTGTTTATCTTTTGGGGCACCGCTGAAATGGGCGATTTAGTCCGCGGCGCGCTAACATCCATCGAAAAACATCAAGTGGAAGCCGCTTATGCGTTGGGTTTAACCAAAACACAAACCTTTATTTATATCTTATTACCGCAAAGTTTAAAACGCGTGACCCCGGGGGCAATTAACCTATTTACCCGCATGGTCAAAACCAGCTCCTTAGCGATGTTAATTGGTGTATTGGAAGTCATTAAAGTCGGGCAACAAATTATCGAAACCGCCTTATTTACTGACCCATCTGCGGCACTTTGGATTTATGGCGTGATTTTCGCACTTTATTTCGCGATCTGTTATCCGCTGTCTTTATTCTCAAAATATTTAGAAAATCGTTGGGAAAACTAAATTATGGCATTATTAGAAATTAAAAAATTAGTCAAAAATTACGGCAATGTCACCGCACTTCACGGCATTGATTTATCGGTCAAAAAAGGCGAAGTAGTGGTTATCCTCGGGCCCTCAGGCTGTGGCAAAAGTACCTTATTACGTTGCATTAACGGATTAGAAGAGATCAAAAGCGGTGAATTGATTTTAGAAGGGAAAGGACAATTAGGTCAGGATATTTCTTGGGTCAATGCACGCCAACATATCGGCATGGTGTTCCAAAGCTATGAGTTATTTTCGCACATGTCGGTTATTGACAATATTTTACTTGGGCCGCTTAAAGTGCAAAAACGCAAACGGGAAGACGTGGAAAAACAAGCGGACGAATTGCTCAAACGTGTAGGCTTATATGAACGTAAAAATGCCTTCCCAAGAGAGCTTTCGGGCGGACAAAAACAACGTATCGCCATTGTGCGTTCCCTTTGTATGAACCCTGAAATTATGCTATTTGATGAAGTCACCGCCGCGCTCGATCCTGAAATGGTGCGCGAAGTGTTAGACGTTGTGTTAGGCTTAGCCAAAGACGGCATGACTATGGTGATCGTGACCCATGAAATGGGCTTCGCACGCCAAGTTGCCGACCGCATTGTCTTTATGGACAAAGGCGAAATCATCGAACAAGCCAAACCCGAAGATTTCTTCGTTAACCCAACCACAGACCGAGCCAAAGCGTTCTTAAATATCTTAAATTACGAAACACGCGGTGCGGATTTTTTGGAAAATATTTAATCCCATAAATCCCTTACCATCATTCTGCTATGTAGGGACACACTGCGTGTGTCCATTATAATGACAGTGTACAATTCGTGATAACCCCATTAATCCCAGTCTACATTCACATTTACGGACATGCGTAGCATGTCCCTACAAATTCTCACTCTCTATGATTTTAGCCCTAATTCAAAAATCGCATATCAAATAGCAAATGGTTCTTTCTCTTTTTCGATTTCTTCTTTTTATAATGCATCCACATTCAACAACATAATTTACTGATAAAAGGAAATCTTATGAAAGCATTAAAAAAAATCACCACATTAGCGGCAACCTTGCTTTTAGCTTTAGGCGTTACGGCTTGTAACGATAAAGACAACAGCGCGGCAAATAATGGCGCACCGAAAGCGAGCGCCATTGAACGCATTAAACAAGCGGATAAAATCCGTATCGGTGTGTTCAGCGATAAACCGCCATTTGGCTATGTGGACAAAGACGGCAAAAACCAAGGTTTTGACGTAGAAATCGCGAAAGCCTTGACCAAAGATTTATTGGGCGATGAAAACAAAGTGGAATTTGTTCTTGTAGAAGCGGCAAACCGCGCGGAATATTTACTTTCCAATAAAGTGGATATTACCTTAGCCAACTTTACCGTAACCCCGGCACGTCAAGAAGTGGTGGATTTTGCCAAACCTTATATGAAAGTGGCGTTAGGCGTTGTGTCTAAAGACGGCGTGATTACGGATGTGAAACAATTAGAAGGCAAAACCTTGTTAGTGAACAAAGGCACCACAGCAGACGCGTATTTCACCAAAAACTTCCCAAACATCAACAAATTAAAATTTGAACAAAACACCGAAACATTTGAAGCTTTACGTGACGGACGCGGTGACGCCTTGGCACACGATAACGCCTTATTATTCGCATGGGCAAAAGAAAACCCGGGCTTTGTGGTGGGCGTGAAAGAATTAGGCGACATTGACTTTATCGCAGGCGCAGTGCGCAAAGAAGATAAAGATTTATTGGAATGGTTAAACGCGGAAATTGAAAAATTAAGCAAAGACGGCGTATTAAATGCCGCTTACGAAAAAACCTTAAAACCAATTTATGGCGACACAATCAAAGCAGAAGACATTGTGGTTGAATATAAATAATGGCTTTTCAATAGCAAAGTGCGGTTAGTTTTGACCGCACTTTTTTGTTGTTACACATCAATTGTCACTGTAGGGGCGAAACATCTTTCGCCCCTTATTCTCACTATTGTTATCAGGGCGAAAAATATTTCGCCCCTACAATTGGACTACGGTTAGGTTATGGCTACTCCTATCACATTATTGCCGTTTACTATCAAACAATGATAAAGTAAGGCTATTTTCAAACAGCAGCGTTTGATAAGGAAATTAAGCATGAAATTACAACATATTATTAAAAATAACCGCCTTGGTTTATTGTTCCAACAAGGCACATTTGGCATTGAAAAAGAAAGCCAGCGCGTGCACCAAGATGGCTCTGTGGTCACCACGGCACATCCAAAGGCATTTGGCAACCGTTCTTTTCATCCTTATATCCAAACGGATTTTGCAGAAAGCCAACTGGAATTAATTACCCCACCGAATAAAACGCTTGAAGAGACTCTGCGTTGGTTGCAAACCATTCATGAAGTGGTGCTGCGCAGCTTGCCTGAAGATGAATATATTTTCCCCATGAGTATGCCGGCAGGCTTGCCGCCGGAAAAAGCCATTAAAGTGGCGCAATTAGATAACCCTGAAGACGTGGCTTACCGCGAGCATTTGGTGGAATCTTATGGCGCTTATAAGCAGATGGTGAGCGGTATTCATTACAATTTCCAGTTTGATCCTGAATTTATCCAAGCCTTATTTAAAGCGCAAAATGAATATCAAAGTGCGGTGGAATTTCAGAATGTTTTATATTTGAAATTAGCGAAAAATTTCCTGCGTTATCAATGGGTGCTGTTGTATTTGCTTGCGGCAACGCCAACGGTAGATGCTAATTATTTTAAAGACGGTTCGCCGTTAAAACCGAATCAATATGTGCGCAGTCTGCGTTCGAGCCAATATGGTTATGTCAATGCGCCTGAAATCAAAGTGTCTTTTGATAGCATTCCGCAATATGTGGAAACCCTTGAACATTGGGTAAATTCAGGCAAATTAATCGCGGAAAAAGAATTTTATTCCAACGTGCGTTTACGTGGTGCGAAAAAAGCGCGCGAGTTTTTGAATACAGGCATTCAATATTTGGAATTCCGTTTATTCGATCTTAATCCTTTTGAACCGAACGGTATTGCTTTGGATGACGCAAAATTTATCCATTATTTCATTATGTTAATGATTTGGATTGATGAAACTGCAGATCAAAATGCTGTTGAAGATGGCAAAGCACGTTTAGCGGAAGTAGCTTGGGAAGACCCGCGTCAAGAAACGCAATATGCGGTTGAAGGGGAAATGTTGCTTTCTGCAATGATTGACATGCTTGAAGCGATTGGTGCGGGCGAAAGTGCGGTAGAAATTGCAGAAGATAAATTAGCCATGTTTGCTGAACCGCAATTGACCCTTGGCGCGCGTGTGGTGGACGAAATTGAAAAAGCAGGCGGATACCAAGCGTTTGGCGCAAATTTAGCACGAGCTTACAAACAAAATGTCCTTGATACCTTCTATATGTTGACGGCGTTTAATAATATGGAATTATCTACTCAAGCCTTAATGTTTGATGTGATTCAAAAAGGGTTGAAAATGGAGATTTTAGATGAAAACGATCAATTTCTACGTTTGCAATTCGGCGACCATATTGAATATGTGAAAAACGGTAATATGACGAGCCACGACAGCTATATTTCGCCGTTGATTATGGAAAATAAAGTCGTGACTAAAAAAGTGTTGGCGGAAGCCGGATTTAATGTGCCGCAAAGCCGCGAATTTACTAGCCTTGAGCACGCGGTAGCGAATTACGCTTTATTTAAAGGCAAAGCTGTGGTGATTAAACCGAAATCCACTAACTTTGGTTTAGGCATTACCATTTTTCAACAAGGCGTCACTAACCGCGAAGATTTTGCTAAAGCCGTTGAAATCGCTTTCCGCGAAGATAAAGAAATTATGGTGGAAGATTATCTTGTAGGCACGGAATACCGTTTCTTTGTGTTAGGCGATCAAACGTTAGCGGTGTTATTGCGCGTGCCAGCTAATGTTACCGGTGACGGAAAATCAACGGTGGCGGAATTGGTGGCGGCGAAAAATGCCCATCCATTACGGGGTGACGGTAGCCGCACGCCATTGAAAAAAATTGCTTTAGGCGAAATCGAACAGCTACAACTGAAAGAACAAGGCTTAACCGTAGATAGCGTGCCTGCGGCAGGACAACTCGTGCAATTACGTGCCAACTCAAATATCAGCACAGGCGGCGACAGTATTGATATGACAGACGAAATGCACGACAGTTACAAACAACTCGCCGTTGGCATCACCAAAGCCATGGGGGCGGCAGTTTGTGGCGTGGATTTAATTATCCCCGATTTGAAAAAGCCAGCGGAAAACAGCCTGATCTCTTGGGGCGTTATCGAAGCCAACTTCAACCCAATGATGATGATGCATATTTTCCCTTATGCAGGAAAATCTCGTAGATTAACGTTGGATGTGGTTAAGATGTTGTTTCCTGAGTTGCCAGCTTGATTGGAATTAAAAAATGGAAAAACTTGATATTACACCATTAAAAAATGCCGTTGTGCGCTTAGATGAAGGGCTTGTTCGCTATGAATTGGATATTTCAGATTTGCAAATCCGCGATGGTTTAATTCAACGTTTTGAATTCACTTATGAATTAAGTCATAAAATGCTGAAACGCTATTTGGAACAGACATCACCAAATCCAGCGGAGTTTGATGGTATGCCATTTCAGGATTTAATTCGTACAGGAAATGAAAAAGGGCTTCTGCTTGGAAACTGGACGGATTGGAGACGTTATCGAGAAATGCGTAGCCGAACAAGCCATACTTATGATGAAGAAACCGCCATTCAAGTGGTTTCTGGTATTCCTCAATTTTTAGAAGAAGCCAAATATCTTGTTCAATCTTTGCAAAAACTTATTTAAAAATGACCGCACTTTTAGTTACAGATAATGAATTAGCCATTGTGCGAGAGATTTTACAGAAATATGTCCCTACTTACGAAGTTTGGGCATTTGGTTCACGTGTGAATGGCAATGTTAAACCTTATTCCGATTTAGATTTGGCAGTAATCACAGCTGAGCCACTTGATTTACAAACTCACGCTGATTTAGTTGATGCCTTTTCTGAATCAGACTTACCTTGGAAAGTGGATATCGTGGATTGGGCAACAACCAGCGACAATTTCCGCCAAATTATTTTACAAAAATACTTAGTTATTCAGGCAAACTGATATTTATGAACAACGATTTTTCTCAACATTTTACCTTAGAACCTGGTGATAATCAGCGTTTACAATCCCTTTGTGGTGCGTTTGATGATCATTTAAAACTGATTGAAAAAGAGTTTAACTTATTGATTTCTCGCCGTAATTTTGATTTTACAGTGGGAACGAATGATGAGAAACCAAAACCGCACCACGAAAAATTAATTAAAAGTGCGGTGAAATTAATTCAAGATTTGTATGTGGAAACGGCACCGATTAAGGGGAAAATCAAAGAGTTAGATTTAGAAGATGTGCATCTTGCTATTCAAGAAAGCCGCATGTTGGCGCAAGTAGAAGCAGACGAACCTGCTGAAAGCAAAGTTTACACCACAACCATAAAAACCAAACGCGGTTTGATTAAGCCACGTGGGAAAAATCAAATTGAATACTTACATAATATTTTGACCCACGATATTAGTTTTGGCATTGGCCCGGCGGGAACAGGGAAAACCTTTTTAGCGGTGGCTGCGGCGGTGGAAGCCCTTGAACGGCAAGAAATCCGCCGTATTTTGTTGACGCGCCCTGCCGTAGAAGCAGGGGAAAAACTCGGGTTTCTGCCCGGGGATCTTGGTTCTAAAATCGAACCTTATTTACGCCCTTTATACGATGCCTTGTACGAAATGTTAGGCTTTGAGCGCGTAGAAAAACTGATGGAACGTAATGTGATTGAAATTGCGCCACTAGCTTATATGCGCGGTCGAACGCTCAATGACAGTTTTATTATTTTAGACGAAAGCCAAAATACCACGGTGGAACAAATGAAAATGTTCCTAACCCGAATTGGCTTTAATTCCAAAGCGGTGATTACAGGGGATGTCACCCAAGTGGATTTGCCGCGTAGCCAAAAATCAGGCTTAAAACACGCTATGGAAGTGTTATCGGATGTCAAAGAATTGAGTTTTAATTACTTCGACAGCCAAGATATTGTGCGTCATCCTGTGGTCGCCAAAGTCGTCCAAGCCTATGAAAAATGGGAAGCGGAAGACGAAATACGCAAACAAAAATTAGCAGAACAGAAGCGGTTAGAAAAAGAAGAAAAAGCCTTAAACGCACCTGAGTAACGATAATGAGCCGAATAACTGAATTATTCGGCTCATTTTTGTTTTGAATTTGAGCTGAATATTTTTTATAATCGGCTCATTATAGGGGAACAAAGGTGAGTGAATATGCAATTTGAGCATGGTTTATGGATTTGGCAACAAGAAAATTGGACAGATTTTCGTTGGAATGAACAACAAATTTCTCCGAAATTACGTCAATGTTGGAAATTACTCGGAGAGTTATTCGGCTCAACGTGTGGGCAGCTGCTTGATCCCCAATCCAGTTTAAATGTATTATTAGAAAATATCTTGAGTTCATCTGCCATTGAAGGGGAAAGTTTAAATGCTTTTTCCCTACGTTCTTCTCTTGCCAAACGTTTAGGTGTGACCCTTGAAAATCCTTATCCCACCACAGATCGCAGCGAAGGCGTTAGCGATATCATGTTAGATGCCTTAGAAAATTGGCAACAGGAATTGACCTTAGCGCGTTTGTTGCAATGGCATCAGTGGCTATTTCCCGAAAAATCGGTTTTAGGGCGAATTTCGGTTGGGCAGTTGCGTGGTGATGAACCTATGCAAGTGGTGTCAGGTCGTTTAGATCGTCCTAGAGTGCATTTTGAAGCACCGCCACGTTCTGATTTGGAACAAGAACTCACCCATTTTTTAACTTGGTTTAACCAAAGTCGTTATCAAACTCACCTGGATCCTTTGCTACGTGCCGGTATTTGCCATTTGTGGCTATTGACCTTACATCCTTTTGATGACGGCAATGGGCGAATTACAAGGGCATTAACGGATCTGGCTTTGGCGCAAGCGGATCAACAAACGGTGCGCTTATACGCCATTTCTACGGTGATTTTGCAAAAACGCAATGCCTATTATGAGGTTTTGGAGCAAACCCAAAAAGGCATATCAGATATCACGGCTTGGTTAGATTGGTTTTTAGATGTGCTACAACAAGCTTTGCAACAAAACCTCACCAAAATTCACCGCACTTTAGCCAAAAGTCGTTTTTGGCAAATTCATGCACAAGATGAATTATTGGACGCACAAAAGAAAGTGCTAAATCGACTGCTAGACGGCGGCGAAATGGGCTTTGAAAATGGCATTAACGCCAGCCAATATCAAAAAGTCGCTAAGGTCAGTAAAGCCACCGCAACAAGACATTTAACTGAATTAGTGGAAAAAGGCTTACTACAAAAAACAGCGGCAGGTGGACGAAGTACGAGATATGTGGTGTGTTTGAGTTGATTTGCCCATAGTGAATAGTGAATGAGCCGAATAATTGAATTATTCGGCTCGTTATAGTCATCAGTTTACTTGCAATGCTAAATTACTCAACAACATCTGCTAAATAATCAAAAGGAAGATGGATGATATTTGATATTTCAGTGTTAGCCGACAGTCCTGAATTTGGCGTTATATTGTCATCTTTGATATGATGTTGATCATATCTTTTTGAAAAATCAAATGTTACAAGCTGTTTTTCTTTATCGACTTCTAATATTTCAACTGTAGAGCTGTCAGAAAATTGCCATACATTGTTATTTGAATGGTATATCTTAGCTTTATAGCCTTGTCTGATTGAGCTTAAATCCCAGTTTACTTTTCTAGGTTTATTAAAATATGTCATAAATTTTCCTTTTTAGTTTTGTCTCCATTGTTGGGTTTCGGGATCAAATTCAATTGATATTGGACAAAATCCTTGTATTACAATAGCAAACTCAAATCCCATCATAGTTTTATAGTAGCAACGTGTATAGCGGAAATCTCCAGTTTCTGATTGTCCTGTATTGGAAGCATATTCCCAATCAGCCGAAACTAGACCAGACGTTCCCAATCCAACCGCTAGGAATATTAATTTTCCTAATTTACACATAATGTTCTCCTAGTTATCTAATATGTAGTACAACTAACCACCAGCATAGTTTGAAATTCTAGTCTTCGATATTCTCGAATTTATCGATAAAAAGCCCCGCACAAATGCATATATATATCCCTATAAATTTTAGTATATCCCAAAAACCAAAACTTATATCTTGATTGAAAATCCAGATTAATAAACCACTCAAAAGAAACAACAAGATAGTTTTTGCAATATTAAGTACTATTTTTGTATGACTTGGAGCTAAGTAAATAATTGGAAGTACAAAACTTGCACCAAAGATAAAAGCCTGTATACAGTTAAACAAATAGTCACTAAAACTGGTTGCTTCATAACCAAATCGATCCGCAGACATCGTAAAATATTGTTGGTATATTATTGATAAGATAAATGAGAGCAATGGGCATAGAATACAGGCAATAGGAAGCAGTAACCAACGAATAATCGGAGACCATGACGTTAATAATTTTTTAGGCATTTGATTTTCTCCTAAGATTTACTTGTTTATTTTTCTTAATTTACATATTTAATAAGAAGTACAACTGAAACCACCGCTGTAATTAGGATTGCAGTTTGTTTGTCTGAATATCGGTCCTTGCTGTTGCATCTGAATTTGAGCTGGTGTTTTACCTAATCCTTGTCCGATATGTCTTGTCATTGTATTCCAACGTGCCTGTTCAAACGCTGCTTGTTGTCGAGCGGCTGCTTCCTGTGCTTGGCGAGTTTCCATTTCATCACGTTTAGCAAGTTGTACGGCTTGGGCGAAGGTAATATTTCCTCGTTTAACTAATTCAAAACGTTTGTAAGCCTTCATAAAACTATTTTCAAAAGGATAATTTCTAATATCTTGTTTAGCTTCAATGATGGCATCTCGCATCAATAACTGACCAAGATTAATTAATTTTTTCTCTTCTGCAGTAGCATAAGTGTTAGTTGTATATAGTTCTTCGCTTGCTTTTAATAGTGTTTCACTTATCTTCCCATCATACATTCGGTCTTGTTCTTCTAGAGCTTGACGATATTTATCATAAATGGGTTGCCAATGTGGTTGATTTGAGCAAGCTGTCAAAAATAAGCTTATAACAAATAAAGAAAGCATTTTTTTCATAAAGTATTCCTTAGATGTAATGGTTAAAATATGCGACTAAAGTAATGTAATTTAAATTATATGCCTAGTAAGTTATTCAGTCAACGCATAAGATCAAAAAGAATATGCCTTTAATGATAAGTAATTTAAAGGCAAAATATGGCGCAACCATTGGCAAGTGAAATTGATCGTCTTGTAGGACAGCGAATTCAAAAGAGACGCAGAGAATTAGGTTTTACTGCAGAAAGGCTATCAGAATATGTGAATTTAACTCAACCTCAATTATCCCGCTACGAACGCGGTACAAACAAAATCAATGTGGCACATTTAGTGGCGATTGCCACTTTTCTGAAAACGCCGATTAGTTATTTTTTTGCGGATTGTATGGATGACTTTGAATGGAATGGTGATGAAGTTGATCAAGTTTGGGCAAGTTTAACCCCATCGCAGAAAAGCCATTTTGTAGCATTTTTAAAGGAACTTCAGAAAAACTAGTCAGAGTGAAAAACTGTGGTAATATCAACCGCACTTGAGATAGAAAAGAGTGAGTAACATGAACATTGCGTTAGTTGCAGGTGGGGATTTCTCGCCGATTGAGCAGGGTTACGATTATTATGTTGGGATTGATCGCGGTTGTTTGGCGCTGTTAGATAATGGTTTGCCACTGGATTTTGCTGTGGGTGATTTTGACAGCGTGACAGAAAGTGAATTGATGAAAATCCGAGCAAATGCGAAAGAAATAGTGAGTGCGCCAACCGTGAAAAATGATACAGATACTGAATTGGCGTTGAAAGTCGTGTTTGCACGATTTCCTAGAGCATTGGTCACGGTTTATGGTGCATTTGGCGGACGGTTAGATCATTTATTTTCCAATGTTTTCTTACCTTCTGAACCTGCCTTGGCGCCATTTATGCAGCAAATTTCCCTTGTTAATACACAAAATCATATTAGCTATGCGCCAGTAGGTAAGCACCAAATTTTTCCTGTTCAGGGAATGAACTATGTCTCTTTTATGTCTGATGACAAATTGACGATTACTGGGGCAAAATATGAATTAAATGCACAGAATTTTTTTAGTAAGAAAATTTATTCGAGCAATGAATTTATTGGAAAACCCATTGAAGTTAGCCTGAATTCGGGCTATGTTGTGATTATTCAAAGTCGAGATAGAGAATAATAAATGCAAAACGTCATTATTGATTTACAAATTGCGAGCGAAGATCAAACGCATTTGCCAACACTTGAACAATTTACCCATTGGGCAACACAAGCAGTACGCGCGGAGAGTATCGAACCTGAGATCACCATTCGTATTGTAGATGAAGCGGAAAGCCACGAATTGAATTTAACTTATCGTGGCAAAGCTCGCCCAACGAATGTGTTATCTTTTCCTTTTGAATGTCCGGAAGAAGTGGATTTGCCTTTGTTAGGGGATTTGATTATTTGCCGTCAAGTGGTGGAGCGTGAAGCGGAAGAGCAAGGCAAACCCTTGTTAGCACATTGGGCGCATATGGTGGTGCACGGCAGTTTGCATTTGTTAGGTTATGATCATATTGAAGATGATGAAGCGGAAGAAATGGAAAGCCTTGAAACGGAAATTATGACGGGGTTGGGCTTTGAAGATCCTTATTCCTACGATGAAGAATAGGGTCTGTTTATCTTTCAATAAAAAGCTGCGTTGTCGCCTAAAAAAGCCATCGGCTAGGCGTAAAACGCAGTTAATAGCAGGACTATTTACAAGTTTTACAACAACGACGATGGCTTTTTTAGGCACAACCCGCAGGGGCGGGCTTCTTTTTTGCCCACTCTGTGTTAAAAAAACTTTGTTTAGAATGACTAAACGGCAGTTTTTTTGCCTTGATTGGGCAAAAAATAAGCTCCGCCGCAGCCTTTTATTGAAAGATAAACAGACCCTAATGTTAGCTGAACGCCGTTTAACCCTAAAATATGACCAAAATTCACCGCACTTTCCCACACATTTAAAGGAAAGTGCGGTGATTTTATCGCCTGAAAATTTTAGCAAATCCAAAAATCTGCTTGGGCAGGAATTCGATTGGATTTTGTATGATGGTCGAAGTACATTGAATTTGGATGCCTTGGCGATTGCCGTCGGTACGCTACGCGCCGGCGGTGAATTGGTGTTGTGGTTAGATGAAAATCAGCAAAGGGATTTGGATAGCTTGCGTTGGTCAGGCGTTGAGCAAGGAATTGAAACCCCGAATTTTAACGCGTATTTCGAGAATTTGATTGAAAAATATTGTAGGGACACACTGCGTGTGTCCGATAAATTTGTGGCAAATACATCAACGGACATAGGCACTGTGTTCCTACAGGCGACAACAGAACAATCACAAATCATCACTGAAATCCTAAAACAACAATCGGATCTTTATATTATTACCGCCAAACGCGGACGTGGAAAATCCGCGTTAGCGGGTATGCTGATCAAACGGTTAACATCGCGTTGCTATGTGACGGCTCCTAATAAAAGTGCGGTTAAAACCTTACAGTTTTTTGCACAAAGGGAGCCGGATTTTATTGCGCCTGATGAACTGGTTGCTAAAATCCGGCAAAATGCCGATCAATTCGCCGAAGATTGGCTGTTTATTGATGAAGCCGCTATGTTGCCCTTGCCTGTCTTGTTTCAGCTGATTTCTACCTTTAAACATATTGTTCTCACCACCACGATCCACAGCTACGAAGGTACCGGGCGTGGCTTTTTGTTGAAATTCTTAGCCAATCTTCACCGCACTTTTCAGCATTTTGAACTGAGCCAGCCATTACGTTGGGCAGAGAACGATAAATTAGAAGCATTTATCGATGAATTATTGCTGTTAGAAGCGGAAGAGCGTCTGGTTCAACCTGAATTTGATCCGCGAAGTGCGGTGAGTTTTCGTCAGGTTTCACAATCAGATATTGTGTTACGCATTCAGGATTTTTATGGCTTGTTAACCCTTGCCCACTATCGTACTTCACCGCTGGACTTGCGCCGTTTATTTGATGCGCCAAAACAGCAATTTTATGTAGCGGAAAGTGAGTCGCATTTAATCGGTGGCGTATGGTTAATGGAAGAAGGGGGAATGCAGGATAACGCGTTAATTGAACAAATTTGCCGTGGGCAACGCCGTCCGAAAGGCAATTTGGTGGCGCAATCTTTAGCGTTTTATTACCATTTTCCCTTAGCCTGTGAATTGACGTCTTTACGCATTTCGCGCATTGCGGTACAACCGAAGTGGCAACATCACGGAGTGGGGCAGGCATTGATGGCGCAAATTGCGCATCATTCGGGCGTAGATTTTCTTTCGGTGAGCTTTGGTTATACGGATGAATTAATGCAATTTTGGCAAAAGTGCGGTTTTGTTTTGGTGCAAACCAGTGAACGCCAAGAAGCCAGTAGCGGTTGTTATTCCGCCATTGCTGTGCGTGGCATTTCAGCGGCAGGGCAGCATTTTGTTCAGCAAGTTCGAGCATATTTTGAGCGGGATTTTGCCTTAACAAGACATCCGTTGGCATTAAAATTCGATCATGAGCAAATTGATTGGGACTTAAATGCGCAAGACAGTCGTTTGTTGCAAAACTTTGCGCATTTTCACCGCACTTTATTTTCTACTCTTGCACCGATTCGGCGATTAGTGGCACAATCTAACCAAGCTGATTGTCCGACTTTGGCGGCCTATTGTGCCAATGCGCAGGTGGATAAATCGGAAATTGGCGGTAAGAAAGAATGGTTAGCACATTGTCGCCAAGAAGTTAAAACTTTGTTAGAAGATAGGGAGTGATGGAAAATGACGGAAACAAAAAAATCAGAGGGATTTTTCAAAAAACTACTCAATAAATACAGTGAATTTTGTAAGGATTTGGGCGTGGATAATGGTGCTTGCCGTAGCTGTACACCTATTGTGAAAGCAGATGAAGACGGCAACTTAATTAAGGACGTTCCGAAAGAAAAAAAGTAATGTGATCTTCGTCACATTTTTGAAGAGAAACTAGGACACTGGGGATTTACAACTTATTAACAGCTCTTTAAAATATCCGCGGTTTTATTTTATTAACATTAATCAAGGAAAATCCCATGTTGTGGTTTTTAATTTGTGTCGCAATTTTACTGCTTGGTTACTTTTTGTATAGTAAAGTTGTGGAAAAAATCTTTGTTATCAATCCAAAACGTGAAACGCCGGCTTATGCCTTAAATGATGGCGTGGATTATGTGCCCATGTCGAAGAAGAAAATTTGGTTAATCCAACTTTTAAATATCGCCGGTACAGGTCCGATTTTCGGTCCGATCTTAGGGGCGTTATATGGGCCGGTGGCCATGCTTTGGATTGTGTTCGGTTGCGTATTTGCAGGTGCCGTGCATGATTATTTCAGCGGTATGTTGAGTATTCGTAACGGTGGGGCGAGTATTCCTTATATGTCGGGTAAATACTTAGGTCGTCCTGCAAAACATGTGATGAATATCTTCGCTATTTTATTGCTATTGTTAGTTGGTGTGGTGTTTGTGGCAAGTCCGGCATCATTATTGACTAATATTACTAGCGATTTAATGAATTCAGGCTCTGTTGGTGCGGCAGCGGTGAATGATGAAGCGGGTGCAGCCAAAGGAACCATTTTAGCTATTTGGACCGCGGTTATTTTTGTTTACTACATTATCGCAACCTTAGTGCCGGTAGATAAAATTATCGGTCGAATCTATCCATTGTTTGGTGCATTGTTAATGTTTATGACATTAGGCATGTTATTTGGTTTATTCTTTGAAGGGATTCCATTATTCCAAACCGTAACGGCTAAATTAGGCCATGAAGTGGAATTAGCGGATTTCTTCGCCAACTTACATCCAAAAGAAGGGACGCCAATTTGGCCACTCTTATTCGTGACAATTGCTTGTGGTGCAATTTCCGGCTTCCATGCAACACAATCACCATTAATGGCACGTTGCACGGAAAATGAAAAAGAAGGCCGTTTTATTTTCTACGGTGCGATGATTGGCGAAGGGGTGATTGCCTTAATTTGGTGTATGGTGGGGTTAAGTTTCTACGATGATCAAGCCTCATTTATGGAAGCCTTGGAAGGTACGCCATCTAAAGTCGTTTATGACTCTGCTATCGGGATGCTTGGTTTATTTGGTGGTATCTTAGCCGTATTAGGTGTGGTGGTATTGCCTATTACTTCAGGCGATACGGCATTCCGTGCAGCACGTTTGTTAATTGCCGATTACTTAAAAATCGACCAACGCAATATTGCCAAACGTTTAAGTATTGCTATCCCATTATTTGCAATTGGTTACTGGGTTTCAACCGTTGACTTCCAAGTTTTATGGCGTTACTTCGGTTGGGCAAACCAAACCACGGCTATGGTGATGTTATGGACAGCCTCAGCTTACTTATTCCGTCATCAAAAATTCCATTGGATTACGACTATCCCGGCGATCTTTATGACAATGGTTTGTACAAGCTATATCGCTAATGCACCAATCGGTTTTAATCTATCTTATGATGCTTCCCTTTGGGCCGGTGTGGTGACAACTGTGGTTGCGGTGATTGCATTCTTTGTGTTCTTAAAACCATTAACACCGGAAGAACAAGCAAAAGACTAAGCGGGATTTTTCTCCGTGTAAACGCACTTTGAGTATTCAAGGTGCGTTTTTATTTGGGGGTAATTGAAGTAGGGTGAGTTACCTTTCGCATGAGAAATGTAAAGATTTGTAAGCAAACGTTTAATCTGCTTGCATATTAAGCGTTCAGGCTATAAAATTCTCATCCAAGTGGTGAAAAGTGGTAAATTGTGGGAAATTTTAGAAATTCTTATCATATTGACCGCACTTTTCAGGGTTCAATTCTCATTTTGGAAGAGTGGCATGTTTCGAGGGGCTTCAGCGGTAAATTTAGATGCGAAAGGTCGTCTTGCGATCCCAACGCGTTATCGCCCTGAAATTCTAGAACAAAATCAAGGGATGATGATTTGCACGGTCGATGCGCGCCAGCCTTGTTTATTGCTTTATCCCTTAAAAGAATGGGAAGAAATTGAACAAAAATTATTGGGACTTTCAAGTTTAGATCCTGTTCAAAATGCCTTAAAACGCGTGATGATGGGATTTGCGACAGAATGCGAATTAGATAACGCCGGTCGTATTCTGTTAAGTCAGCCATTACGCCAACACGCAAAATTAGAAAAATCTATTATGTTGGTGGGGCAACTCAATAAGTTTGAGATTTGGTCTGAAGCACAGTGGAATACACAAATTGAGCAAGATATTGCCCGCGGTGTAAATGGTGAATTTGCCTTATCTGAAGCATTAAAAACGCTGTCATTATAGCTATTATAAGAACAGCGGCACTAGCAAAACTAGCATAACGCTAGATTATAAAAATGATAAGCGGTGAAGTTCACCGCCTTATCTTAAAATTATCTTATTTCTTTTAACATTTTATTTTGTCTATTTCGGTTTATTAATATGAACGCCCAAAATACATTTTCACATCCTGAGCATATTACGGTTTTATTACACGAAACTGTTGAAGGGTTAGCTTTGGTTGAGGGTCGTGAAAATGGTATTTATATTGATGGTACCTTTGGCCGTGGTGGGCATTCTCGTTTAATCCTTTCTAAACTCAGCGAAAACGGTCGTTTAATTGCCATTGATCGTGATCCAAGAGCTATTGCTGAAGCACAAACTATTCAAGATCCGCGTTTTCATATTGAACATAACAGCTTTTCTCGTCTTCCTGAAATTTGTGAAAAATTAGGTTTGATTGGCAAAGTGGATGGTATTTTACTTGATCTGGGTGTTTCATCACCGCAATTGGATGATGCAGAACGTGGTTTTAGTTTTATGAAAGACGGCCCGTTGGATATGCGCATGGATACGACCAAAGGGCAATCCGCTGCGGAATGGCTGGCGCAGGTTTCTATTGATGATTTAGCTTGGGTATTGAAAACCTTTGGGGAAGAACGTTTTGCAAAACGCATTGCTACTGCGATTGTGAATTACAACAAAAGTGCGGTGGAAAAAAACGAAGAACCGATTAACCGCACTTTACAACTAGCTGAAATCATTGCAAATGCAGTGCCGTTTAAAGATAAGCATAAGCATCCGGCAACCCGTTCATTCCAAGCGATCCGTATTTTTATTAACGCTGAATTGGATGAGCTGGAAAGTATTTTAAATTCCGCCATTTCTGTTTTGGCACCACAAGGACGCTTGTCTATTATCAGCTTCCATTCTCTTGAAGATCGTATGGTCAAACATTTTATGCGCAAGCAAAGTAAAGGGGAAGATGTGCCAAAAGGATTGCCATTGCGTGAAGATCAAATTAAACGTCATTGCACCTTAAAAACCATTGGCAAAGCCATTCAGGCGAGTGATGAAGAAGTGGCGGCAAATCCACGTTCACGTAGTGCGGTATTACGAATTGCGGAGAAATTATAATGGCTGAATCTTTATCAAATAGTGAACGTTATCCGCTGCAATATGTGGTTATTCAAGACTTATTTGAAATGAATAAAACGGTAGCGGTTTTAATTTTTCTTATTGCGGTAACGGCAGTAAGTACCGTTTGGGTGACCTACCAAACACGTATGCTGGTGGCGGAAAAAGGCGAATTGGTGTTTGAAAAACAAGCTCTGGAAAATGAATACGTGAATTTAAAATTAGAAGAAACCACATTAAGTGATAATACACGGATTGAAGGTATTGCCAGAGTTAACTTGGGTATGGTGTCAGTGACACCTGAACAAGAAGTGGTGATTGTGGAGTAAGGGATTATGGTGAAATTAAATTCCGAGCGCAATCCGGCGCCTAAGAAACCCCGTAAGCCAATGACTTCTGCGCCAAATAGCGGGGTGAAACTGAATAAGCCTAAAATCACCTTTGAAACGAGCTTTTTAAAGGGACGCTATCGTTGGGCATTAGGTTTTGTTTTTCTGAGCTTATTTGCTTTAATTGCGCGTGCGGCTTATGTGCAAATTGTGAATGTAGAAGAACTGACCAATGAAGCGGATAAGCGCTCATTGCGCGTGCAAGAAATTAAATCCGCGCGTGGTTCTATTTTGGATCGCAACGGTCAAATGCTTTCGATTAGCGTGCCGATGTTCCAGTTGAAAGTCGATCCTAAAGTGATTTTGGAAAATGACGGCATTGCTAAAAATAAAGAAAAATGGAAAGCCTTAGCTGAAGTTTTGGGCATGTCTTATAAAGATTTAGTCTCTAAAATCGAAAGCAAGCCTAAATTACGCGAAATTGTCTTGGCGCGTCAAATTTCAGAGCAAATTAAAAATTATGCCCAAGATTTAAAATTGCCAACCATGATCATTTCGAGCGATTATCGCCGTTTTTATCCGCGTGCTGAAGAAACTGCACATTTGCTCGGGTTTACGGATGTGGATAACAATGGAATTGAGGGCATTGAAAAAAGTTTTAACTCGTTGCTTGTAGGTAAATCAGGTTCTCGTACTTATCGTAAAGATAAATATGGCAACATTGTGGAAGATATTGCGAATATTAAGAAATACGATGCACACAATGTGACCCTGAGTATTGATAAAGATTTGCAAGCGATGGTTTATCTCGAAATTAAAAAAGCGGTAGCAGAAAATAATGCCAGCTCGGGGACGGCGGTGTTAGTGGATGTGCGTACGGGTGAGATTTTAGCTATGGTGAATGCGCCTTCTTATAACCCGAATAAGCGCACTGGGGTTTCTGAAGATTTAATGCGGAATAAAGCCGTAACCGATACTTTTGAACCGGGTTCAACGGTAAAACCTTTTGTGGTTTTGACCGCACTTCAAAATAAAGTGGTGCGCCGTGATGAAGTGATTAATACAGGCCCCCTTGTTCTAACCGGCAAGGAAATTAGAGACGTGGCACCTCGCGATCGTCAAACCTTAGATGAGATTTTAATTAATTCCTCAAACCGTGGGATGAGCCGTTTAGCCTTGCGTATGCCGCCTTCCGCGTTAATGGATACCTATCAAGCGGCAGGTTTAGGTAAACCAACGGATTTAGGGTTAGGCGGTGAACAAATTGGTTATTTAAACGCGAACCGTAAACGTTGGTCTGATATTGAGCGTGCGAACGTTTCTTATGGTTATGGGATCAATGCGACCCCGGTTCAAATTGCACGTGCTTATTTGACCTTAGGCAGCTTTGGGATTTACCGCCCACTTTCTATTACCAAAGTGGATCCGCCTGTAATCGGTAATCGTGTATTTTCCGAGAAAATCACCCGAGATGTGGTGAATATCATGGAAAAAGTCGCGATTAAGAATAAACGTGCGTTGGTTGAAGGTTATCGTGTTGCGATTAAAACGGGTACCGCGAAAAAAATCGAAAAAGGTCGTTATGTAGATAAATATATGGCCTATACCGCCGGTATTGCGCCGGTGACGGATCCGCGCTTTGCGTTGGTGATTTTGATCGATGAACCTAAAGCGGGTCAATATTATGGTGGTGCGGTTTCTGCACCGGTGTTTTCTGCCATTATGGGCGCGGCATTGCGTGCTTATAATATCACGCCGGATGGTGTGCCGGTGGAGAATACGAAAACCACGAAGCGTATTGTTCGGCGCAATGAACAGCCTAACCCGAATCAACTGAACTAATGCGGTAAAATAGAATATAGGAAAAACAATGAAAAAACTAACCGCACTTTTGGGGCTTGCTCAGCCCCAACTTGAGCAAATTGAGTTGAGCAAAATGAGTTTAGACAGCCGCGAAATCACGCCTGGCTGTCTTTTCGTTGCGGTCAAAGGCCATTCAGTAGATGGTCGAAAATTTATTTCAAATGCCATTGCACAAGGTGCGGTAGCGGTATTGGCGGAATGTGATGAACCCGCGCAACATTTACAGATTGAATTTCAGCAAAATATCCCGGTGATTTCCTACTTTGCTTTGTCTGCACATTTGTCTGACATTGCAGGTCGTTTTTATGATAATCCTTCTCAGCGCTTAACCTTAGTGGGCGTGACAGGTACCAATGGCAAAACCACCATTGCCCAGCTTTTAGCGCAATGGACGCAGATTTTAGGTAAAACGCCGGCAGTGATGGGAACCATCGGTAATGGTTTGTTTGGGCAAGTAAAACCTGCGGCAAATACCACAGGTTCTGCCATTGAAATACAGGCGTCATTAGCTGATTTTGTGGAGCAAGGCGCGGATTTTGCAGCAATTGAAGTGTCTTCTCATGGTTTGGTGCAAAAACGTGTTGAAGCCTTACATTTTGCTGCGACAGTATTCACTAACTTAAGTCGTGATCATCTTGATTATCACGGCACCATGGAAGAATACGCCAAAGCGAAGAAACGGTTATTTACCGAATTATCCGGCCAATATCAAATTTTGAATGCCGATGACGAAATCGGGGCGCAATGGTTGAGCGAGTTACCTAATGCGATTGCGGTGAGTTGTCAGCCAAATTATCAGCCGACTCATAAAACTTGGTTAAAATTAACCGCACTTTCCTTTACCAACAAAGGGACGAATATTGCGTTCGCTTCAAGTTGGGGGAATGGGCAGTTGGAAAGCCGCTTAATCGGCGCCTTTAATGTGAGTAATTTATTGGCGGTTACTGCCACATTGTTAGCCTTAGGTTATTCGCTTGAGCAACTCACTTCCACGGTTTCACAGCTCACAGGGGTTTGCGGTCGAATGGAAATGATGACGGCAGAAAATCAACCCACCGTGATTGTGGATTATGCACACACCCCGGACGCCTTGGAAAAAGCCTTAAATGCCGCGCGTATTCATTGCCATGGCAAACTTTGGTGTTTGTTTGGTTGTGGGGGCGATCGCGATCGTGGTAAGCGTCCGCTTATGGCAGAAATAGCGGAGAAAATCGCCGACAAAGTGATTGCCACCGATGATAATCCACGCACGGAAGATCCCGCTCAAATTATGGCGGACATCAAAGCCGGTTTTGCTCATCCTGAACATGTACAATTTATTCACAACCGTGAAGACGCGATTAAAACTGCCATTCAAAGTGCGGATAAAAATGACGTAATTTTAGTGGCGGGCAAAGGGCACGAAGATTATCAAATTATTGGCACAGAAAAGCACCATTTTTCTGATCAAGAAACAGCGAAGAAATATTTGTCATGATAACAATAACAACAAAAAAACTTGCCGAAATCTTAGATGGGCAATTATTGGGTGATGAAAATATCACCGTAGAGAACGTAAGTACCGATACACGCCGGCAAACGCAAAATGGATTATTTTTTGCCTTGAAGGGCGAGAAATTTGACGCCCATCATTATTTAAATGCAGCGGTAGAACAAGGTTGTATCGCGCTAGTCGTGGATCACCCTTGTGATATTCCTGTGCCGCAAATTGTGGTGGCGGATACGCGTATTGCTTTGGGGCAACTTGGTGCTTGGGTGAAAGCGGAAATTAATCCCTTAACCGTTGCGATGACAGGATCTTCCGGTAAAACTACCGTGAAAGAAATGACGGCTTCCATTTTGCAACAAACCGCAAAAAATCCTGAAAGCGTGTTATTTACCCAAGGGAATTTTAATAATGATATTGGTGTGCCGTTGACTTTATTACGTCTTGAACCAACGCATCAATTTGCCGTCATTGAACTCGGCGCTAATCATCAAAATGAAATTGCGTATACCACCCATTTAGTGCGCCCGAATGTGGCATTGGTGAACAACGTAGCACCTGCTCACTTAGAAGGATTTGGTTCTGTTGAAGGCGTAGCACAAGCGAAAGGTGAGATTTATCGTGGCTTAACGAAAGATGGTGTGGCAATTCTTAATTTAGATTGTTGTTACCCTGAATTTTGGGCGGCGGAAATCGATGAACGAAACGTTCAAACCTTTTCAAGTACGCAACCGGCGGATTATTGGGCGGAGAATGTGCGTTTATCTGAGAAGGGTGCAACGTTTTTGTTGCATAGTCCTGCCGGCGACATTGAAATCCATTTGCCTTATCTTGGTGCGCATAATGTGAGCAATGCCCTAGCGGCAACGGCGTTGGCAATGAATGTCGGCGCGACTCTTGAACAAGTCAAAGCGGGCTTGGAAAAACGCGCTCAGGTAAAAGGGCGTTTATTCCCGATTCAAGTGAATGAAAAGTTATTGTTGTTAGACGATACTTACAATGCCAATGTAGATTCCCTGAAATCAGCCATTAATGTGTTGAAAAACTATGATGCGTTCCGAATTTTAGCGGTTGGTGATATGGCTGAATTAGGGGTAGATACCGTATCCTGTCATCAACAGGTGGCGGATTATGCCCATGCAGCGAATTTGGATTACATTGCGAGTTTTGGTCAGTTTTCCGAAGTGATCAGCAAGGGCAATCACTTTACCGATAAAGAAAAAATGGCGGCATTTTTAACCGCACTTATTGAAGAAAAATTAAAAGAAAATCAGTCTGTTGTTTTGTTGGCAAAAGGTTCTCGTAGCCAAAAAATGGAACAAGTTATTGAGCTGTTAACCGTTCACTTTAAGGGGTAATTGAGTATGTTAGTTTGGTTGGCTTCTGTTTTAGAACAATATTTTAGTAGCTTTCACGTCATTTCCTATTTGACGGTGCGCGCCGTGTTGTCTTTGATGACAGCGTTGCTGTTGTCATTGTGGATTGGGCCGAAAATGATCAAGCGTTTGCAGATTTTTAAATTTGGTCAAGAAGTGCGTAATGACGGCCCTGAAAGCCATTTCCAAAAACGTGGTACGCCAACCATGGGCGGTATTATGATTTTGGCAACCATTACGATCAGTACCCTGCTTTGGGGGGATTTAACGAATCCTTATATTTGGTTCAGTTTGTTTGTGTTGTTGGGCTATGGTGCAGTTGGTTTTGTGGATGATTACCGCAAAATCAAATACAAAAATACAGATGGCTTAATTGCGCGTTGGAAATATTTTTGGTTGTCGGTGATTGCGCTGATTGCTGTGGTAGGCATGTATTTAGTGGGCAAAGATACGGATGCCACACGTTTAGTGGTGCCGTTCTTTAAAGATATTATGCCGCAATTAGGCTTGTTCTATATTGTGTTGGCTTACTTCGTTATTGTGGGCACCAGTAATGCGGTGAACTTAACGGATGGTTTAGACGGATTGGCGATTATGCCAACGGTATTTGTGGCAGGTGCTTTCGCGATTATTGCTTGGGCAACAGGCAATGTGGAAATCTCAAAATACCTTTACATTCCTTATATCAGCTTTACCTCTGAGTTAGTGATTTTCTGTACCGCCATTGTCGGGGCAGGCTTAGGTTTCCTTTGGTTTAACACTTACCCTGCGCAAGTCTTTATGGGCGATGTGGGTTCACTGGCGTTAGGTGGGGCACTTGGGGTTTTAGCCGTATTGGTTCGCCAAGAATTTTTATTGGTGATTATGGGCGGTGTGTTTGTGATGGAAACCATTTCGGTGATTTTACAAGTAGGTTCTTACAAACTACGTAAAAAGCGGATTTTCCGAATGGCACCTATTCATCATCACTACGAATTAAAAGGTTGGCCTGAGCCACGCGTGATTATCCGCTTTTGGATTGTTTCCTTAATGCTGGTGTTGTTTGGTTTAGTCACCTTAAAACTACGTTAATTTTCAGGTGGGAGAAGTCCCACCCTTTTGCATATCTACAGGTTGAAAAAATGGCAGACTATAAAAACAAAAATATGGTTGTGATTGGTTTAGGGAAAACAGGCTTATCGGTAGTCGATTTTCTGGTGAAAAAACATGCCAATGTCAAAGTGATTGATACACGTGCCAATCCGGCCGGTGCTGAGCAATTAGATAAACATATTCCGCTTCATACCGGCGGTTTAAATCAAGATTGGCTCAATGCCGCGGACACCATTGTCATCAGCCCGGGGCTTGCGGTTAAAACTCCTGAAATTCAGACCGCACTTGCGCAAGGCGTTGAAGTGATTGGGGATATTGAGCTGTTTGTGCGTGAAGCCAATGAACAACATAAACCTGTGATTGCCATTACGGGATCAAACGGTAAAAGCACGGTGACGACCTTGACTGCGGAAATGGCAAAAGCGGATGGGTTGCGCGTGGGAATGGGGGGCAATATCGGCATCCCGGCCTTATCCTTATTGGATGAAGAATGTGATGTGTATGTGCTTGAATTATCGAGCTTTCAGTTAGAAACTACTTACAACTTAAAAGCGGCGGCAGCAACGGTATTGAATGTCACTGAAGATCATATGAATCGTTATGTGGATTTGGAAGATTATCGTCAAGCAAAATTGAGAATTTATGTGAATGCGAAAACCGCGGTGATTAATGCTGAAGATGCATTAACACAAGAAGATCATCAACAAAGCGCGCCAATTCAAGTCAGCTTTGGTGAAACGAACGCGGATTATTGGCTTAAATCAGAAAATGGCAAACAATATTTAATGGCAAAAGAGGAAATGATTTTGCCGGTGGACGAGATGTTGATTACAGGTCGTCATAATTATATGAATGCGTTGGCGTCCATTGCCCTTGTTCAGGCGGTTGGGGTAAAAACAGCGGCAATTCAAACCGCACTTCGTGCTTTTGGTGGTTTAGATCATCGCTTCCAAGTGGCACATTTCGCCCAGGGGGTACGTTGGATTAACGACAGCAAAGCCACCAATGTCGGCAGTACCGTTGCAGCATTAACCGGTTTGCAACTAGAAGGTAACCTTCATCTTTTATTGGGCGGAGACGGCAAAGGGGCGGATTTTAGTGAGTTAGCGAAACTCATCAACCAACCGAATTATTTCTGCTATTGCTTTGGGCAAGATGGTGCGGCATTGGCAAAATTATCATCGCAAAGCCAATTATTTGACACTATGGAACAGGCGATTAAGGCGTTACGCCCAACATTAAAATCCGGGGATATGGTGTTGCTTTCGCCTGCTTGTGCCAGCCTAGATCAATTCGCGTCTTTTGAAAAGCGCGGTGAAGAATTTACACGTTTGGCGAAATTAGGGTAAGTCATGCGATTATTGGAAGAATTTAAAGCGGGTTGGGCGCGTTGGACAACGGTAACACCAAGCAATCTTTTGTATGATCGCTGGTTGTTTTGGTTGTATGTCATTTTGCTCTTTATTGGTTTTATTATGGTGACATCGGCGTCTATTCCGGTGGGAACACGCCTATATGATGACCCCTTTTATTTTGCCACAAGGGATGCGGTTTATTTGGTGTTATCCTTTGTTACCTTGTATTTCTTCTTGAAAATTCCTATGGCGCGCTGGGAAAAACGCTATGCTTGGGTATTTGGTATCGCCTTATTTTTCCTTTTATTGGTGCTCATTCCGGGCGTAGGGAAAACGATTAACGGTGCACGCCGTTGGATCCCCATGGGGTTATTTAATTTCCAGCCGGCAGAATTTGCAAAATTTGCCTTAATTTGTTTTTTATCCAGTTATTTTACGCGTCGCTATGATGAAGTGCGGTCGAAAAAACTGAGCGCGTTTAAGCCCTTAATGGTTATGGGGTTCTTCGGTATTTTCCTAATCTTACAACCGGATTTGGGAAGTACGGTCGTATTATTTGTGATTACCTTTGGCTTACTCTTTGTCGCGGGCGCGCATATTATGCAATTCGTAGGCTTATTAGGGGTGGGGGCATTTTTATTCGTGGTGTTGGTATTGTCTTCTGCATACCGAATGAAACGGATTACAGGATTTATGGATCCTTTCAAAGACCCTTATGGCACAGGTTTCCAATTATCCAACTCTTTAATGGCGTTTGGCCGCGGTGAATTTACGGGGGAAGGGTTAGGCAATTCCATTCAAAAATTGGAATATTTACCGGAAGCCCACACGGACTTTGTGATGGCGGTGATCGGGGAAGAATTTGGTTTTATTGGCGTGCTGGTGATGGTGTTCTTGCTCGGTGCATTGGTTTTACGCGCCATGAAAATTGGGCGTGAAAGTTTGCAGTTAGAACAACGCTTTAAAGGTTTCTTTGCCTTTGGTATTAGCTTTTGGATTATTTTCCAAGGCTTTGTTAACTTGGGCATGGCATTAGGTTTATTACCAACCAAAGGTTTAACCTTTCCATTGGTGAGTTACGGTGGTTCGAGTTTGGTGGTGATGACCATTAGTATTGCCGTATTATTGCGTATCGATCATGAAAATCGCCTAAGCCGCTGTGGACATGCGCGTTTGCGCGATGATTAATCGTTAAAATGAGAATAAGTAAAATATGAGTAAAAAATTATTAGTGATGGCAGGGGGAACCGGGGGGCATGTATTTCCGGCAATTGCCGTCTCTCAATATCTTCAACAGCAAGGTTGGGAAATTCAATGGTTAGGCACAGCCGATCGTATGGAAGCCCAACTTGTCCCTAAACATGGCATTAAAATTAACTTTATTCAAATTTCAGGGTTGCGCGGCAAGGGAATAGGTGCGTTATTGAAAGCACCTTTCTCGATTTTCCGTGCGGTGATGCAGGCTCGTAAAATTATTCAGGATTATCAACCTGATGCGGTGCTTGGGATGGGGGGCTATGTGTCAGGACCGGGTGGTATTGCCGCGAAATTATGCGGTGTGCCTGTGATTTTACATGAGCAAAATGCAGTCGCGGGTTTAACCAATGTTTGGCTGTCTAAAATTGCGAAACGCACCTTACAGGCTTTTCCAACAGCATTTCCAACGGCCGAAGTGGTGGGAAATCCTGTTCGCGCGGATTTATTTCAAATGCCTACCCCTGAAACACGTTTTGCTACACGCAGCGGTAAACTCCGCATTCTTGTTGTTGGCGGTAGCCAAGGGGCACGCGTGTTAAATCAGAATGTACCGAAAATGGTGGCGCAACTGGCGGATAAATTAGAAGTGCGTCATCAAGTGGGCGCAGGAAGTGTGGAAAATGTCACCGCACTTTACCGTGAGTTAGGTGTGGATGTTGAAAGTGCGGTTAAAATCACAGAATTTATTGATGATATGGCGGAAGCCTATGGGTGGGCTGATTTGGTGATTTGTCGTTCCGGTGCGTTGACGGTATGCGAATTAGCGGCGGTTGGCACTCCTGCGATTTTTGTGCCGTTCCAACATAAGGATCGCCAGCAATATTTAAATGCCACCTATCTTGCCAATGCCGGTGCGGCAAAAATTGTAGAGCAAGCTGAACTTACCCCTGAAATTTTGGTAAACTTAGTGGCTGGTTTGAATCGTGAAAAATTGCTGGAAATGGCAATCAAAGCGAAAGCCATGTCCACACCATTCTCTGCTCAACGCGTGGCGGAAGTGATTATTGAAAACGTGAAATAATTGATGTTTGGGGCGCGCAATTTGCGCTCAGTTTAAGAGAATAGAACAATGAAACAAAAACGAGAAAAAATTAGACAGGTTGTGCCAAGTATGCGCCGTATCCAACAAATTCATTTTGTGGGCATTGGCGGTGCGGGGATGGGCGGCATTGCGGAAGTGTTAGTGAATGAAGGCTATAAAGTGACCGGTTCGGATATTGCTGAGAATGCCGTAACTGCACGTTTGAGTTCTTTGGGCGCAGATATTTTTATTGGTCATTCTGCTGAGCATGTGCAAAATGCAAGCGTGGTGGTGGTTTCGAGTGCCATTAAATCAGACAATGTTGAAGTGGTTGAAGCCCATGCTAAACGTATTCCGGTGATTCAACGGGCGCAAATGTTGGCGGAATTAATGCGTTTCCGCCACGGTATTGCGATTGCCGGGACACATGGTAAAACCACAACCACAGCCATGATTTCAATGATTTATACACAAGCGAATTTGGATCCGACCTTTGTGAATGGCGGTTTGGTAAAATCTGCAGGCACCAATGCGTATTTGGGGGCAAGCCGCTATTTTATTGCGGAAGCGGATGAAAGCGATGCCTCATTCTTACATTTGCAGCCAATGGTATCAGTGGTCACTAATATTGAACCCGATCATATGGATACCTATCACGGTGATTTTGATGAGATGAAACGCACTTATGTGAATTTCTTACATAATTTGCCGTTTTATGGGCTGGCGGTGATGTGTGCCGATGATCCTGTGTTAATGGAATTAGTGCCACAAGTAGGGCGTCAAGTGATTACTTATGGCTTTAGTGAAAAAGCGGATTATCGTATTGAAAACTATGAACAAACCGGCTTCCAAGGGCATTATGATGTGATTACGCCGACAGGGGAACGTATCAATGTATTGTTGAATGTGCCCGGCAAACACAACGCCCTTAATGCGACAGCAGCTTTGGCTGTAGCGAAGGAAGAAGGCATTGAAAATGATCCGATTTTGACCGCACTTGCGGACTTCCAAGGGGCGGGTCGCCGTTTTGACCAATTAGGTGAGTTTATTCGTCCAAACGGTAAAGTGATGTTGGTGGATGATTATGGTCATCACCCGACAGAAGTGGGCGTCACCATTCAGGCGGCACGTTCAGGTTGGGAAAATAAACGTATTGTGATGGTCTTCCAACCACATCGTTATTCACGCACACGTGATTTATTCGATGATTTCGTGCAAGTGCTTTCACAAGTGGATGTCTTGATTTTATTGGATGTTTATGCGGCAGGTGAAGCTCCTATTGCCGGCGCAGACAGCCGTTCCTTAGCCCGTTCAATTCGTAATTTGGGTAAAGTGGATCCGATTTTTGTGGCAGATCATGCGCAGTTACCCGAAATTATGGATCAGGTGTTGCAAGACGGCGATTTAATATTAGCGCAAGGGGCGGGGAATGTGAGTCGTTTATCCCGTAATCTTGTAGAATTGTGGACTAAAGAATAATCTTATAAATAATAACGAATATAGAATATGAAACCATTAAAACAACAAAAAATTGCCGTGTTATTAGGCGGTACATCAGCAGAACGTGAAGTGTCATTAAATTCAGGTGCAGCGGTATTGGCGGCGTTACGTAGCCAAGGCTATGATGCGCATCCGGTGGATCCGAAAGAAACCCCTGTTGCTACGTTAAAAGAACAGGGTTTTGACCGCGCTTTTAATATTTTACATGGTCGTGGCGGTGAAGATGGCGTGGTGCAAGGTGTGTTGGAGCAAATTGGCTTGCCTTATACCGGTTGTGGCGTTATGACCTCAGCCTTAACCATGGATAAAATGCGCACCAAAATGTTGTGGAAAGGTTTTGGTTTGCCGATTGCGGATATGGAAATTGTAACAAAAACCACCGCACTTGATTTAGATCCTCAAGCGGTTGTTGCGCGTCTTGGGTTACCGTTGATGGTGAAACCATCGCGTGAAGGCTCAAGTGTGGGATTAACCAAAGTGAACAAAGTGGAAGAATTAAAAGCGGCAGTAGATGTGGCTTTAACCCATGATGATACGGTGTTAATCGAAGAGTGGTTGGCCGGCGATGAGTTGACTGTACCGGTACTTGGTGGAGAAGTCTTACCGGCGGTACAAATTATTCCGGACGGCGAGTTTTATGATTACAATGCGAAATATATTTCTGACAATACGCAATATGTTTGCCCGATGCCAATGTCTGAAGCCCGTTGGGAAGAACTGAAAAAATTAGTTAAAACCGCTTATGAAGTGGTGGGCTGTCGTGGTTGGAGCCGTATTGATGTGATGACAGATAGTCAAGGTAATTTCCGTTTGGTTGAAGTAAATACCACACCGGGTATGACCAGTCATAGTTTATTCCCGAAATCCGCGGCGACTGTCGGCATTAGTTTTGAGCAATTAGTGGCGAAAATTCTGGAGTTAAGTGCTTAATGGCGGTAATTAAACGCAAAAGTACACAGAAAAAATCAAAAGTACTTGATTTTAATATTAAAAGCTTAATACAGGTTAAGCCAATACTCGTGCTATTATGCGTGGGGCTGATGTATTTTACTTATGCGAATTGGCAAACTTGGTTGGAAAAGCTCGATGATAAGCCGATTAGCTCTTTTGCCTTATTAGGGTCGCCTTCCTATACGACTAATGGGGATGTGCGAGAGATGATTGTCAAAATGGGTGAGCTAAAAGGCTTTTTCGGTCAAGATGTGAATGTGATTCGCGAGCAAATTCAGTCTATGCCTTGGATTAAAGGCGCGGTAGTACGAAAAATCTGGCCTAATCGCTTGAGTATTGTGGTGTCAGAATATCAACCTATTGCTTATTGGAATGGTGATCAGTTCTTATCAAGCGATGGTGTGGTATTTAAATTACCCAGCGATAAACTGAAAGAAACGAATATGCCGCGTTTATTCGGGCCGGATTACAAAAGTGCAGAAGTGCTCGAAGCATGGCATAAAATTTACAAAGAACTGGAATCTAGAAAGTTAGTTTTAAAATCAGTCTCGATTGATGAACGTGGTGCGTGGGAAATTACATTAGATAATGATATTCTATTGAAATTGGGGCGTGGGGAATGGAAAACCAAAATCGATCATTTTGTGACGATTTATCCTCAAATTGAAATTCCTGAAAATAAACGTATTTCTTATGTAGATCTACGTTATAAGGTCGGGGCTTCAGTGGGTTTTGTTGATCAATAACAATAATTAAATTAACGGTGAAGTGAGCAAAATGGCAAAAATGGTGGAATCAAAAACGATTGTTGGGTTAGAAGTTGGCACATCAAAAGTCGTTGCTGTGGTAGGTGAAGTCTTACCTGATGGGGTGGTCAATGTTATGGGCGTAGGAAGTAGCCCGTCTAAAGGAATTGATAAAGGGAATATTACTGACCTTGCAGCAGTAGTGAACTCTATTCAACGTGCTATTGATAACGCTGAAGCGATTGCGGATTGCCAAATTGTTTCAGTGACTTTGGCTATTACAGGGGAACATATCCATAGTATTAATGAAAGTGGGTTTGTGCCGATTGTCAGTGGCGAAGTCACACAAGATGATATTGATAATGCCATGAATACGGCAAAATCCGTGAAATTGCCGGAAGGTTTAAACTTACAACACGTGATTCCACAAGAATATGCCGTGGATAAGCAGCAAAATATCAAAAGCCCATTAGGGCTTCAAGGCGTTCGCTTGAAAGCGCAGGTGCATTTAATCGGTTGTCATCAGTCTTGGCTAAATAATTTACAAAAAGCGGTGGAAAGCTGTGGCTTAAAAGTGGATCAGGTGGTGTTCTCCGGCTTGGCTTCAACCTATTCAGTATTAACCGAAGATGAAAAAGAATTGGGTGTTTGCATGATTGATTTTGGCGGTGGCTCAATGGATATCATGGTTTATACCAATGGTGCTTTGCGTTACAGCAAAGTCATTCCTTATGGCGGGAACGATATTACCGATTTTGTGGCACAAAGTTTAACCACATCACGTAATGAAGCGGAAAGCATTAAAATTAATTATGGAAGTGCGGTGAGTCCAAGTGAAGAATTAGCGGAACATTTCGCGAAGAAAAAGGTCGAAGTCACTGGATTAGGTGGTACATCGCCGCGCACATTCACTAAAAAACAAATTATGGAAGTGACATCCCAATGTTATTCTGATTTGTTACGTGTGGTTCAAAATGAGTTAACCGGCTTACGTACGGAATTAGCCTCGAAAGGCATTAAGAATGATTTAATTGCGGGGGTTGTGCTGACGGGTGGCGGTGCGCAAATGGAAGACATTGCAAAATGTGCAACAGAAATTTTTGGTTCTCATGTTCGGGTTGGTAGTCCGTTGAATATTACGGGGTTAACCGACTATGTGAATAAACCACAATATGCAACAGTCCTCGGATTACTGCAATATACTCACCATAATGATGAAGAGAATACGCCATTATTGGTTCAAGTTGCCAATGGTGAAGGGGTTTTAGGTTCAATTTGGAAAAAACTGAAAAAAATTGGCAATAAAGTGCGGTCAGAATTTTGATAATTTTTGATTTTTCATCTACAATAGAAAGAATTTAGAAATAATTTAGCGTTAGGAAATCTAACTCCACGGAGAATACGAATGTTTGAACCTGTACAATATGATTATGATGATGAAGTCGGTCGCACGCTGATCAAGGTGGTTGGCGTTGGCGGTGGCGGTGGTAATGCCGTTAACTATATGGTTGAGCAATTGCAAAACCATGGTGCAGAATTAGCCAGCATTGATTCATTAACAAATGATGAACATGGTGAAATCATTTTCTATGCAGTGAATACAGATGCTCAAGCATTGCGTAAAAGTAAAGTGCAACAAACGGTTCAGATTGGTGCGGAAGTAACCCGTGGTTTAGGTGCGGGTGCGAATCCAAATGTAGGACAAAAAGCGGCAGAAGAAGATCGTGATGCAATTCGCTTGATGTTAGAAGGCGCCAATATGGTCTTTATCGCAACAGGTATGGGCGGTGGTACAGGTACAGGTGCAGCCCCAATTGTTGCGCAAGTGGCAAAAGAATTAGGTATTCTCACCGTTGCGGTTGTGACTAAACCTTTCTCATTTGAAGGTAAAAAACGTATGTCTTTTGCTGAGCAAGGGATTAAAGCGTTGTCACAATATGTGGATTCGTTGATTGTCATTCCAAATGATAAATTAAAGAAAGTATTGCCAAAAGGTGCATCATTAATTGATGCCTTTGCTGCGGTTAATAACGTATTACGTAATGCAGTAACAGGTATTTCAGATATGATTACAACCCCGGGGATGATCAACGTGGACTTTGCTGACGTACGTACCGTTATGTCAGAAATGGGACGTGCTATGATGGGGACAGGTATTGCGCAAGGTGAAACGGATGATGGTCGAGCAGAAAAAGCAGCCAATGAAGCTGTAGCAAGCCCATTATTAGAAGATGTGGATTTAAGTGGTGCACGTGGCGTTATCGTTAATATTTTATCAGGCTTAGATTTAAGCTTAGATGAATACGAAATTATCGGTAATACCATTAAATCTTTTGCTTCTGAAGAAGCCACTGTGGTTGTCGGAACCAGTTTGAACCCTGAAATGCAAGGTGAGATTCGCGTAACCTTGGTGGCAACAGGGATTGGTGCAAATGAAGAATTAGCTCAGTTACCGCCGAGAATTGTGCGTCCAGATGTGCTTCATACAGAGACTCATTTACAGGCTGGTCAGCACGTTCAACCTACACAACCGGAAATTGTACAGCAACCGAGCGGCCCCGCAGTATTAGATACAAATAATCGCTTTATACCGGGTTTCTTACGCGATAAAAACAATCACTAATGGATGATTCATAATCATTGATGATTATGTAAGAGAAAAATTATGATTAAACAAAGAACATTAAAACAAAGTATTAAAGTGACTGGCGTTGGCTTACATAGTGGCAACAAAGTGACTTTAAATCTGCGTCCTGCACCGGCAAATAGCGGTGTGGTCTATTGCCGTACCGATCTTAATCCGCCAGTGTATTTCCCTGCAGATGCAAAAGCGGTACGCGATACAATGCTTTGTACTGCACTTATCAATGATGAAGGCGTGCGCATCTCAACGGTTGAGCATTTAAATGCAGCCTTAGCGGGTTTAGGCATCGATAACGTGATTATTGAAGTGGATGCCCCTGAAATCCCAATTATGGATGGAAGCGCAAGTCCATTCGTCTATTTATTGTTAGATGCAGGTATCGAAGAGCAAAATGCCGCAAAGAAATTTATTCGCGTGAAAAAAACGATCCGTGTAGAAGATGGTGACAAATGGGCAGAAATTAAGCCATATAACGGTTTCCGTTTGAATTTTGTGATTGATTTTAACCACCCGGCGATTCCAAAATCATTAAGCAAATACACGTTAGATTTCTCCGCACAAAAATTTGTGCAACAAATCAGCCGTGCGCGCACCTTTGCCTTTATGAAAGATATTGAATATCTTCAATCGCAAGGTTTAGCTTTAGGCGGTAGCTTAGATAACGCGATTGTATTAGATAACTACCGCGTTTTAAATGAAGATGGTTTACGCTTCAAAGATGAACTTGTTCGTCACAAAATGCTAGACTCAATCGGCGATTTATATATGTGCGGTTTCAACATTATTGGTGATTTCAGCGCATACAAATCAGGTCATGGTTTAAACAATAAATTGCTTCGTGCATTATTAGAAAACCAAGAAGCTTGGGAATTTGTAACGTTTGAAGACAAAGAAGAAGTGCCACAAGGTTATGTGGCAGCAACCCAAGTGCTTATCTAATTGATAAAACAATAAAAAGCTATACCATGTAGGTATGGCTTTTTTGTTTTCTACCGATATATGACGCCATCATCAGAGATATAAGGATAATATATGATTAGTAATTTCAGTTTTTATCTTCCAACAAAAGCCTATTTTGGCAAAGGGCAAATTGCAACATTGGCAACAGCTATTCCTAAAACAGCCCGTATTTTATTAACTTATGGTGGTGGCAGTATTAAGAAAAATGGCGTGTTTGAACAAGTCCAACAAGCACTTCAAGCCCATTTTTATATTGAATTTGGCGGCATCGAAGCGAACCCGGAATATGAAACGATCATGAAAGCAGTTGAATTAGTGCGTAAGGAAAAATTAGATTTTATCCTTGCAGTTGGTGGTGGTTCAGTTTTAGATGGCAGTAAATTTATTGCAGTCGCAGTGCCTTTTGATGGTGAACCTTGGGATATTCCTTACAAAAAAGCCCCAATTTCGACCGCACTTCCGATTGGTTGCGTGTTGACTTTGCCTGCAACCGGTTCAGAAATGAATCATCGTGCGGTAGTGAGCCGCCGCGCAACACAAGATAAGGTTTCCCTTTATTCGGATCTTATCCGCCCACAATTTGCGATATTAGATCCCACTACCACATTTTCACTGCCTGTTCGTCAAACCGCAAATGGCGTTGTGGATGCTTTTGTGCATACATTAGAGCAATATGCCACTTACCCGGTCAATGGTAAGATCCAAGATCGTTTTGCGGAAGGGGTCTTATTAACTCTCCTTGAAGATGGGCCAAAATTATTAGATAACCCAATGGATTATGATGCACGAGCTAACGTCATGTGGGCGGCAACGCAGGGGTTAAACGATATTTTGAGCGTAGGCGTACCTGGGGACTGGTCATCGCACGCTATCGGGCATGAACTAACCGCCGTTTATGGCTTAGATCACGCACAAACCTTGGCTATCATTGTTCCCGCATTGTTTACTCATCAAATTGAAAATAAACGAGATAAACTCACTCAAATGGCACAGCGTGTTTTTAATTATCAAGGCGACAGCTCGCAAGCCGCCGAATTTGCCGTTCAAAAAACACGGGAATTTTTTGAGCAAATGGGCTTGAAAACACGTTTTAGCGACTTAGGGATTGATGACAGTCAATTCCCTTTGGTGTTGCAAAAATTAGCGGAACATCGCCCGCAGGCTATTGGTGAACATAAGAATATTGATAACTATGTAGCAAAACAAATTTTGTATATGGCACTTTAATTTGAGAGTAATTAAGCATAAATCTCATAATTTCTATAATGTTTCAAGGAGCAAGAATGAACACTCAACTCAAACTCACCGCACTTTCTTTCGCGTTAATGGCGGCAACGGCGCAAGCCTATGAAAAAGACAAAACCTATCATTTTACGATTTTGCATAATAATGATATTCACGGTCATTTTTGGGCGAATGATAAAGGGGAATATGGTTTTGCGGCACAGAAAACCCTGATTGATGGGATTAAGAAAGAAGTAGAAGCCAAAGGCGGCTCGGTGATTTTGTTAAATGCGGGGGATTTTAATACAGGCGTGCCTGAGTCGGATATGCAAAATGCGCGTCCTGATATTGAAGCGATGAATGAAATTGGCTATGAAGCGGTCACTTTGGGAAATCATGAATTTGATAATCCGTTGCAACTGCTTGATATGCAAGAAAAATGGGCGAAGTTTCCTTTCTTGGCCGCCAATGTATATAACGTCAAAACAGGTAAGTTGTTGGTTAAACCTTATACGCTATTGGATAAAAAGGGCTTGAAAGTGGCTGTGGTGGGCTTGACGACAGAAGATACGGCAAAATTGGGTAATCCTGAATATATGAATCAGGTTCGTTTGGATGACCCAACGGAAACGGCGCGTAAGGTTTTGGCGGACTTAAATAAAACAGAAAAGCCGGATGTGAAAATCGCCTTGACGCATATGGGGTATTACTACGATGGGAATTTTGGTTCAAATGCACCGGGTGATGTGTCAATGGCGCGTAAATTGGATAAAAAAGCCTTTGATGTGATTGTGGGTGCCCATAGTCACGATGCGGTTTGCGTGGACGAGAAAGGGGTATGGATTAAGGATTACAAACCAGGTCAACCTTGTCGCCCTGATTTCCAAAACGGCACTTGGATTATGCAAGCATGGGAATGGGGTAAATTCTTAGGGCGTGCGGATTTTGAGTTTAAAAATGGTGAAACCAAATTGGTGAATTACCAATTAATTCCGGTGAACTTAAAACAAAAAATTAAAACCGCAGACGGTAAAACGGAATATCGTTATTACACCGAAGAAATTCCACAAGATGAAGCTTTGTTAGCTAAATTGAAACATTATCAAGATGAAGGCGATAAATTGCTTAACGTAAAAGTCGGCGAAACGAAAGGCAAGCTAGAAGGCGATCGTAATGTGGTGCGTTTCCAACAAACGAACTTAGGGCGTTTAATTGCCGAAGCACAACGTTCACGCGTAAATGCGGATGTAGGGATTGTGAACTCTGGCGTGGTGCGTGCGTCTATTGAAAACGGTGAGATTACTTATCGCAATGTGTTAACTGTTATGCCGTTCGGTAATGCCGTCAGTTATGTGGATTTTAATGGTAAAGAATTGCAAGACTATTTGAATGTCGTGGCGTTGAAAGAAGTTGATTCCGGTGGTTATCCGCAGTTTACGGGTGATATTAGTATGGTCATTGACTTCAAAAATAAAACTGTTAGCGATATCAAAATTAAAGGCGAGCCATTAAGTGCGGAGAAAAAATACCGTATTTCTGTGCCAAACTACAGCGCGTCAGGCGGTGACGGTTATCCGAACATTAAATCTCATCCAACTTATGTGGATTCAGGTTTTATTGATGCGGATGTATTAAAAGATTTCTTCGAGAAAAACTCGCCAATTGATGCGGCGAAGTTTGAGCCGAAAGGGGAAATTATTTATAAATAATCCTGATAGCCGAACCGAAAGGTTTGGTTCATACTGTTGCCTACCCTATACGAGCCGTATAGTGTTACATAATCTGAGCCGCTCTGCGGCTCTTCCTTTCAGCCCCAGCGGGGCTGGGTTTAATGAACCTAGCACGGCTCGTGCTAGGTTATTGCTAAAATTGAACTTTGCCAACAATCTAAACCGAAAGGTTCGGTTTTTTGTGTCCCAATTAAAAAAATATCTGCTAAAATGACCGCACTTATTTTTTCCAAGGAATTCTTATGGCATTAGATTTAACTGAAATTCGTCAGCAAATTACGCGGATTGATCGTAGTTTGTTGAAATTGTTATCAGAACGTCATCGTTTGGCTTATGATGTTGTGCGTAGCAAAGAAATTACCCAAAAAGCCTTACGTGATGAAGCCCGTGAACAGCAGTTGTTGCAAGAGTTGGTGAAATTTGCCGAAAGCGAAAATTATCAACTGGATGCCCAATATGTGACGCAAATTTTCCAACGCATTATTGAAGATTCTGTGCTGACGCAGCAGGCTTATTTGCAAAATAAATTGAATGAACAACGAGAAAACAGCGTGCATATCGCTTTTCTTGGAAAACGCGGATCCTATTCTAACTTAGCGGCGCGAACTTATGCCAATCGTTACCAAAAACAGTTTATTGAATTAAGTTGCGCTTCCTTTGATCAAGTATTTGAAAAAGTACGTTCAGGGGAAGCGGATCTGGGTGTGTTGCCATTGGAAAATACCACTTCAGGCTCGATCAATGAGGTTTATGACTTGTTGCAACATACAGATTTGTCGCTCGTTGGTGAGTTAGCTTATCCTATTAAACATTGTGTATTGGTCAATGATCAAGACGATTTAAGCCAAATTGATACTCTTTATAGCCATCCGCAAGTGATTCAGCAATGTAGCCAGTTTATTCGTGGTTTAGATCGCGTGCATATTGAATATTGTGAAAGCAGCTCTCATGCCATGGAACTGGTTTCAAGCCTAAATAAACCGAATATTGCCGCATTGGGTAACGAAGACGGCGGACATTTATATGGTTTGAAAGTGTTGAAAACCGACATTGCGAATCAACCTAATAATATCACGCGTTTTATTGTCATTGCCCGTGAGCCTTTAACGGTTTCGCCACAAATTAGCAGCAAAACCTTGTTGTTAATGACAACAAGCCAAAAAGCCGGGGCATTAGTGGATGCGTTATTGGTATTCAAAAAATATCAAATTAACATGACGAAATTGGAATCACGCCCAATTTATGGCAAACCTTGGGAAGAAATGTTTTATTTGGAAATTGAAGCCAATATTCATAATGAAGCGATACAACAAGCATTGAACGAACTGAAAGAATACAGCGCTTTCTTGAAAGTGTTGGGTTGTTACCCAAGTGAAATTGTGAAGCCTGTTGATATTGTGTAGAACAAAAAAGTGCGGTCGAATTTGACCGCACTTTGGGTATATAGGGGCAATTAAGCTTTTTTCAAAAACTCAGATTTCAATGAAAAAGGTTGTCCATCAATTTTACAATCCACATCATGATCGCCATCCACTAAGCGGATACCTTTTGCTTTGGTGCCTTTTTTCAATACAATGGATGAGCCTTTCACTTTTAAGTCTTTAATTAAAATCACGTCATCGCCGTCTTGTAGAATGTTACCGTTGCTGTCTTTCCACACTTTTTCTTCGGTTTCTTCCGCAACGTCTTCGCCTGACCATTCGTAAGCACAGTCAGGGCAAACGAAATTGACGCTATCGTGGTAAACATATTCACTGTGGCATTTTGGGCAAGTTGGCATTTGATCCATTTTTCTTCCTTCTTTATATTAATTTAAACAGGCGGAGTATAGCAAAAAGTGCGGTGAAAATCGACCGCACTTTGAACTGATGGGCAGGGGCGTTAGTCCTGTTGTTCAAGCAACTCCGCATTGCTTTCTTTACCACGTTTAACAAGACGTGCTCTCATTCTAATGTTGATCATTTCTACACAAACGGAGAACGCCATGGCGAAGTACACATAACCTTTCGGAATATGGAAATCCAAGCTTTCTGCAATCAGCATTACCCCGATCATAATTAAGAATGAAAGCGCCAATACTTTTAAGGTTGGGTGACTGTCAACAAAATCACCAATTGCACGAGCGGCTAACATCATAACACCAACGGCGATCATAATAGCAATGATCATCACTTCAATATTATTTGCCATACCGACAGCCGTAATCACGGAATCGAGTGAGAACACAATGTCAAGAATAGCAATTTGAATTAGAGTCAGAAAATAATTAGGGGCTTTTTTCTTCTCAAGAATTTCATCATCCTCATCTTCAGGATTCATTTCGTTGTGAATTTCATGAGTACTTTTCACAATTAAGAATAAACCACCGAGTAATAAAATCAGATCGCGACCTGAAATTTCTTGCCCTAACAGGGTAAAGAGTGGTTGGGTAAGTTTCATAATCCACGCTAAAGAAACAAGTAGTGCAATACGTGTGAGCATAGCTAATGCAAGCCCAATAATACGTGCGGATTGACGTTGTTGAGTGGGTAATCGCCCCACTAAGATACTGATAAAAATAATGTTATCGATACCCAGTACGATTTCGAGCGCCGTTAAAGTAAACAACGCAATCCATGCTTCTGGGTTAGAGAGCCATTCAAACATAATGTGTCCTTAATGTGAAAAAATTGGCGAGATCATAGCCATTTAGTTAAAAAAAGCAATTAATTAGAGAAGAAATTTTGCAAAATTTCTTCAGTGAATGTTTTACGGAGATAAAAACCGAGTGGTAAGGTTTCAATGACTTTACCTTTCGTATTAATTCCTTTTGCTCGTGCGCGACTATTGGCGGCTTTAGGGCGGAGTTGGAGTACTTCTCCAAGCGTTGCATTAATTTGATGTAATTTACCTAACACAATATAGTCCATAAGTTCTTCCCAGTCACGGCGCAATTGCAATTCCTGTTGTTCGGTAGGTTGCCATAAAATAGGTGAACCAATAAAGCGGTCGGCGAGTGGAATACTGCGTTCACCTTGTACTGGAATCCATAGAACGCGTGAAAGTTTGTGGCGGACATGAGAATTTTCCCAATTCACCCCTGAATTCTGAATTAAGGGAGCGAGACAGACAAACGTGGTTTCTAATGGATAACCATGGGTATTAATTGGGATAGTCTTGAGTTCAATACCAAGATGCGCAAAATCTTGCTCAGGTTTACTTCCTGCTTTAGCGCCAAGTGCCGTTTCCAATAATTGTCCTACCCAACCTTTGTCGCGTTTGAGATTTGGTGGCACTGGTATGCCAAGTTCAGCCGCGAGCTCACCCAGTGTGAGTCCGGCAATCGCCTTTGCACGGTTGATAAGTTCTATTTCAGTTTTAGGCGTGGTTATCATAAAAGTGCGGTTAAATTTTCAGGTTTTTTATTCGCTATATTTTTTCAATAATTTCTGTTTTACATATTCTACGCCTTTGTCCACGTAGGCAATTTTTTCTAAATTCAATAAAAAGCGTTTTGCAGGTAAGCCGCCGCCAAATCCAGTTAATTGACGATTTTTTCCTAAAATACGATGGCAAGGAATAATGATACTAATCGGGTTACTACCAACGGCACCACCCACTGCGCGCACGGCTTTAGGATGATTAATCAAGTTGGCAAGATTACCGTAAGTTGAGGTTTCACCAAATGGAATACCGCGTAATGCATGCCAAATACTTTGTTGGAAAGGGGTACCTTTCGGTGCAAGTGGAATTGTAGAAAAGTCTTCTTTTTCCCCATTAAAATAACGAGTTAACGCTTGAGAAACTTGCACAAAGAGCGGTCGATTTTCATCGAGTTTCCATTTAGGGTTTGGGGTAGTTTGTTCTATTTCAAAATCAAGATTAGTTAAATTGCCATCTTGTTCAAGCATAAGCAAATTACCAATAGGAGATGCATAATAAGCGTAATAAATAGTGTTCATAATAATAAAAAAGGGCGTAAAAGTTACGCCCGATTATAGAAGATTTTAATTAGAAACGGTAGTTAACATTTAAACCATAAAGGTTAACTTGTGCACGGCTAACAACTTCATTACGAATTTCGATACCTTTAATTTCATCCACTTCAGTGAATGAGCGTTTTTTACCGCGAACGTGAGTATAACCTACATCCACAGATAAATCTGGTGTGAATTTATAGGTTGCACCGACGCTGTACCACATTCGATGGGTATCAGGAATAGAAATAGATGATTTCTTACCTGCTGCACCTTCATCATGGGCAATACCTGCTCGTAATGTTAATTTATCGTTCACGTCATAAGTTGTACCGATAGACACACGAGATGTATCACCAAAGTGTTCTACTTTATCAAACACAGGTATTGTGCTATTGTCATCAGTAAACGCACTAATGCGTTGTAGGCGGCTCCATTTAGTGAATTTATAACTATAATGCACTGCCCATTGTGATGTTAATTTGTGGTAGCCGGAGAATTCCCAGAAATCCGGGAGATTCATTTCTACGCTGCCATCGCCTGATTTACCAAAGGGTTCAGGTAAATCGCTTTGTAAATCGCCGTCAAATTTGATTTTGACTTTTGAATGATAAGCTAAACCCCAGCGGTTGTTTTCATCAAGATCATAAGTCACGCCGGCGTTCCAACCTAATCCCCAATCCTTACCTTGCAAATCAGTTGCATAGCTTGATGGTTTAAGTTTGGGATTTACACCAAGTTTTTTATTAATTGCATCTGCTAATGCACCAACGCGGCGTTCTAAATCTGCTTTAGCGTAAACGGCGTTTACGCCCAAGCCAAAACTCCAGTGATCATTTAAACGGTATGCACCACTTAAGTTAAGATTAATGCTGGTTAAATCGGTGGTGCCCCCCATAATGCCACCCTTATAATTTTCATCGTATTCTGTGGCTAAACCATAGTTGACGTTTACGCCACCGCCGATAGTGAATTTTTGATCAATCGGATATACCCAATAGAAATTTGGTAATAATTTACTCGCAATTGCATCAGAATAACCCGTGTTAATATTTTTGATACCGTAAGCTGGTACAGACATTTTTCCTTCAATATCAACCCCTGGGTTAACCCAAATCCCACCTAATGAAATTTCAGGACGTTTAAATTGTGTCATTAAGGCTGGGTTTGTTGCAACCACACCAGCGTTATCCGCAATAGCGGCTTCACCCGCATAAGCGCGACCTAAACCGCTTGTTGTCACTTCTTGTAATTGGAATGCGGCAGCATTGGCTGCGCCTGCGGCAAAAGTAAATGTTGAAAGAACAAGCGTTTTCTTCGCGAAATTTTTCATAAATAAGGTTCCTAATGATATTGAATGATTATGTAAAAAAATAATCGCAAGGATTGTAATGAAACTCCAGATCTAGGGCAAATTTATTCGCGAATTTCACTATAGAGTTCCGACCAGTTGAACTATTTATTTTTTGCTATTTTTCAATTATCGGTAAAATACGCATAAATTAGTGGTAAAAGCCTATAAAACGATGAAGTTTGGTATATTGTGCTAGATGAGATTAATAAGTTAGATTAATATATCTTTAATGGTGCATAAAATATAAATAAAAACAAATATTTATCTAAAATAAACATTGACAGAATGTGGAATATGCGTAAAATCGATCTTGTTTTAACAAAATTTAAGGATTTTTATGTTTTACTCGGTTTCTCTCCTACTCAACTTACGATTATCACAGTTAATGTGCGGCTAAGTTGTGGACGAAAGAAACGTGAAAAAGAAAACGTAAAAATACTCCCAAATTTACCCGCACTTTAAGCGGGTTTTTTCGTATATAAAAGGAAAGAATTATGGCACAAGATCGCGTCATTATTTTCGACACCACCTTGCGTGATGGCGAACAAGCATTAAAAGCAAGTTTAACCGTAAAAGAAAAATTGCAAATTGCACTTGCCTTAGAACGTTTAGGTGTAGATGTCATGGAAGTGGGGTTCCCTGTGTCATCACAAGGGGATTTTGAATCCGTGCAAACCATTGCTCGTCATATTAAAAATTCCGTAGTTTGTGGGCTTTCACGCGCGGTGTTTAAAGATATTGACGCGGCAGCAGAAGCGTTAAAAGTCGCAGAGCGTTTCCGTATTCATACCTTTATTGCTAGCTCTGCATTACACGTTGAAGCAAAATTAAAACGTTCATTTGATGACGTGGTGGAAATGGCTGTAGCAGCAGTAAAACGTGCGCGTGGCTATACCGATGACGTTGAATTTTCTTGCGAAGATGCGGGCCGTACAGGTATTGATAATATTTGCCGTATTGTTGAAGCCGCGATTAATGCTGGGGCGACTACAGTGAATATTCCTGATACCGTAGGTTATTGTTTGCCAACGGAATATGGCAATATTATTAACCAAGTGATGAACCGTGTGCCGAATATCGATAAAGCGGTTATTTCTGTTCATTGTCATAACGATTTGGGCATGGCGACTGCCAATTCATTAACAGCAGTACAAAACGGTGCGCGCCAAGTGGAATGTACCATTAACGGGATTGGCGAACGTGCGGGGAATACGGCGTTGGAAGAAGTGGTGATGGCAATTAAAACGCGCCAAGATTTATTTGGTGTAGATACCCGAATTAATACCCAAGAAATCCATCGCGTAAGCCAAATGGTGAGCCAACTTTGTAATATGCCAATTCAACCGAATAAAGCCATTGTTGGGGATAATGCGTTTTCTCATTCATCAGGTATCCACCAAGACGGTATGTTGAAAAACAAAAATACCTACGAAATTATGTCGCCTGAAACTATCGGTTTGAAAAAAGAAAAATTGAATTTAACCGCGCGTTCAGGACGGGCAGCAGTGAAAGGTCATATGGCGGATATGGGCTATACCGAGCAAGATTATGATTTAGATAAATTATATGAAGCGTTCTTAAAACTTGCGGATAAAAAAGGGCAAGTGTTTGATTACGATTTGGAAGCTCTTGCCTTTATTGATATGCAAGCCGGCGATGAAGATCGTTTGAAATTAGATGTGATCACTTCACAAACCATTAGCACCTTGCCGGCTTCCGCTTTTGTTCAGGTAGAATTAGACGGTAAACGTATTAACCAAACCTCAAACGGTGGTAACGGCCCTGTGGACGCGGTGTATAATGCGATTATGCAAATTGTGGGCATGGACCTAAAAATGTCTCATTACAATTTAACGGCAAAAGGCGAAGGCGCAGAAGCCTTGGGGCAAGTGGATATTGTGGTAGAATATCAAGGCCGTAAATTCCACGGTGTTGGTCTTGCCACAGACATTGTTGAAAGCTCCGCATTGGCGTTAGTGCATGCGATTAATGCTATCTATCGTTCACAAAAAGTGGCGGATTTGACTAAGGATTTGAAACATTAATTCGCATTAATTGTAGGGGCGAAATATCTTTCGCCCTGAAATCAATCAGAACAAATGGTATTTCCCCTACAAACTGCGGTCAAAATTAAACAAATTTTAAAAATAAAATAGGAAACTCAAATGACAACATACAACGTAGCGGTGTTACCGGGCGATGGTATCGGGCCGGAAGTGATGGCAGAGGCCATTAAAGTATTAGACAAAGTTCAAGCAAAATTTGGCTTTAAATTAAATTTTACCGAGTATCTTGTAGGCGGTGCTGCCATTGATGCGAAAGGCGAACCCTTGCCGGCGGAAACCTTAAAAGGTTGTGATGAAGCTGATGCCATTTTATTCGGTTCAGTGGGCGGCCCGAAATGGACCAATCTTCCGCCGGATCGTCAACCTGAACGCGGCGCATTGTTGCCATTACGTAAACATTTCAAATTATTCTGCAACCTTCGCCCTGCAACCCTTTACAAAGGCTTAGAAAAATTCTGTCCATTGCGTGCTGACATTGCGGCGAAAGGCTTTGATATGGTGGTAGTACGTGAATTAACAGGCGGTATTTATTTCGGTCAGCCAAAAGGTCGTGATGGCGAAGGTTCGCAAACTCGTGCATTTGATACGGAAGTGTATTACAAATACGAAATCGAACGCATTGCACGCGCAGCATTTGATGCAGCAATGAAACGCCGTAAACACGTCACTTCAGTAGATAAAGCCAACGTGTTACAAAGCTCAATTTTATGGCGTGAAACCGTGGCAGAAATTGCCAAAGAATACCCTGAAGTGACCGTTGAAAATATGTATATCGACAACGCTACTATGCAGTTAATCAGAGCGCCTGAAAGTTTTGATGTGTTGCTTTGTTCAAATATTTTTGGCGATATTATTTCTGATGAAGCAGCGATGATCACAGGTTCAATGGGAATGTTGCCATCAGCCAGTTTGAACGAAGAAGGTTTTGGTTTATACGAACCCGCTGGCGGTTCAGCGCCAGATATCGCAGGCAAAGGCATTGCCAACCCAATTGCACAAATTCTTTCAGCGGCAATGATGTTGCGTTACAGCTTTAACTTAAATGAGGCGGCTGATGCCATTGAAAATGCAATCCAACGCGTATTGGCAGCAGGTCATCGCACAGGCGATTTAGCCGACAACTCAACCCCGGTTTCAACCGCAGAAATGGGAACATTAATCGCTAACGCAATTTAAAAAACTTGCGGATTTTTAACCGCACTTTAAATGCTTTTGTAGGGACAGGGTTTATCCCTGTCCGTAGAGAAAACAATTTGGACAGGCATAAAGCCTGTCCCTTGTATATTAAATTTATAGTAAACTAGCAACATAAACCATAACGTTATCCACAGCT
>NZ_CABFKI010000013.1:0-2954 GCF_901764995.1 Actinobacillus porcinus
AAGAAGCGTTTAATCCAAGATATCCGAATGGGGAAACCCAGTAGATGAAGAATCTACTATCACTTACTGAATCCATAGGTAAGTGAGGCAAACCGGGAGAACTGAAACATCTAAGTACCCCGAGGAAAAGAAATCAACCGAGATTTCGTTAGTAGCGGCGAGCGAACGCGAAGGAGCCTGTTAGTGATAATGACAGGGACAGAGGAACAAGCTGGGAAGCTTGGCGATACAGGGTGATAGCCCCGTACTCGAAGTCCAGGTCATGGTACTAAGCTAACGACAAGTAGGGCGGGACACGAGAAATCCTGTTTGAAGATGGGGGGACCATCCTCCAAGGCTAAATACTCCTGATTGACCGATAGTGAACCAGTACTGTGAAGGAAAGGCGAAAAGAACCCTGGTGAAGGGAGTGAAATAGAACCTGAAACCGTGTACGTACAAGCAGTGGGAGCCCGAAAGGGTGACTGCGTACCTTTTGTATAATGGGTCAGCGACTTATATTATGTAGCGAGGTTAACTGAATAAGGGAGCCGAAGGGAAACCGAGTCTTAACTGGGCGGCAAGTTGCATGATATAGACCCGAAACCCGGTGATCTAGCCATGGGCAGGTTGAAGATTGGGTAACACTAATTGGAGGACCGAACCGACTAATGTTGAAAAATTAGCGGATGACCTGTGGCTGGGGGTGAAAGGCCAATCAAACCGGGAGATAGCTGGTTCTCCCCGAAATCTATTTAGGTAGAGCCTTGAGCGGACACCTTCGGGGGTAGAGCACTGTTTCGGCTAGGGGTCCATCCCGGATTACCAACCCGATGCAAACTGCGAATACCGAAGAGTGATACTCAGGAGACACACGGCGGGTGCTAACGTCCGTCGTGGAGAGGGAAACAACCCAGACCGCCAGCTAAGGTCCCAAAGTCTATATTAAGTGGGAAACGAAGTGGGAAGGCTTAGACAGCTAGGATGTTGGCTTAGAAGCAGCCACCATTTAAAGAAAGCGTAATAGCTCACTAGTCGAGTCGGCCTGCGCGGAAGATGTAACGGGGCTCAAATATAGCACCGAAGCTGCGGCATCAGGCGTATCACTAATACGCCTTACGATTAACAACATCGAATGAAGTGAAACGGAATGAGATGTTGGTCAAGCACACCCGAACGTTGAGTCGGGTTGCAATCGAAGAAAGGATTATTAGTGATACGCCTGTTGGGTAGGGGAGCGTTGTGTAAGCGGAAGAAGATGGATTGAGAAGTCTGTTGGACGTATCACAAGTGCGAATGCTGACATAAGTAACGATAAAACGAGTGAAAAACTCGTTCGCCGGAAGACCAAGGGTTCCTGTCCAACGTTAATCGGGGCAGGGTGAGTCGGCCCCTAAGGCGAGGCTGAAAAGCGTAGTCGATGGGAAACGGGTTAATATTCCCGTACTTGTCTTCATTGCGATGTGGGGACGGAGAAGGTTAGGTTAGCAGACTGTTGGATGTCTGTTTAAGTTGGTAGGTGGGAAGTTTAGGCAAATCCGGACTTCCTTAACACTGAGAAATGATGACGAGTTTCTACGGAAACGAAGTAACTGATACCACGCTTCCAGGAAAAGCCACTAAGCTTCAGATGAAGATAAACCGTACTATAAACCGACACAGGTGGTCAGGTAGAGAATACTCAGGCGCTTGAGAGAACTCGGGTGAAGGAACTAGGCAAAATAGCACCGTAACTTCGGGAGAAGGTGCGCCGGCGTAGATTGTAGTCCCTCGCGGATGAAGGTTGAACCGGTCGAAGATACCAGCTGGCTGCAACTGTTTATTAAAAACACAGCACTCTGCAAACACGAAAGTGGACGTATAGGGTGTGATGCCTGCCCGGTGCTGGAAGGTTAATTGATGGTGTAATCGAAAGAGAAGCTCCTGATCGAAGCCCCAGTAAACGGCGGCCGTAACTATAACGGTCCTAAGGTAGCGAAATTCCTTGTCGGGTAAGTTCCGACCTGCACGAATGGCATAATGATGGCCAGGCTGTCTCCACCCGAGACTCAGTGAAATTGAAATCGCCGTGAAGATGCGGTGTACCCGCGGCTAGACGGAAAGACCCCGTGAACCTTTACTATAGCTTGACACTGAACATTGAATTTTGATGTGTAGGATAGGTGGGAGCCTAAGAAGCAGTCACGCCAGTGATTGTGGAGGCGTCCTTGAAATACCACCCTTTAACGTTTGATGTTCTAACGAAGATTGCGGAACGCGGTCTCGGACAGTGTCTGGTGGGTAGTTTGACTGGGGCGGTCTCCTCCCAAAGAGTAACGGAGGAGCACGAAGGTTTGCTAATGACGGTCGGACATCGTCAGGTTAGTGCAATGGTATAAGCAAGCTTAACTGCGAGACAGACAAGTCGAGCAGGTGCGAAAGCAGGTCATAGTGATCCGGTGGTTCTGAATGGAAGGGCCATCGCTCAACGGATAAAAGGTACTCCGGGGATAACAGGCTGATACCGCCCAAGAGTTCATATCGACGGCGGTGTTTGGCACCTCGATGTCGGCTCATCACATCCTGGGGCTGAAGTAGGTCCCAAGGGTATGGCTGTTCGCCATTTAAAGTGGTACGCGAGCTGGGTTTAGAACGTCGTGAGACAGTTCGGTCCCTATCTGCCGTGGGCGTAGGAGAATTGGTTGGGGCTGCTCCTAGTACGAGAGGACCGGAGTGGACGCATCCCTGGTGTTCCGGTTGTGTCGCCAGACGCATTGCCGGGTAGCTACATGCGGAAGAGATAAGTGCTGAAAGCATCTAAGCACGAAACTTGCCAAGAGATGAGTTCTCCCAGTCTATAAGACTGTAAGGGTTGTTGGAGACTACGACGTAGATAGGTCTGGTGTGTAAGCGGTGTGAGCCGTTGAGCTAACAGATACTAATTGCCCGAGAGGCTTAACTATACAACGCTCAAGGATTTTTGAGTGAAGAAAGAA
>NZ_CABFKI010000013.1:2966-68712 GCF_901764995.1 Actinobacillus porcinus
AAAGAACTAGACGAAAAAATAAAGAAGAGATAAATCAGTCACAGCTTGTTTTTGATTTTAAAGAATGACGAGAATAGATAAATTAAGGTTAAGATAAAGTCATCAAAAGAATAATCTTGGCGGCGATAGTGCGGTGGTCCCACCTGACCCCATGCCGAACTCAGAAGTGAAACGCCGTAACGCCGATGGTAGTGTGGGACTTTCCCATGTGAGAGTAGGTCACCGCCAGGTCTTTTATTTCTTAAACTTATTCAAAGAGTAAGTTTAAGAAATAAATTTTTTTGGCAGCAATAGTGCAGTAGCTCCACCTGATCCCATGCCGAACTCAGAAGTGAAATGCTGTAACGCCGATGGTAGTGTGGGGATTCCCCATGTGAGAGTAGGTCACTGCCAATTACCACATTTTGCGGAGTGGTAGTTCAGCTGGTTAGAATACCTGCCTGTCACGCAGGGGGTCGCGGGTTCGAGTCCCGTCCATTCCGCCAATTCATACCAATAGGGGCGTAGTTCAATTGGTAGAGCACCGGTCTCCAAAACCGGGTGTTGGGAGTTCGAGCCTCTCCGCCCCTGCCATAAAAAGCCCTAAACTTCAAAGAGTTACAATCATCTTATAAATCCATTTTCTAACCAAACGACAAACATACCCTAAATATCACATCTCACTATTTTGAACTTCTCAACCGCGGTAACCGATAAATCAACAATGCCATTAAAATACAAAAACAGCCCATTCCTTTTATCCAGCTCATAGTTTCGTTAAAAATAAGAATACTGAGAAGACACGTCCACACAGGCTCCAACACCATAATCAACGCCGCCGTGCTCACTTGACAATGTTTCTGCCCCAAGGTTTGTAACAACATTCGCCCATTTGTTGCAATCAATAAACTGGCTAAAAACCACCACCATATAGACGGACTAAAGCTTGGCGGATAACTTTCAAAAAAGTAAGAATAAAACGAACAACAAATTCCAACAACGCCAACTTGCAAGGTTGTTAATGACAGCACCGGAATATTTTGTGCAAAATGATTATTCAAAACAAAATAAATGGCAGCAGTAATAGACGAAAATAAAAAGATTAAGCTACCCAACGAAAAATAAAGTTGCCCACGCCCAAATGCCAGTAAGGTTAACCCAAGAAGTGCGATAGGCAATGAAATCCAAAAAATTTTTTGCGGCTTATCTTTAAAAAACAGCCAAGACACCAACGGCGCAATCAACATCGATAAACTGACTAAAAACGCCCCCTCCCCTAAATGTTGGCTATGAATTAACCCTAATGTCCATAAACTAATATAAACAGCATAACAAATCCCAACCAAACAGGCCTGTATGATTTGCGTGTTTGAAAGTTGCTTTAATTGAGAATAGGCAAATGGCAGAAAAATGCAGAAACCAAGTGCAAATCTTGCTCCCATAAACCCAATAGGAGGAAACTCAGCCATAGCAAATTTGGAAAAAAACCAACCTGAAGCTGCCATAATTGACACTAAAAAGAGAATCCCTTCCCCAAAATATTTTTGTCTCATTCTTCTCTCCTGATCTGCTAAAAAATTGACCGCACTTTTGTGCGGTCAAGATGATAAGCGTTTTCTTAACATTTATCTTATCAACATTATTTCTCAAAAAAGACTTTTTTAAGACCCATTTCTAAACCGCGAAATTCCGCCAATCCTTTCAAACGACCAATAGCAGAATACCCTGGATTTGTTTTTTTCTTCAAGTCATCAAGCATTTGATGCCCATGATCCGGACGCATTGGAATTAAACGTGTATCACCATTCGCTTTACGGCGATATTCTTCGGTTAATAAGGCTTTCACTACATTAAACATATCCACATCACCTTCTAAATGCGCGGCTTCATGGAATGTTAATGGATTATCTTCGCGACAAGTTGAACGTAAATGGGCGAAGTAAATACGATCACCAAATTTTTCCGTCATTTTCACCAAATCATTGTCCGCTCGAACACCATAAGAACCCGTACACATCGTAAAACCATTCGCAGGTAAATTGCAAGCATCCACATACCATTGCATATCTTCAATAGTTGAAACAATCCGCGGCAAGCCTAAAATTGGACGCGGTGGATCATCAGGATGAACCGCCATCTTAATCCCGACTTCTTGCGCTACAGGAATAATTTCATTTAAAAAATAAGCCAAGTGTGTACGGAATTTTTCAGGGGTAATATCTTTATAACGATCAAGTTGCCCTTGGAATTCTTCTAACGTATACCCCTCTTCAGCACCAGGTAAACCCGCAATAATATTATTGGTTAATTGCTTAATATCGGCTTCAGACATATTTTCATAATACGCTTTAGCTTGCGCTTGTTCATCAGCAGTATAAATAGCTTCTGCACCAGGGCGTTTCAAAATATACAACTCAAATGCCGCAAATGCAATTTGGTCGAAACGTAATGCTTTTGAACCATCAGGCAATTCGTACGCCAAATCGGTACGCGTCCAATCTAAAACCGGCATAAAATTATAACAAACCGTATCAATACCACATTGCGCAAGGTTCCGTAAGGTTTGTTTATAGTTCTCGATCCAAGTTTTATAGTTCCCCGTTTGAGTCTTAATTTCTTCATGAACAGGCACACTCTCAACCACAGACCAAGTCAAACCCGCTGCTTCAATAATCGCTTTACGTTTATTAATTTCTTCAATACTCCAAATTTGCCCATTCGGAATATGATGAAGCGCATTAACAATACCTGTCGCCCCCGCCTGACGAATATCCGCTAACGAGACAGGATCATTCGGTCCATACCAACGCCATGTTTGTTCCATAGTAATATCTCCTTATTAAATATATTGTGTTATAACCCAACAGCAACCGGATTAACGTTAAATAAAAAGCCATCAAAATTAGGATCTTCAATATCTGATAATTCAAATAACTTTTGTTTTACATTTTCCAAATGTTGCCACATTGCTTTTTTAGCTAATGCTGGATCTTTTCGTTGAATACTCATTAAAATTTGTTCGTGATCTTTCAACCAATTATGCCGATATTCTTGATTACCAATATGCGAATGTAGACCTTTCCACATGGGGTTATTACGATATTTCCATAAATCACGTTGCATTTGAACCAATACCTCATTTTGAGTGATTTCGGCAATTGCTTGATGAAATTCTTCATCTTCGTGATAATCTTTATCACCTTGTTCAAGAGCAGCTTTTTCACGGTTTAATATTTCTTTTAAATATAAAATATCATTACGTGTTGCTTGAATTGCTGCGAATTCTGCAATGCTGCTTTCAAAAAGCTGACGAGCTTGTAATAATTCAAAGGGGCCTACATCTTCATAAACCAATTTATCATTTACTTGAGTATTGTTGCCAGGTAAATTAATAACATAAACACCCGATCCCTTACGGACTTCAACAAGATTTTCCAACTCAAGCATAATAATAGCTTCACGTACGACAGTACGGCTTACATTCATTTTTTCAGCAAGATCTCGTTCAGGTGGCAGTCGATCACCAATCGAGTAAGTTCCTTTACTGAGTTCTTCTTTTAAAATTGAACCAATTTTTTTATATGAACGTAAATCGCCTGAATTGACCATATTGGACTCTCTTTTTATATATCCGTTAAGTTGAATAAATCTCCGCACTTAAATATTTTACCATTCACCACAAATTTTCTTGTTTCATTGGCAGGTAAGGTAAATTTAATTGCTTTGTAAGCAGGTATCCAGTTACCCTGTTTTTGAATATCCATATAAACTGAATCTTGAGTACTACGTAATGTAATATCTAATTGTAAATACTCTCCCTGTTGATATTGGTAGGTTAATCCATCATCATCGAAAATGGATACTTTTACTTCACCATCTTGTATTAGTGGATAAATAGCAAATTCTCTTGTTGTATCTGCTTCAGGTTTTGTATACGCCATGCGTTCAGACATAGGAATGACTGATCCAGCCTTAACAAATAGTGGAATACGTTCTAACGGTGCGCCGACATTAATTGTTTGACCTCCAGCATAGAACGTTTGAGCATAAAAATCATACCATCCTAAGTTATTTTGTGGCAGATAAACTTGACGTTCTCGCTGACCTTTTTCAACAACGGAAGCAACAAGCAAATCTTGACCAAATAAATAATCATCTGTTTCGACATAAGTATTTAGGTCATTCTCATGATCTAAAAATGTAGGGCGTAACATTGGCTCAAGATCTTTATGTGATTGCCAAAAAATATTGTAAATATAAGGCATCAATTTATAACGAAGTTTGATCGTATCACGAATGATATTCGTCACTTCAGGATACATCCAAGGTTCGTTAACGGTTTTATCGTCATTCCAAGAATGGATAGTAAAACGTGGATGAAAAATACCATTTTGAACCCAACGTACAAATAATTCAGGTTCAGGTTTATCGCCTGAGAAACCACCTACATCATGCCCTACATTGTACAAACCTGATAAACTCATACCCAAGCCCATACGAATGTTATAGCGTAAAGTATTCCAGTTAGTACGATTATCACCAGACCAAGTTTGTACATAACGATTCATTCCCGCACAACCTGAACGAGAAATGAGATACGGACGTTCATTAGGCGCAAATTCTTTTTGTGCTTCGTAAGATGAACGCATCATTAAGAGTGGATGTAATGCTCGAATTAAATTTATTGGAATAGCTTTCCCAAAGCCTACGCATTTGGCTTGTTCATCCCAAATTTCATATTCATTGTTATCATTCCATGTAGAACAAATACCACGTTCCAATAATTGCTCTTTAACATTATCTTTCCACCATTTTACCGTTGCTGGGTTGGTAAAATCTAAATGAGAGCCTTCATCATCCCAAAATACCGAACGCTCTGGTAAACCAGTTTCACTATCTTTGATAAATAAACCTAAGTCCTGAACTTCTTTATAGCGTGGATGATCTTGCAACATACATGGTTTAATATTTGCAGCAAGATTCATACCAGCCTTGTGAAAATACTCCGTCATTTTCAAGGGTTCAGGAATTTTGTCGTAATTCCAATTGAATACATAACGTTTATTTTTAATTGAAGTATAACCCGAAGATAATTGGAATGAATCACATGGAATATCATGTTGCTGACATAAATCCACAAATTTTTTGAGCTGTTCTTGAGCATCATCCGCATCCGTATAACTCATTGTAGAGCCACTGTATCCTAATCCCCAACGTGGACCAAAGATTGTACCACCTGTAAGTGCGGTGTATTTTTTGGTAACTTCTAATGTACTTGGTCCTAGAATAACATAGTAGTCCATATCACCATCTTCTGCGCGGTAGCTCTTATAAGCAATATGATAATTATCTAGTTCATTGCCCAAATCAAACCAACATTGAGCTAAATTATCGTAATAAATGCCATAACTCACATCATTTTTTCGAGTAATATAGAATGGAATATGCTTATAAAGTGGATCTGTCTTTTCAGCATTATATCCCATTGCATCCAAATTACGCATTTCAAAACGGCGACCTTTTCGATTTAGATCTCCTGCTTTTTCCCCTAAACCATAACAGTTTTCATCAAGAGTGCGAGTAATAAAATGAGCAATTTTATTGTTACTTATTCCGAACTGATAAGCCCCGGTTTTACGTTCTTGAATTAGTGGTAACCATTGACCATTTTTATTATATTCCCATTCAAGCGCGAGAGGTTGATGAACGCGTACTTTCAGTTGTTCTGTTGCTATTTCAATACTTTCGTTATCTAATTTAAGTTGATAAGCAGGTAATGAAAATCCTTCTGTTGAAATACGCGGACGACCTTCAAAAGGAACATCATCTTGATTGGGTGTAATTGCCCAAGTGCGGTCTAATTTAAAGGTATTTTTTTGAGTAAAGGCAACTCGAATAATATCTTGTTCTAAGACATAAATATGCATCACATAATCACGTTCGCACTGAATATCTACGCGATTGCCTTCTTGTTTTAAAAATCTTGCTTGTTTTAAGGTTTTCATTTAATCCAGTCCTCTAATTAGTAACCAAGTAGTGTTTTTGGTAACCACAAACTTAACTCTGGCACAAATGTCACAATAAATAATGTCACAATCAATACGGCATAGAATGGTAATAATGGTTTGATTACCTTATCAATTTTGACTCCTGCTACTGAGCAACCGACAAATAATGTTGAACCAACAGGTGGCGTGCAAATACCAATTGATAGGTTAAATGCCATTAAAATACCGAAATGCACAGGATCCATCCCCAATTCAGTCACGATAGGTAATAAAATGGGGGTGAATATTAACAATGCAGGTGTCATATCCATAAATGTACCTACAATTAATAAAATGACATTAATAATCAGTAGGATAACAATTGGGTTATCAGACACACCAAGCAACGCATCGCTGATAGTATAAGGAATATCAGCATTTGCCATTGCCCAAGACATCCCCATTGATGCACCAATTAGTAACAAAACGATAGAAGTTGTTATCATTGCATCTAAAATGACAGAAGGTAATTCTTTAAGGCTGATTTCACGATAAATACATACGGAAAGGATGAGTGTATATACCACGGCAATAGCAGAAGCTTCTGTTGCTGTAAAAATACCGCCAATAATACCGCCTATAATCACGACTACTAAACCCAAGCTAGGTAATGCGTCAAGCGTTTTCGTTGTGACTTCTTTAAGCGTTGGTTTTGGTGAAACAGGGTATTTGTTTTTCTTCGCAATAAAATAAGCGATCAGCATAATTCCTAAGCCCATTAAAATTCCAGGGATATAACCAGCAAGGAATAATGCACCAATTGATGTACCACCTGAAATTAATGAATAAACGATAAATGTGTTACTTGGTGGAATTAATAAGCCTGTAGGGGATGATGTAATATTAACTGCGGCAGAAAATGCGGGATCATAACCTTCTTTCTTTTGAAGTGGTGCCATTGTGCCACCTACAGCGGCTGCAGCTGCCACGGCAGAACCTGAAATTGAGCCAAACATCATATTTGCTAGTACGTTAACGTGTGCAAGTGAACCCGGTAAGCGACCGCCTAATACTTTTGCAAATTCAATTAATCGTAATGCAATACCGCCACGATTCATGATATTGCCAGCTAAAATAAAGAATGGAATTGCCAGTAATGAAAAACTGTCTAAACCCGATGCCATTTTTTGTGAGATGACAGCAATTGCAGCATCAAATGGAATTGCTAACATAATAGTTAACAAAGAAGATACTCCAATCGCAAAAGAAATTGGTACACCAATTGCAAGTAAAAGAAAAAAGCTACCTGCTAATGTAATAATTGTTGTCCATTCCATAGAGAAGCTCCTTAATTTTGAGTTGAAAGTTGACGAATGTCAGTGATGACGTCTCTGGCTAAGAAAATCAGCATAAAGAAACCGCTCACAGGAAGAGCTAAATAGACCAATCCCATTTGAATACCTAATACAGGCGATATTTGACCTGCGGCAATAGTGTCCAAAACCAATCTTGTTCCACCATAGCACATTATTACTACAATAAAGAAAATGCTAATAATATTAATAACTAGCTGAAGTAATGCTTGTTTTTTAGGAGCGGTTTCCAACTTCATTAGAAGTAGATCAATTGCTAGGTGTTTCTTTTTACCTAAACCATAGGCTGCACCAACAAGTCCGACCCAGATAAATAGAAAACGTGCAGTTTCATCTGTAAATGCGCTTGGTGCGTTAAGAACGTAGCGAGAAAAAACTTGCCATACTACAGAAATGACGAGACCGACACAAAGAACAACACAGAAAGCTGCTAGTACTCGCTCTAATAATGTTATGAGTTTATTCATTATTATCTCCTTTAATGAACTTACTTTATTAATCGTCAATATCAGAATATTCTTAATTGGTAAACCAAATATACGCTTTTTTATACAAAAAACTATCAATTTCAAAAGTTTTTGTTTATTTTGTGATCTTTATCACAAATTTAAACAAAAGAAATAGAACCACTTTTTATTTTGGTCTAATATCTTGACGACTGATGAAATTGTTCATCAATTATTCAATTAAATTTCACTACTATGGAGAACGTATTTATGCTTACCAAGAAAAAAGCAATTACACTAGCAATTAGTGGCATCTTAGCTGCATCAATGTCTTTTTCTGTTGCAGCAAAAACAACGTTAAAACTCAGTCATAACAATGACAAAACTCACCCTGTTCATATTTCAATGCAAAATATGGCAGATGAAGTGAAAAAAGAAACGAATGGTGAAGTTGTTATTCGTATTTATCCAAATAGCCAATTAGGAAACCAACGAGAATCAATGGAGTTAATTCAGTCTGGTTCTTTAGATATGGCAAAATCAAATGCAAGCGAGCTAGAAGCATTTCAACCGCTTTACGGAGCTTTCAATGTGCCGTACTTATTTAAAGATAGTGAACATTACTACAAAGTACTACGAGATCCTGAAATTGGTGGCAAGATTTTAGCGTCAACAGAAGGTAAAGGATTCATTGGGTTAACTTATTACGATGCTGGCTCTCGTAGTTTTTACGCTCAAAAACCAATTAAAACACCGGCAGACTTAAAAGGCTTGAAAGTTCGTGTTCAACCAAGTCCAAGTGCATTAGAAATGATGAAATTAATGGGAGCTTCAGCAACACCGTTAGCATTTGGTGAACTTTACACCGCACTTCAGCAAGGTGTTGTAGATGCAGCGGAGAACAATCCAACCGCATTGACATTAATGCGTCATGGTGAAGTCGCTAAATTCTATAGCGAAGATGAACATACCATTATTCCTGATGTATTACTTATCAGCGAAAAATCTTGGGCGAAACTAACACCTGAACAACAAAAAATTGTAAAAGCGGCTGCAGATCATTCAATGATGACACATAAAGATCTTTGGGCTAAAGCAACGGAAGAAGAAGTGAAAAAGGCTAAAGAAACGATGGGCGTTGAATTCGTAAAAGTTGACAAACAACCATTCGTTGATGCCGTAAAACCAATGCATGATAAAGCATTAGCAGATCCAGTCATTGGCGATCTTGTGAAAAAAATCGATGCTGCACGATAATTAATCTATGTAAAGGACATAATGTGCAATGTCCTTTACTTCTCATATTGTTGGAGAAATAAAAATGACATTAACAAAAAAACACAATTTCAAAGACAAAGTCGTTGTGATAACCGGAGCGGGCGGTGTACTTTGCGCCTACTTTGCAAAAGAAATTGCTAAAACAGGCGCGAAAGTGGCGCTACTGGATATTAACCTTGAAGCCGCACAAAAATTTGCCGATGAAATTACGACTGAAGGTTATATTGCAAAAGCATATAAAACTAATGTGCTGGAACTAGAAAGTATCAAAGAAACACGAGAAGCCATTGCTGCAGATTTTGGCACTTGCGATATTTTAATTAACGGTGCAGGGGGTAATAACCCGAAAGCAACCACAGACAATGAATTTCATGAATTTGATTTACCCCCCGCAACCAAGTCCTTCTTTGATTTAGAAAAATCAGGGATTGAATTTGTGTTCAACTTAAATTACCTAGGAACTTTATTGCCAACACAAGTTTTTGCCAAAGATATGGTGGGCAAAAAAGGGGCGAACATCATTAATATTTCAAGTATGAACGCGTACACCCCATTAACCAAAATCCCTGCTTATTCAGGTGCAAAAGCAGCAATAAGCAACTTTACTCAATGGCTTGCCGTACATTTTTCTCATGTTGGTATTCGTTGTAATGCTATCGCACCGGGTTTCTTGGTCAGTAACCAAAACCGTGCGTTATTATTTGATGCTGAAGGCAACCCTACGCCGCGTGCGCACAAAATCTTAACCAATACCCCAATGGGACGCTTTGGCGAAGCCAGCGAATTATTGGGGGGTATTCTATTCCTAATGGATGAAGAATATGCAAGTTTTATTAATGGCGTCGTGCTTCCGATTGATGGTGGGTTCTCTGCTTATAGTGGTGTGTAAGGAGCAATAAATGAAACAATTCATGTGCGAAGATTTTTTGCTATCAAATGATATTGCACGCACACTCTATCATGATTATGCCAAAGATCAGCCTATTTTTGATTACCACTGCCATCTTCCGCCGAAAGATATTGCGGAGAATCATCAATTTAGTGATTTAGCTGAAATTTGGTTGGCGGGCGATCATTACAAATGGCGTGCAATGCGTTCTGCCGGGATAGATGAACGATTAATTACTGGTAATGCAACAAACTATGAAAAATATCAGGCTTGGGCTAAAACTGTTCCGCTTTGTATTGGTAACCCAATTTATCATTGGACGCACCTAGAATTACGCCGTCCATTTGGTATTACCAATCAGCTATTCAATGCGCAAAGTGCGGATAAAATTTGGTATGAATGTAACGAAATGTTGCAACAACCAGAATTTTCAGCTCGCGGTATTATGCAGCAAATGAATGTGAAATTTTCAGGTACAACGGATGATCCTATTGATAGCTTGGAATATCACAAAATTATTGCGGCTGATGAGAGTTTTGATATTGAAGTAGCGCCAAGTTGGCGTCCGGATAAAGTCGTCAAAATTGAATTAGACCAATTTAATGATTATATCCAACAACTTGAGCAGGTTGCTGATACGGAAATTAATAGTTTTGACTCGTTGAAAAAAGCCCTTTTCAAACGTTTAGAACATTTTGATGCCCACGGTTGCAAATCCGCTGATCATGGTATGGAAATTGTACGTTTTGCCAAAATTCCTGATGAGAAAGAATTGGATCAAATTTTACAATTACGCCGCAATAATCAACCATTAACTGAGTTACAAATTGCACAATATTCCACCGCACTTTTCGTATGGTTTGCGCAAGAATATGTTAAACGTAACTGGGTAATGCAAATGCATATTGGCGCATTGCGTAACAATAATACACGAATGTTTAAATTGTTAGGCGCTGATTCAGGATTTGATTCGATTGCTGACCGCACTTTTGCAGAACCGCTCTCTCGTTTGTTAGATGCTATGGATCAAAACGATGAACTTCCCAAAACGATTTTATATTGTCTAAACCCACGTGATAACGAAATGATCGCCACAATGATCGGCAATTTCCAGACAGGTGGTGTCGCAGGCAAAATTCAATTTGGTTCAGGTTGGTGGTTCAATGATCAAAAAGACGGTATGGAACGCCAATTACAGCAACTCTCTCAACTTGGTTTACTAAGCCAATTTGTAGGGATGCTGACGGATTCTCGTAGCTTCTTGTCTTATACACGCCATGAATATTTCCGCCGAATTTTGTGTGAGATGGTTGGGAAATGGGTGGTAAATGGTGAAGCACCAAATGATCTAAACCTACTCGGCAATATGATTAAAAATATCTGCTATAACAATGCAAAAGGCTATTTTAAGTAAGGTGGGATGATGAAAAAACTCGCCCTAATCGGTGAATGTATGATCGAGCTCAATGGTGAGCCATTTGGGAATATGCGTCAAACCTATGGTGGCGATACGCTCAATACGGCAACCTATGTGGCTCGGGTGAGTTCGCCTGATGATATTGAAGTCAGTTATGTCTCTGCGTTAGGGATGGATAAGCTGAGTGAAGGGATGATTGCGCATTGGCAAGCGGATGGGATTAATACAGATTGGGTTTTGCGTGATGCGGAGCGTTCAGCAGGGTTGTATCTCATTCAACTTGATAAACAAGGTGAGCGGACATTTCTTTATTGGCGTAATCAATCGGCGGCGCGTTATTTGTTGCAACATGCTGATTACCCTAAGGTTCTGTCGGCATTGAAAAATGTCGATATGATTTATTTAAGTGGTATTAGTCTGGCAATCTTGCCTGAAACTGACCGCACTTTGTTGCTTGAGCAATTACGTGAGTGGAAAAAATCAGGGGGAGAAATTGCCTTTGACAGTAATTTCCGTCCAAAACTTTGGGAGAGCATTGAAACGGCTCAGCAATGTTATCAAGCCTTGTTGCCGTTGGTGGATGTTGCTTTAGTCACCTTTGATGATGAAAGCCTGCTTTGGGGCGATGTGGATGAGCAAGCAACGATAGCGCGTTTATCGGCATTCCATATTCCGAAGATGATTGTGAAACAAGGTAGCCTTGGGGCCACGATTTGTGAAAAGGGAACACAACATTTTGTCCCAACGGTCCCTGTAACCCATGTAGTCGATACCACTTCCGCAGGGGATTCCTTTAACGCCGGTTTTTTAGCGGGCTACTTGCAAAACAAACCGCTGGAGATTTGCTGTCAACAAGGCAATCAATTGGCGGGTATTGTGATTCAACACAAAGGCGCGATTATCGAAAAATCCGCCACCGCGCATTTACGTGCGTTATTTAATAAAAGATGAAAACGAAAGGATAAATTATGGCTTATAGCACAGAACAAATTATCGAAAAACTTCGTCAACTGAAAGTCGTCCCCGTTATTGCGGTAGATGATGCTCAAGATATTTTACCCCTTGTGAAAACCTTATCCGACAACGGTTTGCCTGTGGCGGAAATTACTTTTCGCTCGGCGGCAGGGGAAGAAGCTATCTGTTTAGCCCGCCAACATTTTCCTGATGTGTTGATTGCGGCAGGGACTGTATTAACCCCGGCGCAAGTGGTCGCAGCTAAAAATGCGGGCGCGGATTGTATTGTCACCCCGGGATTTAACCCAAATATTGTGAAACTATGCCAAGAACTTGAGCTGCCTATTACCCCGGGGGTAAACAACCCCATGGCGATAGAGGCTGCATTGGAACTCGGGATTCATGCCGTGAAATTTTTCCCTGCGGAAGCCAGTGGCGGCGTGAAAATGATTAAAGCTTTACTGGGTCCTTACAGCAACTTACAAATTATGCCAACAGGCGGCATTTCCCCTGCGAATATCAAAGACTATTTAGCCATTCCCAATGTCGTAGCTTGCGGTGGCTCTTGGTTTGTGGATAAAGCTTTGATTAAGGCGAAGAACTGGGAGGAAATTGGACGCTTGGTGAGAGAAGTTGTGGCGTTGGTGGGGTAAGTTGCAGGGGTTATGATTGATGACAAACGCTCATCTCTGAAAATAACCTAGCACGAGCCGTGCTAGGTTCGTTAAACCCAGCCCCGCTGGGGCTGAAAGGAAGAGCAGCAGAGCGGCTCAGATTATGTAACCCTATACGGCTCGTATAGGGGGTGTCATTGCTCTAATGATGGGCTAAAGCCCATCCTACAACTCATTCTCAGCCCCAAAGGGGCTGATTTATGCGTAACCCAGTATGGCTTTGCCATGCTGGGATATTAAATCACCCCTTTGCCTTCAACACGCGTTTGGTGTAAATCAGCATACCTACCACAAACACAATTAAGCCTAGGATTTCGGCTTTGTCGCCCCAGTTGTCGAGTTCGAGAGCGAGTGGGGCGTCTGAGCCGCCTGATGTGACAGAGCCGGCGATAATAAAGGCGAGTAATACGCCGATTAGGCTTTCGCCCACAATTAAACCTGCGGCGAAAAGTGTGCCGTAGCGGTCGGCTTTTTTCTTCATGGCTTCAGCGTCTTTGCCTGATTGACGGGCGTAATTTTCGATATGGCGGTTGATGAACCAAGCTAATAATGCGCCGACAAATAATGGTGCGTTGACGACCGGTGGAAGATAAATCCCCATACCTACAGCTAAAACCGGTAAGGCGTATTTGCCGTTGCTGGATTTTTTCAAAATAAGATCAATGACAATCAATATCGCGCCTAGGGCAATTCCGGTGAAAATGTAAGACCATTCTAAATTGCTTGAGAAAATACCGTTAGAAATGGTCATCATTAAGGTCGCTTGTGGCGCAGAGAGTGCTTGTGACGCATCCATGCCTTCACGTGGCATAGCACCTGTAAAGCCGTAGGCGTTAAATAATAGTTCAAGCACCGGCGAAATGACAAAGGCACCCACGATACAACCAATAATTAACGCCACTTGTTGACGCCAAGGGGTGGCTTCCACTAATTGACCGGTTTTTAAATCTTGTAAGTTGTCATTGGAAATGGCAGCGGTGGTAATCACAATCGAACAGGTAAAAATAGTTAACGCGGTTAAGAATTTTTGTCCTTCGGCGGTTTCCATTAAACCAAAACTGTGACCAATACCCATTAAGACCAATGATGTGACCACGACTGAAATAATGCCGATGCCTGAAATTGGGCTAGAAGATGATCCCACCAGACCTGCCATATAACCGCAAGCGGCGGCGACTAAGAAACCGATAACGACAGCAAGTAAGGTACAAACAGCAATTAATAGCATAGCCGCTTCCGGTGCGAGCGTGATAGGTTGAAGGAATTCGTATAAGGCTAAGACGATGAGCACGATACTGCCTAATAGAATTAAACCTAAGGCTTTTGGCGATAAATCTTGAGAAGTGCGGTGAGATTTTTCGGTGTTTTTCTCGTTAAGTTGACGCAAGGATTGTGACATTCCTTCGAACATCGGCTTTAATAAGGTGATGAGTGTCCAAATTGCGGCGATACCGATAGTTCCTACGCCAATAAAACGCACTTTGGTTTTCCAAATACTCATGGCGTAACCAATCATATCTGCGTCAGCAGGCATTGGGGAGGCGGCGGTAAAGTAAGGTACGGCAACGCCCCAAGCTAAGGTAATGCCAATTAAAATGGCGATACCGCCCACTAAACCAATTAAGTAGCCGGCACCCAATAAGGCAAAGGAAAAGCCCATCGGCACTTGGAAAATGGCGTTGCCGCCTTTGAACCAAAGGCTTGCACCGTCAGCGATAACGCGTAAACCGTTGGTTAAAAAGCTGACAATAGCCGCTAGCACACCGCCTGCCGCAATTTCTTTAATGCCGCTCTCGCCGTTTTGACTGTCGTCATGTCCGGCTTTGAGAATTTCAGCGGCAGCGACCCCTTCAGGGTAAGGTAAATCGCTTTTGACGACCATCACGTGACGTAATGGCACGGTGAAAATGACCCCTAAAATACCGCCCGCCATACAAACGAGCAACGTTTGCCAGAATGGGAAACCTTGCCAATAGCCCATCATTAACATGGCAGGTAACACGAAAATCACAGAAGATTGCGTACCGGCGGATGATGCTTGGGTTTGCACCATATTATTTTCAAGAATATTGGAGCCACTGAAGAATTTCAGTACTGCCATCGAAATCACAGCGGCAGGAATGGATGAAGCGAAGGTTAACCCCACTTTCAGCCCTAAGTAAACGTTTGATGCGGTAAAAACTACCGTAATCAACGCACCGAGAAACATTCCGCGGAATGTCAGCTCTTTCATTGTGAGTGGATTGTTCATAATGACATGTCCTTGTTATAAACGAGAGATATTAGTTAGCCCGAATACAAGCTGAACTAACCCTTGGCAAGCCTGTTGAATAGTCTATTCAATACCAATCAACTTATGGGTTTGAATGCTAAGTAACCACTTAGGCTTATGGATACGACTATTAAGTTGTCCAAGCAAAGCGATGGTTTCGTGTAAATTCATTTTGCCGTCAATTTCGCAAGGACTGAGGAAATAATAATCCGCTTGGATTTTTTGTTCAATAAATTCACAAAATTCTTTGGCTTGGGCATCCATCACGATACGCACTTCGTTGGCTTTTGAGATACAACGGCGTTGGTATTTGTTGGCGTACATGGCTTTGGGGCTGGTGGCGATATAATCAATTTGTGGCGGAACGTCTTTCAGTCCATTGGTTTCAATGGCAAGAAAATAGCCGTCTTGTTTGAGAATTTCCAACAACAATACGATTTTGGGATGAAGGGTGGGTTCACCGCCGGTGATGATCACATTCTTGGCGGAAAATGACCGCACTTTTGCCAGAATTTGGCTTAGGGTCCAAGACTGAAATTCGTTGTAAGGGGTGTCGCACCAAGGGCAAGCCAAATTGCATTTGCCGAAACGCACAAAAATGCTTGGCATGCCTGTGTTGGCGCCTTCCCCTTGTAGGCTTTCAAAAATTTCTACAATGGGGAAGCTCGGTTCTTGAATTAACGAACTCATTCGCGGTACTCACAAAATGATGTTGGCGTTTCCCACAAACGAATCGCCGAAATCGGTAATTGATCTTTTAAGCGGTTAAACATAAAACGCGCCATTTCTTCCGCTGTAGTACGTACGGGAATACCAAAGGTTTTTGAGTTGAGTTCATTCAACAATGCCGCGATTTTACATTCGCGTTCGCTGGTGGTGTCGTAGATAAACGCGTGATCCATGGGATCTAGAATGGCGGCTTTGACGATGCGTTTGACATCCGTAAAATCCACTACCATCCCTTTTTTTGCGCCATCTGCCACTAAATCACCACTCACTTCTACTTGAAGTTTGTAAGTATGTCCGTGCAAGTTTTGGCATTTCCCATCGTGACCATCCAAAATATGCGCCATATCAAAGCTAAATTCTTTTGAAACCTTAAACATTTTTCACCGCACTTTTTTGTTCTAAATATTCTGCCAACCCTTTTTCGCGCAAAATACAACTTGGACATTCGCCACAGCCGCCTTCTACGCCCATATAGCAAGTATGCGTATGTTCACGAACATAATCTAACGCGCCTAATTTATCTGCTAATTGCCAGGTTTGCGCTTTGGTTAAATACATCAATGGCGTGCGAATATTGAAGTTATAATCCATGGCAAGATTTAAGGTGACGTTCATGGATTTAATAAACACATCACGGCAATCAGGATAACCGCTGAAATCCGTTTCGCACACGCCGGTCATAATATCCGTCATCCCTTGGCTTTTGGCATAGATGGCAGCATAAAGTAAAAACAAGGCATTGCGTCCGTCCACTAAGGTATTAGGCACGCCATTGTCCCCTGTTTTGATTTCCGTTTCGTTCATCATCGCATTAGGCGCAAACACCTGCATAGCAGACATATCCAAAATATGGTGTTTTACCCCTAAATCTTGGCAAATCCATTTGGCTTTTTCTAATTCAATATGATGACGTTGACCGTATTGAAAGGTCATCGCGTGAACATTTTCAACGCCATATTCTTGAATGGCGAGCAATAAACAGGTTGTGGAATCTTGTCCACCTGAATGAATAACAACCACTTTTCGGTTGTTGTTGGGATTTAGTATTTTCATAATCTTCCTAGTTTTTTTGCGTGGGATGGATTGCGAACCACGAATAAAAATAACCGCACTTATGGGATCATAAGTGCGGTCAGGATTTTAACAGAATTTTACGCGATAAATCTATTGTTTCGCGACAATTTGATCATTTTCAAAATCAACGGTCACCGGTTTTCCGGGTAATAATTTGCCCGACAAAATCTCCCGTGAAAGCGGATTTTCGATTTCTTGCTGGATAGCCCGTTTCAATGGACGCGCACCATAAATCGGGTCGTAACCCACTTCGCTGATGAAGTCCAAAGCGGCTTCCGTAAAGCTTACTTGATAACCATGTTCAGCAAGACGTTTGGTTAAACGTTCTAACTGAATTTGCGCAATGGCTTTAATGTTTTCTTTTGCAAGCGGATGGAACACCACGGTTTCATCAATACGGTTGATAAACTCAGGGCGGAAATGTTGGCTGACCACCGACATCACCACTTCTTTCATTCCGGCATAATCCAATTCTTGATTGCCTTGAATTAAATCAGACCCTAAGTTCGAGGTCATAATCACCACCGTATTACGGAAATCCACGGTTCTGCCTTGTCCATCCGTCAAGCGACCATCGTCTAATACTTGAAGCAGGATATTAAACACATCATGATGCGCTTTTTCCACTTCATCCAACAAAATCACGCTATATGGACGGCGGCGCACTGCTTCCGTTAAGTAACCACCTTCTTCATAGCCCACATAACCCGGAGGCGCGCCCACTAAACGAGAGACGCTGTGTTTTTCCATAAATTCAGACATATCAATGCGCACCATGGCGCTTTCATCGTCAAACATAAAGTTCGCCAAGGTTTTGCAAAGCTCGGTTTTGCCCACGCCGGTCGGGCCTAAGAACAAGAACGAGCCAATCGGGCGATTAGGATCAGACAACCCAGCTCGACTACGGCGAATGGCGTTCGCTACCGCTTCTACTGCTTCCGTTTGCCCTACAACGCGTTTATGCAACTCTTGTTCCATACGCAACAATTTCTCTTTTTCCCCTTCCATCATACGAGAGACAGGAATACCGGTAGCACGAGAAAGCACTTCCGCAATTTCTTCATCTGTCACACGATAACGCAAGAGTTTCATCTCTTTGCCTTCCGCGTGATCCGCTTCTGCCAATTGTTTTTCAAGGGCTGGAATGGTGCCATATTGCAATTCGGACATTTTGCTTAAATCGCCCGCACGGCGCGCTTGTTCCATTTGTGTCCGCGCTTTTTCCAATTCTTCTTTAATATGTTGCGAACCTGAAAGGGCGGCTTTTTCGCTTTTCCACACTTCTTCAAGCTCCGCATATTCCCGTTCTTTTTCCGCTAGCTCTGCTTCAAGAATGTCTAAACGTTTATGGCTCGCTTCGTCTTCTTCTTTTTTCAACGCTTGTTGTTCCAGTTTCAACTGAATAATACGGCGTTCCAAACGATCTAACGGCAATGGTTTGCTGTCGATTTCCATACGAATACTTGACGCGGCTTCATCAATTAAATCAATGGCTTTGTCCGGTAACTGACGGTCGCTGATATAACGATGAGAAAGGGTTGCCGCCGCCACAATAGCCGGGTCGGTAATTTCCACATGGTGATGCAACTCATAACGTTCTTGCAAACCGCGCAAAATCGCAATGGTGTCTTCCACGCTTGGTTCGCCCACAAACACTTTTTGGAAACGGCGTTCCAACGCGGCGTCTTTCTCAATATATTGACGATATTCGTCTAAGGTTGTTGCGCCTACGCAATGCAATTCACCGCGCGCAAGGCTTGGTTTGAGAAGATTACCGGCATCCATCGCGCCATCGGTTTTGCCTGCGCCTACCATGGTATGAATTTCATCGATAAATAAAATCACTTTGCCTTCTTCTTGCGCCAATTCTTTCAACACCGCTTTTAAACGCTCTTCAAATTCACCGCGGTATTTCGCCCCTGCGATTAACGCGCCCATATCAAGGGATAAAACGCGTTTGCCTTTTAACCCTTCAGGCACTTCGCCGTTCACAATACGTTGGGCTAAGCCTTCCACAATAGCCGTTTTACCTACCCCGGGTTCACCAATTAACACCGGGTTATTTTTGGTACGGCGTTGTAACACTTGAATGGCACGGCGAATTTCTTCATCACGCCCAATCACAGGATCTAATTTGCCGCTTTCCGCACGCGCCGTTAAATCAATGGTATATTTTTCTAACGCCTGACGGCTTTCTTCTGCATTTTGATCGTCCACGGTTTGTCCTCCACGCACCTGTTGAATCGCTTGTTCTAAACGCGCTTTATTCGCACCGCACTTCGTTAAAATTTGTGCTAACGCGCCTTTTTCTTCCAAAGCAGCTAATAAAAATAATTCGCTCGAAATAAATTTGTCATGTTGACGTTGCGCGATTTTGTCGCACAAATTTAAAAGGTTAAGCAACTGGCGCGAAATCTGCACATCGCCACCATTGCCCGACACTTGCGGTAACTTGCTTAATTCCGTATTTAATTCATTACGCAATAACGCCACATTCATACCGCTTGCCGTTAAAATCGGCGCAACAGAACCGTCTTGTTGGTTTAAAAGTGCGGTCAAAACGTGAGCCGGTTCAATAAATTGGTTATCTTTTCCTAATGCCAAAGACTGCGCTTCTGCTAAGGCTTGTTGAAATTTGGTGGTAAATTTTTCAATATTCATATTCTGTTTCTCCTTAAATCCGTTGAACATTTTTCGTTCACGGAATAGTAAATAAGGGAAAAAAATTAGATTTCAAGGGAAAAATGAAAAAATTATGTTAAATAGAAAAGAGCGAGATCATGTAGTCATTGTAGAAAACTGAAATGGCGGTTGGTGAGCCTGTCGAACCATAAGCCATTTCAGTGACTGCACAAGACTCACGTTTCGACAAGCTCAACGAACATCTTGTGCAATGGCGACATAATATCGGGATATATCGCATTATAGGGCAAAGGGAAGCCCTACAATATTTATCAAAAACAACATTATGCCAATTTTCTCAATTTCGCATAATAAAATCCGTCACCACCGTTTTCTTGCGGAAGAAACTGAAAACCCACCGCGCTTTTATCTTGGCTAAAAGGCAAGGGTTCTAATTTCGCGTCAGGATGATCTTGCAAGAATTGGGCGATTTGCCGGCTGTTTTCTTCGGGTAAAACAGAGCAGGTGGCATATAACAACACACCATTCGGTTTTAAGGTTGTCCAAAGTGCGGTTAAAATTTGACGTTGTAATGCCACCAGTTGTTCAATATCGCTTTCTTGGCGTAACCACTTAATATCAGGATGACGGCGGATAACGCCGGTAGCGGAACAAGGGGCGTCCAGTAAAATGCGATCAAATTGCACCGCACTTTTTCGCCCTACAATTTGCTCTGCCGCCTGTGGCAACCAGCTGTCAGGTTGCGTGGCATCGCCACAAATCACCACGGCTTTTTGCTTTAATCGCGCCAAGTTTTCATGCACGCGTTTCAACCGACTTTCTTCCACATCTAACGCCACCACTTTAGCCGCCGGGGCTTGTTCTAAAATATGAGTGGTTTTGCCTCCGGGGGCGGCGCAGGCGTCTAAAATCAATTCGCCGTTTTGGGGTTCAAGCAACAATCCCGACCATTGCGCGTGAACATCTTGCACCGTTACCCAGCCTTCCGCAAAATGAGGCAAATTTTGCACCGCACTTGGGTTTTCTAACCGCAAGGCATGGGGATTTTCCGCGCTAAACGCGTTGATTTCACTTTCCGCCAATAATAACTGACGATAGTTTTCTGTGGTGCAATGTTGCTGATTTACGCGAATCCACATAGGCGGTTTTTGATTATTGGCATCAATAATGTCACGCCAATTGGGGTAAGCTTTTTTCAGCTTATTAACAAACCAGTCCGGATGGTTGGTTTGCCAATGTTTATCCACAACGGCAAGCACATTTTCTTGCTCGCGTAGAAAACGGCGCAGCACACCATTAGTCAATGCACGGAAATTTTCTGATTTTAAATCCTTAATGGCGTTAACGGTTTCGTTTAATGCCGCGTGTTCAGGCACGCGCATATAGAGCAGTTGATACAAGCCAACAAGCAGTAAGCAATGCACAATGCGTGTTTTGCCCTTCAATGGTTTATCCACAAGCAAACGAATAATCCATTCCAAACGTACCAAGACGCGGCAAACGCCAAAACAGATTTCTTGCAATAAAGGCAAATCTTGAGGTTTTACCTGTTGTTGCATTTCAGGGATTAAGGCGGATAAGGATTTGCCTTGATCCAACACTTGCAAAATAATTTGCGCGGCTACGGCACGCACATTTTGCGTGGTTCGTACGGCCTGATTTTTCGCGGAAAGTGCGGTGTTTTTTGGCGATGTTTTTACGCGTTTAACAGGCTTTTGGTTGCTTTTCATAGTTGCTCACCCAAAGTAAACCAATCCCCACGACCGTTTAAGAAATCTTGGATCATCATCGGCTTTTTGCCTGATGGCTGTAATTGTTTAATGTTCAACACGCCGTCCGCGGTGGCAATTTGTAAGCCTTTTTTATCAAAGGCAAGTACCGTCCCAATTGGCTTATCTTGGTGCGGCAAAACCTCTGCTTGATACACTTTAATACGCTCTTCCGTGCCGTTTACGTTGACCGTTAAATACGCCACCGGCGCAGGATTAAAGGCGCGAATATTGCGTTCAAGCTGGCTTGCGGAAAGCGACCAATCCAATTTGGCTTCTTCTTTGCTCAATTTGTCCGCGTAATTGCTTTGGTTGTCGTCTTGTTGCTCAGGGGAAAATTTGTCTGTTTCCAAATGATCTAACACATCAATCAACGCAGGTGGCGCAAGCTCTGCCAATTTATGATAAAGGCTGGCTGAGGTTTCTGTGGCGTCAATGTCACAATACACTTTATGCAACATATCGCCGGTGTCTAAACCTTCGTTCATCTGCATAATGGTCACGCCCGTTTGCTTGTCGCCTGCCCAAATTGCCCGCTGAATTGGCGCCGCGCCACGCCAGCGTGGCAAAATGGAACCATGCACATTTAAACAACCTAAACGCGGCGCGTCTAAAACGGCTTTCGGCAAAATTAAGCCATAAGCCACCACCACCATTACATCGGCGTTGAGTGCGTTTAATTCCGCTTGCGCTTCTTCTTTGCGCAAGGATTTTGGTTGATATACAGGTAAACCATTTTGCTCTGCCAACTGCTTCACCGGGCTGGCTTGCAATTTTTTACCACGCCCGGCCGGTTTATCAGGTTGGGTATAAACCGCAATGACATTGTGTTGGGAGTTTAATAAGGCTTGAAGATGTTGCGCGGCAAAATCAGGTGTGCCGGCAAAAATAATGTTCAGTTTTTTCATCATAAAGTGCTACGTTAAAAGTTAAAAAGAAAATATTTATTTCTACGCTCACTGCGCTTTGGTTTCTAACCATCGCTGCTGAAATGCGCTCAATGTTTTGTGATTTTTCAACCAGCGTTCAGTTTTGGTTAATTCATTCCAACTGAAGGCTTTTTTCTTAAACAGAGACTGCAAACGGCGTTGACGCGCGGCAAAGTGCGGTGGATTTTCATTAAGTTTTAAGTTATCCAACACTTGCACCACGCCGTCAGGTTCGTTGCACAGTAACAGCAAATCACAACCTGCCGCAAGTGCTTTTTCGCTACGCGCTACAAAATCCCCCATAAAGCCAGCGCCTTTCATGCCCAAATCATCCGAGAAAATCGCACCGGTAAAGCCCAGTTGTTGGCGCAAAATCTGTTGCAACCAATAACGGGAACCGCTGGCGGGTTGACTGTCACATTGGCTAAAAATCACATGGGCAGGCATCACGGCATCCAGTTGATTTTGCGCAATCAATTGCTTAAAAGGCTGAATATCTCGCTCAAAAATCACCGCACTTGGGCGTTCATCAACGGGCGTTTCCAAATGACTATCCGCAATGACGTGACCATGCCCCGGGAAATGCTTGCCTGTGGTTGCCATCCCCGCTTGTTTCATCCCATTGATATAAGCGCCGGCTAAGCGAACGGCAGATTCCACATCGCCACCAAAACTGCGGTCGCCAATCGCCTTACATTCGTGCCCAAGATCCAACACCGGCGCAAAGCTCAGATCAATATCAAGCGCGGTCATTTCCGCCGCCATTTGCCAACCGGTTTCTTGGGCAAGACGTAATTGTTCATTCACATCTTTTTCCAACGCCGCAAAAGATTGCATGGCGGGAAGTTGGGTAAAACCCTCACGGAAACGTTGTACACGCCCGCCTTCTTGGTCAACGGTAATCAAAAGCGGTTTTTTCACACGTTGACGCACATCTTTAATCAAAGCTTGAATTTGCTCGCGATCATAAAAATTACGCGTAAATAAAATAAGCCCTGCCACAAGTGGATGCTCAAGCAACTCCACTTCTTCTTGTTGTAATGTTTGACCTTTTAGGTCGATGAGTAAGGTTGACATAATCTGTTATTTTCTTAAATAAAGACGATAATTCACGCTTTCAGGGGTGGGTTTTGTCAGCTCAATCGCTTGCTTTTGTTGCGGTTGCAATAACAATGAGCCGCTAAAAGCATCATGTGTTTGGCTCGCAGGTTGGGTTACGCCATTCTCACTGTACCAAAATAGATCGTAATGTAGCTGAAGCGGTTGCTGACCGGTGTTTTTTACCCAAGCTTCGTGAGATTGGGCGGCAGCATCAATAAACGGGTTGATTGCCGCATCAATATTCAAAATAGGGCTGTGGGTTTTGACTAAGTTTGGCGTGGTGGAACAGGCCGCCAAAAAAAGTGCGGTGAAAATGACCGATATTTTTTTCATTGATTGACTCATAAAGGATCACAAAAGGATTATTTCGCGCGCATTGGGCCTAAATGCTCGCCACCAAGAAGATGCATATGAATATGGAACACTTCTTGTCCGCCATGTTTGTTGCAGTTCATAATCAAACGATAACCGTCTTCGGCAATGCCTTCTTGCTGAGCGATTTTCGCGGCAACGGTGAATAAACGTCCTAATGTAGCTTCGTCTTCTGTTGTCACATCGTTCACCGTTGGGATTAGTTTGTTAGGGATGATTAAAATATGGGTTGGTGCTTGTGGGGCAATATCGCGGAAAGCGGTCACTAACTCATCTTGATAAACGATATTGGCCGGGATTTCTTTGCGAATGATTTTGCTGAAAATGGTTTCTGTTGCCATGGTTCAATTCCTTATAAAGTAGTGGGATTATGTAGTCGCTACACAAGACGTTCGTTGAGCTTGTCGAAACGTAAGTCTTGTGCGGAAAATCGCTGAAATGCCTTATGGTTCGACAGGCTCACCAACCACCATTTCAGCTTTGTGCAGTTGCGACATAATATCGTAAAATACTGTCAATTCTCACCGCACTTTTTAACAGATAATGCATAAAAAGGCAATTTTAGTGGTGTAGAGTTTGATCTAGCGCAAGTTTCCGTGTCTTTCTCTGAAATCCTTTTTACTTTGGGTATGTTCTCACCTATAATTAAAAAAATTTATAAAATTTCAAAAATATTTTAGTTTGAAGTTTTTCGTATTTCCCCATAAAATACGCGCATTTAACTCTTATAAGGTATTAAACCCAAATGGCAACTGAAGAAAAGATGTCCACAGTGGCAGCAAATCCAACTCAAATGGCGCAAATTGGTGAAGATGCAGGAGCATATAAAGCCAGTAAAAATCAATTCTATTCTTTCCTTTCTGCAATTTCCGCAGGTGCGTTTATCGCGTTAGCCTTTGTTTTCTATACAACGACTCAAACAGGCAATGCCGGTGCGCCTTGGGGCTTAACCAAACTGGTGGGCGGTTTAGTGTTCTCTTTGGGCGTGATTATGGTAGTGGTTTGTGGCTGCGAACTCTTTACTTCATCGACCATGACTATGGTAGCGCGTGTTAATAACCGTATTTCAACTTGGCAAATGTTACGTAACTGGGTTGTGGTGTATTTTGGCAACTTTATTGGTGGTTTATTTATTGTGGCGTTGATTTGGTTTGGTGGGCAAACCATGGCAGCGAATGGACAGTGGGGTTTAACCATTTTAAATACGGCGCAACATAAAATTCATCATACTTGGACAGAAGCCTTTGCTTTGGGGATGTTGTGTAACATTATGGTTTGCTTGGCGGTGTGGATGACTTATGCGGGTAAAACCTTAACAGATAAAGCGTTTATTCAAATTTTACCGATTGCTTTATTCGTGTCATCAGGCTTTGAACATAGCGTAGCCAATATGTTTATGATTCCAATGGGAATGATTACAGCACATTTCAGCAGTCCTGAATTTTGGCAATCTATCGGATTAAATCCTGAACAATATGCTGATTTAGATGTCTATCATTTTGTAGTGAAAAATTTAATTCCTGTTACCTTGGGTAACATTGTTGGCGGTGGCGTTTGTGTGGCATTAATGCAGTGGTACACCAACAAACCACACGCCCATCATTAAGATTTAAGTGTAATTTGGCGTAAGTGCGGTAAAAATTTTGCTGTTTTTTATCACCGCACTTACAAGGTTTCAACTATATCAATACTAACAGAAGGAAGTATTAAATGGCTCAATTAACAGAAGCTCAACAAAAAGCCTGGGCCGGTTTTAAACCAGGTGCATGGCAAACTGAAGTTAACTTACGTGACTTCATTCAAACAAACTATACACCGTATGAAGGTGATGAATCATTCTTAGCCGGCCCAACTGAAGCGACCACAACATTATGGGCGCAAGTGATGGAAGGCATCAAAATTGAGAATAAAACTCACGCACCATTAGATTTTGATGAGCATACACCGTCAACAATCACGGCTCACGCACCGGGTTATATCCAAAAAGATTTAGAAAAAATTGTAGGTCTTCAAACTGATGCTCCATTAAAACGTGCCATTATGCCGTTTGGTGGTATCAATATGGTTAAAGGTTCTTGCCAAGTTTATGGTCGTACTTTAGATCCACAAGTAGAAAAAATCTTTACTGAATACCGTAAAACACATAACCAAGGTGTATTCGATGTTTACACACCGGATATCTTACGTTGCCGTAAATCAGGCGTATTAACAGGTTTACCGGATGCATACGGTCGTGGCCGTATTATCGGTGACTACCGCCGCGTTGCGTTATACGGTGTTGATTTCTTAATGAAAGACAAAAAAGCACAATTCGATTCTTTACAACCACGTTTAGAAGCGGGCGAAGATTTACAAGCGACTATCCAATTACGTGAAGAAATCGCAGAACAACATCGTGCTTTAGGTCAAATGAAACAAATGGCTGCGTCATACGGTTTCGATATTTCAGGTCCTGCGACAAACGCACAAGAAGCCATCCAATGGACTTACTTCGCTTACCTTGCAGCGATTAAATCACAAAATGGTGCGGCGATGTCATTTGGTCGTACAGCAACATTCTTAGATATTTATATCGAACGTGATTTACAAAACGGCGTAATCAATGAAACTGAAGCGCAAGAATTAATGGACCACTTAGTAATGAAATTACGTATGGTTCGTTTCTTACGTACACCTGAATACGATCAATTATTCTCTGGTGACCCAATGTGGGCGACTGAAACTATTGCAGGTATGGGCTTAGACGGTCGTACATTAGTTACTAAAAATACATTCCGTATTTTACACACCCTATACAACATGGGTACATCGCCAGAACCAAACTTAACCATTCTTTGGTCTGAGCAATTACCGGAAGCATTCAAACGTTATTGTGCAAAAGTGTCTATTGATACTTCATCTGTTCAATATGAAAACGATGACTTAATGCGTCCGGACTTTAATAACGATGACTACGCTATCGCATGTTGTGTATCACCAATGATCGTTGGTAAACAAATGCAATTCTTCGGTGCACGTGCTAACCTTGCGAAAACATTGTTATACGCAATCAACGGCGGTGTGGACGAGAAAAACGGTATGCAAGTAGGTCCAAAAACTGAGCCAATGATGGATGAAGTATTAGACTTCGATACGGTGATGACACGTATGGACGGTTTCATGGATTGGTTAGCAACACAATATGTGACCGCATTAAATATCATCCACTTCATGCACGATAAATATTCATACGAAGCGGCATTAATGGCGTTACACGATCGTGATGTTATCCGTACAATGGCATGTGGTATCGCAGGTCTTTCAGTGGCGGCTGACTCATTATCAGCAATTAAATACGCGAAAGTGAAACCAATTCGTGGCGACATCGAAATCAAAAATAAAGCAGGCGAAGTAACAGGTGTAGCGAAAAACTTAGCTTTAGACTTTGAAATTGAAGGTGAATATCCACAATTCGGTAACAACGACCCACGTGTTGATGATATCGCTGTTGACTTAGTTGAACGTTTCATGAAAAAAATTCAAACGCACAAAACTTACCGTAACGCGACTCCAACACAATCAATTCTTACTATTACTTCTAACGTGGTTTATGGTAAGAAAACAGGTAACACACCTGATGGTCGCCGTGCCGGTGCACCATTTGGTCCAGGTGCTAACCCAATGCACGGTCGTGACCAAAAAGGTGCGGTTGCATCATTAACATCAGTTGCTAAACTTCCGTTTGAATACGCGAAAGATGGTATTTCATATACTTTCTCAATCGTACCAAACGCATTAGGTAAAGATCCGGAATCACAACGCCGCAACCTTGCCGGCTTAATGGATGGTTACTTCCACCACGAAGCAACTGTGGAAGGTGGTCAACACTTGAACGTAAACGTATTAAACCGTGATACATTATTAGATGCGGTTGAAAACCCAGACAAATACCCACAATTAACCATTCGTGTGTCTGGTTACGCAGTACGTTTCAACTCATTGACACGTGAACAACAACAAGACGTAATTACTCGTACATTCACAGAATCAATGTAATTGAGTGATTAAAACGCAATAAAATTCAACCGCACTTATTCGCAAGAGGAAGTGCGGTTATTTTTTAAAGCATTTAAAAAGGAAAGGCTATGACAATTTTAACTACAGAACAGGTTTTATCCGCTTTCAAAAATCGAAAATCTTGCCGTTATTACGATCCGACACGCAAAATCAGCGAACAGGATTTTCACTTTATTCTAGAATTAGGACGCTTATCACCCAGCTCTGTGGGTTCTGAACCTTGGAAATTTATTGTGCTACAAGATCCTAAATTGCGCGAAGCGATTAAACCCTTCTCCTGGGGAATGGCAACTGCCTTAGATGACGCAAGCCATATTGTAGTCATCTTAGCGAAAAAAAAATGCACGCTATGACAGCGAGTTTATGCTCGAAGGCATGAAACGCCGTGGTGTAACTGAGCCTGAAGCCATTGAAAAAACCATCGCAAAATATAAAGATTTCCAAACAAATGAAATGAAAACCTTAGATAATGAACGTGCATTATTCGATTGGTGTAGCAAACAGACCTATATTGCCCTTGCCAATATGATGACGGGCGCGGCGATGGTTGGCATTGATTCTTGCCCAATTGAAGGGTTTAATTATGACAAAATGAACCGTGTATTAGCTGAAGCCGGTTTATTTGATGCCAATGAATGGGGCGTGTCCGTTGCCGTTACATTCGGCTATCGCACCCAAGAAATCGCACAAAAAGCCCGTAAATCACAAGAGGATGTGGTGATTTGGGCTTAATAAAATTGTATAAATTTACTCAAGGCTGGAATGGCGGTTGGTGAGCTTGTCGAACCATAAGCCATTTCAGTGCGTTGCACAAGACTTACGTTTCGACAGGCTCAACGACCGTCTTGTGCAAGTGCAACTTTTTTTTTTGGGGGGGGCAGCTCAGCTCGTATAGGGTCGTCAGCAGTCTAAGATGAACAATTCCCCCTTTATTTTCTGCACTAATCACAAATCACCAAAACAAACCTGTAATGCGGTAATCGCAGTTAGAGCAGCAGTTTCAGTACGTAAAACCCGTGGACCTAATAAAATTTCAGTAAAACCCTGTTGTTCGGTTTGGGCGATTTCTTGTGGTGATAATCCCCCTTCAGAACCAATAAGTAAACGCACCCCTGCCGCAGGGATATTAGGCAGGGTTTTAATGGAATATTTCGCTCTTGGATGCAAATTAAGCTTTAATGCGTCATCATTTTCTGCACACCAATCTTGCAATTTCATCATTGGGCGAATTTCAGGAACCACATTACGCCCACACTGTTCGCAAGCGGCAATAGCAATTTTCTGCCATTGTTGAATTTTTTTGTCCAAACGTTCACCATCCAGTTTTACGCCACAACGTTCAGACCATAATGGCGTAATCACATTAACCCCCAGTTCCACGGATTTTTGAATAGTAAATTCCATGCGATCCCCACGCGAAATGACTTGCCCTAAATGAATAGGTAATGGACTTTCTCGATCCGCAAATTCACGTTCTAAAATTTCAACTTCTACTGTTTTTTTGCTTGCCTGAGTAATCCTTGCCGGATAAATATAGTTTGTGCCATCAAATAGTTCAATTAGCTCACCTGCCTGCATCCGCAACACGCGCCCCACATGATTTGCCGCGTCATCGCTCAATTGGCAATGAGTTTGACTTTCGAGATTTTCAGGGTGATAAATTCTTGGAATTCGCATAGTTATTCATCTTCATGGCTAAACAACGCATCAATAAACTCATTCGCATTGAAAGTGCGTAAGTCTTCAATTTTCTCCCCCACACCGATATAACGAATAGGCAAGTTGAATTGGTCGGCAATAGCAAAAATCACGCCGCCTTTAGCTGTGCCGTCAAGTTTGGTTAAGCTGATGCCTGTTAAGCCCACTGCTTCATTAAATAATTTGGCTTGGCTAATGGCATTTTGCCCTGTGCCAGCATCAAGTGTCAGCATAATTTCATGAGGTGCGGTTTCATCGTATTTCTTCATAACGCGTACGATTTTTTTCAGCTCATCCATCAGGTTATTTTTATTTTGCAAACGCCCTGCAGTATCTGCAATCAAAATATCAATATTGCGTGCGGCTGCAGATTGCATCGCATCAAAAATTACCGAAGCAGAATCAGAGCCTGTACTTTGTGCAATCACAGGAATGTGGTTACGTTCGCCCCAAACTTGTAACTGTTCTACCGCTGCGGCACGGAAAGTATCGCCGGCGGCAAGCATGACAGACTTACCTTGCTGTTGGAATTGGCGCGCGAGTTTACCAATAGTGGTCGTTTTGCCCACACCATTCACCCCCACCATTAAAATGACATAAGGCTTTTTGCTGGTATCAATTTCAAGGGGTTGTTCCACCGGTTTTAAGATTTCCGCCATTTCGTGCTTTAACTGTTGATAAAGCAAATCAGCGTCTTTTAACTGTTGACGAGAGGCGTGCTGTTCTAAATTTTTGATAATTTTCATGGTGGTTGGCACGCCAATATCTGCCACTAAAAGCTGTTCTTCTAATTCTTCAAACAGTTCATCATCAATTTTTTTGCCTAAAAAGAATGAACGGAAACCTGCGCCAATGTTTTGTTTAGTTTTAACCAAGCCTTTTAATAAACGACTGAAAAAACCACCTTCACTAGGTTTTTCTTGTGTAATGGCATTGTCTGAAATAGCTGTTTTTGTATTGTCTTCGGCTAAACCATCCGAAATCTCAGGCAATTGTTCTTCTAAAACATCTGATATTTCAACCGCACTTTCCGTTTCTGTTGCGGTTGCTGCTGTTTTTTCTGATTCCGTTAGGGCTTCAAGTGTCTCTACCCTTTCAGGCTGTGGCGTAATAAACTGCTCCGGCTGTGTTGGCTCAAGGGCAGTTTGATTATCAAACGAAGTTAACGTGGCTTCTGATTGAGCGAAGTTTTCGATGATTTCTTTCGTTTCTTGATCCAGCGTTTCATCAAGTTTTTCAGTAATTTCATCTAATTTTTGCTCGATTTGCTCGCTGATATTCCCAACGCTGTCTTCGGTTTTATCTGTGAGATTATCATTTTTTTCTTCTACCGTGGCTTGAGATTCCTTTTTACCCAAACCCAACCAAGACCAAAAACCACCTTTTTTCTTTTCTTCTGCCATAAAATCTCTCAAAGTCTGTTAAAATATTGAACATTACAAAATGTTTTTAAGTTTATCATTTATCCATATGAAAAAACACACAAAAGCGCAAGTTGCCGCGCCAAAAGGCGAAGTGCGCATAATTGCAGGTCTTTGGCGTGGGCGAAAATTGCCCGTATTAAATGCACAAGGCTTGCGTCCCACCGGGGATCGCGTGAAAGAAACCTTATTTAACTGGTTAATGCCTTATATTGTGGATGCCCGTTGTTTGGATGCCTTTGCGGGCAGCGGTTCTCTGGGCTTTGAAGCCCTTTCCCGTCAGGCAAAATCGGTGACCTTTTTGGAATTAGATAAAGCGGTGGCTACGCAACTGCGTCAAAATTTACAGACGTTAAAGTGCGGTGAAAATCAAGCACAAGTGATTAACCAAAGCAGTTTGGATTATCTAAAACAGCCGCAAAATCAACCGCGCTTTGATGTGGTTTTTTTGGATCCCCCTTTCCATTTTGGTTTAGCTGAACAAGCTATTTCGTTGCTGTCTGAGCATCAATGGCTTGCTCCGGACGCCTTAGTTTATGTGGAAACGGAACGCGATAAACCTTTAAACGTGCCGGAAAATTGGTTTTTGTTAAAAGAGAAAACCACAGGACAAGTGAGCTATCGCTTATATCAACAGGGATGATTCAGAATTTCGAAGAAAAAAGAGCGATTTCCCTGAAATTAGGGTAAAATAGCGCGGATATTTATTATTTTAGGAAAGATTTTATGGCATTACTGAATGTATTAATTTATCCCGATGAACGTTTAAAAACCGTGGCAACGCCGGTGACGGAATTTAATGATGAGCTTCAAACCTTTATTGATGATATGTTTGAAACCATGTATCAAGAAGAAGGCATTGGCTTGGCGGCTACGCAAGTGGATGTGCATAAACGTGTCATCACCATTGATATTACGGGCGAAAAAACGGATCAATTGGTTTTAATTAACCCTGAATTGATTGAAAGCGAAGGTGAAACAGGCATCGAGGAAGGTTGTCTGTCCTTGCCGGGTTTACGCGGTTTTGTGCCACGTAAAGAAAAAGTAACGGTTAAAGCGTTAAATCGCCAGGGTGAAGAATTTACTTTAAGTGCGGACGGATTATTGGCCATTTGTATTCAACATGAAATGGATCACCTTAACGGTATCGTGTTTGCCGATCATTTGTCGCCATTAAAACGTAACCGAATGAAAGAAAAATTAGTGAAGTTACAAAAACAACTGGCGAAACAATCCGCTTAATGTGTTAACTATTAGGGCAAGTCAAACTTGCCCTTCTGTCTTTTTATCTTTCTATCTTTTTATGATTTCTTGTTCTCATTTCCAAACCCAACAATGTCGTTCTTGCCAATGGTTAGCCAAGCCTTATGGCGACCAACTGACAGAAAAAGAAACCCATTTGAAAGCCCAATTACAAGGGCTGGATTTATCTTGCGCCCAATGGCTTCCGTCTTATGCTTCGCCCCTAACCGCTTTTCGCAATAAAGCCAAAATGGTGGTGTCCGGCGCGGTGGAACGTCCTATTTTGGGCATTGTTAACGAGCAGCATCAGCCTGTTTCTCTCACCAATTGCCCCCTTTATCCACCGCACTTTGAGGCAATTTTTGAGATATTAAAAGATTTTATCGGGCGCGCCGGTTTGGTGCCTTATAACATCGCCAAACAGAAAGGGGAACTCAAATATATTTTGCTCACAGAAAGCCGTTATAACCAAACATTGATGGTGCGCTTTGTGTTGCGTTCAGAAAATAAATTGCCCTTAATGCAACGGGAATTAGCAGGATTACTGGCAAAATTGCCGCAACTTAAGGTGGTTACCGCCAATATTCAACCGCAACACGCCGCCATTTTGGAAGGGGAAAAAGAAATTTTTTTGACGGAACAACAGGTGTTGGAAGAGCAGTTTAACCGTATTCCTTTATTTATTCGACCACAAGGCTTTTTTCAAACCAATCCCACCGTGGCGCAAGCCTTATATGGCACGGCGCAGCAGTGGGTTCAATCCTTGCGGATTAACCAATTATGGGATTTATTCTGCGGCGTGGGTGGTTTTGGTTTGCATTGCGCCACGGCATTGGCAAAGAATAATCCTGATGTACAGCTCACAGGGATTGAAATTTCCCCATCTGCCATTTATTCCGCCACCCTTTCCAGCCAAAAGTGCGGTCTGAAAAACGTGCGTTTTCAGTCTCTTGATGCCGCTAATTTTGCTTTGAACCAAAATGAACAAAAACCGGATTTGGTGATTGTTAACCCCCCAAGACGTGGGATCGGAAAATCCTTGGCGCAATTTCTCAACCAAATGCAACCGCACTTTATTCTTTATTCAAGTTGTAATGCGGTGACCATGGGGAAAGATTTGCAGGAATTGACCCATTACCAACTGCAAAAAATTCAGCTTTTTGATATGTTCCCACATACCGGCCATTATGAAGTGTTGGTGTTGTTGACAAGGCAATGAGAAAAATAAAAGGCATAATGAACGAAGATTGTCCATTATGCCTTTACTATTCTTATGATTAGAAACTCACCGCGCTTTTTAATTTTTTCAAGGCGTTGGTTTCAAGTTGACGAACGCGTTCTGCTGAGATGTTATATTTTGCCGCCAAATCGTGTAATGTGGCTTTATTCTCGTCTAACCAACGGGTTTTGATAATATCTTGGCTACGGGCATCTAAGGCATCCATCGCTTGGCTTAATTGCTCAACCGCTTGGTCTTCGTAGTTCGTATTTTCTAACTCCGCCGCAAAGTTTGAGCTTTTGTCTTCAAGATACATAGACGGCACATAAGCATCTTCTTCGTCATCGTTTGATAAATCAAAGCCAACGTCTGCGCCTGTCATTCGGCTTTCCATTTCGATCACATCTTCTTTGGAAACGCCCAGCTCATTTGCCACTAAATCCACTTCGTTTTCATTGAACCAACCTAAACGTTGTTTTGTTTTACGCAAATTAAAGAATAATTTACGTTGTGCTTTGGTGGTGGCCACTTTAACAATACGCCAGTTGCGCAATACATATTCATGAATTTCCGCTTTGATCCAATGCACGGCAAAAGATACTAAACGCACGCCAACTTCAGGGTTGAAGCGTTTAACGGCTTTCATTAAACCGATATTACCTTCTTGGATTAAATCAGCTTGCGGCAATCCATAGCCTGAATAACCGCGCGCGACATGAATGACAAAACGTAAATGGGATAAGATTAACGCTTTTGCCGCTTCAAGGTCTTGCTGGTAATATAAACGCTCTGCTAAATCCTTTTCTTCGTCAGCAGTGAGCATTGGGTACTCATTGGCTGCTCGAATATAACCTTCAAGATTACCTTGTGGGACTAACATCATTTGCGCTTCTTTATTCATTATCTTCCTTCTTAGTTCCGATGAACCATTTCATCTTTTATAACATAAAAATTTGAAAGATCAAATGACTTTCAAAATTATGTTAAATTAGACCGCACTTTTAGAAAAATAGTTCGCTATTTTCGTAAAAAATTATGCGAAAATCGGCACTAATTGATAGTTTTTATTTTCATCAACCACCGCTAACAGCAAATCAATATTCGGGTGCTTACCTGGGTTCACTTTGGCATCCGCCGTATGTTCAGCAAAAATTTCCAATCCTTTTTCTGCCGAAGTGCGGTCAAGTTTGCCGTTAAATTGTTGTGTCAACGCATTATAAACGCGTAAGGATCCCAATTTGCCTGCTACTGCGGGAATATGGTGAATAACTGTTTCGCCATCTAAAACATTTAACCCTGTTAAATGGTCAATGGTAGGTAACGTCTCTAAAATTGTTTTGAAGTCCATTTTTGTTCCTTTTAACTAATTGCATTTTCCGCGTTAATTTCGCCATTTTCGCCAATAAAGCGCACTTCCGGCGCGAGATAAATATCAAATTTTGCCGCCACGGCTTGGCGCACATGGTGTGCCAGTTCGACTACATCAGAACCTGTGGCATTGCCTTTATTGATTAATACCAAGGCTTGTTTTTCGTGTACCGCCGCACCGCCGATTTGATAGCCTTTCAACTGACATTGGTCGATAAGCCAACCTGCAGCCAGTTTCACAAACCCTTCGGATTGCGGATAGTGGGGAATGGTTGGGTATTCCGCGACTAAATCCTGAAATTGACGAGCCGTCACCACAGGGTTTTTGAAGAAACTACCGGCATTACCAAATTCTGCGGGATCAGGTAATTTCGCACGGCGTACCGCACAGACTTCGTCAAAAACTTGTTTTGCATTGACCGCACTTGGATCCCAATCGCTCAATGAGCCGTATTTAAGCACAGGTTGCCAGTTTTTGGCTAATTTTAGCCCCACGGCGGTAACGATAAAATCCCCTTTATATTTTGTTTTAAAAATACTTTCGCGATAACCAAAATGACATTCTGCGTTGCTTAAACGGAATTGTTCACCTTTGGTTAAATCTAAGACATCCACATAGTCGCAAACATCTTTAAATTCTACGCCATAAGCACCAATATTTTGCACAGGGGCAGAGCCGGCACAGCCCGGGATAAGCGCTAAGTTTTCTAAGCCACCGATGCCTTGGGCTAATGACCATTCTACTAAGTGATGCCAATTTTCCCCTGCATTTACATGCAAATAATGGAAATCCTTATCTTGTTTATGTTCAATCCCCATCAGACGGTTAATCAGCACCGTTCCCTTAAAATCACGTACAAATAACACATTACTGCCTTGCCCCAAAAACAAGACCGGTTGCCGGTTTTGTTTCGCTTGCTGCCACGCTTGTTGTAATTCCTCAAGGGTAGTAAATTCGATAATGGCATTGGCTTGTGCCGGTGTGCCAAAAGTATGAAATGAAACAAGGCTTTGCATAAAAAATCCCTCTCAACTAAATCACCTTTAGTCTAACGTTCATTAGGCCGGAACGCAAATTCTATATAAAAAAACACCGCACTTGTATGCGGTATTTTTTGGGGACGCTGTTTATTAATGCAATGCTTGAACAACCGCTAAAAATATTTTTAACAGGCTAGCATTTAACAAGTCGATGAAGAATGCCCCCACCATGGGTACGATTAAGAAGGCTTTGTGTGATGGCCCAAAGTGAGAAGTGACCGCTTGCATATTGGCTACCGCAGTTGGTGTCGCACCTAAGCCAAAACCGCAATGTCCTGCGCTTAAAACGACAGCGTCATAGTCTTTGCCCATAAAACGATAAGTCACAAAAATGGCGAATAAAATCATCACCAAAACCTGTACCGCAAGGACAACGAAGACCGGTAAGGCTAAGCCGGCTAATTCCCATAATTTCAATGACATTAAGGCAATCGCAAGGAAAATGGATAAGCCCACTGTCCCTAATACGTCAATTGCATCATCTGCCACCTTAAATTTAAAAATATGTGCAAGGCTGTTGCGGATAATGACACCGGTAAATAAACACCATACGAAAGTCGGCAATTGAAGTGCGGTTCCTTTTGTCGCGGCATCTAAATGTTGACCCACAAATAAACAAATAGACATCATCGTAATCGTTTCGATAATAGTGCGTGTATTTACTTTACGGCGATAAACCGGCTTTTCAAAGGCTTCTTCAACGTCATTCACTTCTTCATCTTCCGGAATTTCCGCTCTATGCATACGTTTTAACAGAAAACGCGCCACAGGGCCGCCGATAATCCCGCCGAACACTAAGCCGAAAGTTGCACAAGCCATCGCTAATTCCATTGCACCGGAAATCCCAAATTCACGGGTTAAGTCTGCCGCCCAAGCAGCACCTGTTCCATGACCACCGGTTAAAGTAACAGAACCTGCGATTAAACCATAAGCAGGATCTAAGCCCATTGCCATTGAGCCCAAAATCCCCACCGAGTTTTGGAGACAAATTAATGCTGCGGCGATAACTAAAAAGACGATCAACGGTTTGCCGCCTTTAATTAAACGTGCAAAGTTTGCACTTAAACCGATAGAGCTAAAGAACGCTAACATCATTGTGGTTTGGATGCTTTTATCAAAGGTAAAGCTGACATCCCAAACTTGATGCACAACCGTTAATAAGATAGCGACAATAAAACCGCCAACGACAGGTTCCGGAATATTGAAATCACTTAAAACGCGAATACGTTTAACGAGAAAATAACCGAGTAATAAAACCAAACAGGCAAGTGCCACTGTTTCATAAGTATCAAATGTCATAATTGTCCTTTTGGGTTTGAAAATAGAGCAATAGTTTGAAAATAAAGCAATAGAAAGGAACTTTCTAAAACAAGGAAGCCCCCAATCTAACAGAAAAATACGCATATGACCAGTAAAAACGCCATTTCCGGCGTAATTGAGAGCACAGGAAAGGAATTATTTTACAAAATGTTATGGGTGTTTTTGATAACCGTATATTAAAAATGTCTGCAAGCTGTCGCCCATATTGGCGATATTGGGGTAACGCCCCCATTGTTCAAAACCTTGCTTTTCAAACATTTTTCGGCTGACTTGATTTTCTTCAATCACATACGCCATTAAGGTGTTCACGCCACAATCCTGCATTTGCGCTTGCAAAAATTGCAGGGCTTGCGAGCCATAGCCTTTCCCTTTGGCTTGTTCATCCAAGTAAATACTAATTTCAACGGTTTGCGCAAAGGCGGCACGTTGGTAGAACGGCGAAAAACTGCACCACCCCAAAATACGTCCGATTTCCACCGCACTTTCTAACACCCAAATGGGATGGCGGTCATGATTTAAATGGGCATCAAACCATGCACGGCGGCCGTTTTCGGTAACAGGTTCCAAATCCGCGGTAATACGGCGGCAAGGGATGGCTTGATTATAAATGGCAATAATTTGCGGAAAATCTTGTTCTATCGCTTTTCTCATCTTCATGTTCTATAACAATATCCGTACTTCTGTACCGCCTGTTGGGCGATTTTTTATGGTTAATTGGGCATTTAATTGGCGACTACGTTCTTCCATAATACGTAAGCCGTAATGTCCTTCCGGTTCATCTAAACTCGGGATACCCACGCCGTTATCGCTGATCACAATTTCACGCTCACCCTCGTCATTAGTTCGCGCCACAATTTCAATCAAACTGCCTTGTGAGTGTTTAATGGCATTGAGCGTGGCTTCGCGTACAATTTGCAGCACGTGCACCAATTGCTGGGCGTTAAAAATCTGTGACGGCAAGGTGCAATCTACGCAAAGCGGAATATCCGTTTGCGTGCGCAAGCTTTCAATCACCTGTTCCAAGGCTAATTTCAAATTAGCTTCTTGCACCGTTAAACGGAAGGTGGCTAATAATTCACGTAATTGGGTGTAGCCATCACTGAGCGCCTGTTCAAAATCGTTGATAATCGCCAAGCTTTTAGATTTCGTCTCTTCATCGTCCTTGTGCAGATGATGTTTGAGTAAGGTTAGCTGAATTTGCAAATAAGACAAGACTTGCGCCAGCGAGTCGTGTAGTTCTCGTGCAATAATTGAACGTTCTTCCATCAATAGCAATTGTTGTTGCTGACGTTGGCTTTGATCAAAGTAAAGTGAACGGCTTAATAACTGGGCTATGCTATCCATTGTCCGCGGATCAGGGCAAGGCAAGCCTGCCTGCCAGCTTAATACCCCCAAGGGATTTTTTTCATCGCCAAGGGCAATCTCTTGCCAGGTACGATTTTTAGATGGATTGCCTAATTCAATATTCCAATCTTCACTGCCTAATAAGGTTAATTTAAAGGCGATAAGATGTTCGATTGCCATCACATTTTGCATCACCAACAATAACCGATTGCGATCGATATCCGAAGCCGTTAGGGTTTGCGAACAATGGTAAAGCATCGCTAAAGTGCGGTTAATTTGGGTGAGTTTTTGCGTTTTTTCATTAATCCGCTCTTCGAGATGGGCATATAATTTGTACAAATCGCCGGACATTTGGGTAAAGGCTTTCGCCAAACTGCCTAATTCGTCATTACGCTGGGTATCTAGTGGGATATGCTTAAATTGACGCATTTGAACTTGTACGCTCGCCCGTGTGAGAAGTTGTAACGGGCTCACCACTTTTCTGCGCGTGTACCAAATGACATAGCCCACCATCCCAATAATTAATAGCATCGCAGATAAAATCACCGCGGTGGTAATCGCCACTTTATATTCCGCGACTTCTTGTAATGAATGGACAAATTTATCCACTTGCCCAACATATTGCGGCAGATTTTCTCGATAGGTTTTTTCATCCGCACGCAATGCCAGTTGTTCCATTTCGCGCCAAGCACTAATTAAATCATGATAGGCATGTTTAACGGTTTTGGGGGCAAGAAATTGCTCATCAATTTTCATCAAGGCAGGGGAATGTAAGCTACGGCGGTATTCCCGTAAATACAGATCAATTTGATTCGGCTCTTGCTTTAAACCGTACCAAATGCGGTAGGTTTGGAAGCGCAAGGAACCGGAAATATTGATTTGTTCCGCATCAGAGCGGCTGCTCGCAATGATCCCAAGGGCAAAGGTGGTAATAATGCCCGCAAAAATGATAATGGCAACCAAATAATGGGCAATTTTGGTGGAAACAGATTGTTTGGCGTTCACGTCAGTTCCTTAAAAGTGCGGTGGAAAATACGGAAGATCAGAAAATACTAATCCCGATTATTCGGCGCATGTGCCGCTCCTTTGGCTAACATACGTAATTGCATAATCAGGCGTTCTTTAAGCTGTTCGCGTTCGCGTAAGCTCATATCCAACGCATTCGCACCGGCGGTAAACACCAAAGTCACCATGCCTTCCGCTTGAACATAGGCGATATATTGGCTGTAATGATGGGTATAGGCAAGATATTCCGCCAGTTCGTCCACAAAGTGTTTAATTTCTCGCGCCGATGCCGTGCGGAATGCGCTGGATGTCCCTGAGCTTTCGCGCAACAATAAACGGAAAACGTTTGGGCTATTGTTGATAAACTCAAAAAAAGTCTCGACTGAAATCACAATCACGCTGCCGCCATTTTCAATACGTTTACGGGCTTGGCGCATGAGTTGGCGCAAGGTTAACCCGGCTTCATCCACCATCACCAACCCCAGTTCATCCATATCTTTAAAATGACGATAGAAAGAAGTAGGGGCAATACCGGCTTCTCGCGCCACTTCACGCAGGCTAAGATTGGAAAAACTCTTTTCAGCGGTCAGCTGGTTAAATGCCGCATCCACTAAGGCGCGGCGCGTTTTTTCTTTTTGAATAGCACGCACCCCGGCCATATTATCGTCTCCCTAAAATCGGTTTGACCGCATCTTTGACCGCACTTGCAATGCGTTCATAACGCGCGCGCAATGGCGAACCCGGGCGATAGATTAGGGCAATGGTGCGTTTCGGTTCAGGGGAGGTGCAAGGAATATATTTCACCCCTTTACGCGCGCCTTCATTGACCACCGCCAGTTCAGGCATTAATGTTACGCCCATATTTGCCGCGATCATATTGCGCAACATTTCAAGGCTGGTAGCTTTAAAGTGCGGGTTTTCGCTTGCCCCGGCGGTGAAACAATAACCTAAGGCTTGATCACGCAAACAATGCCCATCGTCTAACATCAGCACTTCGCGCCCTTTTAAATCCGCCACAGGCACGGATTTCGCGTTGGCAAGTTCATGCTTTTCCGATACTGCCAACATCATTTTTTCGTTAAATAACGGCACTTCAATAAAATGTTCTGTGGCAGGTACGCTGGCTAAAATGGCGCAATCCAATTGACCTGTTTCTAATTTATTCAGTAATTGGGTCGTTTGGGCTTCGTATAAAAATAATTCCAGTTCAGGGAATTCCGCTTTTAACGCCGGCATAATATAAGGCAACAGATACGGCCCTACGGTAGGAATGACGCCAATATGAAGCGGACCTGTCATATCCTTCCCTTGATTACTCGCCATTTCTTTGAGAATTTTGACTTCATACAAAACTTGTTTCGCTTGTTCGACTAACAACAAACCGGATTGAGTAAACAACACTTTTCGGCTGGTTCGTTCCAACAACACAATACCAAGCTCATCTTCAAGTTTGCGGATTTGACCGCTTAAAGTGGGTTGGCTCACATTACAAGCATCCGCGGCGCGGCGGAAATGTTTATGTTCGGCGAGAGCCACAAGATATTCAAGATCGCGAATGTTCATCAGAAAACCTGCCTTTTTTGAATAGAAAAAAACGATTAAATGAATAGCTATTAATTGTTTGTAACGATAACATAAACAAAACTATAATTCACCCCGTATTACACAATCATTTACTTTATCTCACATTATTAAGGAGAAATATTATGTCTAATATGGAAGGAAAAAAAGTCCCACAAGTGACATTCCACACGCGTCAAGGCGATGCTTGGGTTGATGTGACATCAGCTGAATTATTCGACAACAAAACCGTTGTCTTATTTTCATTACCGGGCGCATTTACCCCAACTTGCTCATCCACACACTTACCACGCTACAACGAATTAGCGTGCGAATTCAAAGCATTAGGTGTGGATGACATTATTTGTATGTCCGTTAACGATACCTTTGTCATGAATGCGTGGAAAGCGGATCAAGAATCAGAAAATATTACCGTTATTCCGGACGGTAACGGTGAATTTACCGAAGGCATGGGTATGCTTGTGGGCAAAGAAGATTTAGGTTTTGGTAAACGTTCATGGCGTTATTCCATGTTGGTGAAAAACGGTGTGGTCGAAAAAATGTTTATCGAACCAAACGAACCGGGCGACCCGTTCAAAGTGTCTGATGCGGATACCATGATTAAATATTTAAAACCGGATTGGCAACCAAAACCATCGGTGTCTATCATCACCAAACCGGGTTGTCCATACTGCGCGAAAGCGAAAGCCTTATTAAAAGCAAAAGGCTATGCTTTTGAAGAAATCGTATTAGGTCGTGATGCATCAACCATTTCTGTTCGTGCTATCACAGGCAAAACATCGGTACCGCAAGTATTTATCGGCGGTCAATATATCGGTGGCAGCGAAGATTTGGAAAAATACTTTGCGTAACCATTAAATAAAATATCGTAAAAAAATAACCGCACTTGATTTTGAATAGTGCGGTTTATTCTTTTGTGTTTTATCCTTTACTTTTTCAACGCCCCTAACAGCCCACGCATAATTTGTTTTGTAATTTGGCTACGCATACTGCGACCTACGGATTTCACTACACCACTAACGATCTCTTCTGTGACCGTTAATTTCTCACCACGTTTTTTGGTGCCAAACAACATACGGCTTAAACTACCTACAATGCCATTTTCTTCTTCATCTTGAGCTTGTTGTGCCTGTTGTTGAGCTACAGCTTCAAGATTGGCTTGTTCTTGTAACACTTCAAATGCCGACTGATTATCCACATATTCGTTGTAATAGGGGAACAAATCATCTTCTTTAACCCAAGCTTGGCGTTGCTCCGCCGTTAATGGGGTAAGTTGGCTTTTCGGTGGGAAAATGGTCGCCATTTCTACCGGCGTTGGCATGCCTTTTGCATCTAAGAAAGACACTAACACCTCACCGACCCCAAGAGTAGTAATCGCTTCAACCACATTCACACCTTTATTCGCACGGAAGGTTTCTGCCGCGGTTTTGACGGCTTTCTGATCGCGCGGTGTAAATGCCCGTAAGGCGTGTTGCACTCGGTTACCCAATTGCCCTAACACCGTTTCAGGCAAATCCAATGGATTTTGCGTCACAAAATAAATCCCAACCCCTTTTGAACGAATTAAGCGCACAACTTGTTCCACTTTATCCACTAATACCGCCGGCGCGCCATCAAATAATAAATGCGCTTCATCGAAGAACATCACAAATTTAGGTTTTTCAGGGTCGCCTACTTCGGGTAACTGCTCAAATAATTCCGCCATTAACCACAATAAAAAGGCACCGTACATCTTCGGTGAATTGATCAATTTCTCTGAATTCAAGATATTGATCACGCCACGACCATCGCGCGTTTGCATCCAATCTTCTAAGTTTAAGGCAGGCTCGCCAAATAATTTATCTGCGCCTTGATTTTCAAGGGCTAGCAAGGCTCGTTGAATGGCACCAACGCTGGCAGCAGAAATATTGCCGTATTGCAGTTGGAATGTTTTGGCGTTGTCTGCTAAGAATTTCAACATCGCGCGCAAATCTTTCAGATCAATCAGCAACAAACCTTTATCATCGGCTACGCGGAACAAAATATTCAACAAGCCTTCTTGGGTGTCATTTAAATTTAATAAACGAGATAATAACATCGGCCCCATCTCTGAAATGGTGGTACGCAATGGAATCCCTGTTTCGCCAAATACATCCCAAAATGACACAGGGTATCCACTCAAATAGGCTTCGCCACCTAAACCAAATTGTTCTACGCGTTCAGCGATTTTACCTTGTAGTGCCCCTTTTTGGCTTAATCCTGATAAATCGCCTTTAACGTCCACTAAAAAAACCGGTACGCCGTCATCACTAAAGGCTTCGGCTAATTTTCGCAACGTCACGGTTTTCCCTGTGCCTGTTGCACCGGCGATTAAACCATGGCGGTTAGCCATTTTTTTGTTAATCCCAAATACGTCCCCATTTGTATTGCGTGCAATTTCATAAATACTCATAAAATGTCCTTGTAAGTGCGGTCAAAAATAAAAAGGTTTTAATCACTAACACCGTCATGTCATGGTGATAGTGCATCGCTTTGAGTGTATTCTATGCTATCCTAGACACAGAAAAAAGGAGAATTTATGACCGCACTTTGCCCTTGCCAATCAGGACATCATTACGCTGATTGCTGTGAACCCTTTCATCAAAACCATGCCATACCACAAACAGCGGAACAATTGATGCGTTCTCGTTATTGTGCTTATGTTATGAAAAATATTGATTATATCTTGGCAACCACTGCGCCAAGCCAACAGGCATTACTCGATAAAAAGGCATTGCTCGATTGGGCAGAAACCACAACATGGACAGGGTTAGAAATTGTCTCGCACGTTCCATCGGTGTCTAAAATCCACAGTACCGTAGAATTTAACGCCTTTTTTGCCACCGAAAATGGCGAACAGGTGCATCATGAAACATCACTTTTTGTAAAAATCAACGCACGTTGGTATTTTGTGGATCCCACCGTAGATTTACCCACGCAAAAACAACCTTGTTTATGTGGTTCAGGAAAAAAATTTAAACATTGTTGTGGGGGATTTTTGTAGTTTTTCCACCTGAAATTTCTCGTTTTTTACTTGCTTTTAGCATACAATAACACTCAAAACACTGAATAAATATAAAGCACTATGACTGAGCACGAGTTCTTACAAACAGCAAGCCTTGATGCGTTATTAGCGGCATTTGCTAATGCCAAGCCTTTTAAAAATGGCGTTGTGATTGAATCATCTTATAGCAGTAGCATTCATGCACCTTACGAACTAACTGAAAGTATTTATCAAAGAGAAAATGATAAATTAATACGTTATTTTGGTTTACCTTTTACTTTAGTTTGCAGTAGGAAGCAATGTAAACACCATTTTATTATCTCTATATCAGAATCTCTTGATTCATTTTTCCAACAAGTTTATCGACGTATTCAGCAAAAGCGTTTTGAAGAAAATATTACAAATGATGAATTTGAGCGAAAAATATTATTAGCATTTTGGGGGATGCGAGGTAGCATTGATCTTAAAGGAAATTTTTATACTTTAGATTTATTAAGCAGTGTTGTCAGTGTTGAATACCTAAATATGCTGTTTAATTTAGTCACCAATTTAAGTGATATGCGTCAATTAAATTTCAATTTCCGTGAATTACAAGAAGAATATGTCACTGGGAAAAAATTACGTAATACACAATTTCGAATTAACTTGCGTTATTTTTATAATAAAGTGGGTGGTTATCTTGAAGATGTTAATAGTTATAAGTCTGATACATTGAAAAATAATAAACCACTTATTCTTACTAAAAAGGTTGCTCAAAAAGATAAAGCATTTGTATATCGCATTATGTTTTATCAAGAAAAAGTGCTAGGTAAATTTAAAACTGAAAACGAAATTGAGCAATTACGTAAAGAGCTGGGTTTTATTTACAATACGCAGATTGATGAAAAAACACAACGAGATCAAAGTATTGTGCAATATGTAAGAGCTTATTTTGATGATGAATGTGCAGCTTGTAAGCAAATCTATCCGATTTCTGACCGCACTTTTAAATATCGAAATTCCGAACGTTATTATCTTGAAGTACATCATTGTATTTCTTTTTCAGCAGACAGAAATTGTGACCAAATAGATAATTTAGTGAAACTTTGTCCGGCTTGTCATCGTGCTTTAACAAAGGGGCGAGCCGATGAAGAATATCAAAAATTATTGATTTCAAATATTTTTAAAAATGCACCAAAGGCAAAAGAGTTTTGCTTGAATTTTGTATCTGAAGAAGACTGTATAAACTTTGTTTATGACCGATTACGTTAACATGAAAGTATTGGATTTATTTTGCGGAGCGGGTGGATTATCTTACGGCTTTGAACAAGCTGGTTTTGATATTGCTCTCGGCGTTGATATAAACGCTGCTGCCTTAGAAACCTTCAAAAGAAACCACAAAAACAGTCATACCTTATGTGGTGATTTAACTAATGAACAGTTAAAAACACATATTATTGAATTTGCAAAAGAAAATAATATTAAGGGTATTTTAGGTGGACCACCTTGCCAAGGTTTTTCGATGAAAGGAAAAAAATTAGGGCTTGCGGATCCACGTAACTTTTTATTCTTAGAATATTTAAAATTAGTAGAAGCTATTCAACCTGATTTTATTGTGATGGAGAATGTAAAGGCTTTAGTGAGTACCGCAAATGGTTATTTTTTAAATGAGATTAAATCTGCATTAAAGAAACTGGGATTGGATGTTTCTGTTCAAGTGTTAAATGCAAAATATTTTGGTGTACCTCAAAGTCGAGAACGTGTATTTATTGTGGGATTACGCAAGGGGATATTTAATTTTGATGCATTGCTTGGAAGAAGTGCGGTCAAAAACCCACGAGTTTTAACGGTAAAAGATGCAATTAGTGATCTTGCCTACTTAAATAGCGCAGAAGGAGCATTTAAGCAAGATTACTCAAATCAACCCAAATCAACGTATCAACAAGAATTGCGTGTTAAATCTATCCAATTATTTAATCACCAGGCGACCAATCATAACCAAGTTGCGCTAGATAAATTGAAAATGATTCCTCCTGAAGGGGATAAAAGTAGCTTGCCAGTAGAATTACATGGTAAACAAAAATTTGGTACTACGTGGTCTCGTTTAAAATGGGCTGAGCCGTCACCGACTATTGATACGCGCTTTGATACGCCAAGTAATGGGTGTAATTCCCATCCTGAATTACATCGTGCTATTACACCAAGAGAAGCGGCTCGCTTACAAAGCTTCCCAGATCATTTTATTTTTTATGGTAAGAAAACGGAAATTTGCAAACAAATTGGTAATGCGGTTCCTCCGCGTTTAGCTGAAGCGATCGCCAATGAATTAAAAGAGTATTTGTAATAATGACATTATTTTCTCAGTTTTATGAAACCGCCCAAATTTTCCATGCTGATTGTTTTGTAAAAATGCAAGAAATGCAGAGCCAAGGGATAAAAGTAGATCACATTATTACTGATCCGCCTTATTCCATTTCGACAGAGAATCAATTTCATACGATGCGGAATCCGAGAAAAGGGATTGATTTTGGGCAATGGGATTGGCATTTTGATCCGGCTGAATGGCTAGATTTGGCATTTCCTTTATTGGATAAGGATGGGTCACTGATCATATTCTGTTCTTATAAATTTATTTCTCATATCTGTAATAAAATTGAACAGTTGAATGGGGTGGTAAAAGATGTTTTAGTGTGGCAAAAAGCGAATCCTATGCCTCGCAATATCCATCGCCGCTATGTTCAAGATATGGAATTCGCAATTTGGGCTGTGAAAAGTAAAAAAAGCAAATGGGTTTTTAACAAATCACATGATGTGGCTTATCAACGAGCCTTCTTTCAAACACCGACTTTATTGGGCAAAGAGCGAACAGCACATCCCACTCAAAAGCCGATTGCATTAATGAAAGATATTATTGAAATTCATACTGGGACAGGTGATGTTATTTTTGATCCGTTTATGGGAGTAGGTTCCACAGGTGTTGCCGCCCTAGCATTGGGACGGGAGTTTATTGGCTGTGAACAAGACAAAGAATGGTTTAGGCTGGCTCAAAAACGTTTGCACTTATCATAGGGCTGGCTTATGAACAACAAAACACATCCACATTTAACCGCACTTTGGCGTTTCAGCCAAGTATTTTGGTGGCGGTTTAATCAAAATAAACTGACCCAAGCTGCGGGGTCGCTGACCTATAGCACCATGCTTGCCATTGTTCCGTTGGTGATGGTGGTATTTTCGATTTTTACGGCTTTTCCTATGTTTAATGAAGTGACGGGGATGCTGAAAGAATTTATTTTTACTAACTTTGCACCTTCGGCAAGTGATGTGGTGGGGCAATATATTGATGAATTTGTGCATAACTCAAAGCAAATGAGCGCGGTTGGGATTGTGAGTTTAATCGCTGTGGCACTTTTGCTTATTCATTCTATTGATACCACATTAAACGCCATTTGGAAGGCGCCGGCACGCAGTAAGATTTTTTCATTTACCATTTATTGGGCAATTTTAACCCTTGGTCCTATTTTAATGGGGGCAAGTTTTGCGGTGAGTAGTTATGTGGCAAAAATCAGCGTATTCAATCATGAATTGGCATTGCCATTTGGGGTGAAGCTACTGAGTTTTGTCCCTTTTTTACTCACTTGGTTGAGCTTTACCTTTATTTATACCGTTGTGCCTAATCAAAAGGTGAATATAGGGTATGCGGCTTGCGGTGCTTTAATTGCGGCAACTTTCTTTACGCTCGGCAAAAAAGCCTTTGCTTGGTATATTTTAACCTTTCCGTCTTATCAAGTGATTTATGGCGCGATGGCAACCTTGCCATTAATGTTATTGTGGTTGCAATTAAGTTGGCTCTTTATTTTATTGGGGGCGCAACTGACCGCGGTATTGGATGATATGCGCCTGTTCAAACAAGGCAAATTGGATTTACAACAAGTTAAGGAGTATCAAGAATGATCGCATTAATTCAACGTGTGTCGCAGGCTCATGTGGATGTACATGGGGAACGGGTAGGCAAAATTGATAAAGGATTGTTAGTTTTACTTGGCGTTGAAAAAGAGGATACGCGGGAAAAAGCAGATAAATTGGCAGAGAAAGTGCTGAATTATCGCGTTTTTAGTGATGAAAATGACAAAATGAATTTGAACGTACAACAAGCCGGTGGTGAACTATTAATTGTTTCTCAATTTACGCTGGCAGCGGATACGCAAAAAGGCTTGCGCCCGAGCTTTTCTAAGGGGGCTGCACCAGAACTTGCCAATGCGCTTTATGACTATTTTGTGCAAAAGTGCGGTGAAAAAATTGGTGTTTCGACTGGGCGTTTTGCGGCAGATATGCAAGTTTCGTTAGTCAATGACGGGCCGGTGACCTTTTGGTTAAATGTGCCGTGATGACGGTAGTCTTGGTAAAAAAGTGCGGTGGAAAAACAAGTGGTTTTCTCACCGCGCTTTTTTGTTATAGGAAATGCGTTCTTATTTTGGTTCACCGATTGGTAAAATGGTGCGTCCGAAGCTTTCGTTGATAATATCTGCGGCTGCTAAGTAGAAAGCTAATAATGCCGTTAATAAACCGAAATTACCACCGATATGGGTGATTGAATGATCGCCTGCGAAGTCACCTGCGGCTAACAAATAGAACGTGATGGTTAAGCTTAAGAAAATCGCTTGTAACGCACGTGCTTTCGCCAATGTGCCGAAGAACATCATTAACGTGAATGTGCCCCAAGCTACTAAATACCAACCTACAAATGGGGCTGTTACGCCTTCGGCGAAGAATACTTTGAGTAAAACAAATGACCACCAGAATGCACCGTAGCTCGTAAACGCGGTGAAGCCAAAGGTATTCCCTTTTTTGTATTCAAACATGCCCGCGATCATTTGTGCGGTACCGCCAAATGCGATTCCCATTGCAAGCACTAAACCTACGTTTTCGCCCGTGTAGGTGCCGTTGTTAATTAAACTTAATAACCACGTGGTTAATGCGAAGCCACATAAACCCAGTGGTGCCGGATTTGCCAAACCGTCTTTTGCTGCTGACATAAATTTTCCTTTTAAAATGAAATTGATAAGGGTGTAAAAAAGGGCGCTAGTATGGCGGATTTTGGCACCGAAATAAAGAAAAATTTTGCGTTAGAAAAACAAAATTGCAATCGATTTAGCGAAAGGTTTCAGCGATGTTTTTCTGTCATTAATCAGATTTTATGATCTAGATCACACTTTAGTTTTATTCAGTTAGATTTTGCTTTTGGTATAACCCTAAAGGCGTATAATTGCGCGTAGCTAAATTTTTCAATTTTTAACAACTTTAGGAGATTCATTATGAGTAATGAAGTAAACAACGCGGTAAGTCCGGCTCAGGCAGAAGTGAATGCACTGGTTGAAAAGGGCTTGGTTGCTTTAGAACAATTCCGTCAGCTTAATCAAGAGCAAGTGGATTATATTGTGGCAAAAGCATCGGTAGCGGCTTTGGATCAGCATGGTACATTAGCGTTACACGCAGTGGAAGAAACAGGTCGTGGTGTGTTTGAAGATAAAGCCACTAAAAATCTTTTTGCCTGTGAATATGTGGTGAATAATATGCGCCACTTAAAAACTGCAGGGGTAATCAGTCATGATGATGTTACCGGTATTACTGAAATCGCGGATCCTGTAGGGGTGATTTGCGGGGTAACACCAACCACTAACCCAACTTCAACCGCGATTTTTAAATCATTAATTGCGTTAAAAACACGTAACCCAATTGTTTTCGCTTTCCATCCTTCGGCACAAAAATCTTCTGCACATGCCGCGCAAATTGTTCGTGATGCCGCGATTGCAGCCGGTGCGCCTGAAAATTGTATCCAATGGATCGAAACACCATCAATGGAAGGGACTTCTGCATTAATGAAACACCCGGGTATTGCGACTATTTTAGCAACAGGCGGTAACGCGATGGTGGAAGCCGCTTATTCTTGCGGTAAACCTGCATTAGGCGTTGGGGCAGGTAACGTGCCGGCTTACGTGGAAAAATCTGCCAATGTAAAACAAGCTGTACATGATATTGTGATGTCGAAATCATTTGATAACGGTATGGTGTGCGCGTCAGAACAAGCGGCGATTGTGGATGAAGAAATCTATGATGAATTTGTGAACGAAATTAAATCTTATGGTGTATATTTCGTGAACAAAAAAGAGAAAGCCTTGCTTGAAGAATTTATGTTTGGTGTCAAAGCGAACAGTAAAAACTGTGCAGGTGCAAAATTAAATGCCAATGTGGTAGGTAAACCGGCGGCTTGGATCGCAGAACAAGCGGGCTTTACTGTCCCTGCTAAAACCAATATTTTAGTGGCAGAATGTGAAGAAGTGGGTGAAAAAGAGCCGTTAACTCGTGAAAAACTTTCCCCGGTACTTGCCTTATTAAAATCACATTCTCGTGAACAAGGTTTGGATATGGCTGAAGCGATGGTGGAATTCCACGGTTTAGGTCACTCTGCAGCCATTCATACCAAAGATGCTGAATTAGCTCGTTCATTTGGTGAACGTGTGAAAGCCATTCGTGTTATTTGGAATTCACCTTCAACCTTTGGCGGTATTGGTGATGTGTATAACTCTTTCTTACCATCGTTAACACTGGGTTGTGGTTCATACGGTAAAAACTCCGTAGGCAACAACGTAAGTGCCTTGAACTTAATCAATATCAAACGCTTGGGAAGACGGAGAAATAATATGCAATGGTTTAAAGTGCCTTCAAAAATCTACTTTGAACGCGATTCAATTCAGTATTTACAAACCATGAAAGGTGTTAATCGCGTAATGATCGTGACTGACCGTTCTATGGTAGATTTAGGTTTTGTGGAAAAAATCGCAGAACAATTGCGTTTAAATCACCAAGGTATTACTTACCAATTATTTGCGGATGTTGAGCCAAATCCAAGTATCCAAACGGTTCAACGTGGTACAGCATTAATGCGTAGCTTCCAACCTGATACGATTATTGCATTAGGTGGTGGTTCGCCAATGGATGCGGCAAAAGTTATGTGGTTATTCTATGAACAACCTGAAGTAGATTTCCGTGACTTAGTCCAAAAATTCATGGATATCCGTAAACGTGCGTTCAAATTCCCACAATTAGGTCGTAAAGCGAAATTTATCGGTATCCCAACCACATCAGGTACAGGTTCTGAAGTAACCCCATTTGCGGTAATCACTGACGGTGACAAAAAATACCCATTGGCAGACTATTCATTAACCCCAACAATCGCCATTGTTGACCCGGCATTAGTCATGTCAGTACCAAGCCATATCGCAGCGGATACCGGTTTAGACGTATTAACTCACGCCACAGAAGCTTATGTGTCTGTATTGGCAAATGACTTTACCGATGGTCTTGCACTACAAGCGATTAAATTAGTGTTTGAGAACCTTGAAGAATCCGTGAAAAAAGCTACACCGGAATCACGTGAAAAAATGCATAACGCCTCAACCATGGCGGGTATGGCATTTGCCAATGCATTCTTGGGGATTTGTCACTCAATGGCACACAAAATCGGTGGTAAATTCCACGTGGTACATGGTCGCGCAAACGCCATTCTTATGCCGCATGTTATTCGTTACAACGGTACTCGCCCAACGAAATTGGCAACATGGCCGAAATATAATAGCTATGTGGCAGATAAACGCTATCAAGATATTGCTCGCGCTCTTGGTTTGCCTGCATCAACACCAGCAGAAGGCGTTGAATCATTTGCAAAAGCATTCCACGATTTAGCAGTACGCTGTGGCGTGAAAATGAGCTTCCGTGAACAAGGGTTAGATGAACAAGAATTTATCGGCTCACTTCACGAAGTCGCATTACTTTCATTTGAAGACCAATGCACGCCTGCAAACCCACGTTTGGCAATGGTTGAAGATATGGAAGAAATCATGCGTAAAGCTTATTATGGTGAAAATCAATAATCACTAAAACTCAGTAAAATTTAACCGCACTTTATTCACGCAATAAAGTGCGGTTATTTTTTTGTCTTTTTTCTAACAGATCTTATTGTTATTGGTATCAATACGATAGCCAAAGCCTGCTATATTTTTTAGCTTAAAGGCGTACAATATGCCTTATTATTTTACTAGGAAATGGAGCTGTACTATGAAAGTCGCTGTATATAGCACGAAAAACTACGACCGCAAACACCTTGAAATCGCGAACCAAAAATTTGGTTTCGAACTCGAATTCTTCGATTTCTTATTAAGTGAAAAAACCGTCAAAATGGCAGAAGGTGCCGAGGCGGTTTGTATTTTTGTTAATGATGACGGTAGCCGAGCAGTCTTAGAAAAACTGGCAAAAATTGGCGTAAAAACTATCGCTTTACGTTGCGCCGGGTTCAATAATGTGGATTTAGACGCTGCTAAAGAATTGGGGTTAAATGTCGTTCGTGTGCCGGCTTATTCGCCTGAAGCGGTAGCAGAACACGCCGTGGGTTTAATGCTCACGCTTAACCGCCGTATTCATAAAGCCTACCAACGTACGCGTGATGCCAATTTCTCGCTCGAAGGTTTAACCGGCTTTAATATGCACGGTAAAACCGCCGGGATTATCGGGACGGGTAAAATCGGTATCGCCACGATGCGTATTTTAAAGGGCTTTGGCATGGAATTATTGGCATACGACCCGTTTAAAAATCCACAAGTGGAGGAATTAGGCGGTCAGTATGTGAGCTTAGATGAACTTTACGCGCGTTCGCACATTATCAGCCTTCATTGCCCGGCTACGCCTGAGAATTATCACTTACTCAACGAAACCGCATTTAATAAAATGCGTGATGGCGTGATGATCATCAACACCAGCCGTGGTGCGTTAATTGACAGCCAAGCCGCCATTGAAGCATTGAAACGCCAAAAAATCGGTGCCTTAGGTATGGATGTGTATGAAAATGAACGTGAACTGTTCTTTGAAGATAAATCGAACGATGTGATTACCGATGATGTTTTCCGCCGTTTATCTTCTTGCCATAATGTGCTTTTTACCGGACACCAAGCATTTTTGACCGAAGAAGCGTTAAATAATATCTCCGATGTGACACTTTCTAACATTTTAGAAATTGAACAGACAGGAAAATGCGGGAATAGCGTGCTTTAAAGAGAATGAAAGGCTGAACCGGGTTCAGCCTTTTCTAGGCTTAAACGCCAAATTCTGCACGATAGGCTTTCATGGCAGGAAGATATTGGCTGTATTGACTGTCATTTTCAATGAATTGCATTAAGTCATCTAAATCTACAATAGATAACACGTTACATTGATAATCGCGTTCTACTTCTTGAATGGCAGATAAATCGCCTTTGCCGCGTTCTTTACGATTTAAGGCAATAACCACCGCACTTAATGTAGCGCCGTTTGCCGCAATAATATCCATCGCTTCACGAATTGCCGTTCCTGCGGTAATCACATCATCCACCAATAACACCTTGCCTTGTAATGGCGAACCAATAAGATTGCCACCTTCCCCATGATCTTTGGCTTCTTTACGGTTGAAGCATACCGGTTTGTCTAAACCAAATTGATTGAATAACGCCACCGAAACCGTTGTTCCAATCGGAATGCCTTTGTAAGCCGGGCCAAAAATAACATCGTAAGTTAAACCGCTGGCTTGAATCGCAGCGGCGTAAAATTCGCCTAAACGGGCTAAATCTGCCCCGGTGTTAAATAATCCGGCATTAAAAAAATAAGGGCTAATGCGACCGGATTTTAAGGTGAATTCCCCAAAGCGTAATACATTTCGACTTAAAGCAAATTTGATAAATTCCGATTTGTAGTTTTGCATATTGCAATGATCCTTTTATTTTTAACAAATAGAAAAAAGGACAGAAATAGCTCTGCCCTATGATGATTAATGTGCTAATGCGGCACGTTGTGCCACAAAAATTTGTTCGCAACCTTGTTTAGCTAAATCGAGTAATTGTAATAATTCTTCATGAGAAAAGGGTTCGCCTTCCGCCGTACCTTGTACTTCAATCATACGACCGTCTTCCATCATCACCACGTTCATATCGGTTTCCGCCGCGCTGTCTTCCACATATTCTAAATCGCATACAGGGGTACCCTCTACGATACCCACAGAAATGGCCGCCACTAAGCCTTTAATAGGGTTCGTTTTTAATGTGCCATTTGCCCTTAAACCATTAATCGCATCGATTAATGCTACGCAAGCCCCAGTGATAGACGCGGTGCGCGTACCGCCGTCAGCTTGGATAACATCGCAGTCTAAGGTAATTGAACGTTCGCCCAAGGCTTCTAAGTCCACCATAGCACGTAATGAACGCGCGATTAAACGTTGGATTTCCATGGTACGCCCGCCTTGTTTACCTTTTGCCGCTTCACGTTGCATACGACTATGAGTTGAACGCGGCAACATACCGTATTCTGCCGTGACCCAACCTTGCCCCTGTCCTTTTAAAAAGCGCGGAACGGTTTCATCCACAGACGCAGTACAAAGCACTTTCGTATCACCAAACTCTACTAAGACAGATCCTTCGGCATGTTTGGTGTAATTTCGGGTAATTTTAATGGGACGGGGTTGGTGATTAGCTCGTTCATTTGGGCGCATGGTTAATTCCTTATTCTCTGTAAAAATCGCGCTATTCTAACACGCAAAATGACATCCGTGAAATTTCCCAGTACAATAACCGCGGTAAATTGATATATAAATCCAGGAGAAAGATATGATTTACAGTATGACCGCTTTTGCACGCCACGAAATCAAAAAAGATTGGGGCGATGCCGTATGGGAAATTCGTTCTGTTAACCAACGTTATTTAGAAAATTTTTTCCGTTTACCCGAACAATTCCGTGGGTTAGAAAATAGCTTGCGCGAAAAACTGCGCCAAAATCTAACGCGCGGTAAAATTGAATGTAGCTTGCGCATTGATAGCAAAAAAGTTGCCGCGACAGAGTTACATCTGAATCAAGACCTAGCCAATCAAGTGATTCAATCGCTAAAATGGATTAAAGCGCAAGCAGGCGAAGGGGAAATTAATTTAACGGATGTTTTGCGTTATCCCGGTGTCGTAGAAACCCCGGAGCAAGATTTGGATGTCATTAGCCAAGATTTGTTAGCCGCCTTTGATACCTTGCTACAAGAGTTCATTGCTATGCGTGGGCGCGAAGGCGAGAAATTGCAAGCCATTATTCAGCAACGTTTGGATGCCATTTCGGTGGAAGCCAATAAAGTGCGGTCAAAAATGCCGGAGATTTTACAATGGCAGCGCGATCGCTTATTGCAACGCTTTGAAGAAGTGCAAGTTTCCCCTGATCCTACACGTTTAGAACAAGAAATGATCCTGCTGGCACAACGTGTGGATGTGGCAGAAGAATTGGATCGCTTGCAAATGCACGTCAAAGAAACCACGTCTATTTTGAACAAAGGCGGTGCAGTGGGACGTAAATTGGACTTTATGATGCAAGAACTTAACCGCGAATCAAATACCTTAGCCTCAAAATCGATCAATGCTGATGTCACGGCTTCTGCGGTTGAATTAAAAGTATTGATTGAACAAATGCGTGAACAAATTCAGAACTTGGAGTAGATCATGGCACTCATTCATCTTAGCCAATATCAATTGATTGAGATTACAGGCGTTGATGCGGAAAAATATTTGCAAGGACAAATCACCGCGGATGTGACAAAACTGACAATCGGTGCATCAACCTTAACTGCCCATTGCGATCCTAAAGGTAAAATGACGGGGCTTTTCCGCTTAATCCGCCTTTCTACTGAGCAATTTTATTTGTTGGTGAGAACGGAGTTATTACCGACCGCACTGGATCAGTTAAAGAAATATGCGGTATTTTCAAAAGTCACCTTCACGCCGGTAGAATCCCAAATTGTCGGCATAATTGACGACAGTAGCAAGATTTCAGCGCAGGTTTGTGTTGAATTCGGTAATCGGAAAATTCTGATCAACCCTGAAAGCGCGGTGAATATGAGCGAAGATTTTATGTGCTGGGATGTTGCCGATATTCAGCAAGGCTACCCAATTTTGACGGCTAAAGCTCAAGGGAAATTTATTCCGCAAGCGTTAAATTTGCAAGCCATTGAACAAGCCATTTCTTTTGCCAAGGGCTGTTATATTGGGCAAGAAACTGTCGCACGCGCAAAATATCGTGGTGCCAATAAACGAGCGATGTTTGCGTTTAAAGCGGAAACAGAGACGGTTCCAGAAATCGGGGGCGAAATTGAAATGCAATTGGAAAGTGGTTGGCGTAAAACGGGTACGATTCTAAGTGCGGTGAATGTTGATGGTGTTTTATGGTTACAGGTTGTTTTGAGTAATCAACTTGAAGAACACCAAGCATTTAGACTGACAGAAACGCACACGGCGTTGGAAATGTTAGCATTGCCTTATGGTTTGTAATGGTAGTTGCACAAGACGATCGTTGAGCCTGTCGAAACGTAAGTCTTGTGCAGTCACCACTGAAATGTCTTATGGTTCGACAAGCTCACCAACCGCCATTTCAGTTTTGCGCAAGTGCTGCATAATGCCGTTTATTTTGCCTATTACACCTTTATTTTTCATACCAAATTCGATTGATATAAAACGTGACTTTCCCCGATGGCGTGTCAACACGGACTTCGTCATCCAAACTTTTGCCAATCAGAGCACGTGCCACGGGGGAATCCACGGAAATCCAGTTTTTGGCAGGATCAAATTCATCGCAGCCCACAATGCGATATTGTTTCAATTCCCCCTCTTCTGTTTCCAACTCGACCCAAGCACCAAAAAAGACCTTGCCTTCTTGGCGCGCGTGGTAATCCACAATTTGCAAGACTTCCAATCGTTTCATTAGAAAGCGTACACGGCGGTCAATTTCGCGCAAACGGCGTTTGCCGTAAATATATTCCGCATTTTCGCTACGATCCCCTAATGCAGCCGCATCAGAAACCGCTTGAGTCACTTTGGGGCGTTCTTCTTTCCATAAATATTTCAATTCTTGGTCTAAGGCGTTCCAGCCTTGGCGTGTGATGTAATTGGATTTTGCCATTTTTTCTTAAAGTGCGGTCAAAAAGATTTCAGTTTTGGGATTATATCACCATTGAAAATTTGCATAAACGTTCATATCAGCGTATTATCTGACCGCAAAACTCAGCTTATTTAGGAACAATGGAGTCAAGTTGTGGAACAAATTAAAATTTCAGATGCCGCGCAAGCGCATTTTCGTAAGTTATTAGAAAGCCAAGAAGATGGCACCAATATTCGTATTTTCGTGGTGAATCCCGGCACACCGCACGCAGAATGTGGGGTTTCCTATTGCCCGGCTAACGCGGTGGAAGATCGTGATAGTGAAATGAAATATAACGGTTTTTCTGCCTTTGTGGATGAAGTGAGTTTGCCATTTTTGGAAGATGCCGAAATTGATTATGTGACTGAAGAATTAGGCACACAATTAACCTTGAAAGCCCCTAACGCCAAAATGCGTAAAGTGGCTGACGATGCCCCTTTAATCGAACGCGTGGATTATGTGATTCAAACTCAAATCAACCCGCAGTTAGCCAGCCATGGTGGTCGCATTACATTGATTGAAATCACGGAAGATGGCTATGCAGTGCTGCAATTTGGCGGTGGCTGTAATGGCTGTTCAATGGTGGATGTGACCTTAAAAGACGGCGTGGAGAAACAATTGCTTGAAATGTTCGCAGGTGAATTAAAAGGGGCGAAAGATATTACGGAGCACCAACGCGGCGAACATTCTTATTATTAATGACAAACTCGGATTAAAATCGGCTGAAATGCCGATTTTTTTTGGATTTTTTTTGTGTAAAAACGTATAGCAAGAAAGACGATGGCTGTACAAAAGAAAATAAATGCCGCAATGAGTAATTCATGTTGAAAGAGTTGGCTACCGATAAAGGTACTCAACAGAATAGCTAGCAAAGGCAAAACATAAACAAGCCAAACCGATTGCAACAAAGAACGCTCGGGCAAACCAATTTCTACCCGTTGCCCAATGGCAACCGGAGTAATGGTTTGTACCGTGAAAATATGTTCGTTATGTTCCCCGGTTAATTCTGAAAGTACCGATGAACCACAAGCGGCTTTGGCGGCACAGCTACCACAAGCACTTTTGGATTGGCATTTGACGGTTGCCATACCGGATTGATAGTCAATAACGACCGCACTTTCGATTAACATAATTCTTTTAGCTGAGAGATAAAAATACACCACCGATAAACGGTGGTGGTAATAGAGAGAGTCTGTTTATCATCAATAAACAGACCCTAAAATGACGAAATTATTTTTGTGCTTCTTCCGCTTTACGTTGCATTTCATAATGTTGCAACATCGCGCCCATACGTTTATTTTTCTGTTCTAATTTCTCCGGGGACGCCACATCTTTCACCGGTGCATTATAGCTCACAGGTTGTTGAGCACTTTGCAACAATATTGGTGTTGTTTGTAACACAGGCAAATCTGCCGCTTTATCTGCTTGATAGGCGTTATAAGTTTGTACGCCTAATACTGCCACTAAGCAAACTGCCGCCGCAACAGCGACTTGTGTTAATGGTGCAAACATGGCTTTTAATTTCTGCACAAACGGAAGCTGTTCAACGGCTTCCGGTGTCGGCTGAGAAATAACCGTAGGTTCTGCATCAATTAACGCTTCCATTTTTGCGCTAAAATCCGCTCCTAAAAACACCGAAGTTTCTTCACGCATCACAGAGCGAATAGCATGAAAGTTACGCCAACTTGCTTGAAGTTCGGCGTCTTGACATAATTTTGCAGTGAATTCGTTACTTACGTGTTCACCATCAACATACGCAGAAAGTAACTCTTTTTGCATTTTTATACTCCAGTATTTAATTATTTAACGTTGAATTAACGGATTAATTTTATTTTCAATAATTTCACGTGCGCGGAAAATTCTTGAACGCACCGTCCCCACAGGACAATCCATAATTTCAGCAATTTCTTCATAACTCAAGCCTTCAAGCTCTCGTAAGGTAATCGCTGTTTTTAATTCTTCTTGCATCCCTTCGATTGTATCGAAAACAATTTTACGAAGTTCTGAAGATAAAAGTTCATTTTCGGGCGTATCCACATCACGTAAATGGGTGCCCATATCATAACTTTCCGCATCTTCCGCCAAAATATCTTCATTTGGTGGACGGCGACCTTGCGCGGTTAAATAGTTCTTGGCGGTATTGACCGCAATGCGATAAAGCCAAGTATAAAATGCGCTTTCACCACGAAAAGACTCGATAGAGCGGTAAGCCTTAATAAAAGATTCTTGTACTACATCGGGAATATCGTTACGTGAAACATAACGTGTTAAAAGCCCCGCTACTTTATTTTGATAACGCGAAACCAATAAATTAAAGGCTTTTTTATCTCCTTGCTGGACGCGTTCTACTAAAGCCTGATCTGTCAGCTGTTCAGCCATATAACTCCAATTATCATATTACTCTTTCAGCTTAACACAGCATCGTTGTAAGCTTAGAGCAAACGATTTTATAAAAGTTCAAAAAATATTAAGAAATTATTAAGACGCTAATTTCAATGTTTGTTGAATATAATCCACCATGGCTTGCAAATCCGCATCAGGTGCTGAAGTGCGGTTAAAAAACCATGAAAATAATTGCAAATCTGAGCAAGCCAGCAAACGAATAAACGTGGCTTTTTGTTCATCGGATAGCGTATCGAAATGTTGTTGATAAAAAGGCATAATCACTTTATCTAATTCCAACATCCCTCGGCGACAATCCCATTCGATACGTAATTTATTATATTCCATTTTTATTTCCTCATATTTACGGCGAAAGACGCTCTTTAATCCATTTATTATGTTCCAAACGATAGCGGATACGGTCATGCAAACGGCTCGGGCGACCTTGCCAAAATTCAATCATGGTTGGAATCACGACATAACCGCCCCAATGGGCCGGACGCGGTACATTCAATGGATGTTTGGCTGCAATCATTGCCGCTTTGGCTAATAACGTTTTTTTGCTTTCAATCACCGCACTTTGCTCGCTTGCCCATGCGCCAATGCGGCTCGTATAAGGACGGCTTGCAAAATATTCATCGGAAGCTTGCTCATCAAGCAATTCAACACGCCCTTCGACACGGACTTGGCGTTCGAGTTCAGGCCAAAAGAAATTTAACGCCGCAAAGGGATTCGCTTGCAACGCTCGGCCTTTTTGGCTGTGATAATTGGTAAAAAACACAAAACCTTGCGTGTTTAATTCTTTTAACAACACCAAACGACTACTTGGCAAACCCTTTTCATTTACGGTTGCAATGTTCATCGCAGTGGGTTCATTCACCTTCGCTGTAATCGCTTCCGTTAGCCATTTCTCAAATTGTTTCAAGGGATCTGCATCGCATTGTTTTGCTGACAACGCTTGTTGCGCATAATCTTCCCGAATATTATGTAAATCCACATTCTGCCCTTTAAATCTCAAATGGTCATAAAGTATAACAAAAACACAATGAAATTTGACCGCACTTTGCGGATTTTTCCCTGTATTTCCGCTAAAATACTCTCATAATATAGTCAAAGGTAGATTTTATGAAAATTATTATTCTCGGCGCAGGGCAAGTTGGCATCACACTCGCGGAAAATTTAGTGAGCGAAGATAACGACATCACCTTAGTAGATAACAATGAAGCGCGCCTTGATAATCTGCAAGATAAACACGATTTACGCGTGGTACGTGGGGTGGCTTCTTCGCCGGCAGTTTTACGTGAAGCCGGCGCACAAGATGCAGACTTAATGGTTGCCGTGACGCAATCGGATGAAGTCAATATGGTGGCTTGTCAGGTGGGGGCGACTATTTTTAATACGCCCACTAAAATTGCGCGTATTCGCAATAGCGATTTCTGGCGTGAAAAAGATCGTTTATTTTTGCCTGAAGTCTTACCGATTGATCATATTATTTCACCGGAAACCTTGGTGACGGATGAAATCACGCGTTTAATTGACTATCCCGGTACATTACAAGTGGCACATTTTGCCAATGAAAAAATCAGTGTTGCCGTCTGCAAAGCTTATTACGGCGGCCCTTTAGTGGGGTATGCTATCTCTGCACTGCGTGATCACATGCCCCATATAGACTGCCGTATTGTGGCGATTTTACGCCAAGACAAATTTATTCGTCCTCAAGCTTCTACGATTATAGAAGCGGGGGACGAGGTTACGTTTATTTGTGCAACGGCACATATCAAAGCCATCATGTCTGAATTACAACGTCTTGAGCGTCCATATCGCCGTATCATGATTATGGGCGGTGGTAATATTGCCTTAAATGTTGCATCGCGTTTAGAAAACCAATGTTCACTGAAATTAATCGAACGCAATCCCAAACGCGCCAATTATTTAGCTGAAAATCTCTCTAAAACCTTGGTATTTTGCGGCGATGCTTCCGATCAATCGCTCTTATTTGAAGAGCATGTTGATGAAATTGATGTCTTTATTTCACTTACCAGTGATGACGAAGCCAATATTATGTCCGCCTTGTTAGCCAAACGAATGGGGGCAGAAAAAGCGGTCGTGCTAATTCAACGCATGGCATACATCAATTTAATTCAAGGTGGCGCCATTGATATTGCGATATCCCCTCAGCAAGCCACTATCTCAAAATTGCTCAGCCATATTCGGAAAGGGGATATTGTGAATGTAGCGCAATTACGACATGGTAGCGCAGAAGCACTGGAAATTATTTTGCATGGTGATGCCACAACATCACAGGTGATTGGGCGAAAAGTGGCTGAATTAAAATTGCCTAACACTGTCATTATCGGGGCAATTTTACGAAATAACGAGGTGATTATCGCCAAAAAAGACGTGGTGTTTGAAGAGTATGACCATGTTATTATCTATCTTTCCGATAAAAAAGCCGTTTCAGAGATCGAGAAATTGTTCCAACCTAGTGCATTTTTTATCTAGACAACTGATTGAAAACTAATATAATACGCCCGTTTTTGTGGTGAGACGTTGCGCCACTGTAAGAAATATATAATGGACACATGTATTGTGTTTCTTTTCTATTCTCAATGAATTAAGGGAGTCATTTTTATGAGCTTTATAAAAGAGTTCCGTGAATTTGCCGTACGTGGCAATGTAGTCGATATGGCAGTCGGTGTGATCATCGGTGGTGCTTTTGGTAAAATCGTCAGCTCGCTGGTGGGTGATATTGTTATGCCTGTTTTAGGGATTTTAACCGGCAGTGTCGATTTCAAAGATTTGAAAATCGTCTTAGCCGAAGCGGTAGGTAATACCCCGGCTGTGACATTAAATTACGGTTTATTCATCCAAAATGTTTTAGATTTCATCATTATTGCTTTTGCCATTTTTATGATGGTGAAAGGGATTAACAAAATCAAAAAACCTATTGAAAAAGCATCTGGACCAACACAAGAACAATTGTTGGCAGAAATTCGCGATTTATTGAAAAAATAACCCTGAGTAAATCTTCCCTTATGGGAAGATTTCTTTTTTATTAAGGACAACAGTATGAGCCACCCAACACCAGAACAATTCCAAGCAGAAACACGTGAAATTATCACGGATTTATTAAATGATGGCAGCGATCCCGATGCGCTTTATATTATTGAGCATCATGTCGCCCACTATGATTTCGATAAACTAGAAAAAATTGCGGTTGATGCCTTCAAAGCAGGCTACGAAGTCTCAGATGCAGAAGAGTTAGAAGATGATCATGGCAAACCACTTTTTTGTTTTGATATCGTTGCAGAAGTTGAATTAAAACCTGAAATCATTGATGCGCAACAAAAAGAATTGGTTCCTTTGGTACTTAAACATGGCGGTATTTATGATGGCTGGGGAACTTATTTTGAAGACCCGAACTCAACGGATGATGAGTATGGGGATGATGGTGAATTTTTCGATGAGGAAGACGAAGAGGATATTCGTTGAAATAACGACACGATAGGTTAATTTTAAGGACACAAATCAGATTTTGTGTCCTTAAATTTTTTGGTGTAATAGACAAATTTTTGGTGAGAATAGGGGCTGTCTATATTAGAGAGAGTAAGTGCGGTCAAATTTAGGATTATTTTTTTAATCTCACTAATTGCACAGCGTGATCTGCCCCTTTGGTCAAAATAAGATTTGCCCGTTCGCGAGTGGGTAAAATATTTTCTTTTAAATTTAACCCATTGATGCTATTCCAAATTTGTGTCGCGATGGCAATAGCTTCTTGTTCGGACAAGTTGGCGTAATGTTTAAAATAAGAATTGGGATCGTTAAACGCGCTTTGGCGGAATTTTAGAAAGCGGCGGATATACCATTCTTGTAATAACGTTTCATCTGCGTCCACATAAATAGAAAAATCTACAAAATCAGACACGAAAGTTTGTGCGCTATTGCCCGTCTGCAATACATTTAACCCTTCTAAAATCAGAATGTCCGGTTGATCCACCACGTTAAATTGATCGGGAATAATGTCATAGGTCAAATGAGAATAAATGGGGGCTTTGACATTTGGCTTGCCTGATTTAATGTCAGCTAAAAATTTAATCAGTTTTGGGGTGTCGTATGAAATAGGAAACCCTTTTTTCTGTAATAAATTTCTTTCTTGTAATACATTGAGTGGGTAAAGAAATCCATCGGTTGTGATTAAATCCACCTTACGGGGTTCAGGCCAGTGGCTAAGTAATGACTGTAAAATACGCGCTGAAGTGCTTTTACCAACGGCGACACTACCTGCAATACTGATAATGTAAGGGACTTTTACTTTATTGCCACCTAAAAATCGGTTTAAAACTGCCTGACGGCGTAGATTTTCTTCTATATAGTAATTAATTAAACGCGCGAGGGGTAAGTAGATCGTACTGACCTCATCTAATGAGAGTTCTTCATTAAAACCAAGTAATGGTTTTAAATCTTGTTCGGTGAGTTGTAAGGGGACAGATTTACGCAATTCTGCCCATTGTTGCCGATTAAATGTCAAAAAAGGACTATGATTATCAGAAAAATGCGTAGTGTGGCGAGATAATGTCATTATTTTTTTATTACAAATACGAAAAATTGTCCTTGAATATACCCTATAAAAAGAAATTTGGGCATAAAAATTTCGTTGAATTGTTTAAAATTATAGCAAATTCAAGTATTTTTGCTTGCTAATTGAGCGGATAGCGAAAAAAATCTATTTTTTTACAAAAAACACTTGTCAGGCGGAAAAATTTCCCTATAATACGCGTCACTTGCTTGTGACGCCGACTTAGCTCAGTAGGTAGAGCAACTGACTTGTAATCAGTAGGTCATCAGTTCGATTCCGATAGTCGGCACCATCTCACAATCAAGATTCAATCTAGCGTGGAGGGGTTCCCGAGCGGCCAAAGGGGGCAGACTGTAAATCTGTTGGCTCAGCCTTCGAAGGTTCGAATCCTTCTCCCTCCACCACTCTCAAGATTTGATGGGACAGATGAATTTAGGACTGCGGGCATCGTATAATGGCTATTACCTTAGCCTTCCAAGCTAATGATGCGGGTTCGATTCCCGCTGCCCGCTCCAAGAAAGCGCTGATATAGCTCAGTTGGTAGAGCGCACCCTTGGTAAGGGTGAGGTCGGCGGTTCAAATCCGCCTATCAGCACCATTCTTAAACTTCAGCTTTCCTTGTAAAATAAACCGTAAACAATACATAAGGTTAATGTGGTGTTATTGTACCATCGATAACCGTGTTTTTTAGAGGGACTTTCAATGTCTAAAGAAAAATTTGAACGTACAAAACCGCACGTAAACGTGGGTACAATCGGCCACGTTGACCACGGTAAAACAACTTTAACAGCAGCAATCACAACCGTATTAGCAAAACACTACGGTGGTTCAGCTCGTGCATTTGACCAAATTGACAATGCGCCGGAAGAAAAAGCGCGTGGTATCACTATTAACACTTCACACGTAGAATACGATACACCGACACGTCACTACGCACACGTAGACTGCCCGGGACACGCGGACTATGTTAAAAACATGATCACCGGTGCGGCACAAATGGACGGTGCTATCTTAGTAGTAGCAGCGACAGACGGCCCAATGCCACAAACTCGTGAGCACATCTTATTAGGTCGCCAAGTAGGTGTACCATACATCATCGTATTCTTAAACAAATGCGACATGGTAGATGACGAAGAGTTATTAGAATTAGTGGAAATGGAAGTACGTGAATTATTATCACAATACGACTTCCCGGGTGATGACACTCCTATCGTACGTGGTTCAGCGTTACAAGCGTTAAACGGCGTAGCAGAGTGGGAAGAAAAAATCCTTGAATTAGCTAACCACTTAGATACATACATCCCTGAACCAGAGCGTGCAATTGACCAACCGTTCTTATTACCAATCGAAGACGTGTTCTCAATTTCTGGTCGTGGTACAGTAGTAACAGGTCGTGTAGAACGTGGTATCATCCGCACAGGTGATGAAGTTGAAATCGTAGGTATCAAAGAAACTGCGAAAACAACCGTAACAGGTGTAGAAATGTTCCGTAAATTGTTAGACGAAGGTCGTGCAGGTGAAAACATCGGTGCATTATTACGTGGTACAAAACGTGAAGAAATCGAACGTGGTCAAGTATTAGCGAA
>NZ_CABFKI010000014.1 GCF_901764995.1 Actinobacillus porcinus
TGGATAACGTTATGGTTTATGTTGCTAGTTTACTATAAATTTAATATACAAGGGACACACTGTGTGTGTCCACAAAGTCTAAATTCGATAAACGGACACACGCAGTGTGTCCCTACAGACGGTGAAAATGAGTTAATTTTTACAAAATCTCACCGTTTACAAGAAGGATTACCAAAATGTCAAAACAAATTAATGTACCGGATATCGGGGCTGATGAAGTCAGCGTAACAGAAATCATGGTTAAGGTTGGGGATACTGTTGCAGTTGACCAATCCATTATCAATGTTGAAGGTGACAAAGCCTCAATGGAAGTACCAAGCCCTGAAGCTGGCGTAGTAAAAGAAATTTTAGTAAAAGTCGGCGACAAAGTAACAACAGGTTCGCCAATGTTCGTACTTGAAGCAGCAGGTTCTGCACCTGTGGCAGAAGCGCCGGCTCAAGCAGCACCGGCACCAGTTGCAACAGCGTCAGCGATCGTGGAAGTCAACGTACCTGATATCGGTTCCGATGAAGTGAATGTCACCGAAATTATGGTTAAAGTGGGCGACAGCGTTGAAGTTGATCAGTCTATTATCAATGTTGAAGGCGACAAAGCTTCAATGGAAGTGCCTGCGCCAATCGCGGGTATCGTGAAAGAGATTTTAATTGCGGTAGGTGACAAAGTTTCAACGGGTAAATTGATTATGAAATTTGAAACAGGCGCACCAGCACCTGCGGTTCAAGCACCTGTTGAACAATCTGCACCGGCAACTACAAGTGCTGTCGTGAAAGATGTGAATGTTCCGGACATCGGTGGCGATGAAGTAAACGTTACTGAAATCATGGTTAAAGTGGGTGACACCGTTTCAGAAGAGCAATCTTTGATTACCGTTGAAGGCGATAAAGCGTCAATGGAAGTGCCTGCACCATTTGCGGGTGTAGTAAAAGAAATTTTAGTGAAATCAGGCGATAAGGTTTCAACCGGTTCATTAATTATGCGTTTTGAAGCACAAGGTTCTGCACCGGCTCAAGTTGCATCAGCACCTACTCAAGCACCTGTTTCAACACCGGCACCGACTCAAGCACCAGCGGCATCTGTGCCGGCTCAATCTTTAGCACCAGTCAATCAAGATACCGTAGCTGCAAGCAATAGTTATGCTCATGCAACGCCGGTTGTTCGCCGTTTAGCACGTGAATTTGGTGTTAACTTAGATAAAGTAAAAGGGACTGGTCGTAAAGGTCGTATCTTAAAAGAAGACGTTCAAGACTATGTGAAAAACGCTCTTAAAGCACTTGAGAGTGGCGCGGCAGCTACCGGTGCGGCAAATGGTGCAGGTTTAGGCTTATTACCATGGCCAAAAGTGGACTTCAGCAAATTTGGTGAAACGGAAGAAGTTGAATTAGGTCGTATCCAAAAAATCTCAGGGGCAAACTTACATCGTAACTGGGTGATGATTCCACATGTTACCCAATGGGATAAAGCGGATATTACTGAGCTTGAGCAATTCCGTAAAGAACAAAATGCCTTGCTTGAAAAAACGAAACAAGATGTGAAAGTCACACCACTTGTGTTTATTATGAAAGCGGTGGCAAAAGCCTTAGAACAATATCCACGTTTCAACAGCTCAATTTCAGAAGATGCGCAACGCTTGACCTTGAAAAAATACATCAACATTGGTGTAGCAGTTGATACGCCTAATGGTTTAGTGGTTCCTGTATTTAAAGATGTAAACAAAAAAGGCATTATTGAGCTTTCTCGTGAATTAGCGGAAGTATCGAAAAAAGCCCGAGCAGGTAAATTAACGGCGTCCGATATGCAAGGCGGTTGTTTCACCATTTCAAGCCTTGGTGGTATTGGTGGTACGCACTTTACCCCTATCGTAAACGCCCCTGAAGTAGCGATTCTTGGTGTGTCAAAATCAGAAATGACACCGGTATGGAATGGTAAAGAATTTACCCCACGTTTAATGTTGCCATTATCATTGTCTTATGACCACCGTGTCATTGATGGTGCAGATGGCGCTCGTTTCATTACATTCATTAATGGTGTATTATCTGACTTACGCCGTTTAGTTATGTAATTAATGGCAAAAGTGCGGTGAAAAATCCGCACATTTTGAGAAAAGGAAGAAAAATGAGCAAAGAAATTAAAACACAAGTTGTTGTACTTGGTGCAGGTCCGGCAGGTTATTCTGCCGCATTCCGTTGTGCAGACTTAGGCTTAGATACGGTTTTAGTGGAACGTTATTCAACATTAGGTGGTGTTTGCTTAAACGTAGGCTGTATTCCATCTAAAGCCTTGTTACACGTAGCGAAAGTCATTGAAGACGCAAAACACGTTGAACATCACGGTGTTGTTTTTGGCGAGCCAACCATTGATTTAGACCAAATTCGTGCGGGTAAAGATGGCGTAGTAAGCCGTTTAACCGGCGGTTTAGCCGGTATGGCAAAAATGCGTAAAGTCAATGTAGTTGAAGGTTTAGCGAAGTTTGCCGATAGCCATACCTTAGTGGCAACCGATCGCGAAGGTAATGCAACAACGATTAAATTTGACAACGCTATTATCGCGGCAGGTTCTCGCCCAATCCAATTACCATTTATTCCACACGAAGATCCACGTGTTTGGGATTCAACGGATGCCCTTGCTTTACGTGAAATTCCAAAAAGACTACTTGTTATGGGTGGTGGTATTATCGGTTTAGAAATGGGAACGGTATACAGCGCGTTAGGTTCACAAATCGATGTGGTTGAAATGTTTGATCAGGTGATCCCTGCCGCAGATAAAGACATCGTTAAAATCTACACCAAACGTATTGAGAAAAAATTCAACCTACTTTTAGAAACCAAAGTGACCGCCGTTGAAGCCAAAGAAGACGGTATTCATGTTTCTATGGAAGGCAAAGCGGCAAATGAAACGCGCGTTTATGACGCTGTGTTAGTAGCGATTGGTCGTACACCAAACGGCAAATTAATTGACGCAGAAAAAGCAGGTGTTGCTGTTGATGAGCGTGGTTTTATCCGTACCGATAAACAAATGCGTACTAATGTGCCACACATTTTTGCGATTGGTGATATTGTGGGTCAGCCAATGTTAGCGCACAAAGGTGTACATGAAGGTCACGTTGCGGCAGAAGTCATTGCCGGTAAAAAACATTACTTTGACCCGAAAGTAATCCCATCTATTGCTTACACTGAACCAGAAGTGGCTTGGGTCGGCAAAACTGAAAAAGAATGTAAAGCGGAAAACTTGAATTACGAAGTGGCAACATTCCCTTGGGCAGCCTCAGGTCGTGCGATTGCTTCAGATTGTGCAGATGGTATGACGAAACTTATCTTCGACAAAGATACCCACCGTATTCTTGGCGGTGCTATCGTGGGGACTAACGCGGGTGAATTGTTGGGTGAAATTGGTTTAGCCATTGAAATGGGTTGTGATGCAGAAGATATTGCGTTAACCATCCACGCTCACCCAACTTTACATGAGTCAGTAGGTTTAGCTGCTGAAGTCTTTGAAGGTTCGGTAACAGACTTACCAAATCCTAAAGCGAAGAAAAAATAATCGCTAAAATAAACTAAAATACAACCGCGCTTTTATACGATAAAAGTGCGGTTTTCTTTTTATTCATTTTGTGATTTTGCATAATTATGCAGAGCAACATCTCGCAAAGGGAAAAAATCTGCATAAAAATGTGATTTTCATCACAAAAAGTGCTTAAAAATGAAATTAAAGGTGGTTTTACCAGTATTTTTTTGATAGACTCTCGGTCGAGTTTATTTTTATCAAAATATTTTTATTTTTTATATTATGTTTAAGAAAGTTATTCTATTAACAAGTGTATTATTTTTAGCGGCTTGTTCTGCTTCACCGAAGCAAGCAGGTGGTGGTTCTGCGTCAGAAATGACGCAAAACGATGCTGAATTGACGACATTGATTGGAACATTAAAAACGAACCGCCCAAATTTCCCGTTAATCACTTCAGCCTCATCAAAAGCGGGTGTTCAAAATTTAGCGAAAGTGTATAACCAATGGGCTGGAACACGTTATCGTATGGGGGGAACCACTCGCCAAGGTATTGATTGTTCTGCCTTTATGCAAGAAACTTTTGCGGCAGCGTTTGGCATGTCTCTCCCGCGTTCAACCAGTGAACAACGTTATCTTGGTCGTCAAATCCAAAAACATCAATTACAACAAGGGGATCTCGTATTCTTCCGCAAGAATAGCCACGTAGGGGTGTATATTGGCAATAATAAATTTATGCACGCAAGCACTAGCCAAGGGGTAACCATTAGCTCGTTAGATGAAAACTATTGGGCAAGAACCTATACTCAATCTCGCCGTATTTTATAAAAAGCATAGAACATCAAAGGGAAGCAACGCAAGGCTTCCTTTTTTATTTGTCGTTTATCTCGCCCACTAAAAAATGAACGGACTTCATCCTGTCAATAACAAATAAAAAAGACCGCATTTAAGCGATCTTTTTATGAAGCACAAACCGTCTCTAATTCCCTGAAATTTTCATATTTTCAAGCAAAATAGACCCTGTTTGGATATTTGAACGATGTTCAATATCATCAGCCACTGCAACGATATTGCGCAACATGGTTTTCAAATCCCCTGCAATAGTAATTTCAGAAACCGGATATTGAATTTCACCATTTTCCACCCAAAAACCTGATGCCCCACGGCTGTAGTCACCCGTCACCATATTAATGCCCTGCCCCATTAAATCCGTGACCAACAACCCTGTTCCCATTTGGCGTAAAAGTGCGGTGAGTTTTCCTTGCAAATTCGGCTTAACTAACCAGTTATGAATACCGCCTGCATGACCAGTACTTTGCATACCTAGTTTTTTACCGCTGTAACTGGTGAGCAAATAGGTTTGCAATACACCCTCTCTAATAATTTCTTTATCTGAAGTTCGAACCCCTTCACTATCAAAGGGCGTTGATGCTAAACGCCCGATTAGATGTGGACGCTCATTAATTTCAAACCAATCAGGTAAAACTTGTTGGCCTAAATGATCTAGTAAAAAGCTATTTTTGCGATATAGACTGCCACCACTAATCGCCGCCGCCAAATGGCTAATAAGACCGGTTGCCACATCATTAAGAAAAATAACGGGGCTTTCTTGGGTTGGAATTTTTTGCGGTTTCAAACGAGCAATCGCTTTTTGAGACGCGTTACTCCCCACCCATTCAGGCGTTTCTAACTCAGGCAATTTGCGTGAAACCGTATATTCATAATCGCTTTCAAGTTGATCTTCAATACCACTTAACACGGAACAAGAAATGGAATAACGGCTCGATAAATAGCTTTGCAACATACCATAACTATTACCATAAACACGCACACCTTGATGAGAATTAAAACTGGCGCCATTGCTGTTTACGATACGCTTATCATAATCTAATGCTGCGCTTTCCGCTTGCAACGCCAAGTCAATTGCTTGATCCACGTCAATCTCTGCAGGGTGATATAACTCTAAATCAGGGGCATCAAATGCCATTAATTCTTTTGGTGCAAGCCCGGCACAATCATCCGCTGAAGTATATTTTGCAATGGCCAACGCTGATTCCACAGCATTTTTAATGGCTGCCGGACTTAAATCAGAGGTTGACGCATTGCCTTTTTGCTGCCCTAAATAAACGGAAATCCCCAATGCACCATCATTATTAAATTCCACGTTTTCCACTTCGCGCAAACGGGTTGAAACGGATAATCCGCTGACTTTTGTTACCGCCACTTCGGCTGTTGCACCTGCTTGAGTGGCAATTTCAACGGCATAGCTCACGGCTTCACGTAATTCTTGTTCTTGCGCTTTTAAAAGCGCGGTTGAATGTTGTTCTGTTTTGACCATTTTTCCTTTAAATCCATACGACTTGGTAGCTTCGCCTATTCGCCCTACCTGAAAATTTGTCGCATTGTAGCTTATTTGCTAAAATGGCGCAAAATTTGAATAAATAGGATTTGAAAGAATGAAAAAGCGTGGCAAAAAGCCTGAATTAGATTGGACTGATGACGAACAAGAAGAAATTATTTGGGTGAGCAAAAGCGAAATTAAACGCGATGCGGAAGAATTAAAAAAGTTGGGGTCAAAATTAGTGGAACTCACACAAACGAATTTGGATAAAATCCAACTGGATGAAACCTTGCTAGATGCCATCAATTTAGCACGCCGTTCTCGTTTAGAAGCCAAACGCCGCCAATTGCAATTTATCGGTAAATTACTTCGTTCGGCAACGGAAGAGGAAATTAACCATATTCGCGAAAGCCTAGATAAAATCGAAAACAAGCATAATCAGCAACAAGCCATGTTGCATAAACTGGAATTGTTACGCGATGAATTAGTGGAACAAGGTGATGATGCTTTAGCGAAATTATTGGACGAACACCCTGATGCCGATCGCCAACACTTGCGCAATTTAATTCGTTCCGCGCAAAAAGAAAAGGCGCAAAATAAACCGCCTAAGGCGTATCGTGACATTTATCAATATTTGAAAACATTGATTTTGCAAGATTAAAACAAAAGGCATAATAGACGAAAGTCAGATTTCTGACAAAGCTCATCGTTGAGAAATAACCTAGCACGAGCCGTGCTAGGTTCGTTAAGCCCAGCCCCGCTGGGGCTGAAAGGAAGAGCCGCAGAGCGGCTCAGATTAAGTAACCCTATACGGCTCGTATAGGGCTTGTCATCGGTCTGAAAAGTGCGGTGAAATTTCACCGCACTTTTCCTATGTATTTACAACACAAACCGCTGAAAAATCTCGCCTAAATGGGTAAGCAAACATGCTTTTCCGGCAATGTCTTCATTTTGCCAACTCTCAATTAAGATCGCCGGGGTAAATTGTTGCGCGGCAATTTCTGCCAAGGGAAGATAGCTGATATGCCAAGGCTCGCGCCCAACTTCAAGGGTTTTATGGGATTGCATAAACGGCAAGGCAAAATCAAATTTTTCCAAATTATCCGCCAGCCACGCGCTTAAATCCGCAAAATATCCCCCTTGTTCATATTCCCAAGGCTCCAATTGCAAGCCTTGATTTTGTGGCAATAAATCAGGATCGAAGAAGTCGACTTCTGTTCCCCAATGATGACGACTTGCCCCCGGCATCGCTGACCAACGTAATATCGCTTGCAATTTTTCCCAATCGGAAAGTGCGGTTAGATCTAAAGCCATTCCCTGATCATCATGTACTTTGCGTTCACCGTTAAATTTGCCGTTCCAAATCAACTGTTGACGCTGAAAATCGCGAAAACTGCTGGCAGGTTGCAAATTAAAGCCATTTTCCACCGCACTTTGCTGCAAGGACTGAAAGGCGTACACGGCTTGCGGCTGTAAAAAATGGTTCGGCGAATGAGGGCAAGGCAAATTCACAAGATGCGAACGTGATTTGCCCGTTAATTGTTCAAGGGTTAAGACCATATTAATCCAATAAGTTGACTAACATTTGTTTGTATACATCGCCAAGAGTGGCTAAATCGGTCACGCTGACACATTCATTTACTTTGTGGATCGTAGCGTTCAGCGGTCCTAATTCCACTACTTCACCGCCCATTAAAGCGATAAAACGGGCATCAGACGTGCCGCCTCCTGTGTCTAATTTTGGCGTAATGCCGACAATTTGCTCAAGACTATCCACCACTGCTTTCACTAATTTATTGGTTTTAGTTAAGAACGGTTTGCCCGACAAATTCCATTCAATACGGTAGGTTAAACCGTATTTTTGTAGCATTTCCGCGACTTTATTTTTGATAATTTCATCAGTCACTTCGGTGCAATAACGCAAATTAAATTGCACATAAAGTTCCCCCGGGATCACGTTATTTCTCCCGGTTCCGGCTTGAATATTGGCGATTTGTAAACTGGTGGGTGGAAAAAATTCATTGCCCTTATCCCATTGATATTGGGTCAATTCCATTAAAAATGGCGCCGCTTTATGTACAGGGTTTTCTGCCAAATGCGGATACGCCACGTGTCCTTGAATGCCTTGAATATAAAGATTACCTGTAATTGAGCCGCGGCGACCGTTTTTCACAATATCGCCAAGAGTTTGGCTGCTTGATGGCTCGCCGACCATGCAATAATCAATCAATTCGCCACGTGTCATTAAGGCATCCACCACTTTCGTTGTACCGTCTTTGGCGGCGGCTTCTTCATCAGAGGTAATCAAAAATGCAATGGTGCCTTGGTGATTAGGATTGGCTTTGACATATTCTTCCGCCGCCACAATCATCGCTGCAAGGGAGCCTTTCATATCTGCCGCCCCACGCCCATAAAGCATATCGCCAACAATTTCTGCGTTAAAAGGTGGAGATTGCCATTGGCTTTTATCCCCGGTTGGCACCACATCCGTATGCCCTGCAAATGCTACTAAAGGCTTGGTTGATCCGTGTTTGGCCCATAAATTGGTGGTTTCACCAAAATTCATCCATTCGATTTCAAAGCCTAAAGCAGCCAAACGTTCCGCGATCATTTGCTGACAACCTTGGTCATCAGGGGAAATAGACGGACGGCGAATTAAATTTTGTGCAAGATTGATAATTTCGTTTTTCATTGATTTTTCCGAGAGAAATAATGTGTGGTGATAAATTTTACAATAACCCCAATACCACTCACCACTGAGAGTATCACTAAGCCGAAACTGGTGAAACAAAGCCAAATAACACAAAAACTATGAAAGAAAATTCTCCATGGCGTAATGCTCTTATCACATTGCTCCGCTGTTAATGCCGCGTCACACCAACCATATTCAATATATTCATGAACATTTGGATAAGCAAAATCCAATGATAAATAGGCTAGGGGTAACGCAATGATGGCATTAATACAACATAACCAAAATAATGAACGAGTAATTTTACGCACCCAGCGTTTCTGCATAGTCTTTTTCATTAAACCCAATCAATGCGATGTGATTTTGCAAGATAATCGGTCGTTTGATGAGTGTTGGTTGCTCCGCTAAAACACGAAGTGCGGTCGGTTTGTCGAGTGTTTTTTTGATATTCTCATCAAGATTACGCCAGGTGGTGCTACGTTTATTCACCAAGTTTTCCCACCCAAATTGATTTTCAGCCTGAATTAAAAAATTCGGGTCTAAGCCATCCACGCGGTAATCGTGAAGTTTGTGTTCGATATGATGATCCGCAAGCCATTTAAGGGCTTTTTTCACCGTGTCGCAGTTTTTAATGCCATAAACGATGATCATAAAAATTCCTTAATAAAAAAGGTGGGGCAAGCCCACCCGTTATGGTTGATTATTTCAACAAATAAGCACGTAATTGTGCAAAATCCGCATCCATTTCGTCTGAAAGCAAGGGTAATTTATTGTGTTTATCCAAGGCTTCCGGCAATGGTAATTCCATATTTAAAATACGTTCAACGCTTTCTTTAAATTTCGCCGGATGTGCGGTGCAAAGGAATAAGCCTGTTTCACCTGCTTGCAATTGATCTTTTAACACTTGGTAAGCAATTGCACCGTGCGGTTCGCACAAATAGCCTTTGGCATACTGGGCTTTTAATGCCTCTTCTGTTTCGGCATCAGTTAATGCGCCCGCCCCTAATTCAGATAACGCCCAACCATTGCGTTTAAATAATTCTTCTACACGCGGCCAGTTGTTCGGACGGCTCACATCCATGGCGTTAGAAAGGGTGGCAACGGTGGCATTTGGCGACCATTCGCCTGATTTTAAATAACGCGGAACTGTGTCATTAGCGTTGGTTGAGGCGATAAAGCGTTTGATCGGCAAACCTAAGGTTTTAGCGATTAAACCTGCGGTTAGGTTACCAAAGTTACCGCTTGGTACCGAAACCACTAAATTTTGGCGTTCAGCGGGGCTAAGTTGTGCCGCTGCTTCAAAGTAGTAACAAATTTGTGCCAATAAACGGCTGATATTGATGGAGTTGGCAGAGTTTAAGCCGATAGCTTGGCGTAATTCTGCATCATCAAAGGCTTGTTTCACTAAGGCTTGGCAAGCATCAAAATCGGCATTAATCGCCACGGTGCGAATATTACCACCTAATGTACAAAATAATTTTTCTTGTAATGGGCTGATTTTGCCTTTTGGATACAAAATTACTACGTCAATATTTTCTAAGCCATAAAACGCATGTGCCACTGCCGCACCGGTATCGCCTGAAGTGGCGGTTAAAATGGTAATTTTACCGTCACCACGCACGGTAGCTAAGGCTTGTGCCATAAAACGGCCGCCGAAGTCTTTAAAGGCAAGGGTTGGACCGTGGAATAATTCTAACGCGTAAATACCCTCTTCCACTTTTTCTACCGGTGCAGGGAACGTAAAGGCATTTTTCACCATCGCATTTAATTTATCTGTTGGGATTTCATCGCCGATAATTGCCCCTAAGATTTTTTGGCTGCGCTCAACTAAAGGCAACGCCAATAATTCATCGATATTGTCCAATGTTGGAATGGTTTCAGGAAAAAATAAACCTTGGTCTTTGCCCAAACCTTGGCGTACCGCTTGGGCGAAATTGACTTGTTCTTCCGGGTGTTTAATGTTGTATAAATTCATGTTTGCCTTCTCATTTTAATGAAAAACAGACCGCACTTTAAACTAAAGTGCGGTTAAATTTCGGGGTATTTTACGCTAATTCCCGCGCGCCTGCATTATCCACTTTACAAATATGCACAAAACCTTCGTTATTTTGTAAATAATGATTTTCAAGATAATGTTCAATCTTCATGGCAGTTTGCAAGTCAGGAGCAATACTAAACATCGTTGGGCCTGAGCCTGAAATACCACTTGCTAATGCGCCTAAATCACGGGTCGCTTGTTTGACTTCCGCGAAGTTCGGTAACAGTTGCGCGCGATAAGGTTCCGCAATCACATCTTGCATCATCAACGCCGCCAAGGCTTCTTGATGGGTATGGCAAGCGTGCACGAAGCTACCTAAATGACGACCATGGGCTATCACATCTTGGCGAGTATAACTTTTCGGCAAAATAGCTCTAGCTTCTGCGGTTGAAACTTCAATACCAGGGTAAGCCAATACCCAATACCAATTATCAAAAAACGGTAAAGTTTGGCTAATATTACCAAGGCTTTCCACCATTAATTGCACACCGCCCAAATAACAAGGCGCAACGTTATCATAATGAATAGAACCTGAAATTCGCCCTTCCAATTCTCCCATCATTTCTAATAATTCCATTTTAGAAAAGGGTTCATCGTGATATTGGTTAAGAGCCACCAACGCTGCCACAATTGAGCAAGCACTTGAACCTAGCCCTGAACCAATTGGCATATTTTTTTCAAGGATTAAACGTAATGGTTTAATTTGGCCACAACGTAATTTCAAGCGTTCGCTAAATAACACATAGGCTTGATAGACAATATTCTTTTGTGGTTCTTTTGGCAATTTACGCACAAAATATCCAGCATTTTCAAGCTCAAAACCACTAGCGATTTCATCAATTTGTACCACATCGCCAAGTAAAGAACCATCAATAGGCGAAATCGCGGCACCGAGTGTGTCAAAGCCCACACTGATGTTAGCGCTTGATGCAGGCGCATAAATACGCAAACTCATTACGCGCCTCCTTGTAAAGTGCGGAGAATATCTGCAAAGATGCCTGCGGCAGTCACATCAGTCCCTGCGCCATAACCACGCAATAACAATGGAATTGGGCTGTAATAACGGGTTAAGAATGCAAGGGCATTTTCACCGTCTTTCACTTTGTAAAGTGGGTGATTTTCGTCTACGGCTTCAATGGCAACACGGCATTTGTTGCCATTAATTGAACCTACATAACGCAAGACTTTGCCTTCTGCTTTGGCGGCTTCCACACGTTTGTTAAACTCTGCATCGACTTCCGGTAGGATTTTTAAGAATTCTTCTTTGCTCATGCCTTCAGAGAAGCCTTTTGGCAATACGCCTTCCACCTCAATGTCTTCAAATTCCAATGGTAAGCCTGTTTCGCGCGCAAGAATTAAGAGCTTACGTGCCACATCTGCGCCGGATAAATCATCACGCGGGTCAGGTTCTGTAAAGCCTTTTTCTTTAGCAATAAATGTCGCTTGAGATAACGTTAATCCTTCTTCTAATTTACCGAAAATAAAGGATAAAGAACCCGATAGAATCCCTTCGAATTTTTCTACTTCATCGCCCGCCGCGAGTAAATTCTGCAAGTTTTCAATTACCGGTAAACCTGCGCCTACATTGGTCTCGTATAAGAATTTATGGCGACCTTGGCGCGCGGCTTGGCGCAATTCTTGGTAATAGGCGAAGCTGCCTGTGTTGGCTTTCTTATTCGGTGTCACAACATGGAAACCTTCACGCAATGCTCTTGCATAAAGATTTGATACAGATTGTGCCGCGGTACAATCCACAAAAACAGGGTTTACTACGTGGTGTAACTTAATGAACGACAACAACACATCAAAATCAGAGGGTTGAATTGCCTTTTCTAAATCTTCTTTCCAATTATCTAAGTTTAAGCCATTTTCATTAAGTAACATTTGATCCGCATTGGCTAAGGCGCAAACGCGAATTTCAATATCTTTTTTCGCTAAAAATTCTTTTTGGCGTTTAATTTGCTCGATTAAAGCCCCACCAACGCCCCCTACGCCAACAAGGAAGACGTCAATGGACTTTTTATTGTTAAATAGCCCTTGGTGTGTTGCTTTGACCGCTTCGATGGCTTTATTCATCGGGACAACCGCTGAAATTGAGCGTTCTGATGAACCTTGCGCAATCGCGACAATGCTGATGTTGGCTTGTGCTAATGAAGAGAAGAAACGTGCCGCAATCCCTTTGGCAGAACGCATACCATCCCCTACCACAGAAATAATGGAAAGTTCTCTTGTAACATCAATGGGATCTAAATCGCCCGTTTGTAGTTCATGAGCGAATTCTGAATTTAACACTTCCAAAGCAAGCTCGGTAGATTTTGCCGGTACACAGAAGCTAATGCTGTATTCCGATGAAGATTGCGTAATTAAAATCACCGAAATGCCGGCTTTTGACATGGTTGAGAACACGCGTGCCGCCATTCCCACCATACCTTGCATTCCCGCGCCTGAAACGTTAAACATTGAAACGTTATCTAAATTGGTAATGCCTTTTACCTGTAACTCTGCAGAGGCATTTTCATCACCATCAATCACAGAGCCTGCTGCACTTGGATTACCGGTATTTTTAATTAAGCACGGAATATTGGTTTGAACTAACGGCCCGATTGTACGCGGGTGAATCACTTTTGCGCCGAAATAGGACAATTCCATAGCTTCACGATAAGAAAGGTGTGGCAATAAACGGGCGTCAGAGACTAAACGCGGATCGCAAGTGAAAACGCCATCTACGTCCGTCCAAATTTCACACACACTAGCCCCCAAACATGCCGCTAAACAAGCAGCAGAATAATCAGAACCATTGCGACCTAATAACACTAACTCGCCTTTTTCGTTACCCGCAGTAAAGCCTGCCATCAAAACAACATTTTGTTTTGGAATTGAACCTGCATCCACGCGTTTAGTGGATTCGGCAATATCAACGCTGCTTTCTAAATAAGTGCCGTATGCCAATAATTTTTCCACTGGGTTAATAACCGTCACGGTATATCCGCAAGCTTCAAACCAAGCTTTCATCATTGCAATTGATAATTTTTCACCACGGCAATCAATGGTAGCTTTGACCGAGTCTGCCACTTTTCCTGCTGCACGAATTTCATCTAACAGCCCTGCAATTTGCGCAAATTCTGCGTCAATTAACGCTTTTGTGCCAGCCAAATCAAAGTTATTATTTTTTGCGTGTAATCCATTGATAATATTGTAGAAGATTTCTACAGCTTCATTGAAATGGGTATCGGTTGGTTGGTTTTGACTTGCTTTTTCAGAAAGCGCAACGAGGTGATTCGTGATTTTTGCGGGTGCTGAAAGCACACCTGCCGCTTGTTCTTCTAAATGAGCTTTTTCAATCAGCTCGGCTGCTTGTAAAAAGCGTTCTGGGTTGGCAAGAGATGTGCCTCCGAATTTAAGTACACGCATAATGTTTTCCTTCTTAATGTAATTTGTTGAATTTGCAAATTGATATAAAAAAACCCGCTAAATTGGCGGGTTCTTTGGTATTCTTTTGTTTGCACTAACCCGCCACAGACATCGTCATGGTAATAATAATGGTGGTGATTGAAGTGCGGTTAAATTTCATTGTTTTTTTACTTAAACTAAACTGAAACAGAATTGCTTCTATAAATACCTAGATTTTTGCGCCTTGTCAAATAGAAAATAAAAAAATAAGCATGAAGTTTGATTTTCATGCTTATTTTAATCAATTTTGTCTTATTTAATTACGCCACAAGCCATTCTTGCACCGCCACCACCTAATGGTTTTGGTTCATCAGAATGGTTGTCACCACCAGCATGAATCATAATTGAACGGCCTTTAATATCCGCTAATGATTTTAAGCGTGGTGCTAATACTGGATGAGTCGCATTGCCTTCTGCATCCACATAAAGCGCGGGTAAATCGCCTAAATGCGCTTCATCAGACCATGGGAAACCATGTGCTTTGGCTCCATTAGGATTCCAGTGACCACCTGCAGCTAAACCAGCGGTTAACTTGCCGTCTTTTTCTTTAGCATCACAGCTTGGGTTCTCATGAATATGGAAACCGTGAACACCTGCAGTTAAACCTTTTAATTCAGGAGTAAACACTAAACCATATTTTGATTCTGTGACAGACACAAAACCTACATCTTGATTACCTTTTACAGGATCTAATAATTGCACACTAATTTTTAAGCTTTCTGCTGCATTTGGCTTATCCATGTGTGCAACTGCTGTACCTGTTGCTACAACTAAAGCAAGTGCTAAAAGTGCTTTTTTCATAAGTTACCTATTTGTTTGTCTACTCGTCAAAGTATAATTGAGTTAAAATACATCCCTTTCGGGACAACTTAAATATAAAGATAAATTAACAATTATGCAAATAAAAGATAACTTAACCTCCATTCATCAACAAATTCAGACAGCTTGCCAAAAAGTAGGACGTCCACAAAGTGCAGTCAAATTATTAGCCGTTTCTAAAACCAAGCCTGTGGAAGCCATCCAAGAAGCCATTCAAGCGGGGCAAACTGCCTTTGGTGAAAATTATGTGCAAGAAGGTGTAGAAAAAATTCAATATTTTGCCGATAAACATCCTGAGTTAGAATGGCATTTTATTGGTCCGTTACAATCCAACAAAACGCGCTTGGTTGCCGAATACTTTGATTGGATGCAAACCATGGATCGCGCCAAAATTGCCGATCGCTTAAATGAACAACGCTCGCACTACAAAAAGCCCTTAAATGTGTTGATTCAAATTAATATTAGCGATGAAAGCAGTAAATCCGGTATTCAGCCTGCGGAAATGTTAGCGTTAGCTAAACACATCGAAAATCTACCGCACTTGCGTTTACGTGGGTTGATGGCAATTCCTGCCCCTACGGATGATATTGCAGAACAAGAAAAAGCCCTGAGTGCAATGCAAGTCTTATTTGAAGAACTCAAAGCAGCCTGCCCTGATCAACAAATTGATACACTTTCGATGGGAATGTCCGATGATATGCGCACCGCTATTGCTTGTGGTTCGACTATGGTGCGAATTGGCACAGCGATATTTGGGCAAAGAAATTATGCCTAAATTCTGAACAATGGTGAGATGCCGTAGTTGCACAAGACGGTCGTTGAGCCTGTCGAAACGTAAGTCTTGTGCAGTCACTGAAATGTCTTATGCAACATAATGCCATAAAAAATGGCGGAAATCATTCCGCCATTATCTCTCAAGACACAATTATTCTTCGCTAGTCTCTCTAAAACGCTCAATTTTTGCGCCAAGTCCACGTAGTTTTTCTTCCACATGTTCGTAACCGCGATCAATATGATAAATACGATCAACAACGGTTTCGCCACTCGCGATACAACCTGCTAACACTAAACTGATCGAAGCGCGTAAATCTGTCGCCATAACTTGTGCACCAGATAATTTTTCGACCCCATGAATTAAAGCGGTATTACCTTCAATTTCGCCTTTTGCCCCCATACGAATAAGTTCAGGGATATGCATAAAGCGATTTTCAAAAATGGTTTCGGTAATTTTACTTGTACCTTCCGCCACCACGTTAAGCAAGGTAAATTGCGCTTGCATATCCGTTGGGAAGCCTGGGTGTGGCATAGTGCGAATATTCACGGCTTTTGGACGTTTTCCATGGCTATCGAGCGTAATTGTATTTTCCGTTGTAGTCACATCCATGCCGGCTTCACGTAATTTCTCAAGAACCGCATCCATGGTGTCAGGTTTGGCATTTTTACACACAATTTTACCGCCTGAAATAGCCGCAGCAATTAAGAATGTTCCTGTTTCGATACGATCCGCTACCACCGCATGTTCACAGCCTGTCAAGCGTTCTACACCTTCAACAGTAATCATATCTGTACCTGCACCGGAAATTTTCGCGCCCATTTTATTTAAGAAATCAGCGGTATCTACGATTTCCGGTTCACGAGCGGCATTTTCAATCACCGTGGTTCCATTCGCCAAGGTTGCCGCCATCATCACAGATAAAGTCGCACCAACGCTCACTTTATCCATATACACGCGCGTTCCGGTTAAACGACCGTCAACGGTTGCTTTCACATAACCTTCGTCTAACTCAATTTTCGCGCCCATTTTTTCTAAGCCTGAAATATGCATATCCACAGGACGTGCGCCGATAGTACAACCACCGGGTAATGAAACCTGTCCTTCGTGGAAACGCGCTAACAAGGGTGCTAATGCCCAAATTGAGGCGCGCATAGTTTTAACGAGTTCATAAGGTGCGATATATTGATCAATTTTGCTTGCATCAATTAACACCGCTTTATGCTCATCTCGCTCAACATTTACGCCTAATTTACGTAAAATCTTAAAGGTCGTATCAACGTCTTTTAATTCAGGTACATTGGTTAACTTAACGGGTTCTTCCGCTAAAATTGCCGCAAATAGAATGGGAAGTGCGGCGTTTTTTGCCCCGGAAATTTGCACTTCACCACTTAAAGGCGTAGCTTGACCATAAACACGAAACTTTTCCATTTTTTATTCCCCTAGCCTTTTTATTAGTTCATTCCATTCAACATACGATCCATTTTCCATTTTTCCTTGGTATAGGTTTTAATGGTCAAGGCATGAATTTCACCGGTTTCAAAATAAGACATTAAAGGGGCATAAATTGTTTGTTGTTGTTTAACCCGTGATAATGCCGCAATGTCATCATTCACCACAATCACCCCAAAATGGGCATTTTCCCCTTGAGCATAAACCTCATCAAGTTGTAAAGAGTCTTTTAAAATACGTTCAATTTCTGTTGGTTCCATTTTGTGTTCCGTTAGTCAATAAAAGTTTTTAACCAGTTGTCCAAATCAAATAATTCCGCCAGTGTCATCAGTTCATCCGGCACATTTATTATTTTTTGCGATACCGCCATTTTTTGTATGTCATGCAGCAATTCGCTAAATAACGCAAAACCTGCTGAGTCCATACGTGTTAATGACGAAAGATCCCATTCAATAACATGAGTTGCCATTTGTGAAGTACTTAAAACAGCAAAACGTTGCTGCCTTTTCCATTCATTCCAAAGAGGCAACAACGTATTACGAGAAAGCTCTCCAGCAAGCCGGAGAGCGATTTTATCATTATTTTGTATTGCCGACCACGTCAGTTTTGCTGTGGTCTGAGCTTGTTTTTCTACTGTCATTTTAAATTATTTGATTACTACAGGCGCGGCAGCGGCTTTTTCTACTTGAGCAGTTAAGGCATCAATACCATCTTTACGTAAAATACCACTCCACTCTACTTTTTTACTGTCCACCATGCTCAAGCCATCAGCAGCGATCATATCGTAAACTTGCCATTTGCCTGTTTTGCTGTTTTTGCGCCATAACAAACTAATATTTAATGCTTCGTTACCTGAAGTCGGTAATAATTTCACTAGCACGCTTGCTTGATTGCCTTCCACTTGCTCTTTTTGAACTTGAATATCTTGATTCGCATACAAGGTTAAAGCTTGCGCATAAGCTTGTTCGATATATTTTTCAAAAGCAGCGAAGAATTTTTCACGCTGTTCTGGCGTGGTAGATTTAAAATAAGGCCCTAACACCAATGAACCCGCATAGTTCACATGAACGTAAGGCATCAAATCATTACGTACAATTGAACGCAAATGGTTCGGATCTGCTTTAATTTTCGTTTGATCTGCTTTAAGGTCAGAGAATAATTTATCTGAAGCTTGTTTGGTTAATTCGTAAGGGCTGTCCGCCGCCATTACTGTTTGCACCGCAAAAAGTGCGGTCACCAAAACAAGCATTTTTGAAAACCAGGTTTTAAATTGCATAGTCATAAACACTCCGATTAATAACTTTCCGAATTACTGAGCCGCAGGCTCTTCTTTTTTATTCTTATCGCCATATAAGAACTGACCGATAAGATCTTCTAATACCAATGCAGATTTGGTATCTGCGATTTTACTGCCTTCTTTTAACATTTCTGTTTCACCATCATCAAAACCAACACTTAAAGCGATATATTGTTCACCAAGTAATCCTGAGGTTTTGATCGAAAGAGAACTGTTATCTGGAATTTGATTAAATTCTTCATTTACCGAAATGGTCACTTTGGGCAAATACGTCTTTTCATCTAAGGCAATATGGGTTACTCGACCGATAACCACGCCTCCCACTTTTAATGGCGCGCGCACTTTAAGACCGCCGATATTATCAAAAGTTGCAGTGATGTGATAAGATTTTGCTTCATTAAAACCTTGCACATTTGCTACTTTCAAGCCCATAAACACAAGGGCAGCAATACCTAAAAGTAAAAATAAGCCCACCCAAAATTCGTATTTAATTGTTTGTCGCATAAAAATTTCCTAATTTTTTACCGCACTTTGATGGGTTACGCCCCAAACATCATCGCAGTTAACACAAAATCTAAACCCAATACCATCAATGAAGAATGTACAACGGTTTTTGTCGTTGCTTGACTAATTCCTTCCGAAGTGGGTACACAGTCATAGCCATTAAATAAGGCAATCCATACCACCGCAAATGCAAAGACCACACTTTTAATAAAACCATAAAGTAAATCTTTGCTATCTACCGCATTTTGCATGACCGACCAAAATGAACCGCTGTCGATGCCTTTCCAATCTACCCCCACAAGGGAACCACCTATCACGCCAACTGCGGTAAATAAAATGGCTAAAATAGGCATGGCAATCACACCGCCCCAGAAACGCGGTGCAATAACACGGCGCAGTGGATCCACTGCCATCATTTCTAAGCTAGAAAGTTGCTCTGTCGCTTTCATCAAGCCAATTTCCGCCGTTAATGCGGAACCTGCTCGGCCTGCAAATAAAAGTGCGGTCACAACTGGGCCTAATTCACGTAACAAAGAAAGTGCCACAAGTTGCCCAACATTGGCTTCAGCGGCAAAATCCACTAACACAACATACCCTTGCAAACCAAGCACCATACCGATAAAAAAACCTGAAAGTAAGATAATCAATAAAGATTGCACGCCTAAAACATGCAATTGTTTGATTAACAATGGCGTATGTTTACGGATTTCAGGTTTCCCCACTAACGCACCAAAGAGCATAAAACCGGAACGCCCGATGGCTCGCACTGATTCAATCACCGCCTGACCTAAGTGAGAGATAAATTGTACAATCATTGAAATAAATCCTCTAAATAGTCATTGGCCGGATAATGAAAACGCACAGGGCCATCTTCTTTACCTTGAATAAATTGCACCACCTGTGGATCAGTGCTTTGCAATAATGAAGCCGGTGTTCCTTCTGCAATCACGCGTTTATCCGCAATAATATAAGCATAATCTGCGATGCTTAATACTTCTTGTACATCGTGAGAAACTACAATAGATGTCAAATTCAAGGCTTCATTTAAGCGTTTAATCAAACTGATAATCACGCCCATGCTAATTGGATCCTGTCCTGTAAAAGGTTCATCATACATAATCAGTTCAGGATCAAGGGCAATTGTCCGTGCCAACGCAGCGCGGCGCGCCATTCCGCCCGATAATTCCGATGGCATCAAATTCGCTGCTCCCCGTAATCCCACAGATTCCAATTTCATTAAAACAATCTTACGAATTAAGGCTTCAGGCAAATTCGTGTGTTCGCGAATAGGGAAAGCTACGTTATCAAAGGTCGAGATATCCGTAAACAATGCCCCCGATTGGAATAACATGCCCATACGTTGACGAACATGATATAGCTCTCGATTAGACATCTGGCAAATATCTTTCCCGTCAAATAGAATTTCGCCTTGCTCAGGATGTAATTGCCCACCAATTAGCTTTAATAATGTGGTTTTACCAATTCCAGACGGCCCCATAATCGCGGTAATCTTGCCCTTTTCTACGCGCAAATTAAGATTGTCGTAAATGGTGCGCTCACCTCGCTTAAAGGTCAGATTTTTCACTTCGACCAGTGCTTTCTCTCGCATTGTTTGTTCCATTTTTTTACTCATAGGGTTGGTTGGACTAATGAATGCTAAAATCGTTCATTAATAACCACACTTTCTCATTTACGCGCCAATCACGGCTTGACTAATTTGTTCAATTAAGCCTTTATAAACATTTGCCCCATCACTTGGGCTAACTTTAATTTCAATAATGGTCGTTTCTTTACGAGCATAGGCAAGTTTTAATGCCTGCCCTAAATCAGCCCAAGTATAAGGTCGAGCATATTTCAGCTCAAACATCGCAGCGGCTTCTGAAAAATCTAAATGATGCGGCATACGATAATAAGCATTTTTGACATCTGCGCTCACCGGCAACATATCAAAAATCGCCCCACCGTTATTGTTCACCACAAATAACACCGTTGGCTGCGTTACTTTTCTCAATAACGCCAAGGAATTCAAATCATGCAACGCGGACGTATCACCGATCACGGCAGCGACCGGTTGATTTGAGCCAATGCCTACGCCGGCAATCGTGGCAATCAACCCATCAATACCGCTTGCACCGCGGTTCGTGTAAACAGGATAAGTTTCAGGCAACTTCGTTAATGCATCCACCAACCGAACAAATAAGCTATTACCCAAGAATAACGCGCAGTTTTTAGGCAATAAACGTCCGATATGATGTGCTAAAGAAGCTTCATTTAATCCACCACCGACTTGCTGTTCAATAAAGGTGGCACAGAAATTGGAAAGCGCTAACGGTTCTAACAACCAAGGTTTTTGGCGTAATGGCGGGTGTGCGCGTAACCAATGGTGCGCTTTCGCGATAAAACGCGTTTGCGTATGATGGTAAGGATCGACTCGGGAATCACTTTCATCCACCACCCAATATTCGCCTTGGAAATCCTGCAAAAATTGATTGATGCGTTTACTCACAAAACGTGAACCCAGTTGAATCACCAAATCCGCTTGCAATAATTTTTCACGCACGGTTTTATTGGCAAGCCAAATATCCGCATAAGGCAAGTTTGGCTCAACCCCGGATTGAATATCCGTTAACATCACCCAGCCCATGGTTTCTGCCCAAGCCTTGATCCCCATTCCATGACCCTGTGGCAATTTTCCGACCACTAATACGCCACGTTTGGTTCGCCAACTGTCCCAATGCTCGTGAACCATCACTTCTTGTTGTGGCGTTTGATGTTTTATCCAAGGTTGATGTTGGCTTAACCAACGTTGAATTGGCGCAAGCCAAGGATGCGTATCGATATGCTCCACATCTGCATCATACAAAGGCTCCGCAAAAGGCGCATTAATATGAATCACCCCATTTTGCTCAGCTTGTTGATAACAAGCTTGCTCAATCGTTGAAATTAACCATTTTGCGGCGTAATCTTGCTGCGGTTTAGGTAAATTCAATGTCACGACAGGATAAACGCCGAACATATTTTCTTGCAGGATCGCCTGATTTGCCCCACATTCTAATAATTCCGCCGGACGATCAGCAGAAATCACAATTAAATTCACCGCACTTTGACGCGCTTCAATCACGGCAGGATATAAATTCGCCACCGCAGTCCCTGATGTCACAATAATCGCTACGGGGGACTGAGAGGATTTTGCTAAACCTAAAGCCAAAAAACCTAAACCACGTTCATCAAAATGCGTGTGGCATTGTACTTTTTGTTGAGATTGCAAACGCACAGCTTCGAGCGTTAACGGGGTCGAACGTGAACCGGGCGCAATACAAACATGCTTAACGCCATGACGTGTTAACGTTTCTAAAATCACTTTCGACCAACAACGGTTAAAGGTGCTGATTGACATATTGCTCTCCATTATTCCACTACTTAGGATTCCACTCATTAGGTTTACTTACCTAATTCTACTTTCCTGTGCCTAATAAAGTCACTAGCCCGGATGCCTTGCGCTCAATTTCCTGCCATTCTAATAAGGGAATTGAACCCGCAACAATGCCAGCGCCGGCAAAAATCCGAATATTATTTTGTTCAATAAACGCGCAACGAATGGTCACGCAAAATTCCCCATGGGATTGAGTCATCATTCCCAACGTTCCTGCGTACCAAGTGCGGTCAAAATTTTCTGTTTTTTGTAAAAATGCCAACGCATTTTGTTGCGGTAAACCAGACACCGCTGCCGTAGGATGAATGGCGTGTAAACAAGCGGCATCGGCAAAAGACGGCTTCAACTCTGCTTGAATACAGCGGCGCAAGTGTTGAACGCGGCGAAGCTGTTTAAGTTCCACATCCCCCACTTGAATATGACTCACGAATTCCTGCAAATTATCGCAAATATCTTTGACCACAAGCCAATTTTCATCATCATTTTTTTGATCATGCAACAACCAATCTGCTTGCGCTTGATTTTGTTGCACATCATCAGACATTAACGCCGTACCCGCTAAAGCTTCCGTTTTGACTTGAACACCACTGCGTTCAAATAAACGTTCAGGCGTTGACCCAACAAAAGTACTTTCCGGGGTTTCCGCATACAAAAAATGATAACAACCTGTATTTTGCTTTTCACTTTCCGCAAGAAAATCTTTAGCATTAATGGGTTGCGCACTTTCAAACAAACTTTCATTCGCCAACACGACTTTATTTAATTCGCCCTGCTCAATAGCCCTTAATGCCTGTTCAACCCAATGGCACCATACTTCTTGATTAGCCTTTTGAGAAACCAAACGCGCTTGAGAATTTAACGGCTCAAGTTCCGCAAAATGCGTTAATGTCTGAATAACATTTAATGCCTGCTGTTTTTCTTGCGCCAAGTCTGCTTGATTATCCATAAAAACAGAAATCACCACCTGATGTTTTTGTTGTTCAATCAACAAACGGGGCAACCAAAAATGCCCTTTTTTATCAAAGGTTAGCCCGCCAATTAAAGGCTGTTGAGTCTGTTCAATAAATTGTTGCGCCGAAATCTCATCCCCAAACGACCGCACTTTTCCCAATGCCGCTATTTTATTGTCACTATCACGGAAATTTAAATAATATTGCGGAAACAAATGCTGTGCTTTAAGCCATGCTAAAAGCGCACCAAATTCTGCCATTTCAAAACGAAATGCAGTAATCATCGGCGATTGTGTATCAATTTGGTGAGATTTCACTTTTTCAGCAAGTAACTCAAACATCATTTAGTTCATAAATTCCTGACAAAAATTGTTCTGCATTTTACCCCAATTCAAAAAAAATTTTTAGTAAATCTTTTATTCTGTTAAAAATAAGGGTAAAGTGCGGTTAATTTTTCGTAAATTGACGCTTCGTCTATTTATCTTTGGTCAAAAAACAAGGAAAGCAACATGAATTATTTTCCTAAATCCGATAAGTTAGAACACGTTTGCTATGACATTCGTGGTCCAGTCCATCAAGAAGCATTACGCCTTGAAGAAGAAGGCAATAAAATCCTGAAATTAAACATTGGTAACACTGCGCCTTTTGGTTTTGAAGCCCCCGATGAAATTATGGTAGATATTATTCGCAATATGGCAACCTCACAGGGCTATTGCGATTCAAAAGGTTTATATTCTGCTCGCAAAGCAGTGGTGCAATATTACCAATCTAAGGGCATTCATGGCTCAACGGTAAATGATGTATATATTGGCAATGGGGCATCAGAATTAATTACCATGTCCATGCAGGCATTGCTCAATAATGATGATGAAGTGTTAGTGCCCATGCCTGATTATCCACTTTGGACCGCCGCCGTCACCCTTTCTGGCGGAAAAGCCGTACATTATTTATGTGATGAAGCTTCTGACTGGTTCCCGTCTATTGAGGATATCAAAAGCAAAATTACCTCTCGCACCAAAGGGATTGTGATCATCAACCCAAACAACCCGACAGGTGCTGTTTACAGTAAAGATTTACTGGAACAAATCGCGGATATTGCCAGAGAACACGGTTTAATTATTTTTGCCGATGAAATTTACGACAAGATTTTATATGACGGTGCAGTTCACCATCACATCGCCGCCATTGCACCCGATCTTTTAACCGTCACCTTTAACGGTCTTTCCAAAGCCTATCGCATCTGCGGTTTCCGTCAAGGCTGGATGATCTTAAATGGGCCAAAAGACAAAGCACAAGGTTATATTGAAGGCTTAAATATGCTCGCGTCTATGCGTTTGTGTGCCAATGTGCCGATGCAACATGCCATTCAAACTGCCTTAGGTGGCTATCAAAGCATTAATGAACTCATTGTGCCGGGCGGTCGTCTCTATGAACAACGTCAACGTGCTTATGATTTACTTAACCAAATTCCGGGCATCAGTTGCATCAAACCCAAAGGCGCGCTTTATATGTTCCCGAAAATTGACATTGAAAAATTCGGTATTTATGACGATGAAAAATTAGTACTGGATTTATTGCGTCAAGAGAAGGTGTTATTGGTTCATGGGCGAGGATTTAACTGGCATGCCCCCGATCACTTCCGTTTAGTGTTCTTACCGCATATCAGCACCCTAGAAGATGCCTTAGGCAAATTCTCGCGGTTCTTGAGTAATTACAAACAAAAATAAAGGTTGTAATAGAAATATTTAGTTTTAAAGTAAACAACGTAAGGAGTAAAAAATGAAGAAGTTACTTATTGCAACATTATGTGCGACAGCAATCGGTTTAAGCGGTTGTGCAACCGAAAGTTCACATGTGGTAGCACCAACAGCGACACAAGCGGCAGCGACTGCGAGCACATATAAAGGCGTCAAATCTGTGATTTCCGTTGGAAAATTCGATAACAAATCGAGCTTCCAAAACGGCGTATTTTCAGATAGCCAAGATCAGTTAGGCAATCAATCTAAAACCATCTTAGTGGCGCATCTGCAACAAACCGGACGTTTTTCAGTTGTTGATCGTACCAATATGACTGAAATTGCTTCTGAAGCCAAAATTAAAGGGAAAAAACAAACGCTAAAAGGTGCTAGCTATGTGATTACAGGTGATGTCACTGAATTTGGACGTAAAACTGTTGGCGATAACCAATTATTTGGTATTTTAGGTCGTGGTAAATCACAAATTGCTTATGCTAAAGTGACCTTAAATGTTGTCAATGTGAATACATCTGAAGTCGTTTATTCGGTTCAAGGTGCTGGCGAATACAACCTATCCAATCGCGAAGTTTTAGGCTTTGGTGGAACTGCCGGCTATGATGCTACATTGAATGGAAAAGTATTAGATTTAGCAATTCGTGAAGCAGTAAACAATCTCGTTAATGGCATTGAAAATGGTAGCTGGACACCATCAAACTAAGGAGTAATCATGAAGAAAATTAAATTATTATCTTTATTGTTAGGTGCAACATTATTAGCCGCCTGTTCATCAAAACCGAATAATGACTTGTATTATTGGGGTAACTATTCTGATGTCGTTTATTCTTACTATAACGAAGAAGGGGATTACGGCAAACAAGAAGCCGCTTTAAATCAAATTATTAGTGATGCCAAAAATCAAAATAAAGTCGTTGCCCCAGGTGTCTATGGTCATTTAGGATTGGTTTTACTTAAACAAGGAAAACGCGCTGAAGCCAACGCGGCGTTGCAAGAAGAAAAACGTATTCACCCAGATAGTGCAACATTCGTAGATTACTTACAACGTAAAAAATAAGGAAAAAATGATGAAAAAATTATTGATTACTCTTGCAAGTTTAATGTTATTGGCGGGTTGTGCGCATAAACCTGCAACACCTTACGATTATACGGAATTTAAATTAAGTAAGCCGAAATCTATTTTAGTTGTTGCGCCAGTCAATAATTCAGTTGATGCAAAAGCGGATACGAGTGTACTTGCTCGCGCAAGTTATCCTTTAGGTGAAAAAGGGTACTATGTTTATCCAGTAGCATTAGTGGATGAAGTTTTTAAACAAAACGGTCTAACCGATGGAAATATGATCCGTAGTGCACAATTAAATAAAATCCACGAAATTTTTGGTGCTGACGCTATTTTATATATCAATGTCAATGAATATGGTACAAGCTATAAACTCTTCGATAGCGTAACTACTGTTGAATTAGAAGGTAAATTAGTTGATTTACGCAATGGTAAAACACTTTGGGAAGGCACTGGACGTTATTCTGAAGGAACAACAAATCAAAATGATGGCGCATTAACCGCATTATTGAAAGCAGCCATTAGCCAAATCATTGATACATCTAAAGATAAAGGTTATACCGTTGCCGCAGCAGCAATGAGCGATTTAGTTTACAATGGTAAAAATGGCGGTATCCTAATTGGACCTCATCACCCTAACTATGGAAAAGAACAAACTCAAGCGAAATAATTCTAAAAAATAGAAAGCAATTCGCATAATTTAAATGCAAGGATCCCGATAATATGGGATCTTTGCATTTCTGAGATAAGCTAAAACAATGCTTCCATTTCTTTTGATCTTGCCACACAAGCCTGCATAGCCTGTTCAACAGTTTCCATTAAATTTTTCTCATTGAATACCGCTAATGCTGCCGCTGTTGTGCCACCTTTTGAGGTCACATTTTCGCGCAAAGTTGCAAAATCTAATTGTGGATTTTCCACCACCATTTTAGCGGCACCTAAAGCAGATTGCTGAATAAGTTCGCGCGCTTGCTTTTCCGTTAACCCCATAGTTAACAAAGCATTTTGCATCGCTTCCATAAATAAGAAAAAATACGCAGGGCTTGAGCCTGAAGCCGCTGTCACGGTATGCATATCATGTTCAAGGTTAACCCAACAGGTTTTGCCCACTGCATTTAACAGACTTTCCGCAAACAATTTAAGCGAAGCCGGTACGGATGATTGAGCAAATAACCCGGCCATACCTTCTGACACCAATGACGGTGTATTGGGCATCACGCGTACAATATTTTGCGCTGTGGGTAAAAGTGCGGTTAATCGTTGGGTTGAAACGGCTGCCATAATGGAAATCACTAATTTATCGCTAAAATCCACCGCACTTAAGGTCGCGCAAGTTTCCGCCGCCCCTTGAGGTTTCACTGCTAAAACCACTACTTCCGCTTGCATCGCCCCTTGAGCGGCATCCGTTGTAGTATCAACGCCCTGCTCAGCAAATAATTTTCTTTTGCTTTCATTACGATCACAAACTGTAATCAAATGAGCAGCATAGCCTTTTTTCAACAAGCCGAACACAATTGCCTGCGCCATATTGCCACCACCGATAAAACAAATGGATTTCTGTTGCATATTTTTTCCTTGAAATGGATTAGAATAGAGCAACATTTTACGTTTAATCAAAAGGAATGCCAATGTACTGGTTTAAAAATACGCTCATTTATCGTTTAACCAAAGAGTTGGATTGGTCAGATTTACAAAATCAACTCGCTCAACATCAATATTTTCCTTGTAATCAATCAGATATGAGTAAATTTGGATGGACATCGCCTTTACGCGGTTCTGAGTTATTACATTTTTCTGTGGGCAAACAAATCCTACTGGTGGCACATAAAGAAGAAAAAATATTGCCGAGCCACGTGATCAAAGCCGAATTGGATGAACGCGTGCGCCAACTGGAAGAAAAAGAAGCGAGAAAATTAAAGAAAACTGAAAAACAAGCCTTAAAAGATGATGTGATTGCCATGTTATTGCCACGAGCGTTCAGTAAAAATCAGCAAACGGCGATTTGGATCAATACGGAAACCAACCTGATTTATGTGGATGCAGCCGCCAGCAAACGTGCCGAAGACGCCCTAGCATTGCTGCGTAAATCCTTAGGATCATTGCCAGTGGTTCCTCTTGCGTTTGCCGTTGAACCCGCCTTGGCAATGACCAATTGGATTGCACAAAATCATCTTCCGCAATATTTAACCGCACTTGAAGAAGGCGAACTCAAGGCAGCGGATGATAAAGGCATTATTCGTTGTAAAAACCAACCGTTGGAAAGCGAAGAAATTTTATCGCATTTAGAAAAAGGCAAGCTTATCACCAAGTTAGCATTAGATTGGGACGAACATTTAAGTTTTGTGTTCTGTGATGACGGTTCATTAAAACGCTTAAAATTTGCCGATCAAATTCGTGAAAAAAATGATGATATTCTCAAAGAAGATTTTGCCCAACGTTTTGATGCCGATTTTATTTTAATGACAGGTGAACTAGCAAAACTGACTGCATTTTTACTGGATGATTTGGGTGGGGAAAAAGAAAGATTGTAGATATAGGGAATACGCAAAATCCGTTAGCAGGCAAATGGTAAAGGTAAACGTGGTGGAGTGAGAGTAATTTACTTCAATTTACTTGAAGATGGGGTTGTCATTATGATGGATATTTACACCAAAAATGAAAAAGAGAACCTATCAAACCAAGATTTGAAACAATTAACAGGAGCTAAAAATGGATAATATTCATCAAAAAATTCAAGAAAAAACTAAACATTGGAATATAGAAGCTATTGTTCAGGCTGTGATTGAAGATGATCCTGAAATGGCAGAACACGCCGAAGATCTACGAGATACCCTAGAACTTGTCAAACAAGGTGACTTGACAGGCGCACGCTTAACGCAAATTGAAGTCTCACCGATAGTTGAAACTCGTCATGCCACCAAACTATCACAGCCTAAATTTGCGGAAAAGCTTGGCATTTCAGTTGCCATCCTCCGCTCGTGGGAACAAGGGCTATGCAAACCAGAGCTTATCAACGAATTACACGCTTAAGTTAAACCGCCCCATGGCGGTTTTATTTTGTCCCAACATCATATTACCTACAACTTCAATATTTCCTTCACAAACGGAATGGTTAATTTTCGTTGTGCTTGTAATGAAGCGTTATCCAATTGCGTTAAGGTGTTGAATAAGGTGTGCATATCGCGATCTAAGCGTTTTAGTAGAAAATTAGCGGTTTCATCGGGTAATTCAATACCGCGCTCGCGGGCATTTTGTTGGAGTGCGGTGATTTTTTGTTGTTCGTCTAAGGCGTAAAGTTGGTAAATTTCGCCCCAACGTAAACGTGTAGCCAAATCGGGCAGATTCACCTGAATGGCATTGGGGGATTGATCGGCACTCAGCACAAGCAAACAATTGCCGCGTTCTTTAATGCGGTTGAATAGATCAAACAAGGCTAATTCCCATTCACTATCGCCAAGTACGCATTGAAGGTTGTCCAAACACACCAATTCATTTTGCTCTAAATTATCCAGCACCGCGGGCGAAAAATAGGCGGATTTATCCAATGGCACATAAAGTGCGGTGCGATTTTCGGCAAAATAGTGATTGGTTAGCGCGCGTAATAAATGGCTTTTGCCACAACCTTGTGCGCCCCAAATATAGAAAAACGGCTGTTTTAGTTCAGTAAAATTTTGACGTAATGAATTGAGCAGCAAGAGATTATTACCGCCATAAAAATTCGCTAAGGTTTCGTCATTTTGAGATTGAATCGGTAAAGAAAGCTGCATTTAACTGAACTCCAATTCCACCGCACTTTCCCCTAAGAAAGCCACGAGTTCCGTTAACAATTCGTCCGTTGGTTTAATGCACCATTGTACGCCCAATTTAATCAGCGCACGGCCTTGCGGACTGTCGTAATAAATATTAATCGGCAATGCACCACCGCTATGCGGCTCAATAATGCCTTTAAATTGCTTGATAAAGTGCGGTGTAATTTGCGCTTGTTTTAGGCTGATGGCAAGACTTTTGGCGTATTGCGTACGTGCTTCATCAAGCGTAATGAGTTCGCGTGCAGACATTCGTAAGCCTTGGCTAAAATCATCAAAACTCACTTGCCCTTTGGCAATAACAATGCTGTCTTTTTGTAATTTGTCGCCAAATTGCTCAAGGGCTTCGCCAAATAGAGTGATGTCCAATTTTCCTGAACGATCTTCCAAGGTGGCTATACCTAAGCGATTACCTTTTTTGGTGACCGCAAAGCGCGAAGCAATGACTAATCCACTCACTGTGGTGGTTTCACCACGGCGGTTGGGCACCAAATCTTTTAAGCGCGTAGCACTGTAATGTGAGAGTTCTTTTAAATAAGGGCTGATGGGGTGATTGCTTAGGTATAAGCCTAAGGTTTCACGTTCGCCCTCTAATTGTTGTTTTTCTGTCCAACGTGGTGTGTTGGCATATTTGCGCTCCACTTCTTCGTGGCTTTCCGTCAATACCCCAAACATATCGCCTTGCCCCATTTCTTCATTTTTGGCAAATTGGCTGGAAGATTGCAACGCATCTTCAAGGTTTTTGGCAAGAGCGGCACGATGCGGACCGAGCTTATCAAAGGCGCCGGATTTAATGAGATTTTCAAAGGTTCGGCGGTTGATTTGTTTTAAATCTACCCGTGCGCAAAGATCAAATAAATCTTTGAAAATGCCCCCTTCTTGACGGGCTGTCACCAACGCATCAATTGGGCCTTCACCCACGCCTTTAATCGCGCCAATACCATAAACAATTTCCCCTTGTTCATTAACGCTAAAAGGACGTTTCCCTGTATTAATATCAGGCGGCGTGACTTTTAATCCCATGCGCAGACATTCATCATATAAACCCACGATTTTCTCCACATTATCCATCTCGGAGGTCATCACCGCTGCCATAAACTCGGCAGGAAAGTGAGTTTTCAGCCAAAGGGTTTGATAAGAGACAAGAGCGTAAGCGGCGGAGTGAGATTTATTAAATCCGTAGCCCGCAAATTTTTCCACCAAGTCAAAAATTTTCATGGCAAGATCGCCATCAATACCTTTTTTGATCGCCCCTTCTTCAAACACAGAACGCTGTTTTGCCATTTCTTCAGGTTTTTTCTTACCCATTGCACGGCGCAACAAATCCGCGCCCCCCAGCGTGTAACCGGCCAGTTCTTGTGCAATTTGCATGACCTGTTCTTGATAAACGATAACCCCATAGGTTGGCTCTAAAATCGGTTTTAAGCACGCGTGTTGATATTGCGAATCAGGATAGGCCACTTCTTCGCGTCCGTGTTTACGGTCAATGAAGTTTTGCACCATCCCCGATTCCAACGGGCCGGGACGGAATAATGCCACCAAAGCGATAATATCTTCAAAACAGTCAGGTTGCAGACGCTTAATCAAATCTTTCATACCGCGAGATTCCAGCTGGAACACCGCGGTCGTTTCTGCATTTAATAAGGTTTGGAATGAATCAGGATCATCTAAAGGAATACTTTCAATACGCACTTCAGGTTTCCCTTCGCGAGCCATGCGCGCATTAATCATTTCCAATGCCCATTTAATAATAGTTAAGGTACGTAATCCCAAAAAGTCAAATTTAACCAACCCCGCATATTCCACATCATTTTTGTCAAAATGTGTCACAGGGTGTTTACCTTCGCTATCGCAATATAAAGGCGAAAAATCGGTAATCAACGTTGGCGAAATCACCACGCCACCCGCGTGTTTCCCTGCATTACGCGTAACCCCTTCCAGTTTACGCGCCATATCAATCAAGGCTTTGACTTCTTCATCGCTGTCGTAAGCTTCTTGTAGCTTTGGTTCCATCTCAAAGGCTTTCGCCAAGGTCATCCCCGGATCAGGCGGCACCAGTTTTGAAATACGATCCACAAAGCCGTAAGGATGTCCCAATACACGCCCCACATCACGAATTACCGCTTTTGCCGCCATCGTACCAAAGGTAATAATTTGTGATACCGCGCCGCGCCCATAGGTTTCCGCCACGTGTTCAATCACGCGGTCACGCCCTTCCATACAAAAGTCCACGTCAAAGTCAGGCATTGAGACACGTTCCGGGTTCAAGAAACGCTCAAAAAGCAAATCAAATTCAAGGGGATCTAAGTCGGTAATTTTTAAGGCATAAGCCACTAACGAACCTGCGCCAGAACCGCGCCCCGGACCAACAGGCACACCATTATCTTTCGACCATTGAATAAATTCCATCACGATCAAGAAATAACCCGGGAAGCCCATTTGGTTAATCACGCCCAATTCCGTTTCCAAACGCTCATCATAAATCTCACGTTTTTCCGACCGCACTTTAGGGTCTGGGAATAAAAACGCCAAACGTTCTTCCAACCCTTCACGGGCTTTTTCAACCAAATAATCTTCCGTAGAAAGATCGCCGGTCGGGAACTTCGGCAAGAAATAAGTACCTAGACGAATGGTTACATTACAACGCTGAGCAATGAGCACCGTATTTTCCAACGCGCTCGGAATATCGGCAAACAAGTCACACATTTCCTGCTCGCTACGAAAATATTGTTGATCCGTATAAAGTTGCGGACGCTTTGGATCATCTAAGGTATAGCCATCATGAATGGCAACCCGAATTTCGTGCGCCTCAAAATCATCGGATTTTAAGAACATCACATCATTGGTAGCCACAACAGGAATCCCATATTGACGAGCAATTTTTAACGCGCCTTGAATATAGGTTTCTTCGTCTTTATGCCCCACGCGCGTCAACGCTAAATAGAAATGATCCGCAAAATATTCTTGATAAAAACGCACCGCACTTTCTACATCCGCCCAATGCTCTTTCAGAATTTTCTGTCCAACATCACCTTTACGCCCGCCTGAGAGAATAATCACGCCTTCGCGATGTTCAATTAACCAGTCTTGGTCAATATAAGGCAAATCATCATAACCGCGCTGATAAGCCTTTGAAAGTAAAAGGGTAATATTTTTATAGCCGGCATCATTTTTTGCCAATAACGTCAGTTCAAAGCGATCATCGCCCAACAGCTCACTTTTAACCAACACATCCGCGCCAATAATCGGCTTTACACCGGCCCCTAAGGTTTCCCCATAGAATTTCACCAAGCCACAAAAGTTGGTGAAATCCGTCAACCCCATCGCCACCATATTTTCTTGCACGCAAGCCTTCACCAACGGTTTCACCTTAGCAATACCGTCAATCATGGAAAAATCGCTATGCGTACGTAAATGTACAAAACGAGGTTGGGTCATTGGAAATCCTTTTTTGAGATAAATTACAGGACAAAAGTGCGGTCTATTTTAGTGGAATTTTGGAATTTGCTCAAATTGAATAGCGAACCTGTGTAGTCACGGTATCGAAGTTTCAAGCACATCAAAACGTTAACGTACCTACACAGGATGAGCATAATTAATGGCTTAATCGTTACGCAAGGACACCATTAATTGATCGATTTTAAAATTATCGGTATCAATAATCTCAAATTTGTATTTATCGTAAAGCACAAAATCGGTTTTTTTCGGGATTTTGCGTAGCATGTACATCATAAATCCAGCGATGGTTTCATAGTTTTCCCAATCAGGAAAGGCTTCAATATCCAAAGCACGCATCACATCTTCAAGGGGTGTTGCCCCATCAATGAGCCAGGAAGTTTCATCGCGGCGAACAATTTGCTCTTCTTCGCTCGAAACCAGCTCGCCCATGACAATGCTCATCACATCGTTTAAGGTCACAATCCCCACCACCAACGCATACTCATTCACGATAACCGCAAAATCCTCCCCTGCGGATTTAAATAATTCCAGCACTTCGTACAGCGACAAGGTATCAGGAATAAACAAAGGCTTGCGCAACAAGCGTGTATCCGTTAAAGAGACTTTGTTCTCGCCTTTTAGATACATGGTCAACAATTCATGGGATTCCACATAACCTAAAATTTTATCCAAGCTACCGTCACAAATAGGTAATTTAGAATGGCTGTCGGAACCGAGAGTTTCTAGGACTTTTTCACGATCAAAAGTGCGGTCTAAAAACACAATATTTTCGCGAGTCGTCATGGTAGAGGTCACCGTGCGCTCTTGCATATCAAAAATATTTTCAATCAAATAATGCTCTTGCGCTTTAAGCACCCCCGACTCAGCCCCGGCTTCCACCACGGCCACAATATCTTCAGGCGTCATACTGTCTTCTCGCACCGTAGAAATGCGCAATAAGCGAAAAATACCATTGGCGATGCTGTCAAACACCCAAACTAATGGACTTAGCAAGAAAATACAGACTTGCATAATCTTCACGGTTTTCAGCGCCGTTGCTTCCGGATAGCTCATGGCAATGCGTTTCGGGATTAAATCCGCGATTAAAATAAAGGAAAAGGTCACGAGCGCAAAAGATGTCCAAGAGGCAACGCCGGCTAAAATGGGGGCGGGCACATAAGCGCGCAGTCCTTCTTCAACATAAGGCGTTAGCGCACTTTCCCCTAACATCCCCGCAAGTACGGCAACCATATTCAATCCAATTTGAACCACCGTAATAAAACGCCCCGGTCGTTCTTGCAAGCGTAAAATCTGCTCAGCTGTTTGATTGCCTTCATTGACCATTGCCTGCAACTTCAGCTTACGCGCGCCCGCTAAGGAAATTTCTGCGGAAGAAACCAACGCACTTATCGCAATTAAAATTAAAATAATCAAAACCGGTTCAAGCCAGCCCATATTTACGCCTCGCTATCAAACCAACCGCGGATAAACTGAATGCTGAAAAACAGGGTTAATACACCCAATGCATAGAAAATCCAGCTTAAAATCGGATGAGAACCCTGATCTTCTGTGACTTCTTCCATTGAAATCACATTACGGAATTCATTAAACATCACCATATTCCAACCGTAATATTTGATTTCCACCCTTTTTTGTTTTTGTTCAAAGCCTGATGCTCGCGCTTGCTGAACGGCGGAATCAAATTTGAAATAAAACGGAAACGCCCAACGTGTATCTTCATTACGATAAACCGTTGGTTGTGTCTCACCTGTACGTTGCGTATAAATATAATACACATCACGTGTAGGCCCATCTTCAGGGTTCGCTTTTGTAATCGGGCCGTCTTTATCCACACGTTTGACTTCAACACCTGTCACGTGTGTGGTTTCATAATGGGGAAAAACAAAGTTAATCCCCGCAAACAATACCGCGTGAAATAACACCACCACGATAATCAAAAAATATTTAATAAATTTACGCATTTTGTATCCTTATGCACCTAAATTGATTAAAAAGTGCGGTCTATTTTACTTGAATTTTAAACAATCGCTCAAAGTTTTCTGTGGTAATTTTGGCAAACTCTTGTGGGGTCACCCCTTTCAAGGTTGCCACATATTCACAGACTTCGCGCGTATAAGCCGGTTGATTTTCCTTGCCACGGAACGGCACCGGTGCCAGATAAGGACTATCCGTTTCCACCAATAAACGATCTAACGGTACTTGACGAATCACATCGCGCAAATCTTCCGCATTTTTAAAGGTCACAATACCTGAGCAAGAAATGTAAAAACCCAGTTCTAAGGCTTTTTCGGCAAATGCCATGGTTTCTGTAAAACAATGAATAACGCCACCGCACTTTTCCGCTTGATTTTCCCGCAACAACGCAATGGTATCCTCCCCCGCTTCTCGCGTATGAATAATCACTGGCTTATTCAATTGATTCGCCGCTTGAATTTGTTGGGAAAATACGCTTTGTTGCAACGCCTTATTTTCCGCACTGTAATAATAATCCAAGCCAATTTCGCCAATCGCCACCACTTTGGGGTGTGCAGCTAACGTCAATAAACGCTGATGATCATAGGGTTCATCTTCTAAATCCAAAGGATGAACACCGCAAGCTAAAGACACATTATCCAGATGTGCCAACATATCGCGTTGTTTTTCAAAACGGCTTAATGTCACACCAATATTCAACAAATGACGCACGCCACGCAAACGGGCTTTTTCCACCACATCATCTACATTTTCGTGTAATTTCTCATAATCCAAGGCATCTAAATGGCAATGACTATCTACAATAAACATCTTCTTTCCTAGCAAGTTCTTTAGTTGACGTGATTGTAAAGAGAAAGAAGAGAGAAGACAAAGGTTTTCTACAAATTGCGCTTTTGTTCAGTGTCATGTGGGGAATATAAAAAACGAAGAAATCCATCTATTCACAGACAAACACCCCCTAAAAATTTAAATTTTTTGAGTCAGATCACAGAATTACTCAATACTTTTTGATAGCATTATTTCAGACAACATTCTTGTTATTGGAGTATTAAATCATGTTAGAAACGCGAAGTTTATTAACGGGAAGTTTTGAGTTAATTAAAAAGAAAAATGTTCTCGCTTTTTTCTTTTCTATCCTTTTTTCAATCGGAATGACGCTATTTTTATCCGATCCTAGCTTCACCAAAATTCAAAATTCCGTTCTTTTCTTACTCTTTTTAGCCATCAGCTTATGGGTAACGGAAGCAATCCCGCCATTTTCTGTGAGCATTTTAATCGTGGGTTTTCTCGTTTTAGTCATGGGAAAAAGTGAAGCCCACGATGCTATTCAGTATTTACAAACGTGGTCGGATAGCGTGATTTGGTTATTTTTAGGTGGTTTCTTTTTAGCAGAAGCCATGAAAAAAACAAAGCTCGATCTGATGCTATTAAAAGCTGTTTTGCCTAAATTCGGAAACAACCCTGTCCATGTTTTATGGGGATTAATGCTCGTTACCGCACTTATGTCCATGCTGATGAGTAATACCGCTACCACGGCCATGATGATCGCCACCATTAGCCCGTTATTTACCCGCTTAAATAAAGAATCCAACCTTGCCAAAGCCTTGTTATTGGGGATTCCTGCGGCAGCATCCGTAGGCGGTATTGGCACCATTATTGGTTCTGCCCCAAATGCCATTGCCGTTGGCGCATTAGAAAAACTGGGCTACCCGATTTCCTTTTTAGAATGGATGATTGCAGGCACACCATTAGCGTTAGTTTTGTTGTTAATATTTTGGTACGTATTAGTCAAAAAATATCATATTAAACAAGAAGATAATCTCAACTTTGATTTTCTGGCCCAAGCCCCATCCGCCCACACTAACCGCGTAGAAAGTTTACATAAAGCGATCGTTCTCATTATTTTAGCCATAACTTTATTTTGTTGGTTAACGTCCAAATGGATTGGTATTCCTGTTGCTGCCGCATCAGGTATTCCTATTGTAGGCTTGACCATGTTAGGGGTATTAGATGCTAAAGATATCCGCCAATTACCTTGGGATACCTTAATGCTTGTGGCGGGCGGTTTGGCATTAGGCTTAGCTATTGAAGAACAACAAATCGCCACGCACTTTGTGGAAAAAATCAGTCATATCCAATTAACCTTTATGTGTTTGCTGTTTGTATTTGCCTTCATAACCGTTATCTTATCTAACTTTATGAGTAACACCGCCGCTACAACCATTCTGATTCCAATGGGGGTATCTTTACTCACCATGGTCGGCGGTGATGTCAATCCAATGGTTTTACCATTAGTGATTGGTTTAAGCGCATCCTGTGCTTTATTCTTGCCTGTTTCGACCCCACCAAACGCCATCGCTTTCAGTACAGGGCTTATTCAACAATCTGAATTCCGTTTAGGTGGCGTTGTCATCGGATTATTAGGGCCAATTTTAAGTATCGCATGGATTTTAGTGGTCATTCATTTCTTTTAATCGAAAAAAAGTGGGCTTATTCGCCCACTTTGTTCATGCTTAATTCACAATCCCTTTATGACGCAACAAGGCATCTAAAGTCGGTTTACGTCCACGGAAACGTTCAAATAACACCATGGGTTCTTCGCTACCGCCACGGGTTAAGATCTCATCCAAGAATGATTTGCCTGTGACTGGATTGAAAATGCCTTCTTCTTCAAAACGCGAGAAAGCGTCTGCTGAAAGTACTTCTGCCCATAAATAGCTGTAGTAACCTGCCGCGTAGCCACCTGCGAAAATATGGCTAAAACTATGTGGCGTTCTTGCCCAATCCACACCTTTGATAACGGCAACGTCTTTTTTCACTGCTTTCAAGGTGTCTAAAATTTGATTTTGTTGGGTTGGGTCATAATAATGATGCAAACGGAAATCAAACAAACCAAATTCTAATTGACGCAAAATAAACATCGCCGCTTGGAAATTTTTCGCTTTCATTAACTGAGCTAATTTTTCTTTTGGTAACGGCTCACCTGTTTCAAAATGCCCTGAAATAAAGGCAAGTGCGTCTTCTTCCCAACACCAGTTTTCCATAAATTGGCTTGGCAATTCTACCGCATCCCAAGGCACACCGTTAATGCCTGAAACATCACCCACATCCACTTTAGTTAACATATGATGAATACCGTGACCAAATTCATGGAAAAGCGTGGTCACTTCATAATGCGTAAACAACGCAGGTTTATCACCCACCGGCGCATTAAAGTTACAAGTTAAATAAGCCACCGGTTTTTGGATATTGCCTTGTGCTTTTCGCTTACGCCCAACACAATCATCCATCCACGCGCCACCACGTTTATTTTCACGGGCATATAAATCCAAATAAAAACTACCACGCACTTCGTTCGTTTCATCGATTAAATCAAAGAAACGGACATCTTTGTGATACGTATCCACATTAAAACGCTCTACCGCGCGAATATTAAAAATACGTTTAACTAACTCAAAAAGCCCTGACAATACGCGTTCTTCAGGGAAATAAGGGCGCAATTCTTCGTCATTGATTGCATACAAAGCTTGTTTTTGTTTTTCGCTGTAAAAGGTGATGTCCCAAGGCTCAAGTGCGGTCACATTAAACTGTATTTGACAAAAATCCTCTAATTCCGCTAATTCTTTTTCACCTTGCGCTTTTGAACGCGCCGCAAGATTTTCTAAGAAATCTAACACTTGTGTTGGATTTTCTGCCATTTTAGTGGCGAGTGAATAATCGGTATAACGTTCAAAGCCGAGTAATTTTGCGAGTTCAACACGTAAACTGAGAATTTCTTCCATAATTGCCGTGTTATCCCATTTCCCTGCATTCGGACCTTGTTCTGATGCGCGTGTGGCAAAAGCACGGTACATTTCTTCACGCAATTCACGATTTTCACAATACGTCATCACGGGAATATAGCTTGGATATTCAAGGGTAAAACGAAAACCCTCTACGCCTTTACTTTCTGCAGATTGTTTTGCCGCTTGTAGCGCACTTTCAGGCAAACCTTTTAACGCATTTTCATCGGTGATAATTTTTTCCCACCCCATGGTGGCATCAAGCACATTGTTACTAAATTGCGAACTGAGTTCAGATAAACGCGCCATAATTTCGCCATAGCGTTTTTGTTGTTCTTCAGGCAATGAAATCCCTGAAAGCTCGAAATCACGCAAACTATTTTCAATGGCCTTTTTCTGTGCCACGCTGTAATTCTCATATTCAGGGCTATTTTTTAACGCCAATGTTGCCTGATACAAACCTTGATGTTGCCCAACCCAAGTGCCATATTCCGATAACATAGGCAAGCACGCTTGATGGGCTTCCCGTAGCTCCGGACTGTTTTTTACTGAATTTAAATGGCTCACCGGTGACCACGCTTTATGCAAACGGTCATTGACTTCAGAAAGCGGTTCACAAAAATTTTCCCAGGTAAAGTGCGGTTGATTTACCACGCGTTCTGTGGTTTCGCGACATTCTTTAATAAGCTGCTCAATGGCAGGTTGAATATGCTCCGGTTTAATTTTTGAAAATGCCGGAAGAATCGTATTTTCAAGCAATGGATTTGTCATAATTGTTCCTTTTTGGTATAAAGTCTGCATTAAAGTTGGGTTGGATTGTAACAAAAACAAGGGTAAGATGATACGAGTTACCCTTAACCTTTTTATCTATCAGAGAAACTTATGCAAAACTATCTTATTGAAGTCAACGAACAAAATCTTACGGAAACATTACAGATCTCACAACACACTCCATTGGTCTTAGTTTTTTATGCACCAAGTCACGAATCTTCTGTGAATTTCACCGCACTTTTAACCCATTACGCGGAAAAATACCAAGGGCAATTTGTGTTAGGCAAAGTCAATTGTGAAACCGAACGTGGCATTGCGATGCAATTTCGTATTCAAGCCTTGCCAACCACCTATTTATTTAAAGATGCCCAAGCCTTAGACGCCTTCCAAAGCGAATTGCCCGAAGAGCAATTGCAACAGCGTTTAAGCTTAATTTTACCGAAGGAAGAAGAGATAAAATTCAATCTTGCCTTAGAATTTTTGCAAGCAGAAGACTATGAACAAGCCTTACCGTTATTGAAAGACTCGTGGGAATTGTCCGATCATAAAAATAGCGATATTGCGTTGCTCTACGCAGAAACCTATATTGCCATGAAAAAAACAGAACCGGCGAAAGAGATTCTAAATAAAATTCCTTTGCAGGATCGCGATAGCCGCTGGCAAGGGTTACAGGCACAAATTGAGTTATTAATCAAAGCCGCAGACACCCCTGAAATTCAGCAATTACAGGCGGATTATGCTAAAAATCCTACGCCGGAAATTGCCTTAAAATTAGCCTTGCAATTACACCAAGCTAATCGTAACGAAGAAGCCTTGGAATTACTGCTAGGCATTTTACGCCAAGATCTCAGCGCGCAAAATGGCGAAGTAAAACAGCAATTTTTATCGATTTTAAGTGCCTTGGGTAGCGATCCGTTGGCTAATAAGTATCGCCGATTATTATATTCACTACTTTATTAATCAAAACTCGCTTATAATCAACCGCACTTTATTGTTAACGAATACATAAAAGGATCAAAAATGTCAGACATTAAACACAGCAAATTATTAATTTTAGGTTCAGGCCCTGCCGGTTATACCGCCGCTATTTATGCCGCTCGCGCCAATTTAAAACCGGTTTTGGTGACAGGTTTGCAACAAGGCGGTCAATTAACGACAACCACCGAAATTGAAAACTGGCCGGGGGATTTTGGCGATACAACCGGCCCTGAATTAATGCAACGTATGTTGCAACACGCAGAAAAATTTGACACCGAAATCATCTTCGATCATATCCATCGTGTCGATTTATCATCACGTCCATTCAAACTTTATGGCGATATGCAAACCTTTTCTTGCGATGCATTAATTATTGCTACAGGTGCATCCGCACGTTACTTGGGCTTAGATTCCGAAGAAGCTTATAAAGGTCGCGGTGTCTCTGCCTGCGCAACCTGTGATGGTTTCTTCTATCGCAATAAACCGGTTGCGGTCATTGGCGGCGGCAATACCGCGGTTGAAGAAGCACTTTATTTAGCGAATATTGCCAGCGAAGTGCATTTAATCCACCGCCGCGACAGTTTCCGCGCGGAAAAAATCTTGCTTGGTCGTTTAGCGAAAAAAGTGGAAGAAGGCAAAATCATTCTTCATACCGACCGCACTTTAGATGAAGTGTTAGGCGATAACATGGGTGTCACCGGCGTTCGTTTGAAAGACACGAAATCAGACGCTACCGAAGACGTGAAAATTGACGGTTTATTTGTGGCAATCGGCCATGCACCAAATACAGAAATCTTCAAAGATCAACTTGAACTCAACAATGGCTACATTGTGGTGAAATCAGGTTTAGACGGCAATGCAACCGCAACCTCTGTAGAAGGCGTTTTCGCGGCAGGTGACGTCATGGATCACAACTACCGCCAAGCCATCACATCCGCAGGCACAGGCTGTATGGCCGCCTTAGATGCTGAACGTTTTTTAGATGCGCAGGAATAAAACACATAAAGACAATATGTGACAAGCAACGGACAGGCATAAAGCCTGTCCCTACAATATTTCGGTATTATGCGGCAATAAAACCAATAGCGCATAACTATCTGTAGGGGCAAATCACATTTGCCCCAAAAGCTTATTGGGATATTAGGGCGAAAAATATTTCGCCCCTACAAGCTCTCTCACAATAAATACAATTGCCGCCGAATACCACCTAAATCAAGCCCGTTAAACATGAAAAAACAACGCCAAAAACACCTATTCAAATGGCTTCGAGCGCAACAAAAACTCATCAAAAAAGAATTGAGTCTCAATGTTGGATTAGCCACGCTATCTTCACTTATTTTAATTGTGCAAACGTGGCTGCTTGCGGATTTATTAAATCAATTTGTAATGCTACAAACGCCAAGAAACACGTTATTGCCTGAAATTATCGGCTTATTCATTTGTTTTACGTTACGTGCTGTTATGCTTTATGCGCGGGAAAAAATCGGTTTTAAGTGCGGTCAAAAATTACGCCAATCTATCCGTCAGCAAATTCTCAATAAAATTCATGCGGTAGGTCCTGCCACTATTCAAGGAAAACCCGCGGGAAGCTGGGCGACCTTAATGTTGGAACAGGTGGAAAATCTGCATAACTTTTACAGCCGTTTTTTACCGCAACAGATGCTATCTGCGATTGTGCCGGTGATTATCTTAATTGCAGTGTTCCCCCTTAACTGGGCAGCCGGGCTAATTATGCTTTGCACCGCCCCCCTTGTGCCGATTTTTATGATCTTAGCGGGCATTGCCGCGGCAGATAAAAGCCAACAAAATATGACCGCACTGGCGCAACTCAGCGGGCAATTTTTAGATCGTTTGCGTGGATTAGAAACCTTGCGTCTTTTTAACCGCACTTCAGAACAAACCCAACACATTGAAAAATCTACAGAAAATTTCCGTGAAACTACCATGGATGTGCTAAAAATGGCGTTCTTATCTTCCGCGGTATTAGAATTTTTTACCTCTATTTCCATTGCCATTATGGCGGTTTATTTCGGGTTTAGTTATTTAGGACAGCTCGAATTCGGGCAATTTGGCACTGGAATGACGCTCTTTGTAGGCTTTTTCTGCTTGATCCTTGCCCCTGAATTCTATCAACCGTTGCGCGATTTAGGTACCTATTACCACGATCGTGCCGCGGCCATTGGTGCGGCTGACGCTATTGAAGAATTTTTAGCTTATGATTATCAAATTGCACAATCACAAGTAACAGCCCAAATTCCTGCACAAAGTGCGGTAGAAATTAAGGCAAAAAATCTTGTGGTGCTTTCGCCTGAGGGAAAACCTTTAACACAAGCCTTGACGTTCCATATTCCCGAACAAAATCACACCGCACTGGTGGGACAAAGTGGCGCAGGAAAAACTTCGTTGATGAATGTATTGCTGGGCTTCTTACCTTATCAAGGTAGCTTAAAAATCAACGGCGTTGAACTCAATCAAACGGATTTAAGCCAATGGCGCAAACAAATCGCTTGGGTTGGGCAAAATCCTTTATTGCTCCAAGGCTCCATTAAAGAAAATCTCTTATTAGGCGATATTCAAGCCACCGATGCGCAAATCAACACCGCGCTGACACAAGCTAACGCCAAAGAATTTACCGATAAAATGGGATTAGAAGCCCAAATTCGCGATGGCGGCATAGGGGTTTCTGTGGGGCAAGCGCAACGCTTAGCCATAGCGCGTGCATTATTGCGTCAGGGAAATTTATTACTGTTAGACGAACCGACTGCAAGTCTTGATGCCAAATCCGAAAATCAAGTGCTAACGGCACTCAACCAAGTCAGCCGGCAGCAAACCACCTTGATGATCACCCACCGCATTGAAGATCTAAAACAATGCGACCAAATTTTGGTCATGCAAGCAGGACAAATTGTGCAGCAAGGTAAATTTGAAGAATTAAAAGAACAAGGCTATTTTGCAGAATTACTGGCGCAACGTGGGCAGGATATTAAGTAATATTTAAATGTATTAATAAATTACAAATCACATAATAACAACGCCTGATGAATATTTCCCCGTCTGAGTCGCCCGAGCGTTTTGAAATTTTTAGCAAAATTCAGTATGTTTGAGCGAAGCGAGTTCTGGAATTTTGCGTTAAAAAAATTTCAAATAAGCGAGGAAAAGCAGCGAAGTCGGGGTGTATTTCTTTGGTTACTTTCTTTGTACAAGCAAAGAAAGTAACTCGCCACAGGCGAAAATAATTCACTCAATAGTTAAAATGAAATACGGTAAAAGGATAAATATAAATGCGCTCACTACTCCCCTACATCCAACAATTCAAACACGCTAAAACCTCCATTATCATTGGGACAATTCTGATGATTACAGGCTTAGCAGCAAGTATTGGTTTGTTGACATTATCAGGTTGGTTTTTAGCCGCTACCGCCATTGCGGGTGCCGGTTCGCTGTTTAACTTTTTTTATCCGTCCGCCAGTGTACGTGGTTTAGCCATTGGGCGCACGGTGGCACGTTATTTTGAAAAAGTAGTGACGCACGATGCTACCTTTAAGGTACTGGCTAAATTACGCGTACAAATTTTCAGCAAAATCATCCCGTTATCACCCTCTGTTCTTAACCGCTATCGCAACAGCGATTTGCTCAATCGCTTGGTGGCGGATGTGGATACCTTAGACAGCCTTTATTTACGCCTTATTGCGCCTTTTATCAGTGCCGTGGTGGTGATTACCTTAATGACGTTAACCCTGAGCTTATTTAGTGTGCCGTTAGCGTTATTTATTGGCGCAACCTTATTCCTTTTATTATTCACTATCCCAACGGTTTTCTATCGCCTTGGCAATAAATTTGGCTCGCAGTTAACCCGGTCTCGTGCCCTTTATCGCGAGCAATTCGTTGAATTTATCCAAGCACAAGCGGAATTATTGCTCTTTAACGCAGAAGATAAGTTAAAGCAAAAACTCCGGCAAACAGAAAAACAATGGCAAGAGTTACAACAACGTGAAAGCAATTTAAGCGGATTTTCCACCGCACTCATGATGTTTGCCAACGGTTTATTAGTAGTGATAACCCTGTGGCTCGCGGCCAATATGGATTTTGGCGCTGACGAATACCGCTTTGCATTTATTGCTTTATTTACGATGTCAGCATTGGCGGCCTTTGAGATTTTAATGCCTATCGGTTCGGCATTTTTGCATATTGGGCAAGTGATCGCATCCGCAGAACGAGTCACGGATATTATTGAACAAACGCCATTGGTGCAATTTAACGGCACTGAAAGTGCGGTCAATTTTTCCGAAGTTTTGATTGAGACAAAAAATCTATCCTTCCACTATCCTGAACGCCATGAAATGGCGTTAAACCAGCTCAATGCGCAAATTAAACATCGGACTAAAGTGGCAATTTTAGGCAAAACAGGCAGCGGTAAATCCACATTATTGCAGCTTTTGGTGCGAAACTATGATCCAACGCAAGGTGAGATTTTGCTTGGCGGAAAAGCTATTTCTGCTTATAGGGAAAAAACATTGCGTGAGCAAATGTGCTTTTTGACCCAACGCGTACATATATTTAGCGACACATTGCGTCAAAACTTACAAATTGCAAACAATGCCGTATTATCTGATGAAAAAATGGTGGCGGTATTAAATGCCGTTGGCTTAGAAAAACTATTGGATGATCCACAAGGTTTGGAGCAATGGCTTGGCGATGGCGGTCGTCCACTTTCGGGCGGTGAACAACGCCGTTTAGGATTGGCGCGCGTTTTATTAAGTGATGCACCGATTTTGTTGTTGGATGAGCCTACGGAAGGATTAGATCGCGAAACGGAACGGCTTGTGCTTGAGTTAATTTTACAACATGCCAAAGAAAAAACGATGATTATGGTCACCCATCGTTTAACCGCAATTGAACAGTTTGATCAAATTTTGGTGATCGACAATGGTGAACTGGTAGAAAGTGGGGCTTTTGCTCAATTAATGCAACAGAAAACAGGCTTTTTGAAAGGATTAATGGAACGAATTTAGCAATAAGACAAGCAGAAAAAGGGCGGGAACCTTCCCAGCGAATTCTCGGCACACGGAAATTCTGACTTTGGCTGCTTTCTTCCGAACCTGACCGAGTAAACCAGACACCATTGCGAGAGACCGAAAAGGTTCCCATTGAACTCGCTCTTCGCGAGTGGGCGTATTATGCAATAAGCCCCGAAGGATTGCAAACGATTTTATCCAAGGCTCGGGGATTTTTCCTTAAGCCTCAATCATTGACAGCAGCTGTTTACCAAAAGGTTCACGCCAATCGCGCATTAATTCGGGCAGATTTTGGGAATCTTTATTTTTCAACCATACCCATTTCATTAAACGCTCTAAATCTCGTTTGCCGGCAATCACTTCTGGAGCAAGATCCGTTGGCGCAATTTCTTTGAGCTTTTGCTGCCATGCTTTGATGGTTTTCTTATAACGCGGATCTTCGTTTAAACGTTGAATTTTAGGTGGATATTCCTTTTCATCAATGCGTTTACTTTGCTCAATCAGCTGCAATAATTTCTTACCATGAATACGCACTTCATTAGGATCTAATCCTAACTTCAACAATTCAGACGTATGCTTAGGTTGAATTTTGGCAACTTCATAAAGATTTTCGGCACGAATAACGAAATTCAATGCTAAATCGCGGCGGATAGCTTCTTCATGTCGCCATTTAGCCAATAATTTCAATCGATTTAATTCATCCCTTTCCATACGCCAAGCGTTAGGGATAGTTAAATACGCCTTTTCCGGATTTTTAGGCTTTTGCTGCTTTTCCACCAACAAATCACAGTCAAATTGCACCGCACTTTGCCAAGGCGTTTGCGCCAAATCTTGTGCCATTTTTTGATACAAAGGAAGCAAATACCAGACATCCGCAGCGGCATAGGTTAACTGTTTATCCGAAAGCGGACGCGCCAACCAATCCGTTCGCGCCGCTCCCTTATCCAATTCCAGTTGAAAATAATGTTGAATTAAGGTGGCTAAACCTGCCGAAGTGGTAAAGCCAAGAAAACTTGCCATCACTTGCGTATCCACCATAGGGGTGGGAAATTGTTGAAAATGATGAAAAAACACGTCTAAATCTTCATAGCAAGCGTGTAACACTTTGATCACCTTGTTATCCGCCAGCAAATCCACAAAAGGCGAAAAATCCGTCACTTCAGTGGGATCGATTAAACTTACATTGTCTCCGTCATAAAGTTGGATTAGCCCTAATTTAGGGTAATAACTGCGAATTCGCACAAATTCAGTATCCAGCGCAACAACCGCTTTTTGAACAGCCTGTTGGCAAGCGGATTTTAAGCTCTCGTTGTCCGTAATCAAATTAAAGCGCGGTGGATTTTTGAGTTCTTTTATCATAGGAATACGAATAGAAAAAAGAGTGGGCTATATCGCCCACTTTTGATTAAAACTAAGAATATTTTGCCAGCTCTTCATCCCGTAACACGCGGCGTAAAATTTTGCCCACATTGGATTTAGGCAACTCATCACGAAATTCAATATCTCGTGGAATTTTATAGCCTGTCAGATGCTGGCGACAATGGTTACGCAATTCTTCTCGGGTTAGACTATCGTCTTTTTTCACCACAAAAATTTTAATGGTTTCCCCGGAAACTTCATTCGGCACACCAATTGCCACCACTTCAGCGACTTTATAATTCAGCATAACCACATCTTCGATTTCATTCGGGTAAACGTTAAAACCTGACACCAAAATCATATCTTTTTTACGATCCACAATGCGCATAATGCCTTTATCATTCATTTTCACAATGTCGCCCGTGGCAAGCCAACCATCGCGTAAAATCTCTGCAGTTGCTTCAGGGCGTTGCCAGTAACCTTTCATCACTTGCTCGCCTTTTACCCAAAGCTCACCGGCTTCGCCCAGTTCAGCTTCTGTACCGTCATCTTTCACAATGCGAATATCCGTATTGGGCACTGGCGAACCAATGGAACCGTCATGGATAAGACTATTGACATTCGATGCAGCCACCAAAGGGGAACATTCCGTTAAACCATAGCCTTCAATAATATTGCAGCCTGTTAATTCGTGCCAACGTGTTGCCACCGATTGCTGAATCGCCATTCCGCCACCCACGGATAGTTTTAACGCAGAAAAATCTACTTCTTTGAAATTTTCATTATTTAACAAGGCGTTATACAAGGTATTCACACCGGTAATCGCAACGAATTTATGGCGTTTTAATTCCTTGATAAAGCCATTAATATCTCGTGGATTGGTGATTAAAACCGCGGTAATGCCCAGTTCTACAAATAAAAGCGCATTCACACTTAACGCAAAAACATGATACAACGGCAACGGTAAAATCGCTTTGCGTTCACGGCGATGGTCACCGATAAACGGCTCTGCGATCCATTTAGCTTGTAAAATATTGGTAATCAAATTGCCGTGGCTTAACATTGCCCCTTTTGCCACACCAGTGGTTCCCCCTGTATATTGCAAAAAGGCGAGATCGTCACGACAAAGTTCCGGGCGTACAAATTGACGATATTTACCGATGCTCAGTACTTCACGGAAGGTCACAGCGTGCGGTAATTTATACTTCGGCACCAGTTTTTTCACATATTTCACTACAAAATTCACGAGCGTTCGCTTACCAAAAGAAAGCTGGTCGCCCATTCGAGTGAGAATAACGTGTTTCACATCCGTATTAAAAACCACTTTTTCTAAAGTTGAAGCAAAATTAGAAACCACCACAATGGCTTTTGCGCCACTGTCTTGCAATTGATGTTCCAGCTCTCGCGGTGTATAAAGTGGGTTTACATTGACCACAATTAAGCCGGCTCGCAATACACCAAACATCGCAATAGGATATTGCAATAAATTGGGCATCATCAATGCCACACGCTCGCCACGCTTTAATTTCAGTTCATTTTGAAGATAAGCCGCAAAAGCTCGGCTGCGTTCTTCTAACTTACGGAATGTCAGCACCTGCCCCATATTAATGTACGCGGGGCGATCAGGATGTTCCCTTACGGCTTTGTCAAACATATCGAGAAGATTATTATACTTATGTGTATCAATCTCTCTTGCCGCCCCTTCGGGATAATTTTGATGCCAGATTTTTTCCATGAATGCCTTCCTATATGATCGAATAAGACCACAATTAAATTGTGCGTTACTATATCATTAATACAATACCGTACGCAATTTAGGTTCAGGGTATCCCAAGCTGAATCGCCCAAAAATTCGCGGATAGCCCCAACCAAACCTGCCATAGTAATAACCATCCCAGTCCCGATCATAATAGTCATCATAATCATATTCTTGGCGTTGCTTCCATTGTTTGTAAGCAGTTGCTTGGATAAGGGGGAATTCATAATCCGCCTGATCAATTTTACCCATTTCTTTGCCAACTAACGTGCCGGCCACCGTAATATATTGATCTTTTAGGCCCGCAGGATCTACAAAGCCCGTTAAATTAACAATAAATCGTCCGTCTGTTTGGGCGTCAATAATCGGTTTTGCCGAAAAACTTGCTACAGGCAAACTCATTACTTCCACTTGAGTTTGTGTTTTCAAGGCAGTTGCTGAAATCACTTTTCCCGCTAAACGGACTTTTTTACATTTGCAAAGATAATCATCCGCTTCAATTTTCTTTAGCGATTGAATGGTAAACTCATCCTTTTCCAAGCCTTTTGGCGGATTAACGCACGCGGTCAATAAAAGCGCGGTTAAAAATAACCATATTTTTTTCATTGTTCCCCCTGAGTGACGATTATCACAAATTCTTCGCTATTCGCGACCCGGTAATTTTTTCCAAGTCACTTCATTGCGCAAATAAACAGGCTCAATATCCACTGCACTGATCACTTGTTTTTGATACCACATCGGCAGTGCCAAACTCAACATATATCGTGCTGATGGCAACGTAATTGAGGTATGTTGACCCAGGAATTGTAACGCGTCATAAGCTGCCCAACCTGTTCCAACCGTTGCCCATTCACCTTGTAATGCGGTAAGCTGTTCCAATAAACGCGTTGGCGCGCCCACTTGTTCTGCAATAATCTCATTCCATTGCAAAAACTCCCCAAATTCAGACCGCACTTTTTCGGCTTTTAACTGGGAAAAATAGATTTCATTCATACGCGCATCAATCGCGGTAATCACTTGTGTGGCTTGAAATTGCTCATAGGCAGCTTGTGCCATCGCAGTTAAATTTGAAATACCAACCACAGGCAAATCGGCGCCTAATGCCAATCCTTGTGCAATACCGGCACCCACTCTGACCCCGGTAAAACTACCAGGGCCACGACCAAAGACTAAGGCATCAACTTGCTTTAGATGGAGCCCTGATTGCGACAAAATTTCGTCCACCATCGGCAAAATGCGTTTAGTATGACTACGCTCTGCGGTTTCTGTAATATCAGTTTTCTCGCCCTTGTGCAATAACGCAACAGAACAGGCTTCCGTTGAAGTATCAATAGCTAATAAGGTTAAATTGTTCATAATTTAATTCTGTAAATGTTGTAAAAATTCAATCACTTTACCTAAATCTCTGGTACGTTTTGCATTAGGTAAACTTTTTAAAAAGGTTTCGCCATAAGCACGATTGACTAGACGACTGTCGCAAATAATCACCGCACCTTTATCGGTGACATCACGAATTAATCGCCCTACGCCTTGTTTTAAGGCAATCACGGCTTCAGGAATTTGAATATCGTTAAAAGGCTCGCCGCCTTGTAATTTACAATCTTCAATACGGGCTTTTAATAAGGGTTCATCCGGGGATGAGAAGGGTAATTTATCAATAATCACCAACGAAAGCGCGTCACCACGCACATCCACCCCTTCCCAAAAGCTCGAAGTTGCCACCAAAACGCTATGTTCTTCGTGAACAAACTGTTCAAGCAACTTGCCTTTGGATGTTTCCCCCTGCAATAAAATCGACAACTGACTATGTTCACGGAAATACTCCGCCAATCCGCGCATCATAAGATAAGACGTACACAACACAAAACAACGTCCTTTGTTCGCTTCAATAATTGGAAGCAACATCTCCGCGAGCTTTGTTAAGGTATGTGTTTGATTGCTGCTCGGCAAATATCGTGGCACACAAAGCAAGGCTTGCTCAGGGTAATTAAAGGGACTTTGTAACACTTTTTGTTCCGCATTTTCAATGCCTAAACGTTCACAAAAATGCCTAAAACTTCCCCCTACTTCCAAGGTTGCCGAAGTAAAAATCCAAGCGGCTTCCTTCGCATGCATTTGCTCACCAAATTTATCCGACACCGTCAGCGGCGTAATATTTAAGCCAAACTGGCGATTAAAGGTTTCATACCAATAGCAATAACCTGTGATGGATGTATCCGCCAAGCGTACCAGCTGATTTTTTGCCGTAGCAATGCGTTCAAAAATACTATCCAGAGTTTGCGAACGCCCTAAAGCTAATTTAATCACATCGGACATAAAATCTAATTTTTCTTTTAAGATTTCATACCCTTTTTTCACCGCACTTTGTGCCAATAATTCACGCCAATTTCCACGTTGACTTCCTTCGCCTAATAATAAACGGAAATCTTGCACCATTTTTTGCAGATGATCCGCCGCAATTCCCAATTGCTGCATGTCTTTTAATTCGGTGCGATACACAATATTAATATCTTTGCAAATATCAAACAGCTGGCGTGATGTGAGTGATTGCCCAAAATATTGGCTGGCAATATCCGGAAGTTGGTGCGCTTCATCAAAAATAATGACTTCCGCTTGTGGAATAAGTTCGCCAAACCCGCTTTCTTTCACCGCCATATCTGCGCAAAATAAATGGTGATTGACCACCACAAGATCCGCCGCTAGCGCACGCTTACGTGCCAACGCTACGTAACAATCCGCATAATTAGGGCAATCGGAACCTAAGCAACTGTCTGTAGTGCTGGTCAGTTGTGGTAAAATAGGACTGTCTTCTGCCAAGTCCGTACATTCAGACAAATCCCCTGATTGGGTGCTGTTATTCCATTTGCGGACTTTGGCTAAATCAGCCAACACCGATTTATCACCGAGTACGCCTTGCGCAATCACCTGATCTAATCGCTCTAAACACAGATAATTCGCCCGTCCTTTCAACAAGGCAATCTTACCTGAATAGCCCAAGGCTTTTTTTATCGCAGGTAAATCTCGATTAAAAAGCTGATCTTGTAAATTCTTAGATCCTGTAGAAACAATGGTTTTTTTCTTCGCCAACAAAGCAGGGGCTAAATAGGCAAAGGTTTTTCCTGTACCTGTCCCTGCTTCAACCACAAGTGCGGTCTTATTTTTAATGGTTTTTCCAACAGCTTTTGCCATATCAAGTTGCTCCGCACGCGGACGAAAGCCCTTAATATGTTGGCTTAATTCACCTGTTTCTGAAAAAGTTTTTATTATTTGCGGTTGATCACACATTTAAATATTAAAATCATTTATAGTGCATACATTGTATCAAACTTTAGGAAGGAAAATCTTATGGAAACAAAATTAATCAAGCAACTAGCCCCTGAGTTAGCCTTATTTCAATATAATGAAATTCCTGTGTTGGAACTTAATCATCCCATTGGTACCGCTAAAATTTCATTACAAGGCGCGCAATTATTAAGCTGGAAACCAATACATACCGCTCAGGATGTTATTTGGCTCAGTGACATTGAACCCTTTAACAAAGGAGAAGCTATTCGAGGCGGGATTCCTATTTGCTACCCATGGTTTGGCAAAGCTGGAACACCAATGCATGGTTACGCACGTTTACAACTCTGGCAGTTAGTCAGTTTTGATATTCAACCCAATGAAGCTCATCTTAATTTTCTTTTAGAAACAGAAAATACCGAAGATATTGCTCATATTGAAATGACCTTCAGCGATGAATTTCATATTGAATTTACCAATTATTGTATTGAAAAAGAACCACAATTAGCTTTGCATACCTACTTCAATATCGGAGATATCACAAAAACAGAAATACAACAACTGCCAACAACGGCATTTAATGTCTTGGCACAACAGCAAGAAACGGTCTCTGATACTCGTGTGATTACAGAAAATGTAGAATGTATCTACCAAGCCAATGACTGTAATATCATTGTTGATAAGGTGAACAATCGCACCATTGAAATTATTCATGAAAATGCTTCTGAAATTGTCCTATGGAACCCTTGGCATAAGGAAACCAGCAATATGAGCAAAGATGGGCATAAAACGATGATCTGTGTGGAAACCGCACGAATTAGCGAACGCCTAAATGAAAATGTGGTTGGTTTAAGAATTCGAGTAAAATAAAGATAAACCGCACTTTAGATTAACAAAGTGCGGTTCATTTTTTATTTATTCTAAATCCACCCTAACTGCATCAGTATCATTAACCCTAAGGAAGAAAGTGGCATTGCCCCAATCGTAGTGATGCCTATAATATTCGCAACTGTTGTGCCATTGCCGCCCATCGCTTTTACCATCGCATAGGCTGCGGTTGCTAATGGGGTTGTTGTCATTAAGAAAATAATGGCTAATTCCATACCCGACATACCTATGAGTTTCGCTAATAACACCATGAATAATGGGGCAATAACAAGCCTTGCCACAACACTCCAGGTTACCACTCGAGAATAATTCTCTCTATAATTCAGTTGAATACTAGCGCCAATACAAAGCAAAGCTAATGGCAAGGTAATATTCGCCAAATACTGACCTGTAACACGAACGGGTTTAGGTAATGAAACTTCAACATAATTCATCACTAAGCCTAAAATAATCGCAATAATTAATGGATTTTTAAGAATATTGAGAAGCAATCTGGCTATATTAACTTTGTCAGAAGATAAAGATCTTGTAATCGTGATCACGCCATAAACATTAAATAAAATAACCACAATAGCAGAATAAATAGATGCCGGCACATAGGCTACGTCACCATATGCATTAATACAAAGCGCTAATCCCAAAATCGCATTATTTCCACGAAATACGGCTTGCACAAAAGTACAACGTTCTCGCTTTTCAATAATAAATTTTGCAGCAAGCCATTCACCAACGAGAAATAAAATCGTTGTTCCAACTATTGCAATAAAGATCAGATCAAATTGGTTTGAATATTCAATTTTTCCATTATAAATATTGAAGAAAAGCAAAAGCGGTAAGGTTAAATGAAAAATAAGCTTCATGGATTTTTCAGAAAATGCATCGTCTAATATGCGACATTTTCCTAGCAGTTTTCCTAAACAAAGCAAGATAATAATAGGTAAGGTTGTATTTATTGAGAAAATAAATGATGATAAAAAATTTGTCATTGAAGTTATTAAAAAATGATTTAAGTTCTACTGACTTCAATTGTATCAGCTTTTACCATAAGCAAAAAGCCCGAGCATTTCTGCTCGGGCTTCTCTCTATACCTACCTGGCGGTGACCTACTCTCACATGGGAAATTCCCACACTACCATCGGCGTTAC
>NZ_CABFKI010000015.1 GCF_901764995.1 Actinobacillus porcinus
GCTAAATAAGCCAAGCCGCCTACTTCATTCAGTTTCTTTTCTTCTTGTAACGTTCTTTCCAGTGTTAACAGATCGACAGGAGTATTAGCCGACAACATTTTTGTTATTGTCGTAAAAATGATTTTATGTGCAGCAAAATAGAAGTTTTGCGTGCTAATAATGGGGGATACTTCATCCCACAATTCATTATCAAGCAACAAACTGCCTATGACTGCACATTCTGCTTCCATGGAATAATTTTCAACAGAATTTGTCATACCTTCCCCCTTATTTTTACTGATTAAAACGGTCAGTCCATTGCGGGAAGAGTAGCGTGCATAACTGTTGAATATTTTGTTTTTCTTTCTCGCTATGACGATGAACAGGCAAAGCAAGGCTTGCTGCTTCACGGTATGCAACGCGAGATGGGATAGAAAAATCCAGTAAGGTTAAGTTGGAATCGGAATATTGTTCAAAAAGCTGTTGCAATCCTGATACAACATTTTTGGCATCGGTGGTTCTATCTAAACAATTAATAACCGCTTTGACAGGCGGAAGGGTAAAACCAAATTTTGTCCATGTTTGGAGCTGTTGATAAAGTCCAACAGTGCCGCGCATAAATTCACGAGCGGATAATAATTCAGGTTTTAACGGTGATAAAACGAGATCACTGGCCAAAACCGACATATCGACAGTAATACCACTTGTACCGCGTGTATCAATAATGATTAAGTCATAACCTTTGATTTCTGAGATTACATCCGTAAAACGCAACATGCCATCTGGCGCATTACGTAAATAAGTCGTAATGGCATCGGTAGGGTCGTTAGATTGGATAATATCAAGGTTCTCAAATTCAGTCTGAGAGATGATGAGTTCAGGCGTTACCACACGCTGAGTGAGAAATTCAAATAATCCCTGCGGTGCAGTATAGTTAAGATGATAATAAGAAGATAAAGTAGGTTGCGAATCCGTATCGATCATTAAAGTACGAATACCATGATCTGCACAAAATGCGCCAATATTTGCAACGTTAGTTGACTTTGTTACGCCACCTTTAGTGGACATGCCAGTAACAATAAAAGAATGGTCTTGATGGGTCATAATTAATATCCTATTCGTTAAGAATGAATATCAAACATCTTATTACCTATCAAAAATCACACAGAATAGAAGATTTGAAATGGTGCCCGAGGCCAGACTTGAACTGGCACGCCCCGAAAGGCGAGGGATTTTAAATCTTTTGTGCAACTATAATTACATAAATTTTTGAATTTAAAAGAGCACCTAAAATGTCTCATTGCAAATTGTATCAGAAATTTTGGTTATGTAAATTCCCGAATGTAAAAAATTGATCTATTTTTTTAATCAAGATCTAACTTTACGGTTAGATCTTGATTGTCATTAATAATTATAGATTGTCTACACTGCTTCTAAGTGTCTCTGCATCGTATTCGATATACTCTAATGTTACACTAATATTGCTATGGCCTAGCAACTGTTTAGTGATATAAAGATTTTGTGGATTTTTCATCAAATTTGTTGCCACTGTATGACGAAAACGGTGTGGAGATACACTAAATCCTACAAGTTTAGAGAGAACCTTAAACACATGGGACAATTGGTCGTCCGTCATATCTCGTTTGCAATCCCTTGTGTAAAAGGAAAATCGATTTAAATTGAACAATTGAGCTTCTTTGTTTAAGCCTTGTTTTCTCAATTCTTGTATGAGATACGTTAAGCTGGGTATTAAGTGCTTAGATAAAGGAATTTGGTGATAATTATGCGTTTTATTAATATCTGAAGGGATAAATAATAGTTTCTTATCTAAATCAATATGCTCTATTTTCAACTTCAATAGTTGCCCACGGCGTATGGCGGTGTATTTCAACATATCAATAAGGCAACGCATAAACCATGCAGGTTGCAATATATCAGGCAACCGACCTTCATCATTTAAAACGGTCGCAATTTTGCTTAATTGCTTTTCCGTCAAGGTTTTCTTCGGTTTTTTCCCTAATTTAAGCATTAAGCCACTAAATGGGTTTTCAGTTTGCGGTACAAGTTTTTTCTTCATACCGAAGTTAAATAAACTATGTAAATGCCGCATGTAGTTGTTCCATGTTACTGGCTTAATCGACAATAGAGCTTGCATTCGCCATCTGATGATATGCTCTTGAGTGAGTTCTTCAATGCTTAAGCCAGGATAGAACTTTAGAAGTTGATGCGCTACCTTTTGATAGGTGTCTTTAGTTTTAGGTCTGATATTAATGTGTTTGTATAAAAAAATTGATCTAATAAATCATTTATTGTCATTTTTTGTACCTTTTAATTTTAACCAATGGTTATTTAATGCTAATTTGGAACCAATATACTCTTTTACGTTCGGAAGTAAATATCCATTAAGTAAAGATGTTTTGTTTTGGCCCATGACTGAACACATCCAAATATTACGACTATCATTTTCTTCCTTAATATATTGACGCTTGTGTAATTCCAATTTTTGAAATTCCTTCTGCACCAATTCCCAGTCAGAATTTTCTGTGTTACCTGTAATTTCAATTGCGTAGCTTTTGAATATGTTAGGAGTGACAAGAAATAGATGATCGTCAACGATGTGAATCATTGCATTTGGGCGGTTCATCAGCAGTTTTCCTGAGCTAATTCCTTGTTTCAACCAAGAAATAAAATTTGCTCCTGATGAATTATTAGCCGTCACTTCGGTACTTGGTGTTTTATATGACTTTTGTTGTATGTCATTATTTACTGGGTCAGTTATTTGAATTGCCGCGGTTTCATTTATGACTGGTTCAGTATTTAAATGTTGTTTAATGACTGGTTCAGTCGTTATAACAGTTTCTGCTGATACGGTGTTAGTTTGAATTGGGAATAAATCAAGAATGTTGCCAATCAAATCCATTGATTCAGCAGAGTCTTCTACGACCGATGATTCAGTAAGTGTCATATCCTTATCGATACTCATAGAATGAGTAATTTCGGTCTCTATCATCTTTTCATTAACTGATTCAATATTTATATCTACTGTATTGCTTGTATTATCAAGTAAATGCTCATCCGTTGTCTCTTGACTTTCGCTGTTTTCAATATTAATAGATGGCGTTGACAAATTAGTTTCAATAGCAGCTTCAATAGGATTTCCATGTTTATCAACGATGGTGACTTTACCTTCAAAATAAGGCGGTCGTTGGTTTACATCACTCCAAATTAAGATGGGTGAAATGCATAATAATGTAAATGTCATTTGTGGATTCCAACCCGCGTAAGATTCAACTTTAGCTGACCAAACTGCCATATTCTCTTTGGTTGTTTGAACAAGTTTATGGGCTTGCAGCTCATCTAGTAATTTACCGTTGCTACTTGGTGCAGAGATACCCTGTTGAGTGAGTGTGGCTCTAATTTTATCCAAGGTTGATTTGCTCATAACCCATAAGCCTTGTTCTGTCAGCCAGCCATCGCTACCTGTTTGTGTGGCATTTAATTTGTAATTAGAAACCACTTCTCGTAAAGCAAATTGTAACTGAGTGGCAAAAGACACTTTAGGTGTTTCAGATAATTTACGAATATCACCGCCAAGTGCCATGGTAACACTCAGTTGGTCTGCTTTTTGAATAATCTCCGAGAGTATCCCCGCCTTATCTGCATGCCCTGAAGCAAAATACATTAATGCAGCGAACGCTTGTGGGAAATCACCTAGCCATGTTAATGCTTTTTGCGGTACTAAATACGAAAGGAAAAAACTCCCTAGTGTAGGATGTAAATTGTAATCGCGAGATTGAATATATCTAAATCGGTATGGCTGGCTTAGCGTGCCTAACCAAGGAAACCATCGTTGTTCATTCTTTTGAATAACTTCTATATCTGTTGTAATTTTGCCAATATCATGAATAAGGGCGGCATAAATAACGGTTGCAGTCCAAGCATCACGTTGTTTAGCTTGTTCTTCAGGTGCGGCATTCGGTGGCAGTACATAGTTTTGTCTTAATTTTGTAGCAATGGCAATCACTTCTAAGCCATGATCTAACATTCCGCCGAGATGCGAATGATGATGAGATTCTGAAGCGGGGAAAAGTTGGACTAATTCCGCATATTTTTCAATAGGATGACGATATAATTCATCAAATAATGCTGGGGACATAGAAACATTTTGCCAGATTGTGGTCAGTTGTTTTTGTCTTAATGGCGTATTAAGTAACTCTTGATGAGTCTGTGGCGTATTAAATTCACTGGGCTCATTAATAGTAAGAGTCGCGGTTTCAGTGACTTGATTTGTTGGTATTGTTGTTTTTCTTATCTTTGACAGAATTTTCTTGAACATTGATGTTATCTCTTTTTATACGTTGAGCTTATTATTGTTGAGTAGGATTATGAGATGAAAGGTGAAATTAAATCCATAAGAAAATGAATTTACAAATCAATTATTTATAAGTGCCAATCTGAGTATTATCGCGTGCCAGGCTGTAGCTTTGTGGGGATACTACAGTAGAAAGTTAATGCAAAACGGTAGTAGTTTCTCTATACTAAGGCGCATCTAGGCTTTACGTAATTAACGATTTTATAACCTTTTTAGAGGTAAATATGAACTTAATGTTGAATGAAATTCCATCAAAATATGATTTTGAAGGGGTTATAGGAATAGATAAAGCTTCTATTAGCCTTGACCCAAATAGTAAGATTAATGTATTTATTGGAAATAATGGGGTTGGTAAAACTAAAACATTAGAGTGTTTGTATCAAGTTTTATTATTTTCAAATGATAAATATACTCTTGATAATTATTCTTTAGATAAGAAGCTTGTTTTTTCTAAGGCAAGTTTAGATGGTACATTTGTTTCAGAAAGAGATAATATTAGGTTTGTTAATGATTTTTATAAAATGGTTTCTTTTCCTATAGTTTATATCCCTGCACAAGCTAGGGGGTATATAAATGAAAAAAACATTAGCAGTATAAAACCATTAGGTTCGTATGAAGAGCGTCAAAAAAACTATTTCTATGAATTATATCGTTCCCTAGGTAATATTAATGAAACATCTATCACAGAGTGGTTTATTCAACGAGCGATGTCTACCAATAGCTATCAAAGGGGAAATGATAACAGAGAAATTGAATTACTTTCAGTATTAAATGTATTAAACAAGATTGATAGCCGTATTAGTAATGAGAAGACAGATTTTTCTATTCCCGGCGGTGATTCAGTTGAATTTACCATAGACGGAAAAAAAAGAAAGTTACAAGAGCTTAGTACAGGTTTCGCATCATTAATTCGGATTGCACAATCAATTATTTCTGGATATTCGTTTTTCACCAATTCTCGTGATATTGAAAATGAAAAAGGTGTAGTGATTATAGATGAAATTGAAAGTCACTTGCATATTAGTTGGCAAACTAGAATTTTGCCAATATTGAATAGCGTTTTTCCTAACACAACTTTTATTATTGCAACACATTCATCATTAGTACTATCTCAGTTGTATAATGGAAAAGCTTATCAGTTAGTCAATAATAATGGCGTAGTCGTAAATGAAGAAATAAATAACCCTAGTAATGAAGCATTTGTTGATCTGCTTTCTACAGCATTTAATGTAAATTTAAATAATATTAAATTAACTGACATTCAATCTGAACGTTATAAAAAGCAACAAAATCAAATTTTTAATATTCTAGGAATTTCTGAATAGGTGTGCAAATGTGTAGAGTTTTATTAGATACAAATAAGATTATCAATATACTTAAAGGCGAACAGGACGATCTTGAATGGTTGAAGGATAAATACAAGCAAGGAAATGTTTTATTTTTTACGACCCCATTAATTAGGCATGAAGTATTGCGATTTTATGACTATTCTACGGATAATGAAAGTAAATATAAAAAAGCTGAGCAATTTTTATCTAACTTAGAAATGATTGATATTAGTAAGGATATTACAGATATAGCTACTGATATTTTTAGATATGAAAGAACCAAATATCCTGAACGATACCAAAGACAAGCTGATGGAACAGAAAAACGTTTAGATAAATACAACTTCGATACAATGTATGTATCTACTGCGAAATATTCCAAATTAGAAATGACGTCAAATGATGGAGATATTCCTAAAATTATCTCATTGTATGATGAAATGGTTAATTGGAAAGTGAAATAAAAGCCTTTTAGGCCTTTTGGCCTTTTTACAAGGCCCTTTTATAAGACCTTTTACGGGCAAGCCCGTTTCTCTTAAGAGAAACGGATTACCCTTACCCCATTCCCCTTATCCCTTCGCCTTTTCCTTTTCTTTTGTCATGTTTAGGGTTAAATATGCATTTGCTTGCATATTTATGCAGTCTATATTCATTCCAAAAAATCATAATATTTTGGACAACAATTTTTGCTAGAAAAATGCGTCCAAAAAATCGTTAAATAGCATTTATCAAGATAATAAAAGGAGTAATACTATGAGAATACTTAAAAAGTACCGTATTGTTTATAGCTCTCACAGTGAATATATACATTTTAATCCTATTTTTATAGAAAACTCACTACACCAAGCTAAAAGGCTTGCTAGTAAACATCTACCTGAAGAATTAAAAAATTCAAAATCTGCAATTATTGAAATTTTTTGTGATGATTTTAGTAAAAATGAACCAATAGCAAGTAAATATGGCACGACTAAAAACAGTTATTGGTTAGCACACCCATTATTAAAAGACTTCGATTTTTGGGATTTTACAGGCGATACAGGTTATTAACTAAATGAGAAATAATGAAGAAAAAACAACGACTTTACATTACAAGGTAATAGATATAAAGGAGTAATGCTATGCTAATACACTTAACACCGACATTTTTTAACCCTTATCAGAACGTTAAAGTAACGTTAGAACAATTAAGTATTTTTGTTGAAAAGGATAATTTTGAATACGAGATACCAATCACAGAATTATCTTTAAAAAAGCCATATCGGAATAAAAGTTATTGTGTTGCTTGTGGAAAACGAAAAAATAAAGCTTTTGTGGGGTTACTGGCACATATAGAAGAAGAGCAAATCAATAAATTTACAGTTTATGAAAAATGGAAAACTATTGTGAATGATGATGAAAATGACCATTTTCATTATATCACATTTAATTTGTTGGATAATGAATTCGATACTGTATCACAAGATTTCTTACTATGGCGAGCATATAGCACAGATATTCATAAAGATTGGATTCCTGTTAATTCTATACCTAAAATGGAATTTGACACAGCTATTTTTGAAAATAGCCCACGTAGAAATGAAGTTGAAGACGGATACTATTTTAATGGCATAATTAAGCAAAGGAATGAACAGTATTTTGTTCCAACTATTCCCTTTGCAGAGCTTTTTAAACAAGGGGAAGCCTTATACTCAAATCGTATGCCTGACATAAATTTGGATGGTTTTAATTTAACTAGAGATTAGTATATGTCTAAAACAATTAGATTGACCGATAAAGAACAAGAAGCACTAAAAAAACTTGATTTTGAGCTAAACAAAAAAACGCTTAATTTAAAAATAGACAATGAACAATTAAAAAGTGTTAAATTAAATTTTACATTAAACCTTTTACAAAAGGTGCAGTATCCTGCATAGAATATAATAAAAAATAAAGTCCTAAAAATTAGGTAAATATGAATAAGATCTTATTAAAAGAGTTTTTTAAATACGAATTTCCCCATCTTGATTGGGAAAAAATTTGTGCAATCGGACGTATTAAACTACGATTAAAGATTAGCAAAAATTTCATGGCTAAACGTAATGGATTAAGAAAGGCAAGAAGTATTAAAGGTGTATCGCGTGTATATTTACATACAAGCAAAAATAATACGGAGCTTGTTATCATCCTTTCCAAGCATTTTTTCAATGATTGGTAAAAATGATGATTTACAATGGCAATAAATAATAAATTTATTCATCTTCATTATCTTCATTGCTTTCTGAGTCAGGCTGTCTAATATCTAGGATTAAATCTTCTGAAATAAATTCTTCCCCATCAGAATCATCATAAACTGGTTCAGATTTATCACCATAATCTGCAACAGGTAAGGTATCAAAGTCAATATATTGCCAATAATTACAAACAAGCTCATGATGTTGTAATTCCCAGTTTCCTGCCCAGAAATAATCTTCCTGTTCAGCGTGACAGATACCGCCGACTACTGGTTCAGAAATCTGAGCCATTAACGGATTGCCCCAGTATAAAAAAATTACCCATGCCAAAATGCGTATCATAGATCACCTATTTGTAAAAATAGGTAGTATGCCAAAAAGTCATTTTATTTGCGGTTGCTATGTCTATTTGTACTATGAATAATTTTTGTAAAAAACTATCTCATCACTTCATATAGTTTTCACTCTTAATGAGAGTGCAATCAGTCTAAAATAATTTACGACACAATGAGCAACGGTTCAGGAAGTAGTAGGAGTGGCAATAATGCATAAAGAATCATATATTCGTAAAGCTAAAGCTTGGCTTGATAATAACCCCGAACTCAAAGGGGCGGGATTTGTGAAGTTTTTTAACGGTAAAATTTATGGCTGGTCCAGAGAATTAAACCCTGCCATTGTTTGGAAAGATAAACCGGGGACTATTGCGCTGGGGTCGGATTTAAGTATTTTTATTGCCAAAGGGGGAAACTATTTCTATGGTGCAGAATACTGGGAAGAAATTGATTGGGATGATATTGAACAACTATAATTGAATTTTGGAGTAAATAAATATGCAATTTAAATTCTATAAAGGTGATTTAAATCAAGAACCATTAAAAACAATCCGTGAAGATTGGTTGGAAAATCAAGAGATTAGAAATGAAAAACTAAACGCCATTTTTGATACTATTCCTTTTCATGACGGTTGGTTAGGCTCTGAAACTAGCATTTTTGGTATTGTTTGCCAAAATGATGAGACCGTTTTATCGGAAGTAAAAAATACCAAGGGTTATAAAGTTGAGACTATCGATGAGATAATAGTTGTTAAACCTGATAAGCGGTACAAAGCAGGCAAAGTTCTTGATGCAAAACTTACTCAATGTTGGCAAATATTGCAAGCACACCCAGACTTCTCAAAATTCAGCTTAAAACAGCTAGGAATTTATATAATGGTGCCTGAATTAACTAATTTATACTTTTCTGTAGCTGGCGTTACAAATAATTATTATATTGCCAAAATTCCGATTCCAAATAGCGAATATAGTCGAGATAAATTCCCTGAAATCCCTGATTTTCTTACAGAAATCAAGGAAAGTGAATTTTTAGCTTTGCAAGGGAAGTGAGTGTAAAGTGCTAAATTTGAATCTGAACATATAGTTTTGGTGAATCCATAATTAATCTTAGCCAAGGATTGACTGTGTTAAATAAGAGTGAATACTATCAGTTATTCACCACTAAAAAAGGACAGAAAATAATTCCTGTCCTTTTTAGTTTTTATTTGTAGATTAATGATCTGAATTCAATTTTTTAGATTTCAAATCTTCGTAATATTTACGATTAGCTTCAGGGATTTTTGATACACCATAAAGAATCAATAGCCCTATAATGGCCAAAATCGTTAGTCCAATTGATAGTTCCATATTATTTCTCCTTTGAGAGTCTAATAACTCTCTGTCGTAATCCGCATCCCTTGTTAAATGTCTGCTATGTAAATCAATGGATTGAGCTATTTTTTAGACTCTAAATCCTCGTGTTGTTTTCGAGTAGATTCTTCGAGTTTTGACGCTCCATAAGCTGCTACACAGCCGATAATCGCTAAAATTGCTAAACCTACCGATAATCCAATAGGATCCATATTATTTCTCCCTTGATAAACGAATGACAACTTGTCGAAAGTGTCGTCCGATAGTCAAAAATGCCAATGTGACTACGCTTAATAATGCAATATTAAACATTCTAAAACCTAAACCATAATTACTATACAGCATAACAGGAATGGCTAGAATTGCAACTTTTGCAATATCATCGCTCAGTTTTGACCATGCTTCCAGAGTCGAAATTTCAAATGGGGGTTTAAATAACCTGAACATAGTGCTCCTTTTTTTATTAAATGAAAAAGGGATACACTATGCCCAAAGGGATAATGTATCCCCTTGGGGTTGAAGGAATATTGTGAATAATATTCCCTAATGTTTAAATGACGTTTCAAACTGACGGTGAAGATAAGCCTTTACGAGTAAGGTAATCTTTCATTGACCAATCAGGATTAAACTCTCGTCTACCTTGTAATAGTCCATTAATAGATAAATTCAAATCAAGATCCCACCAATGAATACCTTCTCCAGTTGGCGATAATTCATAGTTTTCTCTTTCTGTTTGCGAAGCATTGAGTAATTTAGGGAACCAGTCAAAAGGCACGCCTAATATTCTTCCGTCTTGCAATGTAATGTGAAATAAATCCTGATTAATGGTTACTTTAGTCGCTACCGCTAATGCTGAAGAAGTCATTCCATACCTCCACAATAAAACGTTCATATTTTTGTAAAAAGTTACATATTTCTTTTATTTCTTTTGACGAAAAACCATAAGTGTATGCTACGGATATTGGTTTTAACCATACTTTTGCTGTTTTACCTGCTTTATCAATATGAACATGAACAGGTTCTAATGGTAGTCCTTCATTTGAATAAAAGTATATTTTGTAACCTTGATAAGTTAAAACTATTGGCATAGTGTACTCCAATTAAATAAAAAGGGATACACTATGCCCAAAGGGGATAATGTATCCCCTTGGGATTAAAGGTAAAAACTTATTATTTAAGTGCTTTACCTTGAAGTCGTGATTTATTAAATAAAACTGATATGGCTAGATTGTCTACAATATCAACATCTGAACCCAAATAAAGCTGAAGCGCCATTTTGTGTTTATCTGTCATATTTGCTGAATGATCACCATAATCATAAAGATTAATACATCTCAACTGTGAATGAATAGTGGGAATGGCTTTAAATTCTGAGAATTCGTCATGATCACGACTAACCCAATCATTATATTCATCACCATTACCAATTTCTGCCATCCAATCTCGATTTGAGATAACAGAATTATCTAGCCACTTTTCTACTGCTTTCAGAATTGCGATACAGTGTAAATCACAGGTTTCATTCAAAGCAGGGCTTCCTATTCGATATAGCTCAAATCCATTATGAATGACAATGGGTGAAAATGTTATGTGTTGCATTGTATTATCTCCAAAAATAGAGAGATACTCACCCATTAAGGTTAAGTATCCCTAATGGGTGAGAATGATGCTATTACAGTAACAGGTTTAACTGAAACTCATATAGCGTTGAGTAAAAGGTTTTTAAATAGGGTGTTTTTTCTTATGAAGTAACGATATTGCCATTAATTAGCATAAAGTGGCAGCCATTCATTGGCTCCATCTTGTTCATTACCGCCAATTGCTTGACAACATTTACCTTCAATAGAAATCGCGATGACACCCGGGCAATATTCTTGAGCCGGTTTCAAGTAACGAGACCAAGAAAAACATTTGCCATTAAATACATAAACGATGCCCATTGTAATAAAAGACTGTTTATCTTGAGTTGATGTAGATAAACATTCTTCATTCGCCAATGTTTCTCTAAATGCTATCGTTTGTTCAATAACTTTGCTTAAATTCATAGAAAAATCCTTATCGTAATAAATGAGAGATATGTCCAACAACATATCTCTCTATCGTTCATTATGCTACTTCTGCAATGCGTTCAGCGGAACTGAACGTATTTTCGTATAGCTTCTGAGCATTAAGTGCGTCAAGCATATAATCACAAGCGGTGCGAGCAAATCCCGTTGCTTTAAAAATCGCTTTTTTATCTGCTTTTAACACCTTTAACCAACTATCAATGTAGGCAGCATGTTGCGGTACATCATCAAACCCAATATGCGCGCAAAGAAAGGCACAGCCAATTTCGGCGACAAGCTCTTCCATGGCATAGAGTGGATTACCAAACTTCGCTTTTCCTGAAGTAATACCTTCTCGAGCGAGACGTTTGCAATGTCCTGTTGCATGTGTCATTTCATGTAATAACGTGCTATAAAATTTTGAATTTGATTCAAATTGCTTCATTTCAGGCATCAAAATTTGATCTGTTGTCGGCATGTAGCAAGCACGGTTAGTTGGCTTGATTTGAACATCTACGTCCATACCTTTAATCATTTGCCGAATTTCCGCAAACAACGCATAAGGATTTTGCGTTGGCTGTGGTTCAACTTTTTCATAAAAGCTTTCCGGCAATCCTGAACATTGCTCAATATTAAAAAGTGGGTATCTTTTAATAACAGCAAATCGCTCCATTTGGGGATTGCCATCTTCATCAAACATAACCTGTCCATCATCATCCAATTTCTCACGCTCTCTCGGTGTGTAATTAACAACGATTGTCGCCTTTTCACCTTTATTAATGCGACCACCCAATTTATGAATGGCAGCAGACGTGATCCATTTGCTTTGTTGGTATCCTTTTTTATCGGCCGCTATCCATAATAAAAGGATATTGATTCCTGAATAAAGGCGACCTGATACTGCATTGGACGGAAGTGCAAGTTCACGTTCAGGATTACTCCATGGTTTTAACCAAGGAACAGTGCCTTGCTCTAATGCCGTGATGATTTCGTTGGTTACTTCTTGATAAAGATCGACTTTGGTATTTTTAATAAATGTTAAGTTTGTCATAGTGGTGTTTTTGTTTCTGTTTATGGGCGTTTTTAGCGAAGTTAGTTGGACGTAATTTGAAATTAATCCACGCACCATCTTCGTGAATTTCACCTTGTAAGGGTGTTAAATCACGAGTTTTGAATAGGGCTTCACGCAGTTTATGGCAAAGGACAAAAGCGGTTTTGTAGTTAATGTTTAAGTGGCGGCTCATTGTTATTGCTGAAATACCTTTGACTTCATTCGCAAACAACAAAATTGCCGCCAAAATATCAACGAAAGGCAATTTATGAAAAGCAAATGCTGTATTAGTCGTAATATAGAAGTGGCGTTGGCAATGTTTGCAACACCAACGTTTACGAGATTGAAGAAAATAAGCATTGTGGCGGATTCCGCAATGTGGACATACTATGTCCGTAATATCGTTAGGATTTCCCCAACGGTTGGCTTTTAAAAGTTGGAAGGCTTCATCTTCACTTAAACGAAAGATTTGTTTGAGATTTAAATTTTTAGATTTGCTTGAAAGCAGATAATGCTGCGCCATAAGTATTCCTTGTGTGTACAAGGTACTCAAAGCCAAACGCTAGACATAAAAAATCGCCCACCTGAATTTTCAGGTCGGCTCAAAGCGTTTTGCCTTGAATACCTTGTACACACAAGAAATACGTGGGCTTTAATAAATGAGTTGCAAACCGAAATAGAGCCTTAATAAAGGTCTCTACGCCTATATGGTTCGCTTTGCTTCTTTGAAAGAAACTAGGCTAAATATAAATAAATGGTTCATTGGCAAATTGTTATGGTTCATCAACGATGAACGGTATTCAATATAGATCTACGTTGTTTTTCTGTCAAATAAAAACAACCCATTGCTGAGTTGCTATGAGAAAGCTAATTTTATCGGATTATAAACAATAGGAGTTCATCTAAAAGACGAACTCCATAAATGGAAATAATTATTCCCATCTCACAGGAATAGTATCGACCAAAATCCAGCGGCTGTTTTCTTTGGATTTGTATCGGTACTCCCCACGAACCATCAAATCTGAAAATATTGATTTCCGCATCTGTTAATTTTGTTACAATACAAGGTAAGTTGCTAGATATTACTGAATAAGACACGTAGGTGTAATCTTGTGTATCATAACTTTGTGGACTTCGCCAAAGATACCAAGGCAAACAAAGAAAAGATACTGTTCGACTTTATTCGCAATACATTCTGCCAAAGTAGAACAGTTAAAATTGCGAAACGACCTGTATTGCTGATTTAAAGATCTTATTACAGTAATTTATAATGAGGTTAATATGAGTTTATTTAGAACGGAAGATAAAGTGAGAGATGAAGCAAAAATCATCTTAGAATTTGACAAAGAAGAAAAAGATATTAAACAAGGTACAGGTCAAATTACCACTTTTAACCAATTAGGCTTTAAAGGTGTTAATGATAAGCCTGACGGTTGGTATTTGCCTAAAAACATCAATGATGTAGCTATTATTCTTGAAACCAAATCTGAAGATAAGGATATTAGCAAGCAGGCCTTTATTGATGAATTATTAAAAAACATCGATATTATTAGCCACAAATATAAGAAAACAGTTGGGATTCTTTACAATGGCAACGATGTGATGGTGTACAAAAACAAAGAGCTAATCCCTTGTGCTAAAACGTTGCAAGCTAAGCAATACTACCTAGATTTATTCAAAGATAACAGTATAGACAAAAATAAAATCTATTCACTAACAAAGAAAATTAATGACCTATTGCACTTTAAATTTGGTATTAAAAATTTGTACCATCGTATGATTTTTACTGCTTCTGCATTAGTGGTAGAACGATTTGGTGGAAATTTAGAAGCGATTAAAAATAACGGTTACGCACCATTCCAAAATAAAATCTATAACACCCTTGCCAAATCGCTAGAAGAACATAAACAACAAAATTTAAAAATCGGCATTTTGCTTGAGGTGTACAGCGAAATTCGCATGAACATCGTAGAAAATCAAGACGATATTAATACCTTTATTGATTGCGTGATTGATATTTCTCACTCGGTTAATTCGGACAATTGGAACGGTGAAGATGTGATGGGGATTTTCTTTAACGAGTTTAATCGCTATAAGAAAAAATCAGAAAGCGGACAGGTGTTTACCCCTGAACACATTACCTCCTTTATGTATGACTTAATTGGTGTTAATCATAATGACCGTGTGTTGGACGCAACCTGTGGTAGCGGTGGCTTTTTAGTAAAAGCCATGGCGAATATGATTAAAGAAGTGGGAGGTATAAATACAGCCGAAGCTGAAAATATTAAGAAAAATCAGCTATTTGGTATTGAGTTCGACCGTGAGATTTTCGCACTTGCCTGTGCCAATATGCTTATTCATAAAGATGGTAAAACCAATTTAGAGCAGCTAGATGCACGAGAAAATCAAGCCTGTGAATGGATTAAATCTAAAAATATCAGCAAAGTGTTAATGAACCCGCCTTATGAGCGAAAATACGGCTGTAAACAGATTGTGGAAAATGTACTGAATAATGTGCCGAACGGGACAAAATGTGCTTTTATTTTGCCTGATAAAAAGCTAGAAAAAGATAAAATGAGTGGCTTACTTAAAAAGCATACGCTAGAAAGCATAATCAAACTCCCTGAAAATCTGTTTGATGCAGGTGTAACCACCAGTATTTTCGTCTTTGAAACAGGCAAACCACAGAATGAACGGAAAATTTTTGCCTGCTATATGGAAGATGATGGCTTAGAACGAGTGAAAAACCAAGGGCGACACGATATTAAAAATCGCTGGGCAGAGATTGAACGCTATTGGTTAGATGTTGTTTTAATGAAAACAGACGAAAAATACCAAACACATCAATGGTTGGACCCAAAAGAATGTTTGTCGTATCAAAAGCCACAACAGGCATTTGAAATTTTTGAAGAAGATTTCAAAAAAGTTATCTTGGACTATATTCTGTTTGAAGATGGTGTAGATGTGAAAGTTTTTAATGACAATCTACTTAATAAGGTGCTATATCAATCAGAGATTGAAAACGACAAATTGATTTTAAATTTACAAGAAAAAAATGATGAATAAGTTAGATATTTCAAATTGGAAGGAATTTATTGTTGGTGAGTTATTTGAGATTAAAAAGCCTAACGTTATTCATTCCAAAGGTGTTCAAGAATGTAATGCAAGAGATGATACTAATAGCATCCCTTATGTAGTTCGAACTAAATTTAATAATGGAATAAAATGTAATGTAGTTAGAACAGAGATAATGAAACCTGCTATTTCTGGTGTTGTTTCATTTGGAGCTGAGAACGCTTCTTTCTTTTATCAAGAAAAAGAATTTGTATCAGGTAGAGATATTTACTATATAGATACAAGCTATCTATCAAAAGAAACTTGCTTATTTCTCGTTACTTGCCTAAATACAATAACACATAAGTATTCATACAATAATGGACTGTTCCCTGATTTACTCAAAAAGGAAACCATAAAACTGCCTGTTACATCGTGCGGTAAACCCGACTGGGAATATATGGAAAACTATGTCAAAGCCTTATATTCTAGAGAGAGAGAGAGAGTATCTCTACTGTTGCAAAATATGTAACAAGGGAAACAGGCAGAAAGTTAAATGTAGCGAAATGGGGAACATTTACACTAGGCAAGTTATTTAATTGCATACAACAAGGTAAGCGGTTAAAAAAACACGACCAAGTTGAAGGTAATATTCCTTTTGTTATGGCTGGAAGAACTAATACAGGTGTTGCAAATCATATCTCTAATCCTATTGTAATGTTCCCTAAAAATTCTATTACGATTGATATTTTTGGAAATACATTTTACCGAGAATATGAATTTAGTGCAGGAGATGATACTGGCGTTTATTGGAATACGGAAACAAGTTATTCCAAAAATGTAATGCTTTTCTTAACGAGCGTTATACAGAAAACCATACAAAAAAATTATGATTTCTCTGACAAATTAAGAAGTGCTAAAAGTTTGGACATACAAATTCCACTACCTGTAACAGATAAAAACACCCCCGATTGGCAATATATGGATAGTTACATTAACCGTATGCTTTCAGTTGAAAAACTGAAATTATCACAACTTTTGTAGTTAGTGTGTAAGTAAGGTAGCTTAGGATAGAAAGGACAACAAATCGTTTAGAAGGGTTATTTGGTGAACTTAAACGAAAAATAAATAATTATAACGGATTAAATAAAAGACGTAAGGTATTGTTTATACATGATTTTCTAAATAGAAGAAGTTGCTAATCTTTAAAGAAAATAAAAATTAGCAACTATTTTGTCTATCACACCTATCATTTAGATAAAATGAATGCAGATGAGCGGAGAGGGTTATTGGTTTTCTTGGATACGGTGAATTATTGCTAGATTATGATTTACGTACCGTCAATCACAAAAAAGAATATCGTAGTGATTTAGGTGTAACCAACAATCAAGCGGAAAGTTTCTTTAGCCGTTTCAAACGAATGTACTACGGACAAACCCATAAAATGAGTAATACCTATTTACTCAATTATGCTAATGAAGTGGCTTACCGTGAAGATCATCGTAGAAAATCGAATGGTTGGCAGTTCAAAGATGTACTAAGCAAATGCCTAAATACCACAAACGAAGATAATGAATGGTGTGGCTATTGGCAACGAAAAATTGTTCATCAAGAAGTGATTTGGCAATAGGAATAATAATGGCTTATAAACTTGACCAAAAACTAAAAGCCCTTATCTTTGAACGTAAGCAAGTGCTAGAACATTTAGCATTATTAGATGTGAAGATTGCTACCGTTCAACAAACCATTGAACTAATGAAAGCGAAAGAAGATATTGCACGTTATAACACGGAAAACTTCATTTATCGCCGTAGGTATAAATTATTCAAAGGGAAAATCCGAAAGTATCTTATTCAGATGATGCGTGATGAACCGAACAAAGCCTTTACCATTACCGAGCTTACCCAGCGAATTTTTGATATTGAACAGACTCAAGGTATTCCATCAGAGAAACATTTAGACTCTGTTCGTAAGCAGTTGAATGAATTTCATCAGCGTGGTTGGATTACAAGAACACAAATCAGCCGCAAAGAAGTTTATTGGCAGTGGATATAAAAATAGTAAACGAGCATTGTCATTTTTGCTTATTTTCAAAGAAAAAATCATTCCCCCTTGAAAAAAACTATTTTTAATGTTATTTTTGGAAAAAATTTCCAAAAATAACATTAAAAAGGCTCTACAATGCTTATTGACTTTAGTGCGAAAAATTTCCGTTCATTTAATGAATTGCAAACCTTTAGTTTAATTAAAAGTAAAAGTAATGAGCTACCTAGCAATGCTTTTGGCATTGGTGAAAACTCAAACTTTAGTTTACTAAAAACTGCTGCAATCTATGGTGCTAATGCTAGCGGAAAGTCTAATTTTCTAAAGGCATTATCGACTATGAAACGTATGGTCACAGGAAGTTATCAACGTGGAGATAAACTTCCTGTTGTTCCGTTTAAGTTGAATGATTCTACAATTAACCAACCAACAGAATTTGAAGTTACATTTATTGTTGATAACGTACGTTATCAATATGGTTTTAGTGCTTCAACGACCCAAATTTATGATGAATGGTTATTTGTATATCCTAAAAATCACGCTCAAAAATGGTTTGAGAGAATTTGGAATGAACAAAATAAATCATACGATTGGAAATTTAGCTCATTCTTATTAGGTTCAAAACAAATTTGGGCTCAATCAACAAGAGAAAATGCTTTATTCTTAGCAACTGCAGTACAATTAAACAATGAACAACTAAGACCTATTTTTGATTGGTTTAATGATACCTTACACTTTGCTAACTCTGATGGTTTTACTCCCATTTTTACAGCAAATTTATGTGAAGATAATAGGAAAAATGATGTTCTAAAATTTCTAAAAACTGCAGATTTTCATATTTCAGACATCAAGGTAGAAAAAACTGAATTTAATATTTCTGAATTACCAGCTGATATGCCAGAACCGTTAAAAGATTTTTTAACACAAAGCCTTAAAGGTGAAAAAAAATTGCGGTTAGAGACGATTCATGCTGATAATAATGGAGATCCAGTTCCATTTGATTTCTATGATGAATCAGACGGTACTCAAAAGTTTTTTGCTTTTGCGGGTCCAATCTTAGACGTTCTAAAAAATGGTTATGTGCTGTGTATTGATGAATTGAACGTGAATTTACATCCTAAACTTGTTCAGTTTCTGGTTGAGCTATTTCATAATCAAGAAAGTAATCCTAAAAATGCTCAATTAATTTTTACTACGCATGAAACCTCTATTTTGACTCAAGATGTTTTTCGTAGGGATCAAATTTGGTTTTGTGAACGCTCAAAAGAACAATCATCAGTATTATATCCATTATCAGATTTTAGTCCTAAAAAGGGGAAAGAAAATTTAGAATTAGGCTATCTTTCAGGTAGATATGGTGCATTACCCTTTATTAGTACATTTACTGGAGTAAAATAATGGGAAGTGATGATTTACATAAAAAAAGAAAAGCCCTGACATTGAAGCAAAAACAACGAAAAATAGGAGTACGAAAACCTTATGACCGAGTTTTAATTGTATGTGAAGGCTCCAAAACAGAGCCTTTATATTTCAAGGCTTTGAGAGAAGAATATCAGTTACATACTGCAAATATAGAGATTTGTAACTCTTCCGGTTCAGACCCTATAAGCATTGTAAATCATGCTAAGATACGCTATCAGGAAGCTAAAAACGAAGGAAATTCTTTTGATAGGGTGTATTGTGTTTTTGATAAAGATCAACATGCTAAGTATGAGTCCGCAATCAAAAGCTTAGAAAGCTTGGTACCTAAAAACACATTTTTTGCTATTACATCTATTCCTTGCTTTGAATATTGGATTTTATTACATTTCGTTTATACAACAAGACCTTATTTTGCTACATATAGAAAGTCTGCAGCTGATAATGTTATTAGTGAGTTAAAACAATATATTCCTCATTACGAGAAAAATATTAATATTTTTGAGTTCATAAAACACAATACATCATTTGCAATATCAAATGCCAAACGAGTAAATAAATCAGCTCAGAGAGCTTCTACGGATAACCCTTCTACTAAAGTAGTTGATCTTGTGGAATATCTTATTAATTTATTAGAACGTAAATAAGAGTGTTGTAGAACGAATTGTAATAAATAGAACAAAGCTATTTCGATAGAATATATACAAAAATAGCGGTGTGATACCGCTATTTTTACGAATGAGATGACTTTAATGGCTTCAACCGCCAATGAATCCCACTACGCTCAATCAATCTTTTTTTCTCCAACCGCAACAACATTCTTTTTACTACCTTATAATAACTATCACCTACATCAACAAATTGTTGTTGTCCTACTAACCGTAATACTCTTTCTGCGATATCTCCACATACCAACCACGTACCCTGATTTTCCTTTAATACTTGTGCGATTAAATGAGCGGTAATCACAGGCTGGCTTTTCGGTGTTTTCGGCATAAATGGATCTGCCAACTCGCTAATCTCTTGCGTTAAAAGTTGCATTTGCACCGTTAATAAATCTTGTTTTTCTTTCAGTTGAAGCAACCGTTCGACTAACTCGTGTTTGAGTAACTTTTGTGTCATAATAAAAATCCCTATTGAGTGAAAATTTCAATAGGGATGTTAATGTTTTCAATCGGTTAAATCTTTGTGCAACTGCTACATAATACCGCGAATATGATTATTCGGCAATTTATATAAACACTATTTGGGTAGCAAAAATGTTAAGTACAAAACGAAAAGCAGAAATGATTCAAAGTTTGAAAGATGATTATGTTGTACTGACAGATATTGTCTGTGAAGTTATTGCTGACACTAAAGCAGATATGATTGTCTTAAAAAGAGAAAATATCCATGTCTCTGATATTGAACAAGATAAATACCGTTTACATCAGCTTGATAATGCGTATTTGTCTCTGTGTGATAAAGATCAGGTTAAAGCCGTTGATGTCATTGAACAAATTTATGAATTAAGCGATAAATACGACAAACTACGAATGAGTATTTAGTGATGGCAAGAGACACAAAAGTTAATTTATCCGGAAAAGAAAAACCGCCATTACTGGCGGCTAAAAAAGCTTATTATGCAATTAATAATTCATCTTCAATATCTGGGCTCGGTATCAATTTTCGAATCTGTTTGGATGTTGCAGTGATAATTCCCGATGCAAATTCTTGAACACTAACCATAACAATAGAGACTGCTGCAATAGGAATAATCCACATAACCCAAGCACCTGAATTGGCTTTGAACGCATTAGAAATAACAGATTGGCTTTGATTTAGAAGCGATTTTAATTCGCTATTTTCTGTTGCCAATACCATTTTGTGTCGTTTTTCTAAACGTTCTCTTAGTTTTGCATCGTTTTCATATTGTTTTTTCATTTCGAAAATAAGAGAAATGTCAATTTTAGGTAAGCGCGTCATTAAATTAGCAACGCTTTCATTAATCATATGATAAACTACCTTATCATTTTCATTCAACTCTTCAATATCCATTTGATGTAGTTCCATTTGAATCATCAAAAGCTCTGCACGTAACGCCATTCTTTTATTAGGTGCAATGATTGACTCATATACTAAATGCCCAAGTGCTAAAGCGATGATCACATAAAGCAATCCAGTCATTACACTAATCATCTTTGTACTCCTATTTTATTTTTCATTTTTGATGAATATTTCTTGAATTCTTTCTCTAATTTTGCATAGTTACGGCGGTTTCTTTTAGCATCACGAATCCACGCCAACACAGTCACAATAAACAGGATATATCCTACGATATAACCTGTTTTTAGATATTCAAGAAATAAAAAAGTTAATTTAGAAATATCTTCAGATGGTAATCTATAGAGAACAAACAGAAAAGCAAGCATGACAATCAAAATAGGCAGTTGACCACGATTCATTGCAGTATTTAATACATCTCGCACCGCTTGTGCCCAAGTGACTTTTGTATTTCGATTATTATCGCTATTCATTAAATCCCCAATTAAACCAATAGCCTACAAGTAAGACTTGCAGGCTGTATCTGATAAATATAATGCTGTATTCTAAATCAGTTAACTTTAACTGACAATAACTTTCCCACTTTATGTGGTTTATTTTACCGATAAACCACAAAAAAACCGCCATCCAAGGCGGTTTTGTTGTGCTTATGCTATTGTTCGATAAGCATTTATAAACTTCTCATCTTAGTAAATTCAAGATTTTGTTTAGCTTGTTTGCAGTTTACGTTCTCTGAACGATCACCTTTCGAAATGGATAACGCGGCGGTATCAACTTCGTCACTGCCACGTGGTATCACCACTTCAATTTGATATGACGTACCTTTATCAACAAGTTCCAATGTGCTTGTTGAGAAGCCAGACCCCACTGCAACCGCCGTTTCTTCTCTTGCCATCACATCTTTAATCGCATTTTTAAAGGTTGTGCTGCCATAAGTAAATTCATAGTTATTACCAACTTTTTTCACCAACACGGATGAGCCATTTTCCGTTTTACATGAAAAAATTGTGGAATTCGCTGCACTTGCTGAAACAGACATTGCAGCTAACACTAAGGCAGTCATAAGTTTACGCATAATAAATCTCCTTAAATAGATGGTTAACTTTCGGTATTATACCTTAACTTTTACCAAGAATATAATCTGCTTCTTGATTTCTTCGTTTGGCATTAATGCCACCGTTATTCGTTTGACGATTTCTCACCGCATTGGCTAAACCTGTCATATCACCTGTTTTGGCAGCGTTAATGGCTGCTTGTTTCACATCTTTCGTTAGTCGTCCATAATTATAGGCATACGATGTTAGCGCAGCTTGCACGTTTGCAGGTAATGCATCCCATGACTCAGCTAATACTTGGTTTCTTGCTCTATTGGCAAACTCTTGAGTACGGCGCGCCAAATCACGTTCCGCATCTTCTCGCGTTATCACCGTATCTTTAGTGACCTTAACCACAGTACCATCGGCTTTGGTAATGGTATCTGAACCATAACCTGTCCGATAAGCATTAACATCCCAATAGGCTTTTGAACTAAATCCTTCAAAATTTTTCAATAATGCCGTTGCCTGATCGATAGCTGCTCCAGTTAAAGGCGGAATTGAACTATAACTGCCTGAACCTGAAATTCCTGTCCCACTACCTGAACCGCCCGGGGTTGGTGTGGCGTTATATGAGCCATAGAAGCCATTTAACCCACTTTCTTCTGTTGGCACATTCATGTTGATATATCGTTCAACAGGGGCTAAGTTTGAACCACTGACACTACCCTGCGATTTTGTTTTTTCGCCCCAGATACGCGTATCACTGTTATCTTTTGCGTTACTGGTTAATGCACGTTGTTGCTCAACCGTGCGGTTATTTAAAATGGCGATAATCGTATTTTGGTTAATGGAACGTTGCAAGTCCATTTCCATTTTCACTTGGTTAATCTCGCGATCTAATGTCGCTAAATTACGCTCTAATTCTTCCATCGCATCGGTATTTTGTGTCACGTTAGGTTCGCGCATCCCGGCTAATAGCATACGTCTTGCCATTAATGCTTTTTCAAGGTTACGTGAAATCGCCACTTCGTTCGACAAACGAGTCGCTAAAATGACAGCGTCAGGATCTTCTTTTAATGATTCAATCACTGTACGCGTAATAGGGACAGTGGTAGAGCCTAATGTTGCTAATTGTTCATTGGTGACCGATGGTGAATTTAAAACATCTTGGAAATTTGCCATCAATTTAATGGTTTCTTTCTCAATTTTCGGCGCAAGCCCCGTCCCGGCTTTTGCTTCGATGGCAGGTGTACCGCAGTCTGCACAAGTAGACAATGATTTATCACCTAAGACATCTCTCACCCAAGCTGCGGCGTCTTCAGGTTTTTTCCATTCAGAGCAAAGCATGCCATCGCAAGCTTGCGATGAAATACTGCTTTTATCCGTTGCCTTACGCCCTAAGAGAACGTTATAACCTGCAAGTACAGAGTCATAAATGACTTCAATTCGTCCTTGATTTTGTCCCCCTTTCTTTTCACCGCCAATCCATTGAACACCATTTTTACCGCCGTCTTTCTCCATTTGCTTTTTCGCCATTTTAGGGTCGGTCGAGACACTTACGATGTCTTTGTAGTTTTCAAGCTTCGCTAAATCTGTCCATTTATTCCCCATGACACGATCGGCCAATTGAGCACTCATCGTTTCACAGTCGGTTTTAAACTTATTAAAATCAAGGGACGCTTGATACATCCCATTGGTTAAAATGTCATACAACTGCGGATTGGCACGTTGAATAATCATGGCAGGTAAGCTCGCGACCGCGCCTTGTGCGGATTCAATCACATTCCCGAATAAATCTTTAAACCCTTCTGTTACGCCATTTAATTGATTTTTAACGCTCGTTTTTAAATCAAAATTACCGCACATTAAGTTACTCGACCAACCAATACCGATACTATAGGTATTGGGGGCTTTATTGGCAGTCGGCGGCATAATCGCCGCACCGCCCCCGATGGAATAAAACAAATTATCGGATAAGACAGAGCCTTGCAAATAATTAGCTGAAACAGAATTCGATGTTAAGGTGCTGATCCCCACTAGCATACTCAATGCAAGTGGCGTTAATTTTTGTTGATAGGATTTCTTTGACTTCATAACGTTCTCCCTTAAAAGACTAATAACTCATCCAATCCGTGCTACCTAGGAATGTTTGCCCACGGCGTTTACAACAGGCATAAGGTCGCCACAATGCCCAGCTGTAATTTCCTTGTTCGGATAATTTGCTCGAATAACTGTCCGCAGCTTGACCATCAGGGAAAATCGAACAAGATTGTGACATCGCAGGGCTTAACATTTGCCATTTATGGGTTTTCTTATCCCCTTCTTTGACTTCTTTCGGTGGCCAGTATCCCGCTGAATTCCCTTTTGTAGCCGGGTAATACACATGCAATTGTCCTGAGCGACTGACAATGTCTGCTACACGTTGTGCAATGAGCCCTGCCGCTTTGTAATCATGCACTTGCGTCACACTGCCTGAACGCGGATAAATATTTCCCCATAAATCACCATTGGCGCGCACTTCGCGCATGCCCGGTGTTAAGGCTTCAGGGTAAAGCATTTCAGGAACACCTTGATTCCATGCAAGATAATCTAAGGCACTTAAAAAATAAGGTTGAAACGGTGTTGTTTGTGATTCACAGGAGTAACCCATACTGCTAATCATATTCAAAAATAAACCGCCGGGATGACCAATAGCTTCTGCATTTTTGAAACGATATTGACTGTAATTTTTAATCGGACTTTGTGCTCGTCCGCCTTGTGCGCCTTGATTCATCCAGCTCATTTCCGTCCAAGGACTTTGTCCTATATGGTTGTAGCTCGAAACAACCATCTCCGGGATGAAATGATGAACTTTCACGGACGTTCGGACAGTGCAACCAAATTTAGTGCAAAACAGCCAATAACACATTCCGACAAGCTTATAATCCGCGCAATCGGGAGACGCGCTAGATGTTAAAATAGTCGCAGTATTAATTTGATTCGCCGCAACGTTGCCGGAATAAGTCAGTGGCAACATCCCCATCGTGCCACTTAAAAAGACGGTGAAAAATTTAGATCTATTCATTTTTTTCCTTGATATGATGTGCTTTTCGATAAAGATGGATAGCTTGCTCAACATCACTCGTGCCATACACAATTTCCGTTTTCGTGTTGTCCGATGAAATAAAGGCAACTGCAGGGACTTTCATCACGCCATTTTTCCAGCCACTGACAACGCCCTGATAGGCTTCTGCCAATTGACCTTCGATTTGTTTCCATTGTGGGGAATTTAGCCATTCTTTCGCTTGTTTTTCTGCACTTTCCAGCGATGTTCCTAAATGGCGGCTGACGTCATTTTCAATTATTTCAACCCTATCAAGGTAATGACTTTCATCGGCTAGATGTGCGCCTTTGATGGGATAAGCTGTAATGGAATAGGCGATGACTTGTGTGTTTTCAATGGGTGATGTTGCTTGTGCATAAGGCATTGCGCCTAATACACATAAGCCTATGAGTTGGAAGCTAAGTTGAGTGTGTTGATGTGGTATTTTCATAATTTCAATCAAGATTAATGGTATTTTAATGACACATTAAAAACTTGGTTTGAAAAAGAAAATAGAAAACTAAAATTGAACTTGAGAGAATTTTTTTGTTGTGTTTTGGTTTAAATTGATTTTAATATATACCTAATTTGTAAGGAGAGAGCATGTTGAACTTATTTAAACGCTTAACTAATTTAAGTATCGTCTCATCAGTTTTGCAAAAAACAATGGAATATCCTGATGTTCATCATGGTTTTGAGCGAGATCGCAAAAACTTATATAAAAATCGCAATAAATTTGTACGTGATTTTAATCGTAATCTGAGAACTTATAGCCAAGAATAAGCGATGTTTTTTAATCCCTGCAAACTCAAAAAGTAAGTTTTTTTTGAATTCGCAGGGATTTTTTTGATACTTACAAATACTTTTTAAAGTTGGCAGATGTAAATGCAATCAGCAAGCCAAATAACACCGCCGATGGAATTAATATCAAATTGGGGTGAATGGAAAAGGGAATACTTAAATAAATCAGCCAAGCAACGATCATGGATGGAAAAACCAACCGCTTCGCATAATGGTATTTAAAGGCTGACTCACGCCCAACACCAAAACGGCGTAAATCACGCTGTACCAATCCATCAATAAACCCAACTAACGCCGCTAATAGGAACAGTGGGCTGGTTAGCACAATAATAATCAGGCGGATAATAAAGGTGATCAGCACATACAGTGATGCTTCCACATAATCACGCACATGATAATAAATGTACGCGCTCCAATTAGACTCCGTTGGATGCGCAAGCCACGCTTGAATCCCTGTTTTCACAAATAACCAATGATGAAGTGACGAGATTGCCCATTCGGCAAAATGAACAGGCTGGCTATAAATCAGACTTTGTTGAAAGTCCGTAGAAAACCAACCGAATTCATCCATCATCACCTGTTTACTGTGCATTGCACCTTCTGCTGTCCAAAAGAACGCAATACCTATCCATTCAACGATAATACTAAAAAGAAGCGATCCCAATAAAATCCCGATTAACGAAAAGGGATTTAATTTAGATGAGCTTCGTTTTGCCTGTTGTACTTGTGGTGTTTCTTCTGTTGCCATAATTGGATTACCTACTTAAGTGTTATACCGGCATCGCGGTTTGAGAAAGTGATTCAAAGGCATCGACCACGTCTTTATTAGGCTGATAAGCATTAACCCCTTCCCACCAAGTTTCAGTGGTACGGTAATTTTCACGCATAGACTGGGCCAGTTGTTGAAGATTAGCCGGCATCATATCGTCCTTATCTTCAATGGGTAATGGCATTCTAATTTTCCATAGCTGACTCCCTTCAATCAGCGCAAAGGCTTGACCTTTAGGTAAGTTCGTAATATCGGCCGGTGAAAGCATCGGTTTTTGTTTTGCGGTTACACGGTCACCTGTATTAGAGCCAAAGTCTTTATCCGAATTCGGATCGTTACTGTCCGTGACACTTGAAATCGCCATACTTTCTAAAATGGTCACTTCATGTAAATTCTTCGTTAAGACTTCTGCTGTCGCTTGTTCTTTCACGCGTAACATGACCATAGAGTTAAAGTTACCGACAATTTGCCCGGCTTTTGCAGCATCACCAATTCGTGCTTTAATATCAGAAATCGTCTGCGTATAAGCCGTAACCTGTACGCCTGCACCGCCGCCTTTGTTGATGAGCGGAATAAACTCATCACCAATCAACTCATTGAATTCGTCACAGTGGACGTTGATAGAAATTTTGCTTTGTTTGGCGTTCGGCGATTGCGGTAAACCATCATCAATACCAAATTTATAAATATGACCGGCCATCGAAACTAAATCCGCAAACATAGAATTTCCTACTGCAGCCGCCACGGTTAAATCGGACAAAGCATCCAAGCCGATATAAACAATCCCACGTTTACGAATAACTTCTTCCCAGTCAAAAATAGGACGAGCATCAAGAATATCAGAGTAATCAGGGGATAAAAGCTCCGCAATTTTCCCGGATGTCAGTTTTTCTAATAAAGGCAATAATGATGCGACAATCTTATCAAAGTAAGTTTTATCATATCGCACCGCACTACATAAGCCATCAAGGACAGGGTCAAAGACTTGGTTATCCCGAATATACTGATCGACTGCGACAACCATTTCATTACGCCCTTTCATGGCAAGGGATAAGTTTTTTTGATCGATTTTTGTGGATGCTTCCGCAATCATTGCCCAAATTTTCTTATCTTGACGGTCAAAATAGAATTTCGCGTAATCTAAGAATAACGAATCAATACTGCGAACATATCGCGCGATTTGCTCATAATTAGGACGGCGACCCAGTTCCACTAAAGCGCGGGCAATAATATTGACAAATCGCCAAGCAAATTCTTTAAATGCCGCGCTATTGCCTGAACCGCTTAGTTGTCCGGAAATACGTCCTGCCACTTCCGTGATCTTGTTAAAACGTCCAACCGCGTTGTAGCGTGCAGAAATATCAGGCCAACCTAAATGGAACACATAAAACTCGTTGTCGCGTCCGGCACGTTTCGCTTCGGCGTACATCCGCTTCAGAATATCAGCATCCCCTTTAGGGTCGAAGAAAACAACCACTTCACGCTCATTAAAGGTTTTACCACGATGAATATCTTGTGTGACCAACAACTCAGCTAATCGCGTTTTTCCTACACGTGTTGTGCCTAAGACCAACATATGCCCCACACGGCTACTGAGTGGTACGGTCACATTAACTTCATCAAGTTCAATACCATGAATAGCCGGAATCCCTTCTACCGGTGGTAAAGGACGAAATGGATTAAAGGGGCTGTCTTTTGATGTTAATTTCGCAATAAAGCTATTTTCATATTTCTTTTCAAATTCACGAACAGCCACAAAACATTTTGATGGGCGAATATACTTTTCTGCATTTTGTTGAAAACAATCATGCAACCGCTGAGTATGCTTTTGTCCCCACTGAAAGCCTTTCCCAAGGAACAAAAATTTTTTCCCCACAGGAATTTGTTTACTGGTTAGCGCGTAGGTTGGTAAGCGTTTCAAATTGCGGTGATATTTCACAATTTTCCAGCCTTCTAAGCCACGTTTAATCCCTAACCATGCAAACCCACAGGCTAAGCCCAATCCCACCGTAGGTTGCAAGGCAATTGCCCATGGCATTAACGTACAAAAAATAATGGCAACAATACAAATTGCCGTGGTATAAAACTCAACCGGGGGACGCAGCAAGGCTTCCATTAAATACTTATTACTCATTGATAAATACCTTCCGATGTTAATAATAAGGGATAATGCTGAATCCCCAGCCGTTCACTTAAGCTGTCCGCTGGGGCCGGCATGAATGTAAGCTCAGGTAAAATATCGCGTAACGCTTGTAATTCTGCTTCAGTCTTTACATTAATGACCAAACCTGTTGCTTGTAGTTTAATCAGTTTGTCGCGATTGGCATTCAACCAATCCATGGATACATCATCATAGCCGACAAGAAAAAAGGGGTATATGCCGGGTAAATTCATCGCTTGGGCATTGACTTTACCGACTGAAAATTTATGCGAAACCACAGGAAGCAGTTGCGCTTCAGAAAGTTGACTCGGTACAGCATTATGATGCTTTGGAGCTTCAGGCGAATGTACAGGCTGAATAGGTTCATAAAAACGAACCGCACTTTCTCCCCCTAAATCTGCAATGACTGTCGGTTGTGCGATGGCAGATAGGCTACACAGGCTCATAATAAGCGAGAGTAGAGACATTTTTCGATTTTTGTTTTGATGTTTCATTGATTCTATTTCACGATGAGATTAATTAAACGTAGATACAATATTGACCATTAATTGTTTTTTGAGACAGATAATGGTGTAACCCAGGTAATATTCTCTGCCGTTGTGACAGGTTGAATCCAATTCACAGGGCTATCTGATACCAAACGAACACCGGGTGATGTGACTGATACACTTCGAGATGGGCGTATTTTAGATGTCGTAGTCATTGACTTTTTACTGTCCTGCAACTGAATTCGCGCGGTTTCAATGGCATTGTCCAAACCTGACGGTGAATGATCGATACCACGGATTTGCTTTAAGTTTGCGCGAATCCCTGACTTATACTTTTCGGCAGGTTGACCACCTGCCGGATGATGATAGCACCCGGTCGCGGCAATCCAGTTTTGATGCTTTTGATGACATTCACTGAGAATAATGGATGCCGCATGCAAATTGGTGTAGGGTTCAAATCCATCACAGGTTGAACGGAAGAAGCGTTTTCCATTCCAACCTACATTCACTTGCGCAATGCCAATATCAATATTTTTTAAGGGATAACGTTTGGCAAAGCGATGAAAGGCTTGGCACGCTTCTAACTTACTGGCATATTGGTAGCCTTTTCCTGCCACATTGATCGACCATGGCCAAGGTTTAACATTCGCCGAAGCAAGCTTGGTTTTGCTCTCATTCATGGCAACCGCATATAAAATAGTCGGGGGAACTTGATGTGTCTGCGCAATTTCTCTAAACGCAGGCGGTACTGTATGCGTTCTTGCCCCAACATCCTGCCCCAAAATACAAATACCCAATCCCACAAGTCCCTGTAGCAGTGTTCGATAGTTTAATAGCGCAGTATTTTCCATTGATTGTCTCCGCTAATTTGAAAGGCAACAGGCATCTTACCTTGACCATACTTCAGCCAATAACCTGAATCATGGTTTAAGGTAATTTGGCGATGACGAACCTTCTCAATATCAATTTGATATTTCACCGCCCAATCACGAATTTTGTTGTCATCTTTCATCGAATCTAAGAAGTAAATATCAATCGGTTTATCGCCAACAATATTCAATAAGCGTCCAACATTCTTATTACATTCATCACAATCCAGTTTAGTAAAATAAATCACGCGACTGACGGCAGAAACAGGTGTGCCGGCATTACCATCATTAGAGAATGGCAATTGGTTCGGGTAGAGCCGTTCAAACGCGCGGTTATAGGCAATTTGGAAAGCGATTTCTTTTTCTACACGTTGATATTCTTTTTTAGCCAATAATTCAGCGAAATGAGCACGCTCTTGCTCTGTTTTCGCTTCAATACCGAGCATCGTTAATGGATCGAGATTAGGCGTCCAAATGCCACGAGACCCCGCTTTCAATTGCTGATATTGAGACCATTCTTCTTGCGTTAATCCCCAGTCAAGCCAAGGACTTTCGGATAGTTTAAGTTGATTGGTTGTATTCTGTCCCAAGGCTTTTTCAACAGTATTTTTCTGCTGTTCAGCTTGCTGAAGTGATTGTAAATTGGCACTATTTACCGTTTGATTGGGAACCGCATAGGCAGACGACATAGCCAGTGTGGTAGTAATTAGCATGGTGATACGAGATTTCATTATTTTCTCCATTTCATGGACTGTTGATACAACAATTTTTCAGACTATGCCAAAAGTCAAAAAAAAATTTAATGAAAAACTAAATTGGGAAATAAAACAATTTTTGCGCCAAGAGCCATCATCAAAAAAATGACAAAGCCCAAAACAATCAGAGCCAAAAACAACACAAGCCAAAAAACCAAAAAACTCAAAAAAAGAAAAATAAAAAGCTCAAAAAAGAAAAACAAAAAAATAAAAAGGGAAAATAAAGAAAGCAAAAAAGGCCATCATGATGATGACCAAATTGAGGTTGGTATTTCTTATTGTTATAGGGCTAGGTTACTTTCTACTTGTACAGGAGGTGTCACTTTCTTAGGAATATCGAATCGGCGTTCAAAACAAACATCTCGTGTTTCGTAATTCACCTTCAAGGTATAAGCTTCACCTACGAGCATTTCTAACGCATCACGTAATTTCATCGGACCAAAGCTATAATGCACTTTCGGCAATGGACGATTGAATAAACCGCTAACGCTACTCTCAGGAGAAGCACATAAACTAAAACCGGTATGTTTTAAAGCGGCTTCAATCCCTTGACGCACATTTTGTGAATAGGAAACATTTTTCCCTTTACCGGTCGGAATATCGACAGAAACCACTTGCTCTAATAAGTATTTTTGGCCGCCGTTTGGTTTGCTGCTCACAAGGGTATAGCGATCATAACGCACCACTTCAGGGGCTTCATCATAAGCAGCGGTATAAATATCTTCATCCACAGCATGATAAGATGTATTTTGCTTACCGGTTAATTCAGCAAATTGTTTTTCGCTGAGCGTTAAAATTTTTCCGTCTTTTGATTTAAACTCTAACATTTTAACAGGCGATGTTTTTACTTCTTCAGGGCTAGGTAAAGGAATACCTGGTGATAAGGTAGTTTGTGATGTGTTTTTAAATGAAGAACTTTTAGCACATCCTGTTAAGCTTACGGCAATCACGGACATTGCCGTTAACGTAAATACAAAAGAGACTTTCTTCATGGAATATTCCTTCGTGATTAAAAAGAGATAATGAAATTAGCGTGCACATAATGGCGGAAAACAGCGGAGATTTTTAGAATAAATTAAATTTACATTTAAGAGAGTTTTTTTTCTCTCTGAATCAGTCACATCTCATCATAGACAGCGTCAATAAAAATGCCCGATCATAATTCGGGCATTGATAACACTAGAGATGAGCATTAAAGCATTATAATTCGTATCTTTTCATCAACGGCTCAGCGGAATAAGGAAGCTGTGTTGGATACGGATTTCCTGTCACATTGGGGCTATAAGGATAATTCACATCATAAAGCGGTGCAGGACCAATGGTACCTGCTTGTTGCGTATTCATCGTCTTGCTGGCTGCGGTTTTAACCACAACGCGGCGATTTGGTCGTAAACAATCCTTCGCTGCCTGATCGTAACCATCACAATGCTTCACTTGATGTGCTTTACCAAAACCAATCGTTTTAATGTCAGTATTGACACCTAAGTGCTGCAATTCTGCCTTAACAGATTCCGCGCGGCGTTTAGATAAATCTAAATTATATTTCACACTGCCTAGGCGATCAGTATACCCACCAATCACAATGGATTTCACGGACAGGGTATTTAATGATTGCGCTAATTCTGCGATCACCTGCTTGCCTTGAGCCGTTAATTCATATTGATCAAAATCAAACAGCAAATCGGTATTCATATTGAACGTATGGTTGGAATGGCACCCATTTGGATACCAAAGGAACGTTTGCGCTTGCATTTGGTCATCAAACAGCACCTTATATTGACAAATTTTATGTATTCCTTTTTCGCGGTAGTTAAACACATAATCAAACTCACGAACCCCATACAACCCTTCACCAAAATGCGGGTTGCCAATTAAATGCCGAATTTGATCTTTCGACATACCGCGTTCAATCATACGGACATTATCCCAGTTTGGCCAAGTACCATACTGCGTACCATCATGATTAAATGTGGATTGTTCAATATTTGGGAAAACAGGGGAATCCGTTGTTCCATCACGTGAGACTTGCGAAAGATTACCACAAGCCGTAATCGCTGCACTGATCAACGTAAGTGCGGTTAATTTTAATGTCATTTTCATATTATTAAACCTTAAGTAAAGGAAAATCAGGCATATCGAAAGACATGCCTGATGTCAAATCATTACCAATTATACATATAACCAGCACCCAAGGTGGCTTTGCTTTGGGTATCCATACCTACAGAGAATTTAACGCTATGTTTAGCATTTTCAGACGCGCGAGAATACCCCACGGCAATCGCACTTTGTCCATCGCGGTGACCGATACCCACACCAATCCCGGATTGTCCGGCAAGCAACACTTGCGGAATATTGGTCATTGCCGCAGTGGAAGCAATACCCGCATCCGTGCGTTTTTTGTTTTTCTTCACATGATCGGCAAGGTTATCAATACGTTGATTGATAATATTTCCTTGTTGGGTTAACTGACGAACATTAACGGCATCCGTGGGTGCAACACCATCTTGAACATGAGTGATACGTGTACCTACCGCATCAATACCTTGTTGATTAATGACAGGACCATTTTGAATCACAATGTTTTTGACTTGAATTTCATCAGCCAATTGAACCTGTACATCACCATTAGCAGCGGTTGAAGTACGAATATTTTTACCATCGCCTTTTATGTCAACAGCTTTCGTTAAATCAGAGCGAGCGTAAGATTTGCCATCATCAGTCGTGGTCATTACACCTGCAACATTCACTACGGCTTCATCTTGAGCATTTGTGGTAATCGAAACACCTGAACCGCCATTAATCGGTTGAGCAGTCGCCGCAATCGCGCCGTTTTCGTCCACTTTTAAGCCTTTACCTAACTTAGCGGATACGGCATATTGTGTGTTGGTATCTGCCGCAAAAATACCGTCAAAGTTAATCGCTTGAAGAGCATTAACCGCTTCTACAACGGCATAAAGTTGTGAACCGTTAATGGCATCGGTTGAAGTTTTGGTAACACGACCTGCCGCCACATTTTGAATCTGACGTTCATTACCTTCGCTACCAATACTTAATACTGATGTTGGATTTTTACCAGCAAAGCTATATGTTGCTCCTTGAATATCTACACTGGTAGTCGGAAAAGGTGCAGAAATTACAGTATTCGAGCCTAATGCAATGTTATCACTGGTTGTTACACCTTGAGCAAAAGTGATGTTATTACCCACAAGTACGTTACCTTCGCTAACGGTTACGGTATTGTCATTACCCATCACGTTATTGTTCGCTGTTGTCACATTGTTGTGCGTACCGACCACATTTGAGCGAGAGCCTGTTACGGTATTGCCATAACCAACACCCACTGCTTCATTACCAGACACATACGCCTGATTACCGATAGCAATAGCACGACCTTCTAACGAGCCTAATACTTGTGAAAGACTGGTATAGCCATCACCCAAGCCTAATTCTGTCGCTTTGTCGTTCAACTCTTTGATCGCTTCTTCGAGTTTTACGACACGCTCTGCTTCCGTGATTTCACGAGTTTTTACGGCTTCGTCATAAGCAGCAACTTTAGCGTTGTATTCAGCAAGAGCTGTATCGTAAGATGTTAATGCAGCTTCAATTTGATTATACATATTGATAGCCACTGTTTCATCGTAAGGTTTTTCACCTCTATCATCGTGGAATGAATTTAAAGAGTAATTAGTCACTCTATCTAATTCTTTTGAATAATATTCACCATATTCTTTTTGTGTTAATAATTTTGTGATCTCAACAGATAAAGCTTCATTATCTACAATTAATTGCGCTTGAGTTTCTGTTAAGCTATTTGGATTTTTAGTTTGATACACTGTTAAAAGTGCTTCATACAATGCACTATTTTGATTTTCATATTCTGCTAATTTAGTTTGAATATTTGTCACATATTCACTAGTGAAATCATTTACTGTTGAAGATTTGCTATCAACAAAACTTTGATACAATGCTTTCATTGAATCTAATGTCACTGCACGCATTTTTTCTTCAGTATTAAATTTTAACTGGTCTTTAATAGGTTCATAAAAATTTTTATATACTGATGATGCGTCATTTCTGATTTGTTCATTAATATCGAAAGAATTTACATTTCCTAAAATGAATGTAACTTGTTCAAAAACGCCATCACTTCCTAGACTCCAAACGTAACCAGAAGTCTCTTTAAATGGATTAGCTAAAATAGAACCCTCAACAGGACGTAATGTTGGTGCAACCGCCTTTAATGGATCAACTGGTGGAGTTTCTTTTGAATATTCTGTAATTTTTTGATCGATTTCTTTTAAGTGAGTAAATGTTTCTTTACCTAACCCATCACCCACTGCCCCACTATTCACACCAATGGCGATCGTATCATTAGCTAACGCTGCTGACACATACCCATTAGCTGTCGCATTATTACTTGCGGTTGCTTGTTGTCCGATGGCGGTCCCGTTAGTATCTGCTTTAGCATTGACACCAACCGCAGTTCCCCCGGTTTGAGCTGTTGCACCTTGACCGTAAGTGGTGATTTCGTTGGTTGTTTCTGCGAATGCAGATGAAGAAAGACCTAAAATAGCAAGTCCGACTACTTTAGCTACTGATGAAAGTTTACCTTTTGATTTGGCAAGTTCTGATACAACAACAGCTTGACCATGCGCATTACGCTTTACCATGTATTTTTTATTCATATAAAAGACCTTTTATTAAAAAAAACAGGCATTAACTATAAATAAAATTAAAATCAATTTTAATAACAAATTAAATTTGTGATTTTAAGACTTTAATCGAGTACAAATAGAAATGGTGATGAATAAGAACGTAAGAATGAGAAAGGAAAGATGATGAACTGGTAATGTGAGAAAATCAGTTAACATTAATAAAATTTAAAATTACATTGATAACAGTATCATTAAATGATACGTTTGACTATGAATTTCAACCAACTTAGGAGAAGCTGAATTTTGGCTTATTGAAAGATTAATCAAAACATGATCTGCCCCTAAGAGCCGGATGAAACAGCCGGCTCGTTAAGGTGCAGATCAAAATGAGATATTACAAATCAAGATTTTCAGCAAAACTATAAGTAGTTGTACCGCCTACAATGATGTGATCAAGTAAACGAATATCAAATAGTGCTGCTGCATCTTTGATTTTTGTCGTGATATTTCTATCAGACTGACTTGGTGTAACTTGGCCGGAAGGATGGTTATGGGCAAGAATTAATGCAGCTGCGTTAAGCTCGAGTGCTCGTTTAATCACTTCCCTTGGATAAACCGCAGTCGCATTGATTGTGCCTTGAAATAAGATTTCAGCAGAAAGCAATTTATGTTGGTTATCTAAAAATAACACCATAAATTCTTCACGCTCTTTTAAACCTAATTTCATTTTCAAAAAATCCATCACCATTGACGGATCATTGAATGTTATCCCTGATTGATAAACAGGGGATTGTTCCATCACTTTAGCCATTAATAACGCTGCTTGTTCAATTACAGCATTTTCATTTGCAGTTAAAAATTTACACATAACTTGTTTCTCCAATAAAAAAAGGGAAACAAGTCTCCCCAATAGGAAAGCTATGTTTCCCATAGGGGTGAGTAAATATAGAAATGAATAATAAAAGTGATTATGCCCAAAGTAATCTGGCTAATTTCACTTTTTTCTCAAATTCATTGACGTCTTTTTTCGCATAAGTCAGCGAGTAAGCATGAGCACGCTTTTCGGGATGTGTTTTTAATTCCTGATGTTTTTCTTTAGCTTGCGCCAATTTAAACTCAAAGAATTCAACACTTTCGGGCATAGATAAATCAATTTTATCCGCCATTAATTCCCAATAGGCAATTTTGCTGCTATAGCTTTCAGCTTTTCGCATTTCGTCAACTGCCTTATCCATTCTACGCGCATTGCGCTCAATTAAAGCACGATGTCGTTTTTCGCTATGATGTCCAATTTTAATTGGCTCACCTAAACGAAGAAATTCGCGCCCTTCATTCGCAGCTTCACAGTATTTTTCACTGCGAATCATTGCATTATGCGCATAACCTTGATAACGCTCTGCTTTCATTGCTGCACGAGTTTGACTATTTGAGCCATCACAACGGACGAAAGAATAGAAGAAAAATCCGTCTTGTTGTTTGACAAGATTATGGATTTCAACTTCGGTTTCATTACCATATTTGCTCGTCAGTATAATGCAATCACCTTTAGCATGTGCTTCAGGGCATTTTGCAACATAAACATTTGGTGCGAATTTAGCGTAAGAATTTGTAGTAGTCATCGTATTTCTCCTAAAAAATAAAGGGAAATACGATACCCACAAGGGAGTTGTATTTCCCTTTGGGGTAGTTAATGTTAAAAATAAATTAATGAACTCGATTTTTTTCAATACAATTCCAGTAATCATCGACAGTACAAATATCCCAATCGTTAATCACTAAATGTGTATCAATCGAATTGACCCAAAAGAAAATATCTAAATCATTCTCTTCTAAGCCTGTTTCATCACAGAAATGTGAAAGTACTCGTCCAAGCACTAAACTTTGATAGACATTGCCAAGCACAGGAAGCTCTTTACTTTCCCGAGCTATTTCCCATACTTCATCATCATTAACCCAATCACGGTAATGATAAAGAATATCTTCCCAAGCACTGCATTTCGGTGAACAATTAAGTGGTATATTGAAAAATGACATCGTATTTCTCCTAAAAAATAAAGGGAAATACGACACCCAAAAGGGAGTTATATTTCCCTTTGGGGGTAGATAGTGAAAGGTCTTATTTAGATAATAATTGTTGATCTTGAGCGTACTGTAGAGAAAATTGTCGTTTACCCACAATCTCTTCTACTTTATTTTCAGAAAGACCTGCATCAAGTAGCTCTTTTCTTAACGTTTCAATAGAGCGATTAAACGCTTCTCTTGCACGTTGTACGCCATCAACAATAAATTGCGCATTAAAATCATCTTTTAATTCATAAAATTGAATATTCGATGCGCAATGAGCAAACCATTCAAAACGAGCAGCAACTTCTTGCAACGCAAGTGTGCCATGTGCTTGTTTTATTCCTGTTTCGCTTAAATAAACAGTACCTTGTATATTGGTGAAACCGTGTTTTTTAAGAATACGTTGAATATCCGCATACGCATTTTTCCGGTTTGGATGATGGTATTGTGCTTCTAAACAGTGCGTATCCATATCAAACACAATTAAAGTACGATTCATAAAGAATCTCTATTGTAGATATAAATTGAGTCACTAATTGATAAGTTTCATTAACCCCATCAAAATGCCAACACCTGCCAAAATAAGGCCGGCCATTTTATACATTTCAGTGGTGAGTTTAACTTCAAGATCTTTTAAATCACTTTTAGTTGCTAAAGGACTTTGACTTTGTTCAAGTGCTTCATCAATGGCATCGGCTAAAGCTTCAGCCTGAGCTACATCTTGACCACTTTCTTGAAGTTTTTTCACAAATTTCAATTTATCAAAACGTAGTGTCATAGATAACTCCATTATAAATCTCCTTATTGAATAATATCAGGGAGATTTACCCACAGGGATAAATATCCCTGAAGGATGTGATTTAAATTAATTGATAAACTTCATTAATCCCATCAAAATGCCAACGCCAGCCAAAATAAGACCGGCCATTTTATACATTTCGGTGGTTAATTCATTTTTCAATTTTGCCATTTCAAGCTGTAAATCAACCTTAGTCGCTAATTTATCAAAACGCTGTGTCATAGATAATTTCATCATATTAATTGATAAGCTTCATCAAGCTCATTAATACGCCAACACTTGCAATGATTAAACCAGCCATTTTATACATGGTTGCATTTAAGGTTGTCATCAAACGAGCTTCCAAATTAGCCATCTCGACTTTAAAGTCGGAACGTAATTCAGCCATGGCTTGTTTAAATTCAGTTTTAGTTAACAATTCATTTTGACTCTGCTCCAGAGCTTCATCAAGGGCGTCTGCTAACGTTTCTGCCAATTCAGATTTATCATCCCAATTTGCAGCCTGAACTTTTTTAACAAAACGTAATTTATCAAAACGTAGTGTCATAGATAACTCCATTATAAATCTCCTAAATATATCATATTGGGGAGATTTACCCATCGGGATAAATATCCCCAACGGGTTAATGTGAAAATTTATCGAGATTTTTTATTTTCAAATAACACATCTCGATAGAACCAAGTTACCCAAATGGCAAGTGCAATGACAGGTAAAAGAACCATTGCCATAGCGGATATAAGTGCCCAGTTCATAATTGTCTCCTACTATCTTTTCTGTTCTTCAAGACGGTTAATGGCTTTGCTTCTATTCTATCGACCAAGTATTCAAAATACAAGCCGATACACCAAGACAATATGCCAAACACCACTAAAGCAAAGGACTCAAGCGTCTCAATGCCATCATTAGGAAGAACAAAACCGACAAATCCAATACCTGCAATTGCACCGGCTTTGCGAAGATCTTCACCAAGACGGCGTAATGTTTTAGGTATGAAAAGCTTAGGTATAATTAGATTGGTTAGATGATACATATCATTCACCACCTTTGATGAATTTAGTAGGAATGATTCCACGTAGGAAATCATCCCTACGTTAAGTAAAGGGAAGGCTTGATTTCAAAAGAAATCAAGCCTTATGGATAAGTGATAGCTATTCAGAGTCGGACTGTTTCACATATTTTGATTCACCGTCAATCTTAATTGATTTAATTTGAATCAACCGACCTTTCAAACTAACACCGGTATCGCCTTTTTTGTGGTATTGACTATCACTTTTATAAGTGAAAGTCTCAACCCGCATATCAGCCATGACAAACGAAACAAGAACTTTCTTTTTCGCGTCTACTGCGTCTTTGCAGCGTCTGATAAGTGATGCAGTTTCGTCACCTACCGCATTCATATCGAAATAACGATATTCAGGCTTATCAGATGAACCCACTAATGCAGCGATACGACAAGCTACGATGTCACCACCCTTTGTATCAATGATGCGAACATCATTAAGATAACCGATACCAGAAGTGTGAAGATTGAAGTAAGAAGTTTGTTTTTGAGTACTCATAATGTTTCTCCAAATGTAAAAAAAAGACGGAGAAACATTCCTACCCAATTCGGGAAAAATGTTTCCCGTCAGGGTAAATGGTTTGATGATAAGGTAATATATGCTTTCAACTCAAAAGAGCACTCTTTTACAGAAAGCCAAGAGTTTTTTGCCAATATATGGCTAAGGGATTGGTCAATTTGCTTACGCAAACCACAATCTCAAGACCACGATTGTGTTAAAGGAAGAGTCATTTTTACCGCAGTAAAACCGTAACCTTTCAGACTCTGGCTACTTTCCTTGCTATCAACGATAGCACTAAGGAATTCGTCTTGATACGCAATGTAAACAATTTTTAAGAAAATAAATAGCTAAAAGTAAAAATTCACAAAAGAGACTTTTTTTGTGATGATGTTATCGCCCAGCGTCATTTTATTGTACTAAGCTAAAAAAGAGCCATTAAATGACCCATCATCATTTAATGGCAAAGGGGATTATATATGTACGATTTTTTATTATTTATATCAACAAAATATTATCGTCACAAATGCAGTATAGACAATTTACATCGGATTCCCAATCGTTAATTCAAACTTCTCACAAAATAATTCTTCTCACCAAGAATTAAGGGAAGCCATACCATCCGTATGTACTTCCCTTAAAAAGACCAAACTAATATGTTTAAAGGATTTGTTACCCTGCCAAGATATAACGCTTTCCTACCGCATATTATCCAATAACTAAGTGGTCGTTTATTGGTACATCGCACGCCATTACGGCATAAAGGGCGTTCAATTTTTCACCAGTGAACTCTGGTAGTAAAAAAGGATGCTTAACCATACAATGTATTAAGCATCAACATATTAGCACATTTTAAAGCCATAGAGATGATATTATTGCAATATGCGTTTTTTATAGGATGTACCACTTGATTTGCGTGTTTTTCGTTTTTTCTCAGAATCAATAAATTCAACGCCATCACAATTCGGGTATTGAGTACATCCCCAAAACACTGTCCCGGTTTTACCCTGTCTTTTGACCATGGGTGAACCGCACTTAGGGCATTTTTTCGTTTCAATATTCCCCATTTTTATGCCTTGTTTCATACAGACATCCATTAGCTGACGCACAAAGATTTCCTGTTTTGACATAAACTCATTTAATGTCATGGAACGTTCCGCAATCTGATTCAATGCCTGCTCCCAAAGTGCGGTCAATCCCGGATCTTTCAATAAATTAGGCAAACTATCAATCAGCGAAACTGCCTGTGCTGTCGCAAGCAATTGCTTTCCTTTTTTTGTTAAAAAACCTTTATCAATCAATCCCTGTATTAATCCGGCACGAGTCGCTTCCGTCCCCAATCCTTCCGTTTCGCGTAATCGTTGTTTTAATTGCTCATCTGTCACAAAACGCGCGGCATTTTTCATCGCGCTCAGCAACGTCCCTTCCGTAAAGTGCGAAGGTGGGGACGTTTTTAATGATCGGACATCAGTATCTACAACCGGACAAGATTCACCGTTGGACAAATTCGGGAGCTTTTGGCCATCATTTGATTCATCATTCTCATCTTTTTCCGCTCCTTGAAACAATGCCTGCCAACCGGTAACGACAATGACTTTGCCTTTCGAGATAAGTGAATGCGCACCTGATTGTAACTGCACGGTCGTCTTGTCCACTTCAAAATGCGGTAAAAACTGTGCTAAATAACGGCGGCGAATTAAATCATAGACTTTCATCTCATACGGACTTAATTTGGCTATATCACCGCCTTTTATGGTTGGGATAATACCGTGGTGAGCGGTAATCTTTTTGTCATTCCATGCTTTGGATTTTTGCGTCAAATTTAATTTACCAACAATGCCTTTTAAAGATGGATCTGTATTTACCAATCCTTGAATGACATTAGGTACTTCAGCCAATTGCGCTTCAGGCAGATAACCGCAATCTGTTCTAGGGTAGGTTGTCAATTTATGCGTTTCATATAAAGATTGGGCAATATCTAGCACTTGCTGCGCACCCATCCCAAATAAACGGTTACATTCAAACTGCAAATCACTTAATGCAAACAATAAGGGCGGTGCATTTTTTTCACGTTTTGTTTCAATATTAATAATCTGAGCTGAACCAAGCGTATTAATATCTTTCGCCGCTTTTTGTATGATTGCCGCATTTAAACAAAGCCCATCTTCATCACGCACCGCTTCAGGAATAACATAATGAGCCGTAAAAGGTGAGCCATGAGAGCTAGTTAAGCGAACAATCAGCGTATAATGGTCTTTAGGAATAAAATGTTTAATTTCCTTGTCTCGATTGACCACAATGGCAAGTGTTGGACTTTGCACACGCCCCACACTTAAGGGTTTCCCCATATAACCTTGTTGTTGAGCGAGTAGAGTAAACAGACGAGAAAAATTCATGCCAATTAACCAATCAGAACGGCTACGCGCTAATGCGGCATAATATAACGATTCGGTTTCTCGTCCATCTTTGATAGACGATAAGGCTTTTTTAATACTTTCTGCGTCAAGCGCGCTTAACCATAAACGTTGTATGTTGCCTTTATACCGAGCAAGATCTAAGAGTTCACGCGCAATCATTTCCCCTTCACGATCTGCGTCAGTAGAGATGACTACCACACTGGCTTTTTTAATTAAAGCCATCACCACATTGTACTGTTTCTTGACGTTCGCTTTAGCCGAAACGCCCCATTGTTTAGGAATAATCGGCAATGCGTCAAAACGCCATTGTTTATAATCAGGATTGTATTGCTCAGGGCTAAATTGCTCAACCAAATGACCAACAGCCCAGGTAACAACTACTGAACCATCTGCGCGAGATAAATACCCATCACCAAATTTTGTTGCACCTAAGACTTTAGCAATATCATTACCTTGAGAAAGCTTTTCACAAAGAAAAAGTTTCATATAATGTCCAATAGAGAGTATGTAATAGACATATTACAAACAAGGCAACAATGCTTCACAAGCATTTATTCTATTCAGAAATCAAATCAAATTTGAAAAACCTAGTTATATAACAGGGATAAGTTTGTTAGTATTCATTTCTCATAAAAGTGCGGTTAAAATTTACTCAATTTTTTAATTTAAGGAAAAATTTGATGGAGTTAATGAAATTTCCACATCATACGATTTTTATTGAGCAGGCGGAATTTACCTTACAGAATTACTTAATTTTTGAATTACAAACTAAAAATAATCAAATGCTATATCTGAAACATCCCATTTTTAAATATCCCAGTGATGAAGTAAAACTTGTATTCGTCCAAGCTGAAAACTTTTTGACTATGTGGCGAAATATGCAATACCCACAAGAACCACAGCTTAGCTGGGGAAACGAAAATGATTGGAGAAACGATTATAAATTTCATTATGCAGAACAAGGTTTTAATCTCGGAAGGAGAAACCCTGTTCCATTAGCAGAAGTGAGTTGTAAAGAATACATAAAAAGAACACCAATTTATAAAAAGCACTTTCTATGGTTTGAGAAATTAGTCGGATATTCTGAAGAATCTATTGCAGAATGCTCATTTATTAACGGTATAACTCGAACAATATATTTGCTTGCGAATGGTATAAAGCAATTTCCAGTGTATGTGTATAATGAAAAAAATGCGATTTTATTAGCCAAACATGCAGGCATAACACCTACATCTTTTTATGATTTAACTGAATTAAATTTAGAACTCGAAAAATTACTTAGTGGGAAGAATCTTTACGAATCTCCATCATGGCAATTGTAGAATTAATCACATGTTTAAGTTCATTTAATTCTGAATAGGAAAGCGAGTTGAGTAATGACTGAAAGAATTTTAGGTCTTGGAGCTTATTATCATTAAGTGCTATCGATTGTAAAAGTGTAAAGTTACTCATAACATCTAACAAAGCATCTGCTTTATCTATTTCATTCGTAGATAACAGGTATCTGATTCGGTTAGCGATGAATGACGTAATCTGAATAAGACTAGAAAGGAATTGGGCATGATTATAAGATTCCATTTTATTCTCCATTCGTACACTATCTCATTACTTTCACTGTTATTTCATATTTTGCTTTGTCTCCTTCCGATAAAATTACTGGGCCATCAATAAATTCGCAGTATCGAGCAACACAGGCTAACGCCATTAAAGTAACGTCTTGTTTTTCTTTCCACAATTCACCGCTTTTATTGGTGTAGCCTGCGTAGATTTGATTGGTTATAGGGGATATGCCTAATTTGATTTCTTTCATTTTGCCGCACTTTCTAATATAAATTCCATATTACAGTCTTCTAAATACCCAAAAGACATAGCAGCCATTTATTTTCATACGCTGGCTGTACGTACTGCTAGTACACCCTTGAGTGTTTATAATTTAAAATGGCGGTTCATCATCAACGATTGGAAGTTCATCTTGTGATGTCGGCATTGGATGTGAAGACTCAGGTGACATTGCCGAATTGTCTGATTTAGGCTTACTGTCAAGTAACTGTAAAGATTCACCGATAATGCTTGTTGACCAATGTTCAATGCCATCTTTCCCTGTCCATTTTTGCGTTCTTAAATATCCTGAGATATAGACTTGACTTCCTTTCTTTAAAAAATCACGCGCGATTTCAGCTAATCGTCTAGCTAATAAAACTCTGTGCCATTCGACTAACTCTTTTGCTTCACCTGTTGATTTATCTTTCCACTGACGACTTGTCGCAAGACTTAATGTCACAAACAAATCACCATTCGTAGGCATCACTCTCACTTCAGGATCTGCGCCTAACCGACCTAATAAATTAACTTGATTCACACCTGCCATTTTTTACCTGCCATATTATTTATTAACAAATTAAAAGCAGAGTCATCATAAACATTTCACCAACGGATTCGAGCATTAATAAAATTTAGATTTACAACAATTAGTGCAAGTGACTCATCCCTGCCAAAAGCATACGTAACAGAAAAGGATTAATAACTACTGCTCCCAAGGCTTTGAATCAATCCATCTATCGGAATGAAATTCATTCATTTTATCTATAATTTCTTTAGTTAATTTACGCTCTGACGAAAAGTAAGAGCGTTTTTTAACTTGCTCTTCAATCTGATGTTGAATAATAGTCTTACCATCGATTTCAACGGTAAATGTCATTTTCACATTGCTCATCACTGCACCTTAACAAAAAAAGTATTTTCTTCATAAAGGTAAGGGGCTCGCTCCCTTACCTTTAAAAGGCCCTTTACACGGGAATCTACCAGAAGTCATTGTTCGATAATTAACAAGAACAAGGTTTCGATAATGTACATGGATGAAATTTTGGTGATTTCACGGAGAAAAATGGCTAAAAAACACTCAAAAATAGAATCCGACAAGTGTTATGCGACTGAAATTTACTCTAAAATTGATTATTTTTAGTGCAAATATGGTCTTAAAATTAATTGTAAAGTTTACAAAAACAATTATTTTCTCAATTCCCAAAAAAGCAACCGCGTTCACGGTTGCTTTTTTGCCCCATCCTGACGCAATTAATGCATTATTTTCTCCAACTCATCCATTTTTATAGCGTAAGTCTCTAACTGCCGCACGATATGATTTAATAAAGATAACTGCAAGCTCAGCAATAATCGTTCTTTTTCTATCTGCAGCAACGCTTTCTTCACTTCTGGCGCATAATGATCATTTTCAAGAATGTCGCACCACGCTAAATTACCGTTACGCTTTGTAATGACATTGCGCCAACGTAAAATAGGAACATTATTACTACTGGTTTTATCTCTCAACAACCATAATGGTAGCGTTCCAACAGGGCTGTTAGTCATTGCCGCAATCATATCAGGTTGATAATCCACAAAAGACTGCCGCACATCATTCATTTCTGCATGCAAGCGATGCAATTCTTTTGCTGACCCAATATATTTAAACATATCTCGCAAGATAGCATTAAGATTATGCTTCATTGCGATACTTTTATACATATCATCAGGAATAATACGATGGATATTCATATTGCGTCATACCTATACTTAATCAGCCTGAGCGTTAGAAAGACCTGTCGCGCTCGTTTTTCTGATGTCAGGTGCAAAGATTGCACGTCTTTCACCAGAAAGGACATCAGCAGGAAGTGTCACGCGCAAGCGTTTTTCTGCTTCTTGAATTTTATCAAGATCATCAGCGCGCGTAACACCAGATGAGCGGTAAGTATCTAATATACCAAAACATTGACGAATTAATCTTGCACCATTTTCTAACCATTCACGACTTTCCTTACGCGTCATTAACGCCACATAAGCAGCCGTCATAGCAAGTTTAGCCAAGTTGTCATATTCAGAAAGGAGATAGGCAAATTTATACCCTAAAGGCGAATTGACATGAAGATCATAGGTGATTGGCGCAATGTTAACGCAACGCTGTACATCAATATTTTCAGGTAAATCATCCAAATAAACATGCATTAATTTCTGCGTCATTTCCTTCATTTGTTGATGACTATCCATAATTTTATCTTCAAAACGTATTAAATAGTAATCAGCGAAAGGACAATTATTCGCGGCTTCTCGTTGAATACGAGCGACTGCGCCAAGACTACCGACTACACCTAACATTCTCGGTTTAATCACCTTACCATCCTGATCACGTATCTCTTTACTGCCTTGCCATAAGCGAGTGGCGTGTTGAGTATGTAATGTGATGGAAATTTCACTACGAAGTGCGCCTAATTTTTGTGAAGTTGATTCTGCCATAATTAATTCTCGTATAAATGAAGTAATAAATTGATATGTGTGTATACTTTCTAACCATTTTGTCACCACTGGTGACACTTTGTATACTTTCTAACCATTTTGTCACCACTGGTGACACTTTGTATACTTTCTAACCATTTTGTCACCACTGGTGACACTTTGTATACTTTCTAACCACTGTCACCCAGGGTGACACTGTTCATTTTCTAATCAGTAAATAATATTGATTCAGGTTTCATAGTTTAAAGCATTAATCGCTGTTTTAGTTGTTTTAATTGTGCAAAGCGTTCCGATGATTTTAAACTATCTGTTAAAGCCGAGTCCAATTTACCTAATGTACGTTGACTTGCAGGGCGTATTTTTCTTTCTGCCGCAGCTTTAGTTGATGTTGCCGTTTGTTTCGCGGCGTAGTATGGGTTAAATTTACCCAATTTTGCTTCTCGAATTAATGAGAAAATATATCCGACCGGTTTACGAATTTCTTGTTGAGCCATACGCTCTTTAATTTCAATCAGAATAGCTTGGCAGAGTTGTTCATCTAAATCCTGCATCGCTTGCATCACGGATTGTTGTTCGAGCGGTGTTAATTTCAGTGTTGAAAAATCCTTCTCCAGTACAGTACTGTACTTAGTAATATTATTAGTACTTGTACTGTACTTAGAGTTCCCATTGGGAACTACATTTGAAATCAATGAGTTAGCATTGGTTTTTGTGCTTAGTTCCATTTTGGAACTCAGTGATTTTAGGTGGGAACTTGGTGATTTTTGACTGAGTTCCCCGGTATTTTGACTGAGTTCCATTTGGGAACTGAGCAAAATTTGCTGTGTTTTGTTTACCGCTTCTGAAAGATGGTTTGGTAGAACCGATGTCGATTCTGCCGTGCCAATTAAACGGTTTTTATGCAATGCACGATAGCGTGCTTTAAATACATCAAGGTGAGAAACAAAATGCCATAATCCGGATTTATCACTGACAATTTCATCAATGATACTTAATGCTACGTCTTTTAAAATAGGATCTTTGTGATTTGCCATCTTCTCCACTAAATTTAAATAGTCGCTATTTAATGTGATACTGTCAATGACACTTAATGGCTCATCATTCATGATGTAAACGTTGCCTAGAATTTGTCCCTTGTGATTACGAACCGTTTCACACAAGGTTAACCAGCGAGTTAAACGGAGTAAGTGTAAGGTTTGTGACACGATTTTACGTGAACAAGACTCATCTTTATAAGCTTTATCCGATAACCAATGTTGTAAATGGTCGTAAGATGGGAATAGCGATCCTTGAAATTGGCCGGCATTTAATTTGATTAATTGCCAAGCCAATTTTGCTCGTGCGGTGAGATATTTATCCGTAAGTAATCTTGTTGGCACTGTTTCGTGCTTATTTCCGATAAAAAGCAGGCTCTGAAATTGCTCGTTCATCACATTTTCCCTTCTTTCGTCCATTGCGTATCTATTGGCGAGATACTTGCGTATCTCGCCCTGAGACAATCTAATTATTTTCTTTTATCCATGTTGATATTAAACGCCATACTTCGGTTAAACTCACACCGGTTTCTTCCGCAATAAACATCAGCAAGTCAAAGCCTTCAGGGGATGTTTCAATATCGTCTTTAACATTATCTTTATGTTTTTGCCAAAGTTCCCAAACTTTGAGCTCTTCGGCTTCATAAGCATTGCGCTTTCTTCCCATTGGTTCTTTAATGCCACGCAAGCGGCGGCGAGCAGAAACGTCAGCAGAACTCCAACCAAATCGGTTATGTAACATCTCACTTGACGCACCTAACTCTAACGCGCGATCGATAATATTGCTCTGGTGTGTGTTTTCTCGAGCCACTTCGATGAGATTCCAAAAAGCCTGATGATTAATTTGCACTTTAGCAAAAGGCACCGGACTGTTACATAAATCTAAAATTTCTCGAGTATTCAAATCGGAAATGACCGCTAATTCATTTTCATCAAAGCCCAGTTGCTTACCGTAGCCGAGCTCACCTTTACGAATACTGGAAAGGATTTCAGAAATAATAGCTTGATTGATTGAGACATTAAGCATGGTTTCCCCCTAGTGTCATTTCTTTGAGATAGCGATTAAGGCGAATAAGTCTAAATAGGCGCACTAACATTAAATCAGAGACCTGCGGTGCTTGCTCTTGAGTGCCAAGCCACAACATCGGTGACAGGACAATCTCTTGTGGTTCATCCGTTGTTGAAAGTGCGGTTAATATTTGATGAATTTGTTGCGTTAAAACAGAGTGATTTTTATCTGTATTTAATGGATGTACGCGAAAAGCGTAATCAATCGGCTCATGAATAATATGTTCAATGCAATCTGCAATACCACATTCATCCGCAATTTCTACCGCAAGGGAATAGGCTTCCATGGTTAATGGTTTATTAGGATTGACTTTCCAAATATGCGTAATTGGAAATGCCCCCGAGCAAGCAAAGTCTAAACCATTATCCGCGGCTTCTTTTTGACGTTGCGCTTCAGGGTTTTCACCGGGAATAAAACCTAAATTAGAAAAATGTTCTTGAATGGCATTATTCATTTCTTGAATCGATGGTATCGCTAGATTTTCAGATGTTTCTTCAGATTCATTTCTATACTCATCTTCTGCTTCAGTATTTAGATTTTCTTCTACTGTGTCAGTAAATGAATTTGCCGAGAACGCTGTATTATCGACATTATCCTTGTGGTCATTATCCTGAATAGCCGGTTTTGCCACTTTTGCCGTTTGTTCTTTTTCTGCTTCAATAAGATGACGTTCACTTTCTGTGGCGAGTTGTAAAATATCCGCATGTTTTTCTGCTAATTTACGTAATTTTTGTTCAGCTAAATCGATCTCTAATTTGAAGGTTTCATAAGGAATCTGATGATAAAAGGCTTCCACAAGCGCAGTAATTAGCACATCTTGGAAATCATTAATCACAAATTCATTGGGTTGTTCATCAAAAGGTGAAAGAGTATCTAACCAGATTTCATCAAAATGAGCCTGCGGTTCAACGTCCAATCGATGAACATCCCAAGCATTTTCTGCTTTATTGCGCATACCAAGAAGTTTATCGATTTGTGGTTTCCCCATTCCTTCTAATAAAACATTGGGAATGTGGGGATATAAATAGGTTAAACATTGCTCCATACGGGCAATGAGTTGAAATGAAATCGGATAGCCATTTTCATTTAATTTTTCGGCTAATCTGCGATGTGAAAGTGTTTCGCCACTTTGTTCTTCATACAGTGTTTTTACACGCTGCACGCCTAATGCTTTTTCAATAAAAGATAGCTCACCACGAATATCATTTTCAGCAAGATGGCCAATAATCATATTCAGTTCAGATGAAATTTCATCATCACCTTGCCAAGGTTTAAATACACATTCGATAGACCAAAAACGTATATCTTTCGTCTCAACAAATAGCTCATTTAAAGCCTGCAAACGCGTATTACCGCCATCGGCAATGGTGTAAAAATCATCCCCCGGGCGTTGCGTAATGTTAGGCGCGTGATCTAAACCACGAGATTTAATTGAAGCCTTGATTTCTTCGTAGGCGGGATTTTTTGTTCTACGTGGGTTGCCTTCATAAGGTTTTAGTTTATCCAATGTAACGGTAATTAAACGCTTTTTATTTAAATCTACCGCAGTCGGCGGATTTGCAATTTGGGTTTGTTGATAAACAGGCGAACTGCTTGTGATAGCAGGTGTATTTAAGGCTGCCATCATTGATTTCGCGCGTTCTTCACGTGATTTTGAGTTAAAAAATGCCATAATTATTCTCTCGCTAATTTTTCATATTCATCATCAGGAATATTCTCAAATAAAGAAAATTCCCCTTTAAATCGACTATAGACAGTGCCGATCGGGCCGTTCCGTTGTTTAGCAATAATGATTTCAGCGATACCATTCATACCCGTTTCGGGGTTGTAAACTTCATCGCGATAAATGAAGAAAATGATGTCGGCATCCTGTTCTAATGAGCCTGAGTCGCGTAAATCAGACGGTAAAGGACGTTTATCGCCACGATTTTCAAGGTTTCGGTTGAGTTGTGATAAAGCAATAACAGGACAGCCGACTTCTTTCGCGAGCTGTTTTAATGAGCGAGAAATACTTTCAATTTCTAAATTACGATTTTTATTACCACTAAAGGCAGGATCGTGCATAAGTTGTAAATAATCGACAATAATGACCGATGGTGTGCCATATTTACGGATATTTCTTCTTACGCGCGTGCGTAACATTTGCGGAGTGAGATAGCTTGAATCGTCCAGCTGAAAACGTGCATTGCCCCAATTTTCACAAAAATGAGAAATGGCTGCGCCATAACGCGCCATATCTTCATCACTCATTGTAATACCTTGTTTTACACGTTGTAGCGGTACGCGAGAATGTAGTGACAAAAGGCGTAACATAATTTGTTCCGCAGGCATTTCAAGACTGTAATATTGGACTGGGCGCGTTTTTTGTGTTTCTAATGCACTATAGGCAAATGTGAGTGAAAGTGCGGTTTTTCCCATGGATGGTCTAGCCGCCACAAGAATGAGATCACCATCTTGCGCACCTGTCGTGTTCGCGTCTAAGCGTTCGATACCAAAGGATATGCCACTTACGACAGAACCAGTCATGGTATTTTGTTCCATTCTTTTCAAAATGGAATCAATCACATCCATTAAATCCGCATTGGTTTCGGTTTGTGCTTCATTTAAGGTTAAATCCGTGAGAGCTTTTTCCGTGTTATTGATGATGGTATCAATTTGCTCTTGTGATTTTGCCACGCAAACTTCTGCACATAATTGGTGACCAAGTGCATATAATTGACGAGACTGACTTGAACGGCGCACAATATTCGCGTAAGTGGCAATATTTGCCGCGGTTGGTGTGCTTTTGGCGATTTCGGCTAAATAAGCCAAGCCGCCTACTTCATTCAGTTTCTTTTCTTCTTGTAACGTTCTTTCCAG
>NZ_CABFKI010000016.1 GCF_901764995.1 Actinobacillus porcinus
TCAAATAATCCGCTTTGAATTAAAAGCAGAAAAAGGCATATCTTCGGGTATGCCTTTTTTGTTATGTGTTGTTTAGCTTTTTTCTATTACACTTAGCTTTTCAATGAAAGGGTATCTACACAGGATTTTTAATAAAAAAGCCCACGAATAATACATGGGCTCATATATTAAAGCGCGGTTATTCTTTCGTTTGTTTTGGGCGAATAACGGCGTAGAGAATACCTGTTACAACTGATCCCAGCGCAATGGCACCTAAGTACATTAAAGGCTGAGAAACGAGTGGAATGACAAATAATCCACCATGTGGCGCGGGCAGTTCAATGGCTAAACTGAGTGATACCGCCCCAGCAATGGCACCACCAATGACACTCGATACAATGACTCGAATGGGGTCAGCGGCAACAAAGGGTAACGCACCTTCTGAGATAAAACACAAACCTAATACAAACGAGGCCTTGCCCGCGTCACGTTGATTGGCATTAAATTTTCCACGGGCTAACCACGTGGCGATTGCCATACCTATTGGGGGAACCATACCACCAGCCATCACTGCTGCCATTGGCGTGTTTACTTGAGAAGCCAATAATCCTGTCCCAAACATATAAGCCGCTTTGTTGACAGGTCCGCCCATATCTACACACATCATCCCGCCAAGGATTGCACCGAAGAGTAAGCCATTTGTTGCGCCAAGACCATTTAACCATCCCGTTAATTCTGTCATAGTGCTTGCCACAGGTGGGTTCAAAAGGTAAACCATTAACAACCCAACAATCGCCGAACCTAATAACGGAAGAATAAGAATTGGTTTGAGCGAAGCCATTGAAGCCGGTAATTTGATGGCGGAGTTCAGTCCTTTGACGACATAGCCGGCAAGAAAACCGGCAATAATACCGCCTAAAATCCCTGCGCCAGCAGTCGAGGCAAGCATACCGCCAATTAATCCCACAGCCAACCCAGGACGGTCAGCAATAGAAAAGGCAACATAACCTGCAAAGACGGCGATCATTAATTTAAAGGCAGCGCCGCCACCAATTTCCATTAATGCAGCAGGTAACCCACCGGCAATGCTAGGATCTTTAAAGGCATTTGGACCAAACATAAACGAAATCGCGATCAAAAGCCCACCGGCAACGACAACCGGCAACATATGAGAAACGCCCGTCATTAAGTGCTGATAAACACCTTTTTTCTCGTTGCCTTTTGTTTCTGTGTTGTTGGCAGTTGACACATTCCCTTCATAGATTTTTGCTTCCGTAAAAGCGCGGTTAAATTCTTGCGCTGTTTTTTTCAATGCCAACCCTGTAGACGTTCGATACATGGGTTTGCCCTTAAATTTGGCTAAATCCACATCAATATCTGCGGCAACAAAAACTAAATCAGCGGCAGCAATTTCTTCAGGCGTAATAGGATTGCCTGCGCCGACTTGCCCACGGGTTTCCACGCGTACATTCCAGCCCATTTTTTTGCCATAGGCTTCAATTGCTTCTGCCGACATAAACGTATGCGCAACGCCCGTTGGGCAAGCGGTGACCGCAACGATATTTTTCACTTCAGAAAGCGCCGAAGATTTCACCGCACTTTGGCTTGGATTTTGATTTGAACTTGGTGAAACATAATCCACGGCTTGAGTGAGCGCGGTGTTTAATATCTTTTCGGGGTTAAGAAACGCGCTTTCAGGGTCACATAAAAAGACTTTTTTGCCCTGAAGTGCGGTTAAATTTGGCATGGTTTTAGCAAAAACAATGACGACATCCGCTTGCTCCGCCTTTTCAACAATGTGATGATTTTGCGCTTTTACCGCGGTGGTCATTAATTGTGTTAACAAAAACACTTTCGCATGACCTAGATTTGAAGATGGGGTAAGAAAAATATTCATAGATTAACCTTTAATCGTTGTTACCTTAACATTGGCAAGGATAGGATCAAGTAAGGCACGATCGCTCACGCCCACATTGCTTTGTGAAACAGCCAATGCAGAAACTGCGCTGGCAAATGCCAATGTATCCGCCGCTGAATAATGGTGAATAAAACCGTAAATTAAACCTGCTACCATAGAGTCACCCGCGCCTACTGTGCTGACCACATTTTCACATTTTGGCGGTTGCGCTTGCACGATGCCATTATCGCTGAGCCAAAGCGACCCTTCCGCACCCATGGAAATCACAACATTTGCAATGCCTTGGGCTTGCAGTTTTTTACCTGCCGCAATGATCTCATCAAGACTATTTAACGCATGCCCAACCCAAGCTTCCAGTTCGCGATGATTTGGTTTTACCAACCAAGGCTTGGCGGTTAAGCCTGCTTGTAACGCTTGGTTTGACGTGTCTAATACCACTTTAATGCCGGCCTGATGTAATAACCTTAACCATTGGGCAAACAATTCAGGGGTGACGCCACGGGGTAAACTGCCACAGACGGCTACAAGATCAAATTGTTGACAGTAGGCGAGAGAGCTTTCCACAAAATGATGCCAATCCGCTTCGTTGATTTCATAGCCTAAAAAATTCAAATCGGTGACATCCGCCTCGGTTTCGGTAATTTTGACATTAATGCGCGTTTTGCCTGCCACACGCTGAAATTTATCTTCCAGCCCTTGCGTTTGGAATAAATGTTCAAAATCCCCTACATTATCTTTCCCTAAAAAGCCGCCGACCGCCACTTGTATGCCCAAATCTTTCAGCACTTTTGCCACATTAATGCCTTTACCTGCAGGAAATAATCCCAAGGTTTCTACGGAATTCACTTCCCCTAATTCAATCCGCTTTAACCGCCCGACTAAATCATAGGCGGTATTGAGCGTAATGGTTGCTACTTTTGCTGTCATGTTTTTTATTCTCCTAAACCTGATTTCATTGCAACACCGATCGCGTCAATGGCTTTTTGCGCTTCTTTACCGGTGGCGACAAAACGTAAACGATGTCCCTTAACTGCCCCAAGTGCCACAATTTTCATCAAACTTTTCGCACTGACTAACGGCGTATCACGATCAAGATTTTGCACCGCCACAGACGCATGGTATTTCTTCACTTCATTCACTAATGTCGCACTCGGACGCGCATGTAAGCCATGTTCATTGGTCACTTCAAAAATGCCTTCAATTTGCTCTTCGTTATTCAGCTGATTGGAAACAGAAGCAGAATTGACCGCACTTTCTGCAGAGCCTTTGATGATTTCAATGCTATCCGCTTCAAAGGCGTGATTGGATGAGATGGTTTCACCTAACCCATTGGCAATGGCTTGTTTAATCGTTTCAATGGCAATTTGGGCATCATCGCCTTCCGCCACAAAGCGTAATCGGTGTCCATAGGATGCGCCTAGCGAGACGATTTTCATGGCGCTTTTCGCATTGACTAATGCGCTACCACGGGTTAAGTTTTCCACATTAATTTTGGCGTTAAACGGTTTGATTGTGTTCACCAATACGGCACTTGGACGCGCATGTAAGCCGTGTTCATTCCGTAAGGTGAAGGTGCCGACAACTTGGTCAGCGGCGGTGTGAAGCTCTGCACCATTTAATGCCGCAACAATTTGTGCTTTTGAACCGGTTAATAAGATCCCTTGAACCTGTTCATCCAATAAGCGTACCAGCGTTTCATTTATCGCATCATCTTTTGCCGCAATGGTGAGTACACCCTTGATGGTGTTGTTATGCTGTTCAAAACTCACTTTAGGGCGACTAAACGCCAAAGCATTTTTTAGGTTTCCTTGAACACTATCCGTTAACCATAACCCCTGACCGAGCGGAATAGCCGCTGAACTGATAACATCGGAAATGAAATAATGATCCACCGCGCTTTGTGCTTGTAGCTGTCCGGCGTTGATGGCGGTTAAGGTCAGCAAACTTTCTGTTTCTACATCTAAGCTAATCGTTTCTTCCGAAAGCGAAAAGGCTTCGCTTTCGCCCATTAAAATCGCGCGGAATTTTTGGACATCCTTGAGCGTGGCTAACTTGGCAGCAGCCTGCTCATCACTTAACACGTGCGTTAATTGGCGCAATAGGGCTAAGTGTTCATCAGAACGTGCCGCAATGCCAATCACGACATAAGCGATATTGTCTTCTCCCCAAGCGATTCCCTGTGGAAATTGGAAGATGACTACGCCCGTATTTTTGACCATCGAACGGGTGTCCAATGTGCCGTGGGGAATGGCAATCCCATTTCCCAAGAATGTTGATGTTTGTTGTTCTCGCGCTAACATCCCTTGCAAATAGCCCGCTTCAACGTAGCCCGCTTGTTCCAATGCGGCTGCAACAAGTTGAATGGCTTCAGTTTTATGGGTGGCTTGATTTGCAAGGTGAATGTTGTTTTCAGGTAAATTGAACATTCTTAATCCTTTTTAGGTTGGCAATAAAAAAAGCTAGGGGAATGCCCCCTAGCTTAAAGGTTATTTACAAGTGTTGAGTAGTTGTTCACTACCTTTACTAATATATTCATCATCTTCACCACGGGCTTTGCCTTTTTTCAGGTCAAGCATGGCGTCATAGATACCTTGAGTCATACTCGGACGATTAATTTGTGTCCAACAGGTTGGGCTTAAACGGCTAAAATTGCCTTGCAAGTCTGCGGCAAAAACAACGCCACTGTAATAAGCATGAACATTGCTATCAATGCCTGAAGCTAATTTGGCTTTAATTTGCTCAATCGGCACCAAAATTGCCCCTTCATAATATTGTTTTACGCCATTGGCGAAAGAATTCACATCATAATCTTCTTTGATTTGCCCCGTATAGGTTTGTACGGTAGAGGCATAAGCCACAGCATAGGATTTTTGATCAATTTTATCTTCATCAAGATTAATTACAGGCTTGTTATCGCCCATAAAAGGAATGTAATTAGTGACTGAAGAACAGGCAGACAACACCGAAAATAGTGCAATAAGAGAAAGTTTTTTAAACATAAGACCTCTAAAATAAACGTTAATGTTACGGCATATTATACTCTTTATGACGAGAACAAAAGGGCGTTTTTTCACTGAAAGTGAATTATCGCAACCCATTGACAATAATATAGCCCACGGCAACCCAGAAAATGATCGCACAGCAGACAAGTATTTTTACGGCAAAGTGCGGTTGTTTTTGATGCAGTTTAAAGAGCATTCTCGCGATAATACCTAACAGAAAAGGATAAAACCAGAAAATGCAGGCAAACATCAGCGATGTAGTCGCACTCAGGTTGGGATTTTCTAACAACGCGGGCGATAATAACAGGGCTAACGGCCACAATAAAATCGGGAAACACAGCCCCACTAATGCCCAGCTAAACCCACTCAATCCTTTTGGTAATTGTGCTTGTTCCATTTTCACCCCATCGTTTAAAATAAACTGATATTCACAACAGGACTATATCAAATGCAATGTGTAATTAGAAGTCAAATTCCCCAACTAACCATCCGATTTCGTGATTATTTACGTGGAAAATACCACATAGAGCTTTGCCTGCGAGAAGAGCGATTGGCTAGTGGTGAGACCGAGTTTTGTGGCGATTTTGATGAAACATCACCGCAATTTCCCCTAGTCGAAGAAGAAGCCAATTTATTTATCCAAAACCCTTTTGCTGAACGCTATCAACAAGCCAGTTGGGAAAATGGGGATACGCGAACACTACGATATGTTAAGGTTAAAGAACAACCCGATTCCCACCATTATTGGTCGCACTGGAATAAGATAAAATTTACCCTTTTTATCACCGCACTTTGCGCAATCATCTTTCTTTTGGAAGAGCTAGGCTACGACCAACCAATTATGGTGTACGCGCATTTTCCTGTTTATTGGGGCGATGAAACGGAATATTGGCGTTATTTTTCCCATGCCTTTGTGCATTTATCGCCCTTACATATTCTCTTTAATCTTTCTTGGTGGTGGATTTTTGGCGGCATGATTGAACGTCACTTTGGTAGCCTAAAATTAATAGGCTTATTCCTTGTGGCAGCGCTGATTAGCGGCGTGGCGCAAAATTGGGCAAGCGGCCCCCTTTTCTTTGGGCTTTCAGGTGTCGTATATGCGGTGATGGGCTTTGTTTTTGCGGTCGATAAGTTTGGTGCCACACAAGGAACTCTCTTACCCAAAGGCTTTTTTACCATGTTAATCGTAGGGATCGTACTCGGCTTCGCCAGCCCATTAATTGGCATCAAAATGGGCAATGCCGCCCATATTTCAGGCTTAATTGTTGGACTCTGCTTAGGTTTTTTACAAGCAAAAGTGCGGTGAAATGACGGGATATTTTGTGACAAAACGGACACCATTTGGCGTCCGTTTGATATTAGTGGGTTTTATGACTGGTGCTATATAAGATCTTGTCTGTATAAGCCATTGCAACGGCGGAAACTAAGAACCCTAAATGTAAGAATAATTGCCACATCATGGTTTTCTCTGGCATATTGGCGGCGTTCACAAAGGTTTGTAGCATATGAATGGATGAAATACTGATAATAGACATCGAGAGCTTCACTTTCAACACAGAGGCATTCACGTGATCCAGCCATTCGGGTTCATCGGGGTGATTTTCCGTATTTAATTTCGACACGAAAATCTCATAGCCGCCAATAATTACCATCACCAGCAAGTTCGCAATCATAACCACATCAATTAAATTCAACACAGAAAGCATAATGGCATTGCTATCCAGTTCATTAATGCCGGTTAATAATGCCCATAGGGATTTCATAAATTTATAGGCGTAAATGCCTTGAACGACAATTAAGCCAAGGTAAATCGGCAACTGCAACCAACGGCTTGCAAAGATAATTTTGCTGATCATAGTCGGTTGGCGGTGGCGAGAAGAGCGTGTTGAGGTTTCTGTTTTTTCCATAGTGTTTCCATATAAAAGTGCGTTAAATTTGGACGATAAAATACGAAAATTTTATTTAAATTTCAAGGGGTAACCCTGATTTTACCCAGCCTTCAAAGCCGCCAATCACACTATAAATGTGGTCATAGCCTTGGGCGAGCAAGTAAGTGCCTACATTTAAACTGCTAATGCCGTGATAGCACATCACAATGACTTGATCATCAAAATCCACGTTATTTTGAAATTGTCCGTAACTTTGATTGGTTAAATGAAATGCGCCTTTGGCATGGCTTTGGGCAAAACGAAGTTCGTCACGCACATCCAATAAATGCGCGCCATTATTCATCATTTCCCAGGCTTGTTCCGGAGTGATCGAGATCGGTTGTTCCATTTTCTACTTTCCTAACTAATAATAATTTTTCGGTTTCAATATCCGCATGAAGCAATTCTACCGCGGGCAAGACTTTATTGGCTTTGGCGGATAAATCTTTAAAGCGATCCACTTTGCCGGCTAAACCTTGTTGTCCCACAAGAGCGGTCACCGTTTCGTTATAACGCGTGCTGACCGTGCCCAAAGTCGACCCTAATTTTGCCAAGCGTTCAGCAACTAAGCAAACTTGATTATAAATTTCCCCTGCACGCGCGCTAATTTCGCGTGCTTCCGCATTACCGCGTTCAATGCGCCATAAATTTGCCACGGTGCGCAAAATCGGCATTAATGTGGTATGGGAAACTAAAATCACATTTTTTTCATAGCCAAAATTGAACAAACTCGTGTCTTCTTTCATGGCTTCAATATAAGCCGGTTCCACCGCTACAAACATCAGCACAAAATTCGGGCTGCGCATCCCGATAAGATTGCTGTAATCTTTTTGGGATAAATCATTAATATGCTGCCGAATGGCTTTGATGTGTTCCTTCATAAATTGTGCACGCTGTAAATCATCATCCGAATTGACCGCACTTTCATAGGCAACCAGCGACATTTTGCTGTCAATAATCAAATGTTTATTATCAGGCAAATGCACCACAAAATCCGGGTAATTGTGCTTACCTTGCTCATCTTTAAAATGTGCTTGCGCTTCGTAATGTTCCCCTTTTATTAAGCCGGCTAATTGCAAGGCGCGTTCCAGTTGCACTTCCCCCCAATTGCCCAAGGTTTTCTTCTCGCCTTTTAGCGCCGAGGTTAAATTATTGGCTTCCTGCGACATGGTCAACCCAATATCCAACACCTTTTTAATTTCCGCTTCTAAACCCGCATTGCCTTTAAGACTTTCGGAATGAATTTCATTGACGCGCTTCTGAAAACCGTCAATTTGTTCCCGAAATGGCTTCAATAAAGCATCCAACGCCGTTTGGTTTGATTGACGAAAAGATTGTGCTTTTTCGTCCAAAATGCGATTGGCAAGATTTTGAAATTCGGTTGTGAGTTGTTGCTTAGATTGAGCAAAAGTTTGTTGTTGTTCAGCAAAATGTTTTTCTTTTTCTGACAGCATAATTTTAAAGGCAGTGAGTTCTTGAGAAACAGCAGTCAGATTTTCTTGTGTTTGGGTTAACGCTGATCGTTCTTGGCTTAAAGCCTGATCGCGCTCAGCAATTTCAGCGGTTAAATATTCATTGGTCGTTTGAATACGTGCCAATGATAAATCCTGTTGATTTTTCACCGCACTTAACGCATCAAACTTTTCCGCCAGTTGATTGTAATCCACGATATTTTTATTCAAATCCTGCGTCAGTTCCAACACATCACGATTTCTTCGTATTATCACAAAAACTAAAATCAAACAGATAATAGCCAATAAAAGCGCGGTTAAAAAATAAGGATTTTGGGAAAGTTCTCGCATAGTCGGTATTTATTTTTCTCATGAAGTAGGTTGTGTAGTATAAATGAAAATAGGTAAAATCTGTATAGGCGGTGGCTGAGCCGGTTAAACTGCCTGATACAGCTTAATCACATCATTATTTGGAGAATGCTATGAACTCATCTCTTTTCCAATACACCAAACAACAGGAACGTTGTCCACAATGCGGTGCATTATTACAAATGCGTCATGGCAAAAAAGGCTTGTTTTTAGGTTGTTCAGCCTTTCCAACATGTGATTATCTCAAACCTTTACATGCGAACCATGAAAGCAAGGTATTAAAACAACTCGACGAAACTTGTCCTGAGTGCGGTCAAGCGTTGCAGCTTAAACAAGGTAGTTTTGGGATGTTTATTGGTTGTAGTGGTTACCCTACGTGCCATTTTATTTTTCATGAAGAAGAAACACAACATGACGATAATCAAGAAACCATACCTTGCCCGGATTGCGCTAAAGGGGAACTTGTTCCGCGCCGAGGTCGTTTAGGTAAAACGTTCTACGGCTGTAATCGTTTTCCACAGTGTAAATTTACATTACCCATTAAACCCCAAATTCAGACTTGTCCCACTTGCGGTGAGCGTTGGGCAATATTGAAAAAAGACACGGAAACGCACCGCACTTTTGTCTGCTTAAACAAAAAATGCAAATGCGTTTTTGAGGTTGAACGCGTTTAGTGACTTGTTATTTTGGATTTGGGCATACCGCCTTGACGTTTTAACACCCAAGCTGCCACCAATGGCGCAATAATCGCTGAAATTAACACCGAGGCAGCAATTTGTGCGGTTGCCGTCTGAACAAAAGGCGCAAAAGTGGGATCTGCTTGTGCGACAATGGCAGGGGTGACGATTGAATTTGCTGCCGTTGTCCCCGCGGCAAAGCCAATACCTGATTGGTTACCACGTCTTAAAATAGTTTTATAGCCAATAAACACAAACAACCCAGTGACTAAGGATGCCACTACACCAAGCAAAATTCCGCTTGCGCCACCTGTCACAATTACCGTCAAATTAATTCCCGTCCCTAAAGAAAATGCAAAAAAAGGAATCACAATGGCACTAGTCGGTTTCATTAAATTCGCCCATTTAGGATCCAAATTACCAAACACCATCCCAGCTAATAGCGGAATAATTGCCGCCATCATCAAACCTAACGGAATATCCGCCAAACCTGATGCACTCAAAAATAACAACACAAAAAATGCACCGTCATTGACAGCCGAGGCAATATAAGCCCCTTGATCGCGATAATCGCCATATTTCCCTGTAAATGCCAACCAAATCCCACCACTGGAATTTGATACCACAGCAAGCATAGCTAGCAACGAAATCCCAATAATCCCGTCATTTCCCACAAACAAGCCCAATAAAATCACCAAGCTCATAGGAATCAAGGTCTTACACAACAACACGACACCGGTATAAGCCAACACCGCCCCTGAACTACGCAACGAAATTTGCATCCCTGTTGAAAAAATCAGCAATGCAATCAATGGTAATGCAGAAGACTTAAAAAGTGCGGTGGTAAACGCCCCTAATTCTAACAATTCAGGGAAAAACGTCCCCACAATAGAGCCTAAAATCAGCGGAATCACCATAATCCCCCCAGGGATTTTGCTGAGCAAATCATAAATGGGAATGATGGCTTTTGGAGGTGAAGTGGGTGTTGACATAAGTTCCTTATTTTACGTTTGAATTTTTTTGCTACCTATACGATGTTTATTTCAATATTTTTTTGTTTCAGCGCATTGGCAATATCAGTAGGTAATGAATTATCTGTGATGATATTGGTTAGAGTTTCCAGTTTGGCGGCGCAGAATAACGAAAATTTTGCATATTTGCTACTATCGGCGACTAAAATTCGTTTTGTTGCATTTTGCAGTAACGCTTTTTTTAATGCGGCTTTTTCTTCTGTTGGAGCAGTAATTCCTTTTTCTAAATCCCAAGAATTACAACTTACAAACGCAAAATCAGGGTTAATATTCTGAAAAAATGAAATACTTTGATTACCAATACAAGATTGGCTGCTATTATCAATACGGCCTCCAACCATAGTGACTTCAATTTGTTTATATTCGGACAATAATAAGGCAATTCGTAAATCAGTCGTAATAATCCGCAATGGAATATGTGTTATTTTTTTTGCGATACATAATGTTGTTGTGCCTGCATCTAAAACCACGGAGCTTCCGGCTGTAATCAAGGATACCGCATAGTCAGCAATTCGCTCTTTTTCTGCAATCTGGCACGATTGTTTTTCATCCGTTGTCGGTTGAAATGGAATAAACTGATTGAGGGCAACACCGCCATGAGTACGAATAATCGCTCCCTCTTCATCAAGTTTAATCAAATCTCTACGAATTGTGGCAGGCGATGAATTTGTTATTTTTACAAGTTGTTCAACCGTTGCGATATTATGGCTTTTCAAATAAAGCATAATGGTTTCATGGCGATCGTTTGACATAGCTCATCTCTCACTCATTAACATTTTCTCGTAACCAAGTTTGAAAGTGTGTATTGTTAATTTGCAATTCATCAGCAATATTGCGAGTTAACAGATCCATACGCTTTAATTTTCGCACTTTACCTTGAATCATACTAGCACTAATATTTTCAAGACCTAGTTTGTGTGCAAAAACTTGGCGATTTTCTTTAGTATAAAGTGATCTTTCATCATTTAACACAGCAAGTAAAATTAATCGCTCTAGTTCACTTAATTGAGCCCAAATCTGACGATTCTCTGAATTTTCATTCACCTGAAGTAATCTGTATTCCGCAGCTTGTTGTAATGATAAACTCGGATTTAAAATCATATCTTGAATAGTTGCTCGTAAGTATAATGGTGAAAAGTGAAAACGCTCAAAATACTGATAAAGTAAATGGCTATCCAATCTGTTATTAGTCCGTTGGTGATAAATATTAGCGAGAAAATCAATAAAATCTTGTCCTAAATTAGGGAATTCTAAGGGATAAGCAAAATGAAAAAATGCGGCCTTATTATCATTAAACATAGCTCGCAATCCATTTGTACTACTGCCTGTAAAAATCACCTTAATTTGATTTTGATTGACATCAAGACCTGTTCGCAACGATTTCACCATTGGCTCTGAACCTTTAATTCGAGCAAGTTCTTGTACTTCATCAAGCAGCATCAATATAGGCTTATGGCTTTTTGTGGCAAGTTCATTAATCATTTGAGCGATGCTCACAAAAGGTTGCTCTTGAGTATCTTGCAGACCTACTCCAATCCCCATAACATCAATTCGATTTAATCGCTGTAAGGTGCCGTGAGTGATATTTTTCAGAAAATCCTGTAATGCCGAAGCAAAGGCGATCTGTACATCGCCCATTTGATCAAAAAAGCTGAAATAGAATACATGAAAACCATTTTCTTCCGCTTGTGGTTTGACATCATTCAATAAAAACTGAGTTTTTCCCATTCGGCGTGGGGCAAAAAGTGTCAAAGCATGGGTAATTCCACTTTTAAGATTTAAAACAAGTGAATTAGCGAGATCGGTACGATGGAAATAAAGCGGATCATTCATAAAGCACCTTTATACAAAATTATACATTGTTTGTATAATTATACTTGTGGCGTATAAAGATGTATAGAGAAAAATCTAGTATTATGTAGTACTTGCACAAAGCTGAAATGGCGGTTGGTGAGCTTGTCGAACCACGGTTAGTGAGCCTGTCGAACTATAAGACATTTCAGTGACTGCATGAAACTTATGTTTCGATAGTCTCAACGATCGCCTTGTGCAACTGTTACATAATATTGGAAATTTAATAACGCCAGTAAGTTTGCTGGCGTTATTGATAGTATTTAACCCAAAATATCATTAAGTAGATTATTATTACCAAATCCACCTGACTTTGTCATAACTTTAAGTCCTTTATATTGACCACTATTGATGGTACACAATGGGACTCCAGGCACAATAGCATATAATATATTCATTTCTGATATATTCATTTTGCCCAATAACATTGCCGCACCATCACCACCAAATAGGACAAGTGAATCAAATTTTTCGTTATTTAAGGCATATATTCCAAGTTCTGCGAGATATTCAGCAATTTTTCTAGCTACTGTATGAATATTTCCAAAATTATGATTCATTATTTTTGCTGGGTTCGCACGAATAATGACATTTTCTGAACTAGAATGTATTAAAGCTTTAAATTGTGACATTATCGCTTCATTTGATAACTCGTAATTAATTAGTTGTGATGGCGATGGATTGAATACGATTGATTTTGCGCCTACCGTTGAAATATATTGATCTACTTGATTTTGGCTAGTTTCATGAATTGACGTTACTAAAATAAGTGTTCTACCCAAATTAGTGTCTTTGTTAATCACTTGCTTACGGTGTTTTTTCAGATGAGATGCCAAGCCTGCAGAGCCGACAGGAATAATATGATTACCTAATTGATTGATTACATTGGCAATAACAGATAAATCATCTTCAGTTTTAGCGTCAATAATAATTTGTTCACTATTGGAAGAGCTAATTTGTGATATTAATTCTTCCGTTGTTAAACATGGTAGATGTACTGCTTCGGGTAATAAATCAAGTAGATATGATGAGCCAACAGGGCATATTGCATCTTTCCCTGATGGAGTTTCATTTACAGGTATCCCATTAACATATAAATGCCCATTTTCAATTGTTCTCCCCATAGCAGGATACGCCGAACAAATGATAGCTCTTGCATTTGGATATAGCATTTTCCATGCTTTTAATGCACCTTTGATTTGAAACTGGACTGAACCTCGCATTGTGGAATCAATTTTTAAATAAAGTTGATTAATTTCTTTGCTGATTCCTTGTGAGATTACTTGACATGTTTTTTGTTCCGCTTGTTCTCCTATTGCTCTTGAATCTGTGGAAACTGAAAAAATATCACCTTTTGATATATCAGTTTTATTTAGGGAGCTTATGTTTGTCTCTAAGATTGTTGTAAAGCCTAATTCTGCAAACATTACTCCAGTATCATTTGCTCCAGTTAAATCATCGGCAACAACTAGTAATTTATTATTTTTCATATTAAATCTCTCCATTGTTTAAGCCACCTTGACGTTTTAATACCCAGGCTGCTAAGAGTGGTGCTAGGATTGCTGAAACTAATACCGCCGCCGCAATTTGAGCCGTTGCAGTTTGTACAAATGGTGCAAAACTAGGATCAGCTTGAGCCACAATTTCAGGTGTAATAATTGCATTACCAGCAGTTGTTCCCGCAGCAAAACCAATACCAGATTGATTTCCACGTCTCAAAATAGTTTTATAGCCGATGAATACAAGAAATCCAGTAAATAAAGATGCGATAATTCCAAGAATGATTCCTGTTGCTCCACCTGTTACAATGGAATTTAGATTGATACCACTGCCTAAAGCAAAAGCAAAGAATGGAATAACAATTGCTCCTGTTGGTTTCATTAAATTCGTCCATTTAGGGTCTAGATTACCAATTACCATACCTATTAATAGCGGAATTACCGCTGCAAGCATCAATGATAATGGAATATCCGCAAGACCAGATGCGCCAAGGAATAACAATACAAAGAATGGGCCATCATTAACAGCGGAAGCAACGTAGGCTCCTTGATCTCGGTAATCACCATATTTCCCTGTAAATGCTAACCAAATTCCACCGTTCGAGTTAGCTACAACAGTTAACATTGCTAACAATGAGATTCCGAGTATCCCATCATTACCAACAAATAAGCCTAGAGCCGTAACTAATGCAGCAGGAATTAAGGTTTTAAATAATAGAACTATACCTGTATGAGCAAGAACAGGGCCTGAACTACGAACAGTAATTTGCATACCCGTTGCGAAAATTAATAATGCAATAAGTGGGCCTGCAGAGGATTTAAAAAGTGCACTTGTAAATGAACCAAGCCCTAAAAATTCAGGGAAAAATGTTCCCACTATTGAGCCTAAAATTAATGGTATTACCATTGCACCACCTGGAATTTTATTCATTCCATCATATAACGGAATAATAGATTTTTCAGTTACTTGGGTTGTAGTAGACATAGATGCCTCCTTAGTGATTTGCATATTTAATACTTGCCATTTTTGCACCGAGGTATAACGCTTCTGTCATACTTCGGCTATCCGCAATGCCTTGTCCTGCGATTTGGAAAGCGGTGCCGTGATCCACTGAGGTACGAATAAATGGTAAACCGGTGGTAACATTGACACCGCTATCAAAACCTATTAATTTCAATGGGATATGACCTTGGTCGTGATACATAACGACTACCATATCAAACTCATCCAAATTGGCAGCACGATGGAAAACGGTATCTGGTGGAAGTGGGCCAACCGCATTAATGCCTTTGGCTTGTGCTTCTTTAACGGCAGGTAAGATTTCTTCTTCATCTTCTGTGCCAAATAAACCATGTTCGCCCGCGTGGGCATTGAAACCGGCTACCGCGATACGTGGCTCTTTAAAACCGAGCATTTTGCTGTATTCTTGTGCAAGCTCAATAACGGTTAATACGCGCTCTTTTTTGATTAAATCACAGGCTTGGCGCATGGATACGTGGGTAGTGACGTGAATCACGTTGAGTCTTTCGCTTGTGAGCATCATAGAGAAATCTTCGGTGTTGCTTAGGTGCGCTAAGATCTCAGTATGCCCAGGGAAAATTTTGCCACCTGCATGAAGGGCTTCTTTATTTAAAGGTGCGGTGACAATGGCGTGGATTTTTCCTTTTAAGGTCAAATCAACAGCACGTTCAATAAATTCATAGGCGGCTTTTCCTGCACGTGCATCAACTTGTGAGAACGGCAAATCCGCGGGTAAGTTGTCTAAATCAATGACATCGATATAACCAAATTCACTTTGGTAATGTTCGAGATCTTCAACTTTACGTAATTGAAGTTGGGATTTTACGATAGGCAAAGCACGTTGTAGGATTTTTAAATCACCAATAACAACGGGATGTGCCAATTCGTAGATGCGTTTATCTTCTAATGATTTAATTATGACTTCAGGGCCAATACCTGCTGCATCGCCCATTGTGATGCCTAAAATTGGTTTCATGGAAACTCCTTAACTTTCATATAATTTTTTATAAATTTTGTTCGGAATAATAGAATTTAAGCGTTGGTTTATTTGGTTTTGAGCGTTTTCAATCGTCATGGCACGGCTGTCTGTATTCACAATAACCACTTGCGCATTGCCGTTATATGATGAATAGTCATTTAGCAATACATCTGTCGAAACGCCTTGTTTAGCGAATTGAACGCCAGTGTCATTTGCGCCGGTAAAATCATCAGCAATGATAAGTAGCTCCATCTTTCTCTCTCCAGCAGTGAAATTGCTAGAGAGTATAATGTTTTCTTTTTAATAAAACCGTGATCTTCGTCACAAATATGATTTTTTATAATCAAATGATTATTTTTAATCATTTGACGTTCCCCAAAATATTGTTTAGATTTCCCTTATCTCAATCAAGGAGCAAAATATGATGAAACTTTGGTATAGCACAACCAGTGCTTTTGCACGTAAAGTCTTAACGGTGATGAAACATCATCATTTAGAAGATAAAATTGAATTACAGCGCGTGAGTGTGGCGGCAGATTCTAATTCACCGCATAACCAAGATAATCCGCTTGGGCGTATTCCTGCTTTGCAGCGTAATTGTGGAAATTGGTTATTTGGTAGCTTGTTGATTTGCGAATATTTGGATTATAAGGGCAAGGAATCGAAGTTGTTTCCTGAAGCTGGTAAGGCCCGTTGGGCAGCATTGGCGTTACATAATTTGGCGGATGGTATTTCGGAAAATACGACTCCGATGGTGACAGAGAAAAAATTCCGTCCTGAAAATGAGTGGTGGACGAGCCGTTATGCGCAGGTGGCGGAACGTAATGCACGCAGTTTTACGCAAATGGAACAGGCAATTCAACCCTTTGGTTATGAATTGAATATTGGCTCGTTGACGGCGGTATGTTTGATTGATTGGTGGGCGTTCCGTCAAGAGTTTTTAGGCTATGATTTAGCGCTGCATCATCCGGCTTTGGTAAAATGGGCGGCGGAAATGAACGCGCGTTATCCTGAACTCAGCGAAACCATGTATAAATAAGATGAATGTTTCTCAAATTGTAGAAAAGCTGCAGCAAGAACAGGTGGTGGCTTATCCCACGGAAGCGGTGTTTGGATTGGGTTGCAATCCCATGAGCGAAAGTGCGGTGGAAAAATTGCTTGTTTTGAAAAACCGCCCGAAAGAAAAAGGGTTGATTTTGATTGCGCCGAGTTTGGATTATTTGTTGCCTTTTATTGATGTGCAAAAGCTAAATACGGTTCAATATACCCGTTTGCAAAGGGAATATGATTATCCTATAACTTGGGTTGTGCCGACCAAATTGAGCACACCAAAATGGCTGACCGGGCAATTTACGAGTATTGCCGTGCGGATTTGTCGGCATCCTGCGGTGGTGCAATTATGCGAACAAGCCGGTTTTGCGTTAACCTCAACCAGTGCTAATTTATCCGGTTTGCCCCCTTGTCGAACGGCGCAAGAAGTGCGGTCGCAATTTGGCGAGAATTTCCCTGTTTTAGATGAAACGGTGGGACAAGCGCAAAATCCGTCAGAAATTCGAGATTTACTGACAGGGCAATTATTTAGAGAAGGTTAAAAATGGACAAATATGCGGTATGGGGCAACCCAATTGCGCAAAGCAAATCACCACAAATTCATAAAATCTTCGCCGAACAAACCCAACAAATGATGGAATATGGGGCGATTTTAGGCGATCTTGACAATTTTGAACAACAGCTGTTGGCTTTCTTTCAAGACGGGGCGAAAGGTTGCAATATCACTGCGCCTTTTAAAGAACGCGCCTATGCCTTGGCGGATGAATATAGCGAACGCGCGCTAACAGCGGAAGCCTGTAATACCCTGAAACGCTTAGATGACGGACGTTTGTACGCGGATAATACAGACGGCGCAGGTTTGGTGAGCGATTTGGCTCGTTTGGGTTGGTTGAAACCGAATCAATCTATATTAATTTTAGGTGCGGGCGGTGCGACAAAAGGCGTGTTGTTGCCCTTGTTGCAAGCCCAACAAAACATCACGATTGCGAACCGCACTTTAGCCAAAGCGCAAGAGTTGGCTGCGAAATTCACACAATATGGCAAGGTGCAAGCGGTAGAAATGACGCAAATTCCGCTGCAAAAATTTGACGTCATCATCAACGCTACGTCTTTAGGTTTGCAAGGCAAAACCGTAGACATTTCCTCTGAAATCCTGTGTTCCGCCGGCGCGATTTATGATATGCAATACGCCAAAGAAACCGACACGCCATTTATTGCCTTAGCAAAATCCTTGGGAGCAAAAAATGTTTCTGACGGATTTGGGATGTTGGTGGGACAAGCGGCACATTCTTTTGCGTTGTGGAGAGGGGTGATGCCGAATATAGATGTATTATTGAAATAAGAGAGCGTTATATCGTTTCTATAAATATCTCTAAAGGAGACTTTACGCTTCTTTTTACAATTGTAAATTGCGTTTTAAAAGTCTTGTTAAGAGCTTATCTTATACCAATAATAGTTCAATATTCATGTCGGTTATGGCCTCTTTCGCATTTTCAGGTAAGCCTTGATCACAAATAATCATATCTAAAGTGTTAAGTGGATAAAGTAAGAAAGTGGCCACTTTTCCATATTTGGATGAATCAGTCACAAGAATATTTTTTTGGCTGGATTGAATAATGGCTTTTTTAACAGGAATTTTTTGCTCATCAGGAGTGGTGAGCCCTTTTAAATTCCAAGAAGACGTAGATATAAACGCAATATCTACCGCAACTTGGCGTAGAAATTGTGCAGCAAGTTCTCCGATGGATGAGCGATTTGATTTATTAACCAATCCCCCCGAATGAATAATATTGCATTGACCATTAACCATTAAATATTGCGCAATGACAAAATCATTGGTGATAACAAGAAGATCTTTCTCGTGGGCGATTTGTTTTGCTATTTCCAATGTAGTGGTGCCGGCATCTAAATAAATAGTTGAGTTAGGTTTAACCAGTTTGGCGGCTTCTTTACCAATGGCAATTTTTTCCTTGGTAGCGAGTAAAGATTTATCATCATGGGTTGGTTCGCTGGCTAAACGTTCAAGAAGCTGTACGCCACCCGATACTGAAATCACCTTCCCTTCTTCTTCCAATTTCTGAATATCACGCCGCACAGTCATATGGGAGACACCTAACTTTTCCACCAGCGTATTAATACTGACAATGCCTTGTTGATGAATGAGATTAAGCAATGTTTGCTGTCTTTCTGCTGGAATCATATATCGTCTCCGTTCTAACTAAATGTCAATTGAATTATACCGCTAAACTGATTATTCTCAAAAAATAACAATATTTAACATTCAATGTTAAAAAATGTGATCCAGTTCTCAGAATTTAACAATTTTTTTGTGCATAATAGCGTCATCAATAATTCAGCTTATGGAGAAAGAAAGGATGGAAAAACAAAATTATTCCGTTGCAGTGATCGGTCTTGGCTCAATGGGCATGGGCGCAGCCGTCTCTTGCATTAATGCAGGATTAACAACCTATGGTATTGATTTAAATCCTGTTGCGCTTGAAAAACTGAAAGCCGCAGGCGCAAAAGCTGTGGCGACAAATGGCAATGATTTTGCGCAGGAATTAGATGCGGTGGTGATTTTAGTCGTTAACGCGGCGCAAGCTAATGCGGCATTATTTGGTGAAAATGGCATTGCTAAAAAATTAAAAGCAGGCACCGCAGTAATGGTGTCTTCCACTATGGCAGCACAAGATGCACAAGCAATTTCACAAAAATTAACAGACTTAGGGTTAATTATGTTAGATGCGCCCGTTTCTGGCGGCGCGGCTAAAGCGTTAAAAGGTGAAATGACCGTCATGGCATCAGGTTCAAAACAAGCATTTGAGCAATTACAACCTGTTTTAGACGCCACTGCTGCAAAAGTTTATAACATCGGCGAAGAAATTGGTTTAGGGGCAACAGTTAAAATTGTTCATCAGTTATTAGCCGGTGTGCATATTGCCGCAGGCGCAGAAGCCATGGCACTTGCCTCAAAAGCTGGTATTCCACTTGATGTGATGTATGACGTTGTGACCAATGCGGCAGGGAACTCTTGGATGTTTGAAAATCGTATGAAACACGTGGTAGAAGGCGATTATACACCGCTTTCTATGGTAGATATTTTTGTGAAAGATTTAGGCTTGGTCAACGACACCGCAAAATCACTCCACTTCCCACTTCATTTAGCAAGCGCCGCCTATTCCATGTTTACCGAAGCCAGCAATGCAGGTTATGGCAAAGAAGACGACAGTGCGGTGATTAAAATTTTCAGTGGCGTGAATTTACCGAAAAAAGGAGCGTAATGATGTTAGGTGTTATTGCAGATGATTTTACGGGCGCCAGCGATATTGCCAGTTTTTTGGTTGAAAATGGCTTAAGTGCGGTGCAAATGAACGGTGTTCCAACCCAACCGTTAAACAGCAAAGTCGATGCCATTGTGATCAGTTTAAAATCACGTTCCAACCCTGTGAATGAAGCTATTGCACAGTCTTTGAGTGCTTATCAGTGGTTAAAAGAAAATGGCTGCACACAATTTTATTTTAAATATTGCTCTACCTTCGACAGCACGGCAAAAGGCAATATCGGCCCGGTCACCGATGCTTTGCTCGATGAATTAAATGAAGATTTCACCGTGATTACGCCGGCTCTTCCTGTGAATGGACGCACGATTTTTAACGGTTATTTATTTGTCGGCGATGTGCTGTTAAGTGAATCAGGCATGAAAAATCACCCGATTACGCCAATGACCGATGCCAATTTAATGCGTTTAATGGATGCACAAGCTAAGGGAAAAACAGGTCTGGTGGCTTATGCTGATGTGATTAAAGGAGCGGATCGCGTAAAAGCGCGTTTTGCAGAATTGAAAGCGCAAGGCTACCGTTATGCGGTGGTGGACGCAGTGGATAATTCCCAGTTGGCTGTGCTGGCTGAAGCCGTGGTAGATTTCAAATTGGTGACAGGCGGTTCAGGCTTGGCAGCCTATATGGCGGCACGTTTAAGTGGTGGCAAACAAGGTGTTAACGCTTTCACGCCAACCAAAGGCAAGACTGTGGTGTTGTCAGGCTCTTGTTCAGTTATGACCAATAAACAAGTGGAAAAATATCGCGAAAAAGCACCGCACTTTCAACTTGATGTTGAGCAAGCGATTCATAATGAAAACTATGTAGAACAGCTTTATCAATGGGTAATAGCGCATCTTGATAGCGCGCTTGCCCCAATGGTCTATGCCACCGTGCCACCAGAAGCGCTCAAAGCCATTCAACATCAATTTGGCGCTGATCAAGCCAGCCACGCCATTGAAAACACTTTCGCCAAACTTGCCGCCAAATTAAAGCAAGCCGGCGTGACTAACTTTATTACTGCTGGCGGTGAAACCTCAAGTATCGTGGTGCAACAACTTGGTTTTACGGGGTTCCATATCGGCAAACAAATTGCCCCAGGTGTGCCTTGGTTGAAAGCGGTAGAAGAAGAAATTTTCCTTGCCCTTAAATCAGGCAATTTTGGCAAAGAAGACTTTTTTGAATATGCACAAGGAATGTTCCTATGACAGATTTAGCCCAAAAAGAATTAATGGTGCAGCTCGGGCGTTCTTTTTATGAGCGGGGTTACACCGTAGGCGGCGCAGGTAATTTGTCCGTCCGCCTCGATGAAAATCGGGTGTTGGTTACGCCAACAGGCTCTTCACTCGGTCGATTAAGTGTAGAACGTTTATCTGTATTGGATATGGAAGGCAATCTCTTGGAAGGCGATAAGCCATCAAAAGAAGCGGTATTCCACTTGGCGATGTATCAAAAGAACCCTGAGTGCAAAGCCATCGTGCATTTACATAGCACTTATTTAACCGCACTTTCTTGCCTTGAGAATTTGGATCCGAGCAATGCGATACAGCCGTTTACACCCTATTACGTAATGCGTGTAGGAAAAATGCAGGTCATTCCCTACTATCGCCCAGGTTCGCCAAAAATTGCAGAAGAATTAGCTAACCGCGCCTTAACCGGCAAAGCGTTTTTACTGGCAAATCATGGCGTTGTTGTCACAGGCTCAGACTTGCTTGATGCGGCGGATAATACTGAAGAGTTGGAGGAAACCGCAAAATTGTTCTTCACCTTGCAAGGACAAAAAATCCGTTATCTCACCGATGAAGAAATTCAAGATTTGGAACACAGAGGAAAATAACTATGCCTAAATTCGCTGCTAACTTAACCATGATGTTTAACGAAGTCCCCTTTTTAGATCGATTTGAAGCGGCTGCGAAAGCAGGATTTAAATACGTGGAATATTTATGGCCTTACGACTATCCCGCTGAAGAATTAAAAGCCAAACTCGATCAATATGGTTTAACTCAAGTCTTATTTAATACTTCTGCGGGCGATATTGCCAAAGGTGAATGGGGCGTTGCGGCGATGCCTGGACGCGAAGCCGAAGCGCGCCGGCATATTGACCAAGCCCTTGATTACGCCATTACCTTAAACTGCCCAACGGTTCATATTATGGCGGCGGTTGTCCCTGAAGGTGAAAGTCGCGAAGCCTATAAACAAACCTTTGTAGAAAACATTCGCTATGCGGCAGAGAAATTCAAACCGCACGGCATTAATATTTGCTTGGAAGCTTTAAGCCCTGAAGTCAAACCTAATTATTTCTTAAAAAGCCAATACGACACCTTGGAAATCGTGGAATTAGTCGATCGCGATAACGTCTTTGTTCAACTGGATTACTTCCACGCGCAAAATGTTGACGGCAATCTTTCTCGTTTAACCGATAAGTTAAACGGCAAATTTGCTCACGTTCAAATCGCGTCCGTACCGGATCGCCATGAACCAGACGAAGGCGAAATTAACTATCAATATATTTTCGATAAGCTCGATGAAATAGGTTATGCCGGATATGTGGGCTGTGAATATAAACCACGTGGTGAAACCGTGGCAGGATTGGATTGGTTTCAGCAGTATAAATAACCCCTAAATAAATTCCTTAAAATTTGACCGCGGTTTTTCGCTGACACATTATTAATGACAATGCTCACAACACAGTGGGGCACTGTGTTTAACAGCCCTGAAGTGATGTAATAGTTACTACAACAAAAACGCAAATAAGGAGATTTACTATGTTTATGTATTTATCACACCCATTAGATCCAAATGATTTAGCTTGGCCTGGTGAACCTGTGGTGGAAGTGACTCGCTGCACGGATGTATGCGAAGAAACGCCTTTCAGTAGCTTTATCAGCAAAGTGCCAAATCATTGTGGTACGCATATGGATGCACCACGCCACTTTGTAAAAGATGGTTTAAGTATCAATGAATTACCAATTGACTATTTCTGCCATAAAGACGTAGCTTTACTTGAAATTCCAAAAGGCGAAGCCGAAGGGATTACCAAAGAAGATTTGGAACCTTATGCAGATATTCTGAGTAAAGTGTCTTTTGCTTTCTTAAGAACTGGTTTTGAAAAATATAGAACTGAAAAGCCGAAAATTTATCAAAGTGAAGGACCTTATATTGCAACGAGTGCAGGGCAATATTTATCTGACACTTTCCCTAATTTAAAAGGCGTGGGTATCGACTTTTTGGCTCTAGGATCACCATCTTCTCGTGTACCTGATGCGGAAAATCCGAAAAATTGTCATCGTGCGATTTTAGGTTATTACACTGGGCGCTTTACAACAGTAATTGAAGATATGCATTTGTCTGAATTACCGAAAGGCGCAAAAGTGAAACAATTCTTTAATGCACCACTTCGTATTGTAGGTTTGGATTCAAGCCAAGTGACTTGTATTGCAGAAGTTGAGTAAAAATTATTGAGTGTTAGAGATACATCTCTAGCACTCATTTTGTATATGGATAGGAGATGATTATGGAGAATATTAATCTTTATCTTGGCGAATTAGTGGGAACCGCTTTCTTTATGGTATTAGGGTTAGGCGTGTGTGCCAATATTTCGTTAAAAAAATCAGGAATGTTTGGTAGTGGTGGATTGCTTGCGGCTTGTGGCTGGGGGCTTTCAATGGTGTCTATTGCCGTAATTTTTGGTCCATTAACAGGGGCTCACGTTAATCCCGCTGTGACAATTGGTTTCTGGGTTGTGGGTAAATTTCCAACGGAACTCGTTTTGGGCTATATTGTTGCACAATTTATTGGAGCCTTTATTGGCGCATTGATTGTATGGCAGTTATTCAAAGATCATCTTGATGAAGAAGAAAATCAAAATTGCCAATTAGGTTCTTTTGCTACCATTGCATCAAATAGCAACAATTTCCGCAACTTGCTATCTGAAATTGTAGCGACCTTCTCATTATTATTTATTTTATTCGCATTAGGTCATCAACAACCTGCAAATGGTGTAGCAATGTTCTTTGTGTTCGCTGGTGTGGCGGGTGGTGTGATGTCTTTTGGTGGATTAACAGGCTATGCCATCAATCCTGCACGTGATTTTATGCCACGTCTCGTTCATGCTATTGTTCCAATCAAAAACAAAGGCAGTTCAAATTTTAGTTATGCTTGGGTACCTATTGTTGGACCTGTGATTGGTGCTGTGGTAGCGGCTTGGTTGTATAAAGTGTTGTTCTGATTTTTAACCGCACTTAGGTAAAGGTGCGGTTAAAATATCTTTCGTTTAGGCAAGTTTTATATGATAAGCAAAAATTATTTATGAATGATTATTTTTACATCAATACTAATGACTTAGATTCTTATGGCAGGACAAGTTATTGGACGTTTCGTTGAATGATATCTGTTCATTAGTGCAACCCACAATTTTTACACAACAACTCATACATTTCGTGAGTAAGATCACAAAATTTAACTTGTGCTAAAACCGAATTATATTAATCCCAACTTTTTTCTCAAAAATCAGGTACAATGTTCGAGTTACACAAACAGGTTATTAGAACACAGGAGTATTAAATGACAGATCAAAAACAACTTGCAAATGCAATTCGTTTTTTAAGTATGGATGCTGTGCAAAAAGCAAAATCCGGGCATCCGGGGGCGCCGATGGGGATGGCGGATATTGCTGAGGTGCTTTGGCGTGGTTTTATGAAACATAACCCGACTAATCCGAAATGGGCGGATCGCGACCGTTTTGTACTTTCTAACGGGCATGGTTCTATGTTGATTTATAGCTTGCTTCATTTAACAGGCTATGATCTTTCTATCGAAGATTTGAAAAATTTCCGTCAACTTCATTCTAAAACCCCGGGGCACCCTGAATATGGTTATGCGCCGGGTGTGGAAACTACAACAGGTCCATTAGGGCAAGGGATTACCAATGCTGTTGGGATGGCGATTGCGGAAAAAACCTTAGCTGCACAATTTAACCGTGACGGTCACGATATTGTAAATCACCACACCTATGTGTTCTTAGGTGATGGCTGTTTGATGGAAGGGATTTCCCACGAAGCTTGTTCATTAGCGGGTACGCTGGGTTTGGGTAAATTAATTGCGTTCTATGATGACAATAATATTTCTATTGATGGTCACGTAGATGGTTGGTTTACGGATAACACAAAACAACGTTTTGAGGCTTATGGTTGGCAAGTTATTGATGCGGTGGATGGTCACAATGCAGCGCAAATCGCAGATGCGGTGAAAAAAGCCCAAGCGGAAACAGATAAACCGACTTTGATTATTTGTAAAACCATTATTGGTTATGGTTCGCCAAATAAAGCGAATTCACACGACAGCCACGGTGCGCCATTAGGGGATGAAGAAATTGCCTTAACCCGTAAAGCATTAAACTGGGATTATGCGCCATTTGAAATTCCAGCGGATATTTATGCGGCTTGGGATGCAAAAGCGGCAGGGGCAAAAGCAGAAGCAGCCTGGAATGAGAAATTTGCTGCCTATGAGCAAGCCTATCCTGAATTAGCGGCAGAATTTAAACGCCGTGTTGCCGGTGAATTACCTGCAAACTGGGCGCAAGAAAGCCAAGCCTTTATTGAAAAATTACAAGCAAATCCAGCGTCAATTGCAAGCCGTAAAGCGTCACAAAATGCCATTGAAGCCTATGCGCATATCTTGCCTGAATTCTTAGGTGGTTCAGCCGACTTAGCAGGGTCAAACTTAACCCTATGGTCGGGTTCACGCCCAATTCGCGCCAAAGAAAACCAAGACGGTAACTACATCAACTATGGTGTCCGTGAATTTGGTATGTCCGCGATTATGAATGGTATTGCGTTACACGGCGGTTTCATTCCTTACGGTGCGACTTTCTTAATGTTCTATGAATATGCACACAACGCAGTGCGTATGGCGGCGTTAATGAAACAACGTTCATTGTTTGTGTACACTCATGATTCAATTGGTTTAGGCGAAGATGGTCCGACTCACCAACCGGTAGAACAAACTGCGGCGTTGCGTTTAATTCCTAATTTGGAAACATGGCGTCCGGCAGACCAAGTGGAATCGGCCATTGCATGGCAACAAGCGGTGGAACGTAAAGAGGGTCCATCGGCATTGATTTTCACACGTCAAAACTTGCCACAATTAGGCCGCACTTCAGCGCAATTGGACAATGTAAAACGTGGTGGTTACATTGTGCGTGAATGTTGTGAAAAAGGAAATTGCCCTGATTTAATTCTGATTGCAACAGGTTCTGAAGTGGAACTTGCGATTAAAGCTGCAGAAGTATTGGATGCAGAAGGCGTGAAAGTTCGCGTGGTTTCAATGCCAAGCACGAACCGTTTTGATAAACAAGATGCGGCATATCGTGAAAGCGTATTGCCAAGCAATGTGACAAAACGCGTGGCGATTGAAGCACAAATTTCAGACTTCTGGTACAAATATGTGGGTCTTGAAGGCCGCATTGTAGGCATGAACACATTTGGTGAATCTGCGCCTGCGGATCAATTATTCAAATTGTTCGGCTTTACCGTAGAAAATGTGGTGGCAAAAGCGAAAGAAATTTTATAAATTTTATCGCACTTTTCCTTGGGACAGGCTTGATGCCTGTCCCTTTTGTATTGAACGTGAGGAAAGAAAATGAAGAAAATCAAAATATTGTTCGTTTGTTTGGGGAACATTTGCCGTTCGCCTATGGCGGAATATTTAATGCGCGACAAAATTGCGAAAGTTGGCTTGAGTGAGCTGATTGAAACAGATAGCGCGGGGACGTTAGGGGAAAATGATGGCGAAGGAATGCATTGCGGCACAGCGGATGTCTTAGATCGTTTGAAGATTTATAGCAATGATTTTGTTAGCCGAAAAGTGCGGTCAGAAGATGTGGATATTTTTGATTATATCGTGACAATGGATCATCAGAATTTACGCGATATTGAGCAATTGTTCGGTAAACGCGATAAGATCTTTGCGATTGCGAGCCTTTGCCCTGATTTGCCTTATGATCATATTCCTGATCCATGGTACACCCACCGATTTGATGAAACTTATCAGTTGTTAGATGTGTGTTGTGATGCGTTGTTAGCGAAAATCAGACAAGAGCATAAAATCTAATATTAGGACAGAGATAATCCCTGTCCCAAGGCATTATGCTTCCACAAAACCTAATGCCGTTTCTACCACGTCAATGCCTGCACCTGGTTTGTGGGCATTTTCGCTTAAGTAACGCCGCCATTGGCGGGCGCCTTTGCAGTTTTGGAATGCGCCAAGCATATGGCGTGTGATATGGTTGAGATAAACGCCTTGGCTTAATTGGTTTTCAATATAAGGCAACATTTTTTCTACTGCTTGGCGCGCCGTAATAATGGGCGCATTTTCATCAAATAAGGCATTATCGATAACCCCTAACAAAGATGGATTTTGATAGGCTTCACGTCCTACCATCACGCCGTCGACGTATTGTAAATGGGTTTTCATTTCTTCAATGGTTTTAATTCCGCCGTTAATGCTAATCAATAGGTCAGGAAAATCTCGTTTCAGTTGATACACTCGTTCATAATCAAGGGGTGGAATTTCGCGGTTTTCTTTGGGACTTAAGCCTGAAAGCCACGCTTTTCTCGCGTGAACAATGAGTTCATGACAACCTGTGTTTTTGACTTTTTCTACAAAGTCACACAGAAATTCGTAACTATCTAATTCATCAATGCCGATACGCGTTTTCACTGTAACAGGAATTTTCACCGCACTTTGCATCGCCGAAACACAATCTGCCACTAAATCCGCCTTTGCCATTAAGCAGGCACCAAACATACCATTTTGCACGCGGTCTGACGGACAACCTACGTTTAAATTGATTTCCACATAACCACGTTCTTCAGCCAGTTTGGCGCAATGGCGAAGTTGTTCAGGATCGCTTCCCCCAAGTTGAATGGCTACAGGGTTTTCTGCCGGATCAAAAGCCAAATGGTCATATTTTGCGTGAATAATCGCCTGACTGGTAACCATCTCGGTATAAAGTAAGGCATGCTGTGAAAATTGACGGTGAAAATAACGACAGTGGCGCGTTGTCCAGTCCAGCATTGGCGCAACAGAAAAACGCCCACGATAAAAGTGCGGTTGATTTGGATTCATTTTTAGCTTGTTTAATTAGAAATTTTGGGGATTATACCTAAATTATTTTATGTTGAGAATTTTATATAAACGTGTAATGCTTGCGCCATTCTTTTTTAACTTTACTTATAGGAGATGACCTATGAAAAAATGCTTATTAGCAACTTTATTAGGCTTGGTATTGGGCACGGCACAAGCGGCTGAATTACCGAAAATTACCGTGTTAGCAACCGGTGGGACGATTGCGGGCAGTGGTGAAACCGCGGTGAGTTCTGCTTATAAAGCGGGGCAGCTGAATGTAGATGCGTTGATTAATGCGGTGCCTGAGATTAAAAACTTGGCGGATGTGAAAGGCGAGCAAATTGTGAAAATCGGTTCGCAAGATATGTCGGACGAGGTATGGTTGAAGTTGGCAAAAGCCATTAACAAACAATGTGCAGACACCGATGGTTTTGTGATTACCCACGGCACGGATACCATGGAAGAAACTGCGTATTTCTTAGATTTAACCACTAAATGTGAAAAACCTGTGGTGTTGGTTGGAGCAATGCGTCCTGCTACAGAGAAAAGTGCGGACGGTCCGTTGAATTTATATAATTCTGTGGTGGTGGCGACCGATAAGAAAACCGGAAAACGTGGTGTTGTTGTGGCAATGAATGATGAAGTTTTGGGTGCGCGCGATGTGACGAAAACCAGCACAACCGCGGTTCAAACCTTTGAAGCACCAAACTTTGGTCCACTTGGCTTTATTCATAACAGCAAAGTCACTTACGTGCGTTCACCGGAAAGTAAGCATACCGTTAATTCACCCTTTAATGCGGATAAATTAGAAAGCTTGCCAAAAGTGGGCATCATTTATGCTTATTCCAATATGCCGACTGAGCCGTTAAAAGCCTTATTAGACGCAGGTTATCAAGGTATTGTGGTTGCGGGCGTGGGTAATGGTAATATGAACGCGGCAAACCTTGAATTGCTTGAAAAAGCGGCTAAAGACGGCGTTGCTGTGGTGCGTTCATCACGTGTTCCAACAGGTTATACCACGCGTGATGCGGAAGTGGATGATAGCAAATACGGCTTTGTGGCGGCAGGAACGCTAAACCCACAAAAAGCGCGAGTTTTATTGCAATTAGCCTTAACACAAACCAAAGAAATGAAAGTGATTCAACAATATTTTGATGAGCTTTAATTTGGGGGAAGTGGGTTAAAGCGCGGTGTAAAAACAATATCTTTTTCACTGTGCTTCAGATTGCTGACAAATCTCTAGACCTCTCGCTAGAGGTTTGATCTAGGTGTAATAGACAAAATAGTTGCTAAAAGCTGGCCTAAAGCCTAAACTTAAATTTAACCGCCATAAAAAAATGCCTTTAACCGATTAAAGTTAAAGGCATTTTAATACATAATCTGATTGAGTGAGTAAATCTCTTACACTCATTGGGCAACGTAAACGAGTGGTATCTTCTGCAAAGCTCACTTCTACTTTAGGTCTTTTATTTTCTTCGCTTTCATCGTCATCAAGGTTGATGCATATATCAAAAACGGCTAATACCACTTGATTATCTGCGATTTCGTATGCACCATAATAGTAAATAAACTATATAGCGGACGATCTATTTGTTTAGCGATACTACGCAAAGATTTATGCAGGGAAAAGAAACTGAAATCAAAGGTAGATTCTGAATAAATCGTTGCTAATCCTTTCATAAATTCCTTAAAATCTTCATAGGACAATTCAAGTATAAAAAATAAACGACATAGAAATTTGGTATAATTTAGTTCACCAAAACCTAACCATCCCATACAAACTATGTCGCTTAGAACGATTAAATGCCTGGCTTATTTACTCGACCGTACAGGGCGTGTTTATAATAAGCCTGAACATCGTAAGGAAAAAAGGCAACTCCAGTGATATCTAGAAAGCGAAATTCAAAAATAGGAAACCACGATGTGGATTGGTGTCTTTATCGCTATCGCCACTTGGTCGAAAATGCTTTTGCACTGTTAAAACAATACCGAGCCATTGCGACTTGGTATGATAAATTGGCAAGAAATTACGCAACATCGCTGGCAATAACTTGCTGTATTCGCTGGGTTAAGTTGATATTTGGTTAGAATTTGTACTCAAAAGATCAACACGCCCTAATATTCAGAGATACTTTATTAAATTTCTCCCTGCAATCTCTTTCGCCATATTCCGCCATTATTCAATAACCCCTTATAAAACCTAGTTTTATCACCTTTCTTTTTTCCGTGTTTGTCCGTTATTATACGTTTACAGCTTGAAATTTTAGGCGTACTTTTTGAAAAGTGTTTTTGGGCGTACCCTTAAAATTGACAAAACTCTTATAAATAAAGGCTTGATAAAGAATGGTTAGAATAGCTAAACCATAAAAAATACGGAAGCGTAAATTATAAACATATTTTAAGGTTGAATTTTACTTTTTTGTTAGCCGATAATTCTCGCTGAATTCGTAATGGCTTTGGTAAGTCATCGATCAACGAATCAGGATCATATTGGCTAACAGGGATATGATGTCCAATATATTCTTCAATCGCGGGTAGGTTCATGGCATATTGTTCGCAAGCAAAGCTAATGGAAACGCCGCTTTCACCTGCACGCCCTGTTCGTCCAATGCGATGAACATAGTCTTCTCGATCGTCTGGCAGATCGTAGTTAAAGACGTGGGTGACATCAGGAATGTGCAATCCACGGGCGGCAACATCGGTTGCCACAAGAATATCTAAATCACCGTCAGTAAATTGTTTGAGCAAACTTAAGCGTTTTTTTTGTGCAATATCCCCCGTGAGTAAACCTACACGATGCCCATCTGCTGCAAGATAGCCCCAAATTTTTTCGCAACTATGTTTGGTATTCGAGAAAATAATGCAACGTTCAGGCCATTCTTCTTCTAGTAGAGTCATCAACAAGGCGATTTTATCTTCATTAGACGGGTAGAATAATTCTTCTTTAATACGATGTCCTGTGCGTTGTAATGGCTCGATTTCTACATATTCAGGGTTGTTCATATCTTCAAAAGCCAATTCGCGGACTTTATAAGAAAGCGTTGCCGAAAACAGCATGGTCAGGCGATGTTGTGGGCTTGGGCATTTGCGTAATAAGTAGCGAATATCTTTGATAAAACCCAAGTCAAACATACGATCCGCTTCATCAAGGACAACCACTTGAATGTGGTTTAGGCTGATAATTCCTTGCTTCACATAATCAATAACGCGTCCGGTAGTGCCGATTAGAATATCTACGCCCTGTTCAATGGCTTTCAGTTGCTTATCATAACCATCACCACCATAAGCAAGTGCGGTGCGTAATGCCGTTGTTTTAACCAGTAATTCCGCATCTTTCGCAATCTGCACAGCCAGCTCACGAGTAGGCGCGAGAATTAATGCGCGCGGTTGGTTTGAAATCAATTCCGGTTGATGTTCAAGCAGATGATGGAATGTGGCGGTTAGAAATGCCATAGTTTTCCCCGTGCCTGTTTGCGCTTGTCCTGCGACATCTTTGCCTTGCAAGGTAATAGGTAATGATAAGGCTTGAATTGGGGTGCAATATTCAAAACCTTTATTTTGTAATGCAGAAAGGACTTTTGGATTTAACGGTAAATCAGCAAAACGCTGTTGAGATAAGTGTTCAGTTGTCATAATGTTGAATTTAAATAAAAATTGTCGCTAGCATAACACGATATGCAAAATATCCCTAAATTTAACCGCACTTTTTTCGCGAAAACCTTAGGAAAAACTAGACAGGTTGCTTATTTAGTGATACCTTTACGCCCATTCTAAAACGGCATACAGGAAAAATGCCGATCACAGTATCCAATCAAATTAATTCAACATTTCAATTATGCATTTAACAGAACTGAAAAATACGCCCGTATCAACTTTAGTTGAACTTGGCGAAGGTCAAATGGGCTTAGAAAATTTAGCGCGTTTACGTAAACAAGACATCGTTTTTGCTATCTTAAAACAACACGCGAAAAGCGGCGAAGATATTTTTGGCGGCGGTGTATTAGAAATTTTACCCGATGGTTTTGGCTTCTTACGTTCCGCAGACAGCTCCTATTTAGCCGGCCCTGATGATATTTATGTTAGCCCAAGCCAAATCCGCCGCTTTAACCTGCAAACAGGGGATAAAGTAGAAGGGAAAATTCGCCCACCAAAAGAAGGTGAACGCTATTTTGCCTTGTTAAAAGTGGATCAAGTTAATGATGACAAACCTGAAGTTTCTCGCAGCAAAATTTTATTTGAGAACTTAACCCCATTACATGCCAATTCACGCTTACGTATGGAACGTGGAAACGGCTCTACAGAAGACTTAACCGCACGTATTTTAGATTTAGCTTCCCCCATTGGTAAAGGTCAGCGTGGTCTGATTGTTGCCCCACCAAAAGCGGGTAAAACCGTTTTACTGCAAAATATCGCGCAAAGCATTACTCACAATTACCCTGAATGTGAGCTGATTGTCTTATTAATTGATGAACGTCCGGAAGAAGTGACAGAAATGCAACGCACGGTACGTGGTGAAGTAATTGCTTCAACCTTTGACGAACCCGCTGCTCGTCACGTTCAAGTGGCAGAAATGGTTATCGAAAAAGCAAAACGTTCGGTTGAACATAAAAAAGACGTGGTCATTTTGTTAGACTCTATTACGCGTTTAGCGCGTGCTTATAACACCGTCACCCCAGCTTCAGGCAAAATTCTTTCGGGTGGTGTGGATGCTAATGCGTTACATCGTCCAAAACGTTTCTTTGGTGCCGCGCGTAATGTAGAAGAAGGCGGTAGTTTAACCATTATTGCCACCGCACTTGTGGATACCGGGTCGAAAATGGATGAAGTGATTTTCGAAGAGTTCAAAGGAACGGGTAATATGGAATTACACTTATCGCGCAAAATCGCAGAAAAACGTGTCTTCCCGGCCATTGACTTTAACCGTTCAGGTACTCGTAAAGAAGACTTGCTCACCACACCGGATGAATTACAAAAAATGTGGATTTTACGTAAAATTCTTAACCCAATGGGCGAAGTGGAAGCGATGGAATTCTTAATTGATAAATTAATGGTCGCGAAAACCAACGAAGAATTTTTTGAAGTCATGAAACGTTCATAAATGTTCAATGCTTAAAATAAGTTAGAAATAACCGCACTTTGAAAATAGTAATTAGGAAGTGCGGTTATTTTTTAGCAAAAATGCATAATCATTTTGGTGAGTAAATCGCGAGTGGGTTGGATAAACTCGGCGGCTAAAAATTCATCCGGTTGATGAGCTTGTTCAATAGAGCCGGGGCCTAATACCAAGGTTGGGCAAAGTTCTTGGATAAATGGGGCTTCTGTGCAGTAATTTACCACTTCGCATTTTTCGCCTAACAATTTTTCTACCACTTGAACCACTTGCGCATTGTGTTCACATTCATAACCCGGAGTCGGTTCGTGTAGATTACGAAGGGTTAAACGATCGCCATATTGCTCAAACATCGGTGTGAGTTTTTCTCGTAACATTTCATCTAAATCTTCCAAACGCATCGCAGGCAACGGGCGAATGTCAAAATGCAATTCGCAACAACCACAAATTCGATTTACTGCATCACCGCCATGAATTGCACCTAAATTCATCGTTGGGTAGGGAATTTCAAAATCAGCATGGTGATATTTTTCGCGTAACTCATTACGTAGTTGCATTAAATAGCCTGTGGCTTCGTGCATTAATTCAATGGCATTGACGCCTTTACTTGGGTCGCTGGAATGTCCTGACTTACCAATAATTTGTACCGCTTTACCGATATGCCCTTTGTGCGCGCGAACGGGGCGTAAGGAAGTCGGTTCGCCAATAATGGCACAATCGGGACGAATATGGGTATGCTTAATAAAAACGCGCGTACCAAGCATCGTGGTTTCTTCATCTGCCGTGGCTAAAATGCGTAACGGTTTCGTCAGTTTAGTTAAATCGATCTGTTGAATAGCATCTAAGACAAAGGCAAAGAACCCTTTCATATCTGCGGTACCTAAGCCATAAAATTTGCCGTTTTGTTCCGTCAATTTAAAGGGATTAAACGTCCAACGCCCTTCATCAAAAGGCACAGTGTCCGTATGTCCTGCTAATAATAAACCGCCTTCCCCTTCGCCATAAGTGGCTAATAAATTGTATTTATCGTTGCTTCCTTCCACAGGCAGAATTTCGGTTTTAAAACCTAAATCCGACAACCAGGTTGCCATCAATTCGATTAAAGTGCGGTTGGAAATATCGTTGTTTTGATCAATATCGCTAATGGTAGGAATCTCGATAAGTTGGGAATACATATCAAGAAATGCGGGAAGTTTTTTCATCAGATTTACCTCTAAATAAAGGTTGATTTTTACATATTTATGCAGAATAATAGCATAACTAATCACTTAAATGAATTTTTATCTATTATACACAGGATTAAGCAATGGCACAAAAAGCAATCGTTGTGGGCGCAAGTGGCTATACGGGCGCAGAATTGGCGCGCATTCTCACTCATCACCCTGAATTTGAATTGGCAGGTTTATATGTTTCAACTAACAGCGCAGACGCCAATAAGCCAATTTCCACTCTTTACCCACAATTACGTTCCATTTGTGATTTGCCGTTGCAGCCGTTACCTGAAGATTTAAGCGAAATTGCGCAAAACGCTGATTTAGCTTTTTTGGGTACCGTACACGAAGTAAGCCATGATCTTGCGCCAATTTTCTTAGAAAATGGCTGTAAAGTGTTCGATCTTTCCGGTGCATTTCGAGTCAATAGCACAGAATTTTATACTCAATATTACGGTTTTGAACATCAATATCCTGAGTTATTGCAAAAAGCTGTTTATGGTTTAGCGGAATGGAACGCCGACAAAATTGCACAAACGGATTTAGTGGCTGTGGCAGGTTGCTACCCAACGGTTTCGCAACTTAGTTTAAAGCCATTGATTGAAAATAATTTATTAGATCTCAATCAGTTGCCGATTATCAATGCAGTCAGTGGGGTTAGCGGTGCAGGCAGAAAAGCTAGCTTGACCAACTCTTTTTGTGAAGTGAGTTTAAATGCTTACGGCGTATTTAATCATCGCCACCAGCCTGAAATTTCCACTCATTTAGGCACAGAAGTGATTTTTACACCGCATTTGGGCAATTTTAAACGCGGTATTCTTGCCACTATTACGGCAAAATTGAAGGCAGGTGTCACCGATGAACACATCAAAGCGGCTTATGCACAATATTATGCCAACCGCCCATTAGTTCGTGTTTATGAAAGTGGATTGCCGGCCATTAAAGCAGTAGAATTTACCCCATATTGTGATATTGGTTTTGCCACCAAAAACGGGCATATCATCATCGTTGGCGCGGAAGACAACTTATTAAAAGGCGCGGCAGCACAGGCGGTGCAATGCGCCAACATCCGTTATGGTTTTAATGAAGTATTAGGATTAATTTAAGATGCGACCATTAGTGATCAAATTAGGCGGTGTGCTACTCGACACCCCCGAAGCAATGCATAATTTACTGACCGCACTTGGCGATTATCTCAAAAACGGCAGCCGCCCGTTAGTTATCGTACACGGTGGCGGTATTGTAGTGGATAATTTACTCAAGCGTTTAAACTTACCTGTTCAAAAGAAAAACGGCTTACGCATCACGCCTAGCGATCAAATTGATATTATCGCTGGCGCATTAGCCGGCATTGCGAACAAAACGCTTGTTGCCCAAGCGGCTAAATTTAACTTAAACCCGGTAGGGTTGAGTTTAGCCGATGGTGAAATGACCGTGGCGAAACAATTTGATCCTGAATTAGGACATGTAGCCAATGTTGAGCCGAATAAAGCGGATTTACTGAACAACTTACTTTCAAGCGCATTTTTGCCGATTATCAGTTCCATTGCGGTGGACGAAAATGGCTTGCTGATGAACGTTAACGCGGACCAAGCGGCAACCGCGATCGCGGCATTGATTAATGCGGATCTTGTGATGCTTTCTGATGTAAATGGCGTGTTAGATGCAGATAAAAAATTGATTGCCACGCTTAATTCTGCACAAATTGCACAATTGATTGCCGATCAAGTCATTACTGATGGTATGATTGTGAAAGTCAACGCGGCATTAGACGCTGCCAAAATTCTTGGTCGCGGTGTGGATATTGCAAACTGGAAATATCCCGAAAAATTAACCGCACTTTTTGCAGGTGAAATTATCGGCACGCGAATTACGGCATAGCATAATGTAGCGATGGGGGTTATCCCTGTCTCCGCACAAAATCATCGGACAGGCATAAAGCCTGTCCCTACAACATACAACAAAAAGGAAAATCATATGGCTCTATGGGGCGGTCGCTTCACACAAGCAGCAGACAAACGTTTTAAAGATTTTAACGACTCACTTCGTTTTGATTATCGTCTTGCGGAACAAGACATTGAAGGCTCAATCGGTTGGTCAAAAGCCTTGGTGAGCGTTAACGTATTAACGGCAGAAGAACAACAACAATTAGAAGTGGCGCTTAATGAATTACTCATTGAAGTGCGGTCAAATCCACAGGCGATTTTGCAAGATGATGCGGAAGATATTCATAGCTGGGTGGAATCAAAGCTCATCGATAAAGTAGGCAATTTAGGTAAGAAACTTCATACAGGTCGTTCGCGTAATGACCAAGTGGCGTTGGACATCAAAATGTGGTGTAAAGCGCAAGTGCTTGAGTTAAAACGTTCTGTACGCGATTTGCAAGCTAAATTGGTGGAAACCGCAGAAAACACACAAGATGCAGTTATGCCGGGTTACACCCATTTACAACGGGCACAACCGATCAGCTTTGCCCATTGGTGTATGGCCTATGTAGAAATGTTAGAACGCGATTATTCCCGTTTAACGGATGCTTACCAGCGTATGAACAGCTGCCCATTGGGTAGCGGTGCTTTAGCAGGCACAGCTTATCCTATCGATCGCGAACAACTTGCGAAAGATCTAGATTTTGCCTTTGCCACACGCAACAGCTTAGACAGCGTATCAGACCGCGACCATATCATTGAATTGCTTTCAACCGCATCATTAAGTATGGCGCACTTATCACGCTTTGCGGAAGATATGATTATTTTTAACAGTGGCGAAGCAGATTTCGTGGAATTATCTGACCGCGTGACATCAGGTTCATCCTTAATGCCACAGAAGAAAAACCCTGATGCTTGCGAATTAATTCGTGGTAAAGCAGGGCGCGTTATTGGGTCATTAATGGGCATGCTCACCACCGTTAAAGGCTTGCCACTTGCCTATAACAAAGATATGCAAGAAGACAAAGAAGGTATTTTCGATGCCTTAGACACTTGGCACGATTGCTTAACTATGGCGGCCTTCGTATTAGAAGATATTAAAGTCAACGTAGAACGTACGCGTGAAGCTGCTCTAAAAGGCTATTCAAATGCCACAGAATTAGCAGATTATCTCGTTGCCAAAGGCGTCCCATTCCGCGACTCACACCACATTGTTGGCGAAACGGTCGTTTATGCGATCAAAGTTCACAAAGGCTTAGAAGATTTAAGCGTAGAAGAATTCCGTCAATTCAGCGATGTAGTTTCCGAAGATGTGTATGAAATCCTGTCATTACAATCTTGTTTAGACAAACGCTGTGCCAAAGGTGGGGTTTCACCGGTTCGTGTAGCAGAAGCTATCGCAGAAGCCAAAGCACGTATTCAAGCGTAATTTAAAATATGACAAAAAACGACCGCACTTTTGAGGAGGTGCGGTCGTTTTGTTTTTATTATCAGTTGATTACCAACCTTTTACCACGCCATCTTTAAAGTGTTTTACGGCTTCTTGGTATACTTCTTCAGTTTGGTACGCTTTTACAAAGTTTTTCACAGCTTCGCTGTCTTTGTTATCTTGACGGGCAACGATAATGTTGACATATGGACTGTCTTTGTCTTCTACGAATACACCGTGTTCAGCAGCATTTAAACCTACTTGACCTGCATAAGTATTGTTTACTACCGCTAAATCTACGTCATCTAATGCACGTGCGGCAACGGCAGTGTCAACCGGTGTGATTTGAAGGTTTTTCGGGTTTTCAACAATATCAAGTGGTGTTGCGTTTAAGTTTGTATTGTCTTTTAATTTGATTAAACCTTGTTTTTCTAACAAGATTAATGCACGACCTTGGTTAGATGGATCGTTAGGTACAGCGACTTTCGCGCCATCTTTTAATTCATCTAATTTTTTGATGGTTTTTGAATAACCGGCTAACGGATAAACGAACGTGTTGCCCACAATCACTAAATTAGTGAGATTATTTGCTTTGCTGTCTGAATCTAAATAAGGTTTGTGTTGCATTGCGTTGATATCAAGGTCACCTTTGCTTACCGCTGTATTTGGCAATGCATAGTCGTTAAATTCTACAAATTTAACATCTAAGTTGTATTTTTCTTTTGCTACTTTGGCAGCAATTTCAGCTACTTGGTGTTCAGGGCCTGACATGACGCCGACAGTAATCGTTTGTGGAGCTTGTGCAGCTGCAGCTTCAGTTTTTTTGTCTTCTTTACATGCAGTTAAGGCAAATACAGACGCAAGTGCGGTGACAGTTAAGAGTTTTTTTAAGTTCATAGAAACTTCCTATATAAGATGATTGAAATTAACGGCGATCAAAATGATCAGCCAATTTGTTGCCGTATCGTTCGCAGATCATAACGATTAATACGATGATAATGGTTGCAATCCAAAGAACGAAAGGCATATTACGGTGTAAACCATAAGAAATCGCGGTATTACCTAAGCCGCCGCCACCAACAGCCCCTGCCATTGCTGAGTAGCCGATTAAGGTGACGAAAGTAAGCGTTGCAGCTTTGATTAACATTGGCATCGCTTCAGGTAAATAGAATTTGGTCACTAATTGCCAAACGGTTGTGCCCATGGCTTTTGCGGTTTCTGTTAAACCACTCGGAACATCGCCGAGGGCATTTGCTGTTAAACGCGCGAAGAATGGCATTGCCGCCATCCCCAATGGGATAATGGATGCGGTGGTTCCTAGGGTGCTGCCTGTTAACATTCTTGTTACGGGCATTAACACCAGTAATAAGATAATAAACGGTACAGAGCGCCCAATATTAATTAATAATTCTAACACACGATTTAATTTAGGGTTTTCAAGGACTTCGCCTTTACGGGTTAAGAACGTTAATATTCCCAATGGCGAGCCGAACACGATAGCAAAAATTGTGGCCGCTAGTGTCATATAAATTGTTTCAATCGTGCTAGAACCCAGCAATTCCCAGACTTGCGGCGTGAGTTGGCGATTAAATTCTGCTATTAAATTATCCCACATAACCTAATACCTCCACGCGGACATTGTTTTCCATTAAATAGACTTTTGCTTGAGTGATAGCATCTTCATCGCCTTCCATTTCTGCAATGGTAAAGCCAAATTTTGTGCCGCCTGCGTAATCAATTTGTGACATTAAAATGCTTAAACTGACATCAAATTTACGAGAAGCTTGTGATAAAACAGGGGCATCAACGGTTCTGCCTGTAAATTCAAAACGAATAACCGGGCGAGAATGTTCTGAACGCGGTGTATCAGACAGTAGTTCAAGGTATTCATCAGGCAATTGGTAATGGAACGTTGAGCTGATGAACTCTTGTGCAAGTTCTGTTTTAGGGTTTGAGAAGATTTCGCTAACGGTTCCTTGCTCTACCAAGCGGCCTTTATCAATCACTGCAACTTGGTCACAAATGCGTTTTACGACTTCCATTTCGTGCGTAATGAGTAATACGGTAATGCCTAAAGTGCGGTTAATTTCTTTTAATAATTTTAAGATAGACTGCGTAGTGGCAGGGTCTAAGGCGCTGGTAGCTTCGTCACAAAGCAACACTTTAGGTTCTGTCGCTAATGCACGAGCAATGGCAACCCGTTGTTTTTGACCGCCAGATAAGTTGGCGGGATACGCATCTTTTTTGTCCGATAAGCCTACAAGTGCTAATAATTCGGTTACGCGCTTTTGAATTTGCTCTTTAGGCAGATGTTCTAATTCTAAAGGTAAAGCGATATTGCCAAATACCGTACGCGAACTGAGTAGGTTGAAATGTTGGAAGATCATACCGATTTTACGGCGAGCCAATAAAAGGCGGGCATCATCTAGTTCGGTTAATTCTTCATTGTCAACCATAATGCTACCAATGGTTGGTTTTTCGAGTAAATTAACGCAACGAATGAGCGTGCTTTTACCGGCACCGGATGCGCCAATAACACCACAGATTTGTCCTTGTGGTACATGAAGAGTGACGTTATCAAGTGCGGTTAATTTTTGCCCTGAAACATCAAAAATTTTGCTAATGTTGGTTAGCTTAATCATATAAGCCCTTTCTTTATATATAGTTATGATTTTTCCGTATTTTAGACAGCAACGCGGTAGTGTCAACCTTTATTCGGTGTATTTTTAGATCTCTTAGTTATTTCATAGAAGCAATTTGCGCATAAAGGTGAGAAAAGCGATAATAGCTTCGGTGATTTTTTGAAAGGATAGATAAAGTGAATAAAGCAATTTTTTTAGATCGTGACGGCACATTAAATGTGGATCATGGTTATGTACATCAAATTGATGACTTCCAATTTATCGAAGGAAGTATTGAAGCATTACAAGAATTGAAAAAAATGGGCTACTTACTGGTGTTGGTGACAAACCAGTCGGGAATTGCTCGGGGATATTTTTCAGAAGATCAATTTTTAAGTTTGACGGAATGGATGGATTGGTCGCTGGCAGATCGTGGTGTGGATTTAGATGGTATTTATTATTGTCCTCATCATCCTGAAGGCAAAGGTGAATTTAAGCAAGACTGTGATTGTCGCAAGCCGAAAGGGGGAATGTTGTTGCAGGCAATCAAAGAATTGCATATTGATCCGGCTAGATCATTTATGGTTGGCGATAAGGTTGAAGATTTGCAAGCTGCTGTTGCGGCAAAAGTGCGGTCAAAAATTTTAGTGAAAACAGGTAAGCCTGTTACAAAAGAAGGAGAAGAATTAGCGGATTTTGTCCTTGAAAGTATCGCAGATTTACCGAGAATTGTACGTAAAATAGCAAAATAGTTTAAAAGATCGGCAAATAAGATCTTTTTTAAAAAATTTTGAAAAAAGTGCTTGCAAAGGATTTTGAAATCCCTATAATACGCCCCACACAACGACACGCTGTTGTGAAAACAAAAAAAGCCAGTGTGTCGTTATTTTTTGCTCTTTAACAATTTATCAGACAATCTGTGTGGGCACTTGTAAGAATTCGTTTTGAA
>NZ_CABFKI010000017.1 GCF_901764995.1 Actinobacillus porcinus
ATTAAGATAAAGTCATCAAAAGAATAATCTTGGCGGCGATAGTGCGGTGGTCCCACCTGACCCCATGCCGAACTCAGAAGTGAAACGCCGTAACGCCGATGGTAGTGTGGGAACTTCCCATGTGAGAGTAGGTCACCGCCAGGTAAGAATAGAAAGATAAGCCCGAGTAGAGATACTCGGGCTTTTTTGCATTTAGAAACTATAATAACTACAATAAGAGAAATATAGTAGACAAAATTGTATTTGATTAATCAGTCACAATTTCTGTGTTACACCTGAAAAACAATTTGAATAATAAACAGCCCCTGAAATTAGATTTTGCATAAAGGAATATTATGGAACCTATAAATATTTTATTGGCAGCAGATAAAAATTATCTTCCTTATCTCGAAATTTCGTTGAAATCCTTATTGGCACATAATGAAAAATTGTCTGTTTTCGTCTTGCATACGGGGGATATTCCGTCTGCTTGGGCTGATTCCTTGAGAGAGCATTTTGCCAAACGCCAGTCAGAATTGGTGCTTTGTTATTTGCCCCCTGAGAATTTGAATATTTTTGATGAAAATGGCTATATCACGCAAGCTACTTATTTGCGCTATTATATTGAAGAACTTTTCCCTTTTGCTTCAACACCATATTGGCTTTATTTAGATTGCGATATTGTGATTAATGGTGATGTTCGCGCACCTTTTAACGCATTACGTACTTCTTCTTACCCTGTTGCTGCAGTATCCGATCCTTATGTGAACGCCTTACCAAACCACCCTTATAAACAAGAGAATTATTTCAACGCTGGTGTGCTGTATTTGGATGCAACACGTGCAGTAGGTATAAATTCAGCACTGACTACATTAACTCAACAATTGAGAAATCAACTGATTTTTGGTGATCAGGATGTATTGAACGTTTATTTTGAGGATAATTGGTTAAAACTGGATAGGTTGTACAATTACCAATTGGATCATGTTTTGTATAAAAAACAATCACTGAGGGGGGGGGGTAAAATTGCGCCATTTATTTTACATTTTACAGGTCCAATCAAGCCACTTGAGCCCATTTTAGACAACAATGTCGATATAATGAGTGTAGTGTCTTTATTTCGGTTATATCATCATTTACCTTGGGAAGTGCTCGTTCATTTACCGTTAGGCAGTATTCAATTGAAGTTTTAAAGGGGCAACTTATTATGCCAAACGTGCTTTATGCTCTCGGATAATCGCCATAAAGGGCTGAGCAAAGCGTTCCCATTTTATTGCGCCCACACCGTTAATTTGCATCATTTCTACTTTGCTGGTTGGTAAGTAAAGAGACATTTCTTGTAGTGTTGCGTCACTAAAGACAATGTAAGGCGGAATATTTTCCCGATCGGCAATTTGTTTGCGTAGGAAACGTAAACGCGCAAAGAGATCTTTGTCGTAATTGGTGACCGCACTTTTTTGTGGGGCGGAGACGGTAGCGATAGCCGAAAGTCTTGGTGTGGCAAGTTCTAAAGGAATTTCACCACGCAAAACAGGACGCGCGCTTTCTGTGAGTTGTAATTGCACGCCCACATCATTCATCACTTGGTGAATTAACCCCAAATGAATCAGTTGGCGAATAACCGATTGCCAATATTCTTTGCTTTTGTCTTTCCCAATGCCGTAAACGCTCAGTTGATCGTGTTGATGCTCACGAATTTTTTGGTTATTCAATCCACGCAACACGCCAATAATATATTGCACCCCAAAACGTTGCCCAGTGCGGTAAATGGTAGAAAGAATTTTTTGCGCATCAATTAAACCGTCATATTTTTTCGGCGGATCTAAACAAATATCGCAGTTGTTGCAAGGCGTTTGGCGATTTTCACCGAAATAATTGAGTAACACTAAACGGCGGCAAGTTTGACTTTCGGCAAATTCACCAATGGCTTCTAATTTATGCTGTTTAATATCGCGCTGTGGACTTTCGGGTTCTTCCATTAAAATTTTATATAACCAACCATAATCCGCCGGCTCATAAAATAGCACCGCTTCCGCCGGCAAATCATCACGCCCCGCTCGCCCGGTTTCTTGATAGTAAGCTTCAATGCTACGCGATAAATCAAAGTGAGCTACAAAGCGTACATTGGATTTGTTAATCCCCATGCCGAAAGCAATGGTGGCGACGACCACTTGAATATTGTCGCGTTGGAAAGCCCGTTGAACTCGTTCTCGTTCGGAAAATTCCATGCCCGCGTGATAATGTTCCGCAGAAATACCGCGCTTTCTTAATGCTTCAGCGACTTTTTCCGATTTGTTGCGGCTATTACAATAGACAATGCCGCTTTTGCCTTTTTGGGCAGCAACAAAGTTGCACAATTGTTCCATCGGTTTGAATTTTTCCACCAAGGTATAACGAATATTCGGGCGGTCGAAACTGCCAATGTATAAGTGCGGTTGATTTAAGCGAAGATTTTGTAAAATGTCTTGGCGCGTGGTGCTGTCCGCGGTGGCGGTTAATGCCATAATCGGCGCGTTGGGAAAGGCGGATTTTAATCCACCAAGTTGGGTATATTCAGGGCGAAAATCATGCCCCCATTGGGAAATACAATGGGCTTCATCGATAGCGATAAAACTCACTTGACATAGGGAAATAAAAGAAAAAAAGCTGTTGGTCATCGCTTTTTCAGGCGAAAGATAAAGCAATTTTAGTTGTCCTGAAATGGCTTTATTTTGCACCTGTTGTTGCTGCTCGTAGGTTTGGGTGGAATTGAGATAATCCGCTTCAATACCGTTGGCCAGCAGTTGATCCACCTGATCTTTCATTAAGGAAATCAGCGGCGAAATCACCAAGGTCAACCCTGAAAAACAAAGGGCGGGGATTTGATAACACAGGGATTTTCCGTTACCGGTTGCCATCACCACCAGACTGTCTTTGCCGGAAAGGGTGGCTTGAATCACTTCTTCTTGCCCTTTGCGGAATTGGTGATAACCAAAAACTTGGTGCAAAGCATCAAGTGCGGTCATTTTCACCGCACTTTTCGTTGATTCTGTATATTGTGTTGTGGACGTGTGGGGCATTTAGGCGAATTCCACGCGTTCACCATGCGCCGCGCAGGCTTGCGCTAACGCATCCCAAAAACGTACACCTTGGCTGTTCACCCAATCCTTTTCTTTCCACGCAAAATGCAAACCGCCTAAACGGCTGGCAAGCCAAAGTTCCAGCATGGCTTCTTGCTTATTAATCACAATTTGAGATCGATCCGCAAAGGTAATGGTAAAGACGGAACCTTGACGTTCAAAATCCACATCCGCCCCTTGCTCATCACATTGTTCTTCAATGCTATCCCATACCTGTTCAATATTTTGGTGAAATTCCACTAAATTCATCATTTGCTTTAAATTATAAGGTTAATTAAGTTGAAGCAAATTATAGGCTTTTCACCTTGTTGGGGCAAATGTAATTCACCCCAAGCGTTATTTAAAAACGAAATCTTAACCCCAAGGAAATCTCGTTGCCTGTTTCACCGCCCGCTTGATGACTCAATTCATAACCTGCAAATAAGTCTAGGGCATGGGTCGCCGCATAGCTGAGGTTTAAGTTTGCGGTGGTGAGCGAAGTTGGTGCTGAAATCCCTTCAATTTTCACCGCACTTTGCGCACCGATATAATTTCCTTCAAAATCGAATGACCGATGGCTACGATGTTGATACATATGCGCAATACTGCCTTTCAAGCGCCATTTATCCCAATGCCATGCGCTGCGTAAACCCATGCCATAGGATGGCAGACGATGGTGAACGGCATCTGCCCGTAACGCAAAGAGCGATTTTTCGTCAAAGGCGGATTGATGCAACCAGTCTGTGCGGTAAGCAAGATAAGGCGCGACTTCCCAATGTTGTCCCTGGGCGAGCTGTCCTTTAAATCGGTAGCCTAATTCGGTGTAAATGCCATAAAGGCGTGATTTTACGTCATTTCTCAACAATTGCTGTTTATCAGGAAATTGTAGGCTACGTTTAATTTGGTTTTTACTATGGGCGGTGCTGAATTCTGTTAAGGCGTAGACATGTTCACCTTTATAGGCGCCATAAAGTGCCGCGCCGGTTTGTGTGATTTTGGCTGTTCCTATGCTACCGCTAAAATCCGCGTTACTGCGATCAACATAGACCGCCGCACCTAACACAAAATTTGCCCATTTTTTATCGGCACCCACATAGGTTTGTGCGCTTTTAACTTCGCCTTTACGGTATCCTGTTTGTGCTAAGTGATAGCGGCGGTAAGCCGTTGCTGCGTAGAGATGGCTGTCTTGCGTATCCCATTTTTCCATGGCTTGATCCGCAATTTGGCGCGAAAAAGCGCGGTGAGCATTGAGCAAAATATTGGGCGTTGAAGCATAAATTTCTGCTGAAAGGGATTCTACCGTATGGGAAACCGCAAGTGGTTGCGCATGCAACACTGCGAGAGCTTGAGCTTTCAGCGCGCTGTTGGGTGTTGTTGCCACTTCATCTAACACACGATCTAAATTGCGTCCTGTATTGACCGCACTTCGCGTTAAGGCGTTGGCTTTTTTCAATACATATTCTGTGCTGTTGCGCTTGTAGGTTGCTTCAATGTTATTTCCTTTTTGTGCAATACTTGTCACGTCAATGTACGGGTAAATATGGTCAGACACACGATAATCGCCATTGAAACCCGTTAAGGTTTGCGCTGTTAAAATGGTGCGCGTTTGTTCTTGTTGCTTCGGTACTTCATCGACTTTTGCCACATCCGCCACAATGCGCGAACCATTGAAATTTGCCGTACCTTTTACGTCTAACACAGCGGTATGAATATCAATAATCGTGCGTGCATTGGCGGAAGCAGTGTAATTGCCGACCGTTAAACCTTGCCCATAAATTTCAACCGAACCGTTATTTGTCAGATTTTGCTGGATGTCCACTTTCTTATCAGGGTTTTCCGCCAACAAAGTGCCTTGCTCAAACACCGTGACATTGGATGCCGTTAGAGCATTGGATATGCCTAATACACCGCCTTCAATGTGGGTGTCGCCGGTGTAAGTATTTTTGCCGCTAAAATAGAGCGTTCCTGTTCCTTGCTTTTTAAACCCTGCATCACCGCTAATATCATTGCTCCAAGTGAGTCGATCGTTATCCGCATAATGGCGGTAACCGAAATTGGCTGTCACAAAGCCGTTGTCACTGGAAATGAGCAGGCGTTTATCAAATCTTGCAGGGCCTTTTAGGGCGCGATTAACATTTAACACGCCCCAGCCAATATCGCCATTGGGTTCAACTGTGACACGATCTGTACCTAATTGATTGGCAGTGGAAAGAATAGTTTGAGTGACTAAATGATTACTCATCCAAGGGAATTTTTCCCATACGCGTGCTACGGCGGCGGAAACTGCCGGTGCGGCGAAAGAAGTACCTTGAGTAGGCACATCACCGAAAACCATCCAATCTCCTTGGGTTGCAATTCCCCAATTTTGCGCAGCGTTACCTACGCGACTAGAGTAGTCACTTTTATGATTGCCCGTTACCGCGGCAACCGTTATCCAACCACGGCGGGCTTCTTCATAAACGACAGGAATATGTGACTCATTGGTGGCGTGATTGGCTTGTCCCGTGCTTGTTTTTGTGCCGTCGTTACCTGCTGCCCAAACAAAAATACTGTCCTTAGCCGCCATTTCAGCCATTTGCTTATTGATTGGGTTATTTTCTAATAGTCCTTTCCAACCTTTTTCTTTTACCAAACTTTCCCACGGTGTATTACCGTAAGAGTTATTAAAAATACGCGCACCTTGATTATAGGCTTCCTCAAACTGTTGATTGGTCACGCTGGTATAGCCGTTAGATTCCGTGCTATAACCATAAATCAATGACGTTTTGTTATTTACTGCAATGACCGCAGCAACCTGTGAGCCATGGGAATGTCTGCCACCTTTTGCTTGTCGCCACCATAATCCTTCATTAACGTAAAGACGACGGTTGCCTTTTTCATCTTTAAACGTACCATCAACATCACCACTTGCAGGGAAATCCGTATCAATTACCGCAATCTTATGAATTTTATGTTCATCATGTTGCTCAATTGATGGCATTTGGCGCAAGGCTTCCATTTGAGGTTTTGGGGTATTTATGGGTGGTGTCTGTTCGGTATTTTCCGGCGGTTGTGGTGTTTCCTTCGGCGTATCCGGTATTTCAATTGGCACAACAGGGTTTTCCGGTTTTGGTTCCGGCTGAGGTTGCGGTTTTGGTTGTGGTTTGGGTTCCTGTTCCGGTTTTGGCACAGGTTCCAATATCGGAGATTCAGGTTTCGGCTCTGGTTTTGTTTCCGTCTCAGTCACCGGCTCGGAAGTTGATTCTTTAGGCAGATCTATTTCAGGCGTTGGATCCGGTTGAGATGGTTGAGTGGTTTCGGGTGGAATCGTTTCTGTTGGTAGTGTTGGTGGATATTGTTCTGTTTTTTGGGGTGAAATTGGCGGCAAAACAGGGGGGAAATTCACCGCACTTTCGTTTTCATTTGCACTCTCACTTTTGGGTGGGAGCGATGGTTTTATGGGTGTGCTAGGGAACGATGTTCCTTCAGAACTGTTTGGTTCATCTTTTGGCAATAGAATTGGGGCAATATCCTTTTGCTCTGCTTCATGAGAAGGTGTTTCTACGACTGGGGCATTGTTTTCTTTTTGATCCCCTTGGGAAACACCAGAATTAATTGGCGTTGGTGGTGAAGAACCGTCACCGCCACCGCAGGCTGCAACCAAAAAGGAAAGCAGTGCAGTTTGTGAGTATTGAGCCAGTTTTGTCATAACCGTTCCTAATATTAAATAGCTACACAAGACGAAAGTTTCGACAAGCGTAACGATCGTCTTGTGCAGTGATAAAGTTTATGTATTTTTTAGCATTTATGCTACTTCGCTAATTTTCACAGGGCGACCTTCTTCCAATGATTTTTTCGCCGCTAATGCAATTAATACAGGTTGTAAGCCATCATTGCCATTGACAAGCGTTGGTTTGTCGTTGACCACGGAATCTACAAAGCAAGAGATTTCGCTGGCAAAGGATTGCATATAACGTTCTAAGAAGAAGTATTTTGGTTTTTCTGCAATCACACCTGCTTCACAAGAGTAAACTGCGGTGGAATCTGTATCATTTTTCGTTTGAACCGCGCCTTTTGAGCCAAATACTTCCGCACGTTGGTCATAACCATAAACGGCTTTACGGCTATTATCAATGACACCGATAGCACCATTGGCGAGTTTCAAGGTAATCACTGCGGTATCAATATCGCCCGCTTTGCCAATTTCAGGATTAACTAAAACGCCGCCTGCTGCATAAACTTCGGTAACTTCGCTACCTGATAAATAACGAATCATATCGAAATCGTGGATAGTCATATCAAAGAATAAACCGCCTGATACTTTGACGTATTCGATTGGTGGCGCGTCAGGGTCGCGTGATGTCACACGAATTAAATGCGGTTCGCCAATATCGCCAGCGACTACGCGATCTTTAATCGCTTTAAAGTTATGGTCAAAACGGCGGTTGAATCCCACTTGGAATTTAACGCCTGCTTTTTCCACTTCGGCTAATACTTCACGAATTTTATCTTTATCAGGATCCACCGGTTTTTCACAGAAAACGTGTTTGCCTGCGCGAGCTGCGGCAATAGAAATGGGGGCGTGCGTGTTTGTAGATGAGCAAACTAATACCGCATCAATTTCAGGATCTTGAAGAATTTGATTGTAATCTTCATAAACATAGGGAATACCCATGCCTTTTGCCCATTCTTTTAATTCATCAGTGACACGCACATCTGAAATGGCTTTGATTTCTGCGCCTTTAACATATTTAGTAATACTTTCTGAGTGAACACGACCAATACGACCTGCTCCGATAATACCTACTTTAATCATTTCTTTATTCCTCTCGATTAAATTCCAGCCACTTCACGAATATATTGACGACCTTTAATGGCGTACTCTAATGGGTTCGCAATGGCAGGGTCTTGTTCTGCTTCTACAACCATCCAGCCTTTGTAGTTGTGTTTGTCTAAAATTTCAAAAATAGGACGGAAATCGATGACACCATCGCCGGGAACGGTAAATGTCCCTTTTACCACGCCTTCTAAGAAGCTGAGATCTTTCGCTTTCACTTCGGCAACCACGTCATCACGCACATCTTTCAAATGGACATGGAAAATACGATCGACATATTTTGCTAATACATCAAGCATCGCTTGTTGGCTACCTTCTGAATAATAGATATGACCTGAGTCGAATAATAAACCGACATCGTCATTGGTGATTTCCATATATTTATCAATTTCCGCTGGGGTTTGAATACCGGTACCCATATGGTGATGCAAGCAAACTTTCATGCCTTTTTCTGCTGCGATTTTAGCCAGTTCATTATAGCCTTCCGCTAATAATTGCCATTCTGCTTCAGTGAAGACGGTTTTTTCTTTGAAAATCGCTTTTTTCTGCCCTTGAATACTGCGGCTTTGTTCTGAACAACCAATGACTTTTGCGCCCATTTCATGTAAGAAATTCATATGCTCAATAAAGCCTTGAATGGTTTCTTCTTTTTTACCATCCACAAAGAAAGTACTAAACCAAGCATTGCAAATTTGAATACCGCGTAATGCCAGTTTTTGTTTTAATACGTTGGTATCTCTAGGATATTTACTGCCCACTTCACTCCCTGTGAAGCCCGCTAATGCCATTTCACTGACGCATTGTTCAAAGGTATTTTCTTTACCAATTTCCGGTAAATCATCATTTGTCCAACCAATTGGGGCAATACCTAATTTTACGTTTTCCGCTTTCATGCTATCTCCTTGTTCAAGGGTAAATATTTGATTTCCGTACGAACATACGCGGATGTCCGTACGCTGATTAATTAATAACGTCTTGCTTCATCAATATGTTTCACCGCATTTTGGTAAGCTTGTTGGATTGTCTCTTTGCTTGAGACTTCAGCTACACCAACGTGCCACCAGCTACCATAACTGTGGATCATGGTTTTCGGTAACACTTTCACATCAATTAAGGTGGATACGGTTTGTTTTGCCGCGTCAGCAAGGGCAGCACGTAATTCCTCTTCGTTGGTGACTTTATAGGTTTTACAGCCATAAGAGGCGGCATTCATTGCAAAATCAACAGGAATAAATCCACCATCAAGTTGGTTTGTGGCTGAATTTCTGAAGCGGAATTCCGTACCAAAGGTGTCCATTCCATGTCCAATTTCAAGGTTATTGATACAACCATTGGTCATATTATCGAATAACACCACATTAATTTTTTTGCCTTCTTGGATTGACGTCACCAGTTCGGAATGGAGCATCATATAAGAACCATCACCGAGTAGGGTGTACACTTCCCGATGTGGTTGAGCAATTTTTGCCCCTAAAGACGCCGCCACTTCATAACCCATACAAGAATAACCGTATTCAAGATGATAAGTATCCACCCCTTTAGATTGCCAAGCGCGTTGTAAGTCGCCCGGTAAGCTGCCTGCCGCGCCTACGATAATATCGTTTTCCCCTAAGGTTTCATTTAAAATGCCCAATACGCGACTTTGAGTTAAGCGAGAACCTGTGATTTGGGTAAATTCCGCAAAGACTTTTTCACAATCTAAAGCATCATTCACTTCAGGGACGAAATCTTTTTCGCCGTTATAAGTAATGTGGTAAATACGGTGTAATTCTTCTGCAAATTTCGCTTTTGCTTCCGCAATTTGATTCCCCCATTGCGCTTTGTAACCTGTTGGTTGTAAAAGTGCGGTCAATTTTTCGAGCGTTTCTTTTGCATCTGCGGTGACTTGTACACCATCTAATTTATAGGCATCAAAACGTGCGATATTGATATTTAAGAAGTCCACTTCAGGGTTTTGGAAAATCCATTTTGATGATGTAGTGAAGTCGGTATAGCGTGTACCCACACCAATAACTAAGTCGGCTTCTTTGGCTAATAAATTTGCACTTAAGCAACCTGTTTCACCTACACCACCGACATTCAAATAGTAGTCAGAAACCACCGCACTTTTACCTGCTTGCGTTTCGGCAAACGGAATATCGAAAGCTTCAGCAAAGGCTTTTAATTGCTCGGCAGCTTCGGAATAACGTACACCACCGCCACACACAATTAATGGTTTTTTCTTGCTTTGGATTAATTTTAATGCGTCTTGCAACATCGCTTGTGTTGGAGGTGTGCGTTCAATACGATGCACGCGTTTTTGTAGGAAATATTCAGGGAAATCATAGGCCTCCCCTTGGACATCTTGTGGTAATGCAAGGGTGACTGCCCCTGTTTCCGCAGGATCGGTTAATACACGCATCGCGTTAATACAAGCGGTCATTAGTTGCTCAGGGCGGTTAACGCGATCCCAGTATTTACTCACCGCTTTGAAAGCATCATTTGTGCTGATGCTAAGGTTATGAGATTGTTCAATTTGCTGTAATACAGGATCTGGTTGACGAGTAGCAAAAACATCACCGGGTAATAAGAGAAGTGGAATACGGTTAGCTGTCGCAGTAGCAGCTGCGGTGATCATGTTGGCCGCGCCTGGTCCGACAGAAGAAGTACATGCTATAATTTGTTTACGTAATTTTTGTTTTGCAAATCCTATTGCTACGTGCGCCATACCTTGTTCATTACGACCTTGGCGAACAATTAAATCCCCACTGTCTTGCTCTAATGCTTGCCCTAAACCAAGCACATTGCCGTGTCCAAAAATAGCGAAAATACCTTCGACAAATTTAATTTCTTTGCCATCAAATTCTATGTACTGATTATCTAGAAATCTCACTAAAGCTTGTGCAACTGTGAGTCTCGTGGTTTTCATGAGTACCTCCTATTAACTAAGCCTAGAACTCGTAATACTTTCAAATGCGTCCTTAGTAGAACACTTAAATATTCCAAATTCAATATTTATGAAATTTTTTTTCTAAATATTAGATACAGATCACACTTTTTGTTGATTTTCGTCTGCAAATAAAGAGGATTAAAAAAATCCTCCTCTCTATTTTAGAGGAGATTTTAATGAATACTATGGCTATTATTTTAGTTAAATAAACAAATTTTGCGATCTATGTCTCAAAAATTAATTTTACTATTTGACTTTTTGAAATATATATTTCAAATTATCCTCACTTAGATATCATAATTTCATTGAGGATTTCATTATGAACAGTATCGCGTTTAGACCGCAGAAAAAGCATAATTTACCTTATATTATTCGTATTTGTGCCGTTGCTTCATTGGGCGGACTCTTATTTGGTTACGATACATCTGTTATTTCAGGTGCTATTGATGCATTAAAAATTTATTTCCAATTATCGCCTGCTGAAACGGGATGGGCCGTATCAAATGTGGTAATTGGTTGTGTTATTGGTTCTCTTTGTTCGGGAGAAATGGCACGCAAAATTGGTCGTAAAAAAACATTAATCATTGCTGCATTACTTTTTACCATTAGTGCTATTGGCTCTGCCGTTGTTGAGAGTTTCTTCTGGTTTATTGTTTATCGAATGGTTGGTGGTGTAGCAGTAGGGTTAGCGGCAGCCATTTCGCCTATGTATATTGCAGAAGTTGCCCCAAAAGATTATCGTGGTACAGCTTCTGCAATGAATAATTTTGCCTTGGTTTTTGGGCAAATCGTTATTTTCTATGTGAATTACAAGATTGCCCAAGGTATGACAGAAGCTTGGCTCGTTGATGTGGGTTGGCGTTATATGATTGGTTCTGAAGTGATTCCATGTCTTTTATTCTGCTTAGTGGTTGGATTTATTCCTGAATCACCTCGTTGGGATGCTATGCGTGGGCGTGATGATTTGGCGTTAGCAACATTATCTAAAATATCCAATCCAGAGCATGCTAAAAATCTTTTGGCGGAAATCAAAGCATCTATGGTGAATGAAGCAGGTCAGGTGAGTAAACAGAAAGTAGATTTTAAGCGTCCAGGAGCTATTTTCATCATTATCGTTGCTTGTGCTTTGGCCACGTTCCAACAATTAAGTGGTGTGAATGTGATGATGTACTATGCACCAACCGTATTAAAAACTATTACAGGTAGTATTGAAGAAGCTATGTTCCAAACCATTTGGATTGGTGTCGCACAGTTAGTCGGTATAGGTATTGGCGCCATTCTCTTTGATAAATTAGGGCGTTTACCGTTAATGAAAACAGGGGCGATTGGTGCTGCATTGGGATTGTTGTTAACTTCTTATGCAATGTACACCCAAAATACAGGTTATCTTGCCTTAGTAGGGATGATTTTCTTTATGATTTTCTATGCTTTCTCTTGGGGCGTGGGAATGTGGGTACTTATTGGAGAGATTTTCCCAAATTACTTACGGGCGCAAGGATTAGCCATAGCTGTCTCATTTAACTGGATTTTCAACTTTGTTGTGTCACAAAGTTTCCCAATGATGAATGAAAACCCATATTTACTCGAGCAATTCCATGGTGCATTCCCAATGTGGATTTTTGCAGGATGCTGTGTCATTGGATTTATTTTCTTAATTCGTTATGTTCCTGAAACAAAAGGTGTTTCTTTAGAGAAGATGGAACCTTTAATGTTAAGTAAACTTGAACAACGTAGAAAACAACCCGTCTATTCTTAGAGGAATTTGATTATGAAAACTGAAAAAACTTTAGATCTCATTTGCTTAGGTCGTGTAGCTGTTGATTTATATGCACAACAAATAGGTTCTCGACTAGAAGATGTTGCAACTTTCTCTAAATATCTTGGTGGTTCATCCGGAAATGTGGCTTATGGTACAGCGGTGCAAGGTGTGAAATCTTCAATGTTAGCGCGCGTTGGTGATGAACATATGGGACGCTTCTTACGTGAAGAATTAGAACGTGTTGGTGTAGATACGAGTCATTTGATCACGGATAAAGAGCGTTTAACCGCACTTGTGATTCTCGGCATTAAAGACCAAGATACTTTCCCACTTATCTTTTATCGCGATAATTGTGCGGATATGGCCATTACTAAAGATGATTTTACGGAAGAATATATTGCTTCCGCCCGTGCTTTGGCGATTACAGGAACACATTTGTCTCATCCAAAAACCAGAGAAGCTGTGCTAACTGCATTAGAATATGCCGGTCGCAATAATGTTAAACGCTTGCTAGATATTGACTATCGTCCAGTCTTATGGGGATTAACCTCCCTTGGTGATGGCGAAACGCGTTTTATTGATTCCAAAGCGGTGACCAAATCCTTACAAGAAGTATTGCACCATTTTGATGTGTTAGTCGGAACGGAAGAAGAGTTCCATATTGCAGGTGGATCGACTGATACCTTGACCGCACTTAAAAATGTGAGAAAAGTCAGTCAAGCGACACTTGTTTGTAAACGTGGTGCGCTAGGTTGTTCCGTTTTCGTGGAAGGCAAAGACATTCCTGATGATTTAGATGGTGGTATCAATGTGTATGGTGTACGCGTTGAAGTATTAAATGTGCTCGGTGCAGGTGATGCCTTTATGTCAGGTCTAATTCGTGGTTATTTAAATAACGAAGGCTGGGAACAAGCTTGTCGTTATGCCAATGCTTGCGGTGCGTTAGTGGTTTCTCGTCACGGTTGTTCACCAGCAATGCCAACGAAAGTGGAATTAGATAATTATCTTGTGCGTGCAGAATCTGTACCACGTCCAGATTTAGATGAAACCCTCAATCATTTGCATCGTGTCACCACACGCAAAGTTAAAGAATGGGACGATTTATGTATTTTCGCCTTTGATCATCGCAAACAACTCGTTGATATGGCGAATAAGTGCGGTGCGGATATTAACCGAATTCCAAAATTAAAAAACTTATTGTTAAAAGCCGCAGAGCAAACAGCGAAAGAAGAAGGCATTTATGAGGGGCATGCAGGCATTCTTGCTGATACCACATTTGGTCAAAATGCGTTAAATGCCATTACAGGGAAAAAATGGTGGATTGGTCGCCCAATTGAAGAACCTTCTTCTCGTCCACTTAATCTGGAACATGGTGATTTAGGCTCACAACTGGCGTCTTGGCCATTAGAACATGTGGTGAAATGTCTCGCATTCTATCACCCTAAAGATAATGCTGAGATGAAAGCGTTGCAGGATCGTAAGCTCAAAGAAGTTTATCAAGCTTGTTGTCGTACAGGGCATGAATTATTACTTGAGTTGATTCTGCCGGCGGATATGGAACAAAACGAAGCTTATTATGCAGAGATGCTTGCTTATTTCTATGAGCTTGGCATTAAACCGGATTGGTGGAAATTACCAGGCGTTTCAGCAAAAGCATGGGAAGATATAAGCGCAATTATTCACGCCAACGACCCATATTGCCGCGGTATTTTGATTCTTGGTTTAGATGCACCGGAAGAAACCTTTGAAAAAGTCTTTAAGGCATCAGCCAATGCACCATTAGTTAGAGGCTTTGCGGTAGGTCGTACTATCTTCGGACAACCTTCAGCAGATTGGTTGGCAGGAAAACTAGATGATCAACAGTTAGTTGAAGCTGTATCAGCACGTTATCGCCGTTTGATTAGCTTATGGAAACAACGTTCTAATTAGTAGCCTAATTGAAATAAGGGATTTCATCTAGTCGTTAAGAGTGATACACTTTGCGCCGGAAGAAATCCCTTTTTGTCGATTTTAACTGCAAGATAGTTGTTTTTAATAGATAAATAGACCTAATTATGAATAATTCATCTCAATTAACGAATTTACAACAAGAAATTCAGTTACGGTATGGCAGTTTAAGTAAACGCCTAAAGCAAGTAGCAAAATATGTATTAGATAATAATCATAGTGTGGTGTTTGATACTGTGGCAACTATTGCTGAACGCGCAAATGTTCCGCCATCCACCCTTATTCGTTTTGCGAATGCTTTTGGGTTTAGTGGATTTAATGAAATGAAACAGGTTTTTCGTAAAAACCTAATGGAAAACACCACGAATTACAGCGAACGTTTCCAATATTTTCAACAATTAGAATCCGGTAGCTATAGCGAACACTCCGCGGCGGATATTTTGGCTATCTTTGGTCAAGCCAACAGTCAAGCTTTAAAACAATTAGTGAATCAAACTTCAAAAGAACAGCTTGAAAGTGCGGTCAAAATTTTAAATGAGGCAAATAATATTTTTATTGTCGGGCTGAAACGTTCATTTAGTATTGCTTGTTATTTAGATTATGCATTGCACCATATTGATTGTAATTCCTATCTGATTAATGGCTTGGGTGGAATGTTTTCAGAGCAACTCAATCGTGTTAAAGAAGGGGATGTTGTCGTAGCGATTAGTTTTTCCCCTTATGCGCAAGAAACATCAGAAATTATGAATATCACGGCGCAAAAAGGCGTTAAGCAAATTGCTATTACTGACAGCCAAATTAGCCCCTTGGTAACATTTAGTGACGTGTCTTTTATTATCAAAGAAGCACAAATCAAGGGTTTCCGTTCACAATGTTCAACCATGACGCTGGCACAAACCTTAGTCATTGCTTTAGCTGCCTATAAAGGTTTAGATAAGCAAACATTATAAAAAAGAGAAAAAATGACCGCACTTTATCCAGACTGGCACGTACCTAATAATGTAAAAGCACTGATGACCACGCGCACGGGCGGTGTCAGCCTACCGCCTTTTAATAGCCTAAATTTAGGCGATCACGTAGGAGATGATCCAAGCGCGGTGAAAAATAACCGAGATTTGTTAGTTGCACGTTTTGCTTTACCCAATGAGCCACTGTTCTTAACGCAAACCCACAGCACGCGCGTATTGACCTTGCCTTATCACGAAGATAATTTGAATGCAGACGCAGCCTATACCAATCAACCCAACCAAGTTTGCGTAGTGATGACAGCGGATTGTTTACCTGTGCTCTTGGCATCCAAAAAAGGCAACGAAGTAGCGGCAGCGCATGCAGGTTGGCGTGGGCTTTGTGATGGCATATTGGAAGAAACCGTGGCGAAATTTCAATGTCCACGCAATGAGATTGTTGCCTGGTTTGGGGCTGCTATTGGTCCAACAGCATTTCAGGTTGGGCGAGAAGTTGTAGAACAATTTATGGCTTGGGATAAACAAGCCGAACAGGCATTTAGCCCCGATTCAACGTCTGAAGGTAAATATTTAGCTAATCTCTACCAATTAGCCACACAACGCTTAAATAACCTAGGCATTACTCAAATATCAGGCGGCGATCGCTGCACTTATACAGAAAAAGACCAATTTTTTTCCTACCGCCGAGACGGCAAAACAGGACGCATGGCAAGTTTGGTTTGGTTTGAGTGAGATTTGTCTAATCTCTTACTTTCATTAAAATCTCAAGTGTTGATTTTTACAATACATTGAGCAATTCAAACTGAAGTTTATTTTGAATCCCGATAGAATTTTCAATAGAGAAAGTAGGTTTTTATTGAAATGTAACAATGATAAATTATTTGTTGATTTAAGTATTTCTATTTGCTAGAATCCGCGAACTGCTTACATTGGGTAAGTAGTCCCGAAAGGGTGTTTTATTTAATTAACGGAGCACTAATATGATCCAAGAACAGACTATGCTGGATGTTGCTGATAACTCAGGCGCTCGCAGTGTAATGTGTATCAAGGTTCTAGGTGGATCGCACCGTCGTTACGCTGCAATTGGCGATATCATCAAAATTACTGTAAAAGAAGCAATTCCACGCGGTAAAGTGAAAAAAGGTGATGTGTTAAAAGCAGTTGTTGTGCGCACCAAGAAGGGTGTTCGTCGCCCAGATGGCTCAGTTATTCGTTTCGATGGCAATGCTTGTGTAATTTTAAACAATAACACTGAGCAACCTATCGGTACTCGTATTTTTGGACCTGTGACTCGTGAACTTCGTTCTGAGAAATTCATGAAGATCATTTCTTTAGCTCCAGAAGTACTATAAGGAGAACGTAATGGCTGCTAAAATCCGTCAAAATGACGAAGTAATCGTACTTGCTGGTAAAGACAAAGGCAAGCGCGGCAAGGTAACTCAAGTGTTACCAAATGGTAAAGTGATTGTTGAAGGTGTAAAAATCATCACTAAACACGAAAAACCGGTACCTGCTTTAGGTAAAGAAGGTGGTTTAGTGAAGAAAGAAGCTCCGATTGATGCGTCAAACGTAGCAATTTTCAACCCTAAAACAAATAAAGCTGACCGTGTAGGTTTTAGATTCGAAGACGGCAAAAAAGTACGTTTCTTCAAATCTAATAATGAAATTATTTAACAAACTGGAGTAATGCGATGGCGAAACTGCATGATTACTACAGAGATCAAGTAGTTAATGAATTAAAAAACAAATTCAACTACGCATCTGTCATGCAAGTCCCACGAATCGAAAAGATTACCCTGAATATGGGTGTGGGTGAAGCGTTGACCGACAAAAAACTTCTAGATAATGCAGTAGCAGATCTAGCAGCAATCAGCGGTCAAAAACCTTTAATTACAAAAGCACGCAAATCTGTTGCTGGCTTTAAAATCCGTCAGGGATATCCAATCGGTTGTAAAGTAACACTACGCGGTGAGCGTATGTGGGAGTTCTTTGAACGTTTAATTACAATTGCTGTTCCACGTATTCGTGACTTCCGCGGTTTAAGCGCGAAATCATTTGATGGTCGTGGTAACTACAGCATGGGTGTGCGTGAACAAATCATCTTCCCTGAAATCGACTACGATAAAGTAGATCGTGTACGTGGTTTAGATATTACTATTACCACTACAGCTAAGAATGATGAAGAAGGTCAAGCACTACTTGCTGCCTTTAATTTCCCATTCCGTAAATAAGGCAGGTTACAATGGCTAAACAATCAATGAAAGCACGCGATGTAAAACGCGTTAAATTGGCTGAGAAATTCTATGCTAAACGTATGGAATTGAAAAAAATCATCTCTGATGTTAATTCTTCTGATGAAGATCGTTGGAGTGCGGTATTAAAATTACAATCTTTACCGCGTGATGCAAGCCCAAGCCGTCAACGTAACCGTTGCCGCCAAACCGGACGTCCACACGGCGTTCTTCGTAAGTTTGGTTTAAGCCGTATCAAGGTTCGCGAAGCAGCAATGCGTGGCGAAATCCCAGGTCTTAAAAAAGCAAGTTGGTAATTTACCACTTTATTTTGGAATCGGAGAATAAAATACAATGAGTATGCAAGATCCAATCGCAGATATGTTGACCCGTATTCGTAACGGTCAAGCTGCGAATAAAGTTGCGATCAGTATGCCTTCTTCCAAGCTAAAAGTGGCAATTGCCAACGTATTAGCTGCTGAAGGTTATATCGAAAGCGTTAAAGTTTTAGAAGGTGCAAAACCTGAATTGGAAATTACTTTAAAATATTTCCAAGGCAAACCGGTTGTAGAAAGCATTCAACGTGTAAGCCGCCCTGGTCTTCGTATTTACAAACGTAAAGACGAATTACCAAAAGTTATGGGTGGTTTAGGTGTGGCTGTTGTTTCTACATCTAAAGGTGTGATGACTGACCGTGCTGCTCGCCAAGCGGGTTTAGGCGGCGAAATCATCTGTTATGTAGCTTAATAGAGAGGTAGGAAAATGTCTCGTGTTGCTAAAGCACCTGTTAATATTCCTGCCGGTGTTGAAGTTAAACTCAACGGTCAGCTATTAACAGTGAAAGGTAAGAATGGCGAGTTATCTCGTGACATTCACAGCTCAGTCGAAGTTAAACAAGATAATGGTGCGTTAACTTTTGCACCACGTGAAGGTATCGTAGGTGCGGATGCACAAGCTGGTACTGCACGTGCATTAGTAAATGCAATGGTTATCGGTGTTACTGAAGGCTTCACCAAAAAATTACAACTTGTAGGTGTTGGTTACCGTGCACAAGTTAAAGGCAACGTAGTTGGCTTAAGCTTAGGTTTCTCTCACCCTGTTGAACATACTTTACCGGCAGGTATTACTGCAGAATGTCCATCTCAAACCGAAATCGTGTTGAAAGGTGCTGACAAACAATTAATCGGTCAAGTAGCAGCAGATATTCGTGCGTATCGTAAACCTGAACCTTATAAAGGTAAAGGTGTTCGTTATGCTGATGAAGTTGTTCGTACTAAAGAAGCGAAGAAAAAATAATTAAGGTAACACTATGGATAAGAAATCAGCTCGTATCCGTCGTGCAGCTCGTGCTCGTCATATGATGCGTGAACAAGGTGCAACTCGTTTAGTTGTTCACCGCACTCCGCGTCACATTTATGCACAAGTGATTGCACCAAACGGTTCAGAAGTGCTTGCCGCTGCTTCTACAGTAGAAAAAGCAATCAGTGAGCAAGTTAAATATACCGGTAACAAAGATGCCGCAGCAGTAGTAGGTAAAATCGTTGCTGAGCGCGCATTAGCGAAAGGCGTTAAAGACGTTGCTTTCGATCGTTCTGGTTTTAAATATCATGGTCGTGTCCAAAGTTTAGCGGACGCTGCTCGTGAAGCTGGTCTACAGTTCTAATAGAGGAAATTGAGATGTCAAACATCGAAAAACAAGCTGGTGAACTGCAAGAGAAGCTAATCGCGGTAAACCGTGTTTCTAAAACTGTTAAAGGTGGTCGTATCATGAGCTTCACTGCATTAACTGTAGTGGGTGATGGTAATGGTCGCGTAGGTTTTGGTTATGGTAAAGCACGCGAAGTTCCGGCAGCAATCCAAAAAGCAATGGAAAAAGCACGTCGTAATATGATCAACGTAGCTTTAAATGAAGGTACATTACAACACCCTGTTAAAGGTGTTCACACTGGTTCTCGCGTATTTATGCAACCGGCTAGCGAAGGTACAGGTATCATCGCAGGTGGTGCAATGCGTGCAGTATTAGAAGTTGCAGGTGTACACAACGTTCTTTCTAAAGCATACGGTTCAACTAACCCAATTAACGTTGTTCGTGCAACAATCGATGCATTAGCAAATATGAAATCACCAGAAATGGTAGCTGCGAAACGTGGTAAAACTGTTGATGAAATTTTGGGGTAATTGATAATGGCTAAAACTATTAAAGTAACACAAGTTCGTAGCTCTATCGCTCGTTTACCGAAGCATAAAGCTACTCTACGTGGTCTTGGTCTTCGCCATATGCATCATACCGTTGAGTTAATTGATACTCCAGCAGTACGTGGTATGATCAACCAAGTTTCATACATGGTTAAAGTGGAGGAGTAATAGAATGCGTTTAAATACTCTATCTCCGGCTGAAGGTGCTAAGCACAGTGCTAAGCGTTTAGGTCGTGGTATCGGTTCTGGTTTAGGTAAAACCGGTGGCCGTGGTCATAAAGGTCAAAAATCTCGTACAGGCGGTAAAGTTCGCCGTGGTTTCGAGGGTGGTCAAATGCCTTTATATCGTCGTTTACCAAAATTTGGTTTCACTTCAATGAAAGCTGCAGTAACAGCAGAAGTTCGTTTGAGTGATTTAACTAAAGTTGAAGGTAATGTAGTAACTTTAGAAACCTTAAAAGCAGCTAATGTTTTAACTAAAGATATTCAATTTGCAAAAGTGATTTTTGCAGGTGAAGTTAAAGCTGCAGTAGTTGTTCGTGGTTTAGGCGTAACTAAAGGTGCTAAAGCGGCTATCGAAGCTGCCGGCGGTTCAATCGAGGAATAATTAACAAATGGCTAAGCAACCAGGTTATCAAAGTCGAAGTACTCAAAGCGGTAGTAGTGAACTTAAAAGTAGATTACTTTTTGTATTAGGTGCACTGATCGTTTTCCGTATTGGTTCTTTTATTCCGGTTCCTGGTATTGATGCGGCCGTGCTAGCTCAATCGCTAGAACAGCAAAAAGGCACCATCATAGATATGTTAAACATGTTTTCTGGTGGTGCATTAAGCCGAGCATCTATTTTTGCATTAGGTATTATGCCGTATATTTCGGCATCGATTATTATTCAATTACTTGCGACAGTTTATCCAGCATTAGCTGAGTTAAAAAAAGAAGGTGAGTCAGGTCGCCGTAAAATGAGTAAATATACTCGTTATACGACATTGGCTTTGGCGACACTACAAGCAATTGGTATCGCAACAGGTTTACCTAGCATGATACCTGGACTTGTACCTAATATAGGTTTTGCTTTCTACTTCACAGCTGTGATCAGTTTGGTTACTGGAACCATGTTTTTAATGTGGTTGGGTGAACAAATTACTGAACGTGGTATTGGAAATGGTATTTCGATTATTATCTTTGCAGGGATTGTTGCAGGTTTACCTGCTGCTATTGGACATACGATTGAGCAAGCTCGTCAAGGGCAGATGCACCCATTAGTTCTTTTATTGATTGCCGTAATTGTATTCGCAGTACTTTATTTTGTTGTTTACGTAGAACGTGGACAACGCCGTATTAAAGTCGAATATGCTAAACGTCAACAAGGTCGTCAAATTTTAGGTGGACATTCAACTCATTTACCATTAAAAGTGAATATGTCAGGTGTAATGCCAGCAATTTTTGCTTCAAGCATTATTTTATTTCCTGCAACAATCAGTTCATGGTTTGGTGAGAGTGCTAGTTTTGAATGGTTAACTAATTTTGCGATGATGTTGCAGCCAGGCCAGCCGATTTATTTAATCGTGTATGCCGCTGCAATCATGTTCTTTAGTTTCTTCTATGCTGCAATGCAATTTAATCCACGTGATACAGCCGATAATTTGAAAAAATCTGGCGCATTCATACCCGGAATTAGACCAGGTGAACAAACATCACGTTATATTGATAAAATTATGGCTCGCTTAACATTAATTGGCGGTCTATATGTTGTATTCGTATGTTTGGTTCCTTACATTATGATGTCAGCTTGGAATGTACAATTTTATTTTGGTGGTACATCTTTGCTCATTATCGTAATGGTAATTATGGATTTCATCGCACAGGTTCAGAGTCACTTAATGTCGACAAAATATGAATCTGCTTTGAAAAGAGCAAACCTTAAAGGTTTTGGACAGTAATTGTCCTTTAGATAATAGGGATAAGCAATGAAAGTTCGTGCTTCCGTAAAGAAAATTTGTCGTAACTGTAAAATTGTAAAACGTGAAGGTGTTGTACGTGTATTGTGCAGCGATCCTAAACATAAACAGCGTCAAGGTTAATAGATAATATTTTCTTGCAAAGAACAGGCTGAGCATATATAATGCTCAGCTCATTTACATCCTTGACATACTGTTTGAGTATCCTGAAAACGGGCTTTTCAAGATCAGTATGTCAAATTAATTAACAATAGGAGTGCATAGTGGCCCGTATTGCAGGCATTAACATTCCTGATCACAAACACACTGTAATCGCTTTAACAGCAATTTACGGTATCGGCAAAACTCGCGCACAAGCTATTTGTGCTGCAACAGGTATTGCTGAAAGCGTTAAGATCAGCGAATTGTCTGAAGAGCAGATTGAAAAACTGCGTGACGAAGTTGGTAAATTTACCGTTGAAGGTGATTTACGTCGTGAAGTAACACTTAACATCAAACGTCTTTTAGACCTTGGTTGTTACCGTGGTTTACGTCATCGTCGTAGTTTACCGGTACGTGGTCAACGTACTAAAACTAACGCGCGTACCCGTAAGGGTCCTCGTAAGCCGATCAAAAAATAGTCGGGGTAAATATTAATGGCTAAAACACCAGTTCGTGCACGTAAACGTGTAAAAAAACAAGTTGTAGATGGCGTAGCGCATATTCACGCATCTTTCAACAATACAATCGTGACTATTACTGACCGTCAAGGTAACGCTCTTGCATGGGCTACTGCAGGTGGTTCAGGTTTCCGCGGTTCTCGTAAATCAACTCCATTTGCTGCGCAAGTAGCTGCAGAGCGCTGTGCTGAAATGGTTAAAGAGTTCGGTTTGAAGAACTTGGAAGTTATGGTTAAAGGTCCGGGTCCAGGTCGTGAATCAACAATTCGTGCATTAAATGCAGCGGGTTTCCGTATCACGAATATTACTGACGTGACTCCGATTCCACATAACGGTTGTCGTCCACCGAAAAAACGTCGCGTTTAATCAGACGTTAGGATTATTGGAGAAAGAAAATGGCAAGATATTTGGGTCCAAAACTCAAGCTAAGCCGTCGTGAAGGCACTGATTTATTCCTTAAATCAGGCGTGCGTGCTATCGATTCTAAATGTAAAATTGATACAGCACCAGGTCAACACGGTGCTCGCAAACCACGTTTATCTGACTACGGTAGTCAGTTACGTGAAAAACAAAAAGTTCGCCGTATCTACGGTATTTTAGAACGTCAATTCCGCAACTATTATAAAGAAGCGAACCGTTTAAAAGGTAACACAGGTGAAAACTTGTTAGTGTTACTTGAAGGTCGTTTAGATAACGTTGTATATCGTATGGGATTTGCTGCGACTCGTGCGGAAGCTCGCCAATTAGTGAGCCACAAAGCGATCGTTGTAAATGGTCGTGTTGTTAATATCCCATCTTTCCAAGTTTCAGTTGATGATGTGATCGCTGTGCGTGAAAAATCTAAAAAACAAGCACGTATCAAAGCATCATTGGAATTAGCAGAACAAAAAGAAAAACCAACTTGGTTAGAAGTTGATACTGCTAAAATGGAAGGTGTGTTCAAACGTGTTCCTGAACGTTCTGACTTATCAGCAGACATTAACGAACATCTGATCGTTGAGCTTTATTCTAAATAATAGTTAAAGCTTAGAAGCAAAGAGAGGATAAAATGCAGGGTTCTGTTACAGAATTTTTAAAGCCACACTTAGTTGATATTGAGCAAATTAGTTCAACTCATGCTAAAGTGATCTTAGAACCGTTAGAGCGTGGTTTTGGCCATACTCTAGGAAATGCATTACGCCGTATTCTTCTATCTTCAATGCCAGGTTGTGCTGTAACTGAAGTGGAAATTGAAGGTGTATTGCATGAGTATAGTAGTAAAGAAGGTGTTCAAGAAGATATCCTTGAAGTGCTCTTAAACTTAAAAGGCCTAGCGGTAAAAGTTCAGAATAAAGACGATGTCTTTCTGACACTAAACAAATCTGGAATTGGCCCTGTTGTTGCAGCAGACATTACTCATGATGGTGATGTTGAAATCGTGAATCCTGATCACGTACTTTGCCACTTAACGGATGAAAATGCATCAATTAATATGCGTATTCGTGTTCAACGTGGTCGTGGTTATGTGCCTGCATCAGCTCGTGCACATACACAGGATGAAGAACGTCCAATTGGTCGTCTATTAGTAGATGCTTGTTATAGCCCAGTAGATCGTATTGCTTATAATGTAGAAGCAGCACGTGTTGAACAGCGTACTGACTTAGATAAATTAGTTATTGAGTTAGAAACAAATGGCACTATTGATCCAGAAGAAGCAATTCGCCGTGCAGCAACAATTTTAGCAGAACAGCTTGATGCATTCGTTGATTTGCGTGATGTTCGTCAACCAGAAGTTAAGGAAGAGAAACCGGAATTTGATCCGATTTTACTCCGTCCTGTTGATGACTTAGAGTTGACAGTTCGTTCTGCTAACTGTTTGAAAGCAGAAACAATTCATTATATCGGTGATTTGGTACAGCGTACTGAAGTTGAGTTATTAAAAACGCCTAACCTTGGTAAGAAATCTCTTACTGAAATTAAGGATGTACTTGCTTCACGCGGCCTATCATTAGGTATGCGCCTTGATAATTGGCCACCGGCAAGTATTGCTGATGAATAGTGGTCAATAGGTTAAGATTTTTCTGAGAAGGATAAGATCATGCGCCATCGTAAGAGTGGTCGTCAACTAAACCGTAATAGCAGTCATCGCCAAGCGATGTTCCGTAATATGGCAAGTTCTTTAATTAGTCATGAAATCATCAAGACTACATTGCCAAAAGCGAAAGAATTACGCCGTGTAGTTGAACCGTTAATTACATTAGCAAAAACTGATAGCGTAGCTAACCGCCGTTTAGCATTCGCTCGTACTCGCAACATTGAAACAGTTGCTAAATTATTCAATGAATTAGGTCCACGTTTTGCTCAACGTGCAGGTGGTTACACCCGTATCTTAAAATGTGGTTTCCGTGCAGGTGACAACGCACCAATGGCTTACATTGAGTTAGTTGATCGTCCTGAAGTTGCTGAAGCAGCTGCGGAATAATAACTAATTTATACATATAAAGCTCGCTGAATGGCGAGCTTTTTTATTGCCTGAAATAAGACATAGTAGACAAAATAAGATTATCATCGCGTTTTATTGAAAGATAGTTAAACGCTAATATGTAATAATATGATGATAGAAATGAATGATTTTTCATAAAAAATCCACAGTTGATTTTCTGTGGATTTTTTGAAATGCTCAAACACTAAAAAAGTTGACCGCACTTTGTATTATTCAACTCGTTCTCCATGCAAGACGAGATCTAAGCCTTTGCGCTCGTCTTCATATTCAACACGTAAGCCAATCGTTTTATCAATAAGTTTTAGTAAGATAAAGCTACCAATTGTGCTATAAATAACAGTGATGATTACACTTTGTGTTTGAATCCATAGAGTTGTGTCTGTACCTGAAATATCTGTTGATACAAATACCCCTGTTAATACGGCACCAACAATACCTCCAACCCCATGGATACCAAATGCGTCTAATGTATCGTCATAACCTAGCCAATATTTCAATTTTGTTGCAGAGACAAAACAGATTGCACTGGTAATAACGCCAATAAATAAAGCACTTTGTACACTAACAAAACCAGCAGCGGGTGTAATGCCTACCAAACCAGCAATAGCCCCTGAGGCGAGACCTAAAGCAGAAGGTTTATGTCCTAAAATAACTTCAATAATTGTCCATGTGAACGCAGCAGCAACAGCGGCGACTTGTGTCGTAGCAAGAGCCATTCCTGCTCGAGCATCAGCAGCGAGTGCAGAGCCGGCGTTGAAACCAAACCACCCAATCCAAAGCATTGCTGTGCCAATTAAGGTTAATACTAAGTTGTGTGGCATCATCACTTCACGCCCATATCCAACACGCCTACCGATCATCATTGCCGCCACTAAACCTGCAATTCCGGCATTGATGTGGATGACTGTGCCTCCCGCATAATCTAAGACCCCATCAGAAGCTAACCAGCCGTCCAATCCCCAGACCCAATGTGCTGTAGGTACGTAAATGAGTGCAGACCATAATCCAACAAAGGTCAAAAGCGCAGAGAATTTCATGCGTTCAGCAAATGCCCCTGTAATAATTGCACCAGCAATGATCGCAAATGCCATTTGGAATAGCATAAAAACGGATTCAGGAATGGTTGGCGCGCCAGGGTAAATACTGAGCTTTCCTTCCGCTGAGAATAGATCCAATCCCTGTAAAAAGAGCCGCTCGGTTCCTCCAATAAAGCCATTGTTAGGTGTGAACGCTAAACTATAACCGAAAATGACCCAAATTAATGCGATTAAACAGCAGCTAGCAAAGCTTCCCATCATCGTTGCAAGAACGTTTTTCTTACGAACCATTCCGCCATAGAAAAGGGCTAATCCGGGTATTGTCATGAAAAGAACCAATATTGTTGCCACCATCACCCATGTCGTATCACCTGCACTAAGCTCTGATATTGAGCGAAGCCAATCAGAAGTATCTGCACTTGCACTAAAAGGAATAGCGCAAAGTGCGGTTAAAAATAGTCGTGTTTTCATGTTGCTCTCCAAGTAAAATAAAAAAAATTTAGACTGCACTTTCATCGGTTTCGCCAGTACGAATACGGATGACCCGCTCAATTGGTTTAATAAATATTTTGCCATCACCAATATGCCCAGATTGTGCTGCTGAGCAAATGGCTTCAATTGCCCTATCAACATGATCATCTGTTAATACGATATCAATTTGAATTTTTGGAATAAAATCAATCAGATATTCAGCACCACGGTACAGCTCAGTATGTCCTTTTTGGCGTCCAAAGCCTTTTACTTCAGAAACGGTCATACCGTGAATGCCAATTTCATTGAGTGCATCGCGCACATCATCTAAACGATATGGCTGAATGATTGCAGTAAGTTGTTTCATAGATTTCTCCTGATTTTAGTTAAAGAAAGCCCGTACCATTTTCTTGAATAAAAACGGCAAAGAAGTGCGGTCAAAAAGGCAGGTGTTTTTGGATGTTTGAAGTTTAATTCAAAATGAGAAAAGACAGCCTGCTTCTTAACGGTTAGCCACCGCTAAAGAAACAGGCTTTAGCGAGTGGTTTAATTAAACTGAAATAAATTATCGCTATTCATAGTAGTTTGATTTATAAGATATTTTGATATTCTTCCATTACATTTTTAGGCCATACACTGGATTGTACTTCGCCAATATGATGTTTTTGTAATAGCAACATCGCTAAACGAGATTGACCAATCCCGCCACCGATAGATAATGGCATACGACCGTTAATCAAATCTTGGTGCCAGTCAAATTTTAAGCGATCTTCATCGTTTGTTAACGCTAACTGTTTACGAAGTGCGGTTTCATCTACGCGAATACCCATAGAAGAAAGTTCAAATGCACGGTTTAATACAGGGTTCCACACTAAAATATCACCGTTTAAACCTTTGTAATCCCCTTCAGATACGGTGGTCCAGTCATCATAGTCAGGCGCACGAACATCGTGAGGTTTACCGTCAGATAGCGCACCACCAATACCAATTAAGAATACGGCACCATGTTCTTTACAAATGGCATTTTCACGCTCTTTGTCTGTCATACCCGGGAAGCGTTTTACGAGATCTTCACTGTGCACAAACGTAATTTCTTCAGGTAAGAATTTTGCTAAACCGAATTTTTGGCTTACCGCTTCTTCTGTTTCACGAATCGCAGCATAGATTGAGCGAACCGTTTCTTTCAAATAATCAAGGTTACGGCGACCCTCTGGAATCACTTTTTCCCAGTCCCATTGGTCAACATATACAGAGTGCGTTTGGTCAAGGCTGTCTTCATCTGGGCGTAACGCTTTCATATGAACAAATAAGCCTTCACCTTCTGCAAAACCAAAACGCGCTAAAGTATGACGTTTCCATTTTGCTAATGAATGAACTACTTCAAAAGTCGCACCTTCAATCATTTTGACATTAACTTGTACAGCTTTTTCTTTACCGGATAAGTTATCTTGGATACCGTTACCCACTTGACTTAAAATAGGGCCTTGCACTTCAACGAGCCCCAAATGTTCCGCTAATTTTTCAGTAAAAGTGTTTTTGGCAAAACTAATTTCTTGTTGTTGTAAAATAAATGATTTTTTCATAATTTAAACCTTATTGTTTCGTTATAATGCGTTTTGTTGAATGCTTGTTGCATATTATTCAATATGTTTAACATAAAATTCAACACTTTTTATTAAAAAAAGGATATAATGACATCAATCAATAAAAAAACATGTATTTTTTTAGAAAAAATCTAAAAGGAGTGCTTTATGTACGCAATAGATAGTTTAGATCAACAAATTTTACGCGTTTTAACACATGACGCTCGTACACCTTATGCTGAAATGGCAAAGAATTTTGGCGTCAGCCCTGGTACGATTCATGTTCGTGTGGAAAAAATGCGCCAAGCCGGGATTATTGAAGGGACTAAAGTTCGTATTGATGAACGTAAGTTAGGATATGATGTATGTTGTTTTATTGGCATTATTCTTAAAAGCGCGAAAGATTATGAAAAAGTCATAAAACAGCTAGAAACCTTTGATGAAGTGGTAGAAGCTTACTACACAACAGGCAATTACTCGATCTTTATTAAGGTAATGACGCATACGATTGCGGAATTGCATCAAGTTTTAGCCACAAAAATTCAATTGATTGATGAAATTCAATCCACTGAAACGCTCATCTCGATGCAAAATCCTATTTTGCGTGATATTAAACCTTAACCATAGGTTAGCGTTAAGTATTCTCGTTGAGTTTCATAAGCAAACGATCCATGGCTCGATAGCCTAAGGCTTCCGCTAAGTGTGTTTTGCCGATCTGTGTTTCATTATTCAGATCGGCAATGGTTCGTGCAACTTTTAAAATGCGGTGATAAGCCCGTACCGACAAACCAAGTTTATTCAGTGCATTTTCTAAAAAAATAGCATCCGTTTGTTGCAATGTACAAAAACGTTCAATTTCTTTGCTAGAGAGATGGGCATTGACTTTTCCCTGTCTGCTCAATTGTAATTCTCGAACATTCAGAATTTTTGACCGCACTTGTTCACTGGTCTCTCCCCGATCTTCATGGCTTTGTAACGCACCTTGTGGTAATAATGGCACTTCAATCGATAAGTCAAATCGATCTAAAAATGGACCGGAAAGACGATTTAAATAGCGCATAATTTGTTGGGGTGACGTGCGATTATGTGTCCCTTGGTAGTTTCCAGTTGGACTTGGGTTCATGGCCGCAATCAATTGAAATCTTGCCGGAAATTGAATTTTAGCGTTAGCTCGTGAAATGATAATTTCCCCACTTTCTAGTGGTTGGCGTAAGGCATCTAACACCTTTCGTTCAAACTCAGGCAGTTCATCTAAAAAAAGTACACCATTATGAGCAAGAGAAATTTCACCGGGTCGCGGAATGGATCCACCACCGACTAGTGCCGGCAGCGAAGCACTATGGTGTGGTGCTCGAAATGGGCGTTGCTTCCAATTGGAAAAATTCAATTCGTTTTGCACCAAACTGGCAACTGAGGCGGTTTCGATGGCTTCTTGATCTGTCATTTCGGGCAAGAGATCCGTTAAACGGCTCGCGAGCATGGTTTTGCCTGTTCCCGGTGGACCCAGAAAAAGTAAATTATGTTGTCCTGCCGCAGCGATAATTAATGCGCGTTTGGCATGTTGTTGCCCAATAATATCGGTAAGATCCCGTTTATATTCCGGTGAAATATTTACCGCACTTTGTGTCGCAAGTTGACTAGCACAAGGTAAATTTTCTTGATTATTCAAGAAATTGACTACATCAAGCAGGGTATTGGCATAATAGGTATCTTGTTCAGAAATTAATGACGCTTCATTGGCATTTTGAGCGGCAATAATCATTTGGCGTTTCACTTCTTTTGCTGCCAATATGGCTGGAATCACGCCTTGAACACCACGCAAATTCCCCGTGAGTGCAAGTTCACCTAAAAATTCAAATTGACGTAAATGTTTGGCTTCAATTTGCCCCGAAGCGGCAAGAATGCCGAGTGCGATAGGTAAATCAAAACGCCCCCCTTCTTTGGGTAAATCCGCAGGGGCGAGATTGACGGTAATACGTTTGGCGGGGTATTTGAATTGGGCATTAAGCAATGCGCTACGAACCCGATCTTGGGCTTCTTTAACGGTTTTTTCAGGCAGCCCTACGAGTACAAAAGCAGGTTTACCGTTGCTAATATGCACTTCAATAGTGACCAACGGGGCTTGAACCCCCATAGAGGCGCGGCTATAAACAATAGCAAGGGACATAAAAATTCTCCAAAATAAAATTTTGGAGAACTATAAAGAAGGTGTGATCCGATTGAAATATGAGAAGTTCAATTTTGGAATGTAGATCACAAATTTAATAGATTATTCAGTGAGATTGGGCGCAAACCAACTGTTTAACTTAGCCGCTAAACGATCTACGCCTAATTTACTTAAGGCAGAAAGCGGTTCCACTTGGATGTCACCTTGAAACGGTAAAATAGCTTCACGCACCATTTTAACGGTTTTGCTTCGCGCACTTTGGCTGAGCTTATCGGCTTTCGTCAGAGCCAAGTAGATCGGTAAATGAGCCGATACCGCCCATTCAATCATTTGTTGGTCAAGATCTTTTAGCGGATGGCGAATATCCATTAAAATCACCACACCGTGCAGGCACTCACGTTTCTGTAAATATTCCCCAAGGGATTTTTGCCATTGCAGTTTCATTTGCTCAGGCACGGCGGCATAACCATACCCCGGCAGGTCCACGAGCTTACATTGTGGTTCCACTTCAAATAAGTTAATTAATTGGGTGCGTCCAGGGGTTTTTGATGTTCGGGCTAAGTTTTTTTGGTTCGTTAACATATTAAGTGCGGTGGATTTTCCCGCATTAGAACGCCCTGCAAAAGCAATTTCAATCCCCGAATCTTCAGGGAGTTGTTTGATATTGGCGGCACTGGTTAAAAAATGGGTTTTGTGATAATTCAGTTTAAATTCAGTCATAATTTCAATTACATGATAAGTAAAAAGTGCGGTGATTTGAACCGCACTTTGTTATTTTTTGCTTGTTGGATAGTATACTCTAAACTCACAAACCAAAAAACTAAAAAACCAAAAAACGTTTTTATTTCGACTAAATATTGCATACAATAGACAAAATTCCGTAATCAATCCCTGCACTTTTCATCAAAATATGGTGTTTTATGCTACAAAATGGCTATAGAAAAGTGTGGTCAATTTAGAAGGATGTGGCATGACAACCGATTTCTCTTATTTGCAACAAAAACGTAAGCAATTGAATCTAAAAGTGAATACAGTGTGCGAGCAAGCCAATATTACACGTGCTTATTTTAACCAGCTTGTTAGTGGTAAAATTAAAAATCCGAGTGCGGCAAAATTAACCGCATTGCATAAAGTGTTGCAGATTGTGGAGCAACAGGATAAGCGAATTGGGGTTATTTTTGGGAAATTCTACCCCGTTCACACCGGTCACATTAATATGATTTACGAAGCATTCAGTAAAGTGGATGAGTTGCATGTTGTGGTTTGTACTGATACTGAACGCGATCTGAAATTATTCCAAGAAAGTAAAATGAAGCGTATGCCGACCAATCAAGATCGTTTGCGTTGGATGCAGCAGATTTTTAAATATCAAAAAGATCAAATCTTTATTCACCATTTAGTAGAAGACGGGATTCCGAGTTATCCGAATGGCTGGGAAGGCTGGTCAAGTGCGGTGAAAAATCTGCTTGTTTCAAAAAATGTCAATCCAAGCATTGTGTTTAGCAGTGAAGTACAAGATAAAGAACCTTATGAAAAATACCTTGGCTTAGAAGTGGTATTAGTTGATCCGCAACGAGAATTTTTTAATGTTTCGGCAACCAAGATTCGGACCAATCCATTCCATTATTGGAAATTTATTCCAAAAGAAGTGCGTCCGTTCTTTGCCAAAACGATTGCGATTTTGGGCGGTGAAAGTAGCGGTAAGTCTGTATTGGTGAATAAGTTGGCAACGGTATTTAATACGACATCCGCTTGGGAATATGGACGTGAATTTGTGTTTGAACAATTGGGTGGCGATGAACAAGCTATGCAATATTCCGATTATCCGCAAATGGCGTTAGGTCATCAGAAATATGTCGATTATGCGGTGCGCCATGCGCACAAAGTTGCATTTATTGATACGGATTACATTACAACTCAGGCATTTTGTATTCAATATGAGGGCAAGCCGCATCCATTTTTGGATTCGATGATTAAGGAATATCCGTTTGATGTGACGATCTTGCTCAATAATAATACCAGATGGGTAAATGATGGTTTACGGAGTTTAGGTTCAGAGCGTCAGCGTCAACGTTTCCAACAATTGCTCAAAAAATTGCTTGATAAATATAACGTGCCTTATATTGAGATTACTTCGCCAAGTTATTTGGAACGCTATAACCAAGCCAAAGAAATTGTGGAGAAAATTCTCAATGATGAAGAAATTTCAGATTTAGCGCATGATAATGATACCCAAACCACCAAATAGGAGCAGACAATGATTTTATTTGCGGGGGATCCACATGGGGATTATGAACATCTTTACCCTTTTGTGCAGCATCAAGACAATATCGCACTGGTTATTTTAGGAGATTTACAATTAACCGGTGCCGATGAGCTTGATCGCTTGGCGCAACACTGTGATCTTTGGTTTATTCATGGTAATCACGACAGCAAAACCGTTGCTGCCTTTGAAAGTTTATGGGGAAGCGAATGGAAATCGCGTAATTTACATGGGCGAGTTGTGGAGATCCAAGGCAAACGCATTGCGGGGCTTGGTGGCGTGTTTCGTGGGCAAATTTGGATGCCACCAAATAAACCGTTATTTTTTGATCCTATTCACTATTGCCAATATTGTCCGCCTGAAAAACTGTGGCGCGGTGGTGTTCCGTTACGACATCGTACATCGATTTTTCCGTCCGATATTGAAACATTACAGGGGCAACAAGCGGATATTCTTGTCAGTCATGAAGCTCCACGTCCTCACCCAACAGGCTTTGCGGTGCTTAATGAGCTAGCTAATGCCATGGGAGTAAAACAGTTTTATCATGGCCATCACCATGAAAATTTTGATTATTCAGCAATAAATCATAATGCTTTCCAAATCATAAATGTTGGATTTCGTAGTTTGGCGGATGAACAGGGTGAATATTTAGTGAAAGGTATTGATGATAGACCCAAGTAAAGGATATAAGAATATGCCGTCTAAGTGTTAGACGGCATTTCAATAAGTTAAACTACACTAAATTTTAACCGCACTTTGGCTACAGCCCTTTCTTCACCCAATATTTGTAAGGTGGCTTTTCTATTTCTGCATGAAGTAATTGATGTTCCATAAATTCACAAAAACCTGGAATATCACGTGTTGTGGCAGGATCGTCAGCAATAATAAGCAAAATTTCGCCTTCATTCATATAACGTATTTGTTTGCGGACGAGCATAACCGGCTCGGGACAACGTAAACCCAGCGTATCGAGCTGGTGTTGGACTGGGATGGTATTAATTTCTGTATTGTTCATTGGGATCTTCAAATTTTTTTGTAATAGGGCGTATAATAACGCTCTCATTGAAATGGGTCAAAGATTATGGAATATCCGATTCCGCAAAGTGCGGTTGTTTTTGAAGAAGAAATTAAGAAAAGCCGTTTTATTACCTATTTACGGCACACCGATGGCTTAGCGCAAGCCAAGGCATTCTGGCAAGAAATTAAGCAAATGCACCCTGATGCCCGTCATCATTGTTGGGCAGCCGTTGCGGCTCAGCCGAATAATTCACAAGAACTCGGTTTTTCTGATGATGGTGAACCTGCAGGTACAGCGGGTAAACCAATGCTTAGCGCATTGTTAGGCAGTGGGGTAGGCGAGATTAGTGCGGTTGTTGTGCGTTATTATGGCGGGATTTTACTTGGTACGGGCGGGCTTGTTCGTGCTTATGGTAATGGTGTTCAACAAGCGTTAAAATTATTGGCAACCACGCTTAAAGTGGAACGCCAGCCTTATGAAGTGCGGTGCGATTATGGGCAGATTGATTGGCTACAATTATTATGTGAGCAATATGAGATTCCCATTCAAGAACAAGATTTTCAGGCTGATGTGCGATTTGTGTTAGGCATTAGTGATGATAAATTGGCGATTTTCCAACAAGAATTAACGGAGCGTTCAGCTGGTCAATTAGCGGTGCGCGCTTTATAGAAAGAGAGAATATTGTGCATTTTCTAGCAATTATTCGTATTGTCGGCATACTTATTATGTGCTTTTCGGTTACGATGTTATTACCTGCTTTTGTGGCATTGGTCTATGGCGATGGTGGCGGTAAGGCTTTTTTCCAGTCCTTTGTATTGAGTTTAGCTATGGGCGCAATACTGTGGTGGAGTTGTCATTCGCATAAAGAAGAACTGCGTTCTCGTGAAGGCTTTTTGATTGTCGTTGCGTTTTGGGCGGTGCTGGGAAGCCTTGCTGCCATGCCTTTTATGTTATTTGAATATCCTGATTTAACACTGGCATCGGCATTTTTTGAGGCTTTTTCGGGGCTAACTACCACGGGCGCGACAACCATTGTTGGGCTAGATAATTTGCCCAAAGCCATTTTATTTTATCGCCAATTTTTGCAATGGCTTGGTGGAATGGGGATTATTGTATTGGCAATTGCGATTATTCCTCTTTTAGGCATTGGCGGTATGCAACTGTATCGGGCTGAAATGTCGGGGCCGATGAAAGATCAGAAAATGCGCCCGCGTATTGCGGAAACGGCGAAAACCTTGTGGTTTATTTATGCGTCTTTAACGATACTTTGCGCGTTAGCCTATTATTGGGCGGGAATGTCTGCCTTTGATGCCATAAGTCATAGTTTCTCTACAGTCTCTATCGGCGGTTTTTCAACACATGATGCCAGTATAGGCTATTTTAACAATACGGCTGTAAATCTCATTACAGTAGTCTTTTTGTTGATTTCTGCTTGTAACTTTGCTTTACACTTTAGGGCATTTTCAAGCCTGAAAGAAGGGAATATTTTCCGAATTTATAGCCAAGATCCTGAATTTCGTTTTTTTATTGCGATTCAGTTATTTGTGATGTTGTTGTGCACTGCGGTTTTAGTGAGCCATCAATATTTTGAAAATAGTTGGGTTGATATTGAGCAGGCGGTGTTTCAAGCCGTTTCTGTTTCAACAACGACAGGCTATACCACATCTGATTTTTCTCAATGGCCGTCTTTTGCGCCAATGTTGTTAATTATCGCCTCCTTTATTGGCGGCTGTGCCGGTTCTGTGGGGGGCGGATTGCGAGTTGCTCGCGTGCTTGTGCTTTATTTGCAAGGCTTACGCGAATTGAAATTATTTATTCATTCTAATTTAGTGTATCCCATAAAGTGGGGGAAACAGGTGTTGGATAACCGCATTATTGGTAGTATTTGGGCATTTTTTTCTGCTTACATCTTATTATTTGTTATTTGTTTATTGGTGGTGATTGCCTGCGGCGTAGAACCATTTAACGCATTTAATGCGGTATTGGCATGTATGAACAATCTTGGCCCGGGTTTGGGCAGTGTGAGTAGCAATTTTGCGGGTATTCCTGATAGTGCGAAATGGGTCTTAAGTTTTGCAATGATATGCGGGCGTTTGGAAATTTTTACTTTATTAGTCTTGTTTAGTCCAACCTTTTGGAAATCATAATGAAAACATTAATTTTATATTCAAGCCACGATGGCCAAACAAAAAAGATTGCAGAAGTGCTGGCTAAGCAATTTGAAGGTTGTGAGCTCCATTCTGTATTAGATAGTGGGATTGATTTGGCTAAATTTGATCGTATTGTCATTGGTGCATCAATCCGCTATGGGCATTTTAGTCAAGTGCTTTATAAATTGATTGAAAATCAGACCGCACTTTTAAATGAAAAACAAACGGCTTTTTTTGGCGTGAATCTGACGGCACGAAAACAGGGGAAAGATACACCGGAAACGAATGTTTATGTAAGAAAGTTTTTACAACGAATTCGTTGGAAACCGACTATTTCAGCAGTTTTTGCAGGCGCGTTGTTATATCCACGATATAATTGGTTCGATCGGGTGATGATCCAATTCATCATGAAGATAACGGGGGGAGAAACGGATCCCACAAAAGAAATTGAATATACCAATTGGGAGAAGGTCATTGAATTTGCGGATAATTTGAAGAAGATGAATTAATATTCAAATTTTGCCATTATTTTCGACATTTTATGCAAGATCGTTCAATAAAAAAGCAATTGACTTATTTTTTGAAAAAAGATCTTGATGTGAGATCAATAATATCTATAATACGCATCCGCAACGGCAAGTTGGGTGTGAAAAAGAAAGATTTGAAAAAAAGATCAAATAATTCTTGACACTGATAAGCATGATTATATATCATAAGCGTCCTTGCTTAACGCAATTGCTCTTTAACAATTTATCAGACAATCTGTGTGGGCACTAGTAAGAATTCGTTTTGAACAAATTTTAAAATTGAAGACTTAGAGTGCTGAACAAAGTTAATTTATTAAT
>NZ_CABFKI010000018.1 GCF_901764995.1 Actinobacillus porcinus
AGCCAATCCGTTCGGGATTGACTTCGGCACGATAACCGCTAATCACGCCACTGTCTTCCAGTTGCTTTAACCGTCTTTGACAAGGCGAGATACTCAACCCCACTTTATCTGACAATTCCGTGAAAGAAATTCGCCCATTTTCTTGGATGTGAGCCAAAATTTTCTTATCTAAATTATCCATACGCAAAAATTTTCTAAAAATAAGGTAAATTATAGCAAAAAACGCAAACCTTTTTTATAGCAAAAGCGGTACAATTCTCTTATCAATTTGAACAACTTCTTGGAGAGAATGATGAATTTTGATACAAAAATCAAAGTGATTTTGCGTGATGATTTGGCAACGTGGCAGGCGTTAAATGTAACTGCCTTTTTGATGAGTGGCTTGGGTGCAACGCAAAATATTGTGGGCGAACCCTATCAAGACGCTAGTGGTGTTCAGTATTTGCCAATGAGCCAACAGCCGATTATGGTACATCAGGCAGACCGTGCAACATTATTGGAACTTTTGCAAAGTGCCAATCAAAAAGAAATGGCGGTGGCAATTTATACCGAAGAATTGTTTAAAACTTACAATGATGTAGATAATCGTGCAGAAATTGCTAAACATGAAACGAGCAATTTAAATTTGGTTGGCATTGCCATTCGTGGTAAGAAAAATGCGGTGGATAAATTAACCAAAGGCATTGCTTTACATTCATAAATTGGGAAAGCCGTCTGAAATGATATTTAGACGGCTTTTTTTGTTGTGATAAGTTTTTCAGACTGCCTGAAAATACAAACTCAAAATAAACCAGTCAATGATTTAATATCATCAATGCTCTGTTTCAAACTCATGGTTTCATTATGCAAAATCGCATATCGCAAACTTTCCATACACAAACTGGCACAAATAAATGATTGATAATGCAAAGAATGTCCCACCATATTTTGCTTAACCAATTCATCAGCAAAAGCAACTCGCAACATTTTGTGCATATCATCATATAGCCCATAACGGCGAGATTGGATTTTCCATAACGCTGAAATAGTGTGCCGAGAATTGAGAAAATCTTGAAAAACTTGTTCGGTTTGGCAATGTTCATTGGCAAGCAAATCCGCAAATTTTTGTTTAAAATCAAAAAACACTTCATCAATTAAAGAAACCAGTCCCGAATAATAACGGTAAAAAGTTGTGCGATTAACCCTCGCTTTTTCAATCACATCTTTGGCGGTAATCTCGTTAAATGGCTTTTCGTGCAACAAATCAATTAAAGCACGGTGCATGGTTTCGCGTGTTTTAATCACACGCAGGTCGGTTTTGTTCATGGCTTACTCGTTGGTTAAACTATTTGCTGGTTAATTTCATCATAAGCATACTTTTTGTGTATTTTGTATGGATATGATGAAATTTGAATATCATTTATAGCTATTTTAACACATAAAAATATCCTAAAATACGCTCATCTTAAATTTTCAACACACACAAGGATTTTTTATGAAACGCACTATCGTCATTACTGGGGCAACATCGGGTATCGGCAAAGAAACGGCATTGGCATTTGCCAAATTAGGCGACAATATCGTGGTCAGCGGTCGCCGTGAAAAAGAAGGTTTAGAAGTTATCAATGAAATCAAATCATTGGGTACGAATGCGATTTTTGTCAAAACAGACATTACCCAAGAAAATGAAGTCAAAGCCTTGATTGAACAAGCCGTTGCCCATTTTGGTAAAATTGATGTAATGGTCAATAATTCAGGCATTGCAGGGCGTGAAAATGTACCATTACATCAACATTCTACCGAAAATTTCCGTGAGTTGATTGAAGTCAATGTGATGGGGCTATTTTGGGGAATGAAATACGCCATTGACGCCATGCTCAAAACTGGCGGTGGCGTGGTGGTTAATTTGGCATCTATTGCAGGTTTAAATGGCATTGAATTTACTTCGCAATATTCGGCAAGCAAACACGCAGTGGTCGGCTTAACCAAGTCGGCGTCATTGGATTATGCGACACAAGGCATTCGGGTCAATGCCGTTGCCCCTGGGGCAATTAAAACCGATATTTTGCAAAATGCTATTAACGCAGGCGTTTATCCAGAAGATAAAATTGCAGGCATTCACCCGATGAATAAAATGGGCGATACGAGTTCTATTGCTAATGCGATTGTGTTTTTGGCATCGCCTGATGTGCCGTTTATGACAGGAACGATTTTAAATGTTGATGGCGGTTTTTGTGCCAAGTAATTTTTAAAAATCAATGGGTTTTGGTGTTTTAATAATGCCAAAACCTTTCACTTTTTAGAATAATAAAATGTATCAACAGACCATTAATGTTTGAGATTATGGGATAAAAGAACGGTCAAATTTCCACAAATTTTTGCATTTGCAAAATTCAGTAGAAATCTGACCGCTTGACAATCTGCTCCATCACATTTAAAATGTGTTCAAATTTTTAAACCTATAAACAAATATGAGCCAAAAAACCGTTGATATTTTACGTGAGTGCATTCCGACTTTTACTGTGTTAAGCGATGAAAACCGTTTGATGATTTTGCATATTTTGTTTGAAAACGGTAGTTTGAATGTCAATGATTTGACCGAACGGCTGCATTTATCACGCCCTGCGGTGTCGCATCATCTCAAAATTATGTTGGACGCCGGTTTGGTGCGTGTTGATCAGCAAGGCAAAGAGCGTTATTACACCGTGAGCCTACAACAAGCCGGCGAGCGTTTTCGGCGTTTAATGTCGTCATTTATTGCAGATGGTTGTATTAAACCATTGGACGACTAGCTAATTTTTATGATTACCTAACACGGCTATTGCTAGAGTTGCTGGTATTTAGCCGTAATTTTTTACCCAAATAGGTTTATATTTTTAAACCTATAATCTCAATAAGGAATTTTATGCTATTTCAACCTTTTACCTTTTCTAACGGCAAAATTGCCAAAAACCGTTTTTTCAAATCCGCAATGGAAGAACAGCTTGCCAAACAAAATCAACCTACAATGCCGTTGGTGCAACTTTATGACACTTGGGCAAAGGGTGGCGCTGGTGTGTTGGTGACGGGCAATGTGATGGTCGCTGAAAACGGCAAAGGCTCGATCAACGATGTGGTACTCACGGACGAACGCAGTTTGCCGATTTTGCAACAATGGGCGAAGGCTGGCATGCAAAACGATACTTTGCTGATTATGCAGATTAACCACGCAGGCAAACAGTCGCCCAAAGTGTTATCGCCAACGCCCGTTGCGCCGAGTGCGGTGGCGTTGCAGGGAATGGACGGCTTTATCAATCCACCCAGAGCCTTAGCCGAACCTGAAATTGACACCTTAATTCAGCAATTTGCCACCACCGCAAAAATCGCCGAAAAAGCCGGATTTTCGGGCGTGCAAATTCACGCGGCACACGGCTATTTAATCAGTCAATTTTTATCGCCGCACCACAACCGCCGTGAAGATAAATGGGGCGGCAGCCTTGAAAATCGTATGCGATTTTTAGTGGAAATTTACCACGCCATTCGTGCGGCGGTGCAGCCTGAATTTTTGGTCGGCTTAAAACTCAACTCGGCGGATTTCCAAAAAGGCGGTTTTGATGAAACGGACAGCATTCAAGTGGTGCAAAAAATGGCGGAATTAGGCATTGATTTTATTGAGATTTCAGGCGGAAATTATGAAAGCCCCGAAATGCTAACCGCCAAAGCCAGCACGCAAAAACGTGAGGCGTTTTTCTTGGATTATGCCGAAAAAGCCCGTGCCGTCTGCAACGTACCGCTGATTATCACAGGCGGTTTCCGTAGTGAAAATGCAATGAACGAGGCTCTGCAAAGCGGACATCTGGATTTTATCGGCATCGCCCGACCTTTTGCCTTACAACCCGATTTACCAAACCAAATTCAACAAGGCAACTATCAAACCATCGTGACCAACCGCATAAAAACAGGTTTCGCCCCGGTGGATAACAAACTCGGTGCGGTGCTGGAAATGGATTGGTATATGGCACAAATGGCGTTAATCGGCAATGGCAAACAGCCAAATCCGACACTTTCGCCGTGGAAAGTGTTATTCAAAACCCTTTGGGAAAACGGCAAGGCTGGGTTGAGTACAGGGCGCAGTTGAGTTAAATCGGTTTCAGGCAGTCTGAAAATACAAATCAACACTTAATTAACCATTTATTTTTTAAGGATAAAATTCTATGAATAAAAATACCATAACAAAATTAGCCGTATTATTGTTGGGTTTTGCATTAAATATGAATAGCCAGGCTGAAACGGTGTCTGTAATGCCTGTACAAACTGCTGTGCCGGTTGAAAAAAATTTATCATCATCTGTTTTATTATGGGTGCGTGCCGATAAACCACGCCAAGATAGTATGCAGCGTTGGCAAGGACCGCACGCTCAAATTATTGCTGCCAATACGGATTTGAAAGAGTATCGTCAAATTCATTTTGCAGAACACAATACAGGTTTGTGGCAAGCCATTGATGGCGTGGAAACCCATATTCCGACCGAGAGAAAAATTGATGGGGTAGCCGATGTTACTTTAAAAGGTCATTTTTCTGCTCAAGGCGAAAAGCAAAGTCAGTTGGCGCAGGCTGATGAAGTGAATTTATTCAAACGCACCATTTTGTATGCGGCAATTCCTGAAAATTCCAAGCAGTATCGTGTGGCAAACCGTGATGATGTTGTGAACGCTCGGAGTATGGTCTTTATTCGCAAACGACCTAATATCAGTGAACAAGAATTTCAACAATTTATCAATCAAGAATTAGCCCCAAGTTTGGCGAATATGGGTAAATTGAAAGAATTGCGTACCGCAGCATATAATCCGTGGCAACAAAGTCAATGGAATTCGCCCAATGTGGCACATGATAATGCGCCGGAAGTACAGTTTCACGGGGCGTTGATTTTGGGTTTTGCTGACCGTCAGGCGATGAGTGTATTTTTTCAAAGCGATGAATTAAAACAGCTTTCTAAGAGAATAGCGGTATTTAGTTCAGCCATTCATGCCTATGATGTTGAGAAAACGCTGGTTTTTATTGATAATGGTCGGCAAGTTAATCCGTAATTTTGGCGAGATTTTACGATTTGCCAGTATTTGTAGGGTGCGTATGAACGCACCTTTTTTTGTCCAACATTTTATTTTTGTGATCTTGATCGAAAAAATCACCGCTTGTTGTTTTCTTGGTTGCGGTTTTATTCTATGTTTATTATGTCAAAATTTAACCGTTGCAAAAAATGCGAATTTTTAACGAAAGGAAACGACTATGCCAAAAATAAAAAAAGAGAAAATAGAAGCGAAAGGTTTTAGCATCGAAGTTTATACAGAAGATTTTAAGAATGATTATATTAGTTTGACTGATATTGCAAGGTATAAAAATAAGATAGAGCCAAATGTTGTTGTAGCAAATTGGATGAGAAACCATAACACAATAGAATATTTGGGGATATGGGAGCAATTAAACAATCCGGAATTTAACCCCATCGAATTCGAGGGGTTTTTAAAAGAAGCAGGGAGCAATGCTTTTACGTTATCTCCACAAAGATGGTCAAATAGCACAAATGCAAAAGGGATATTTGTGAAATTGGGAAGAGGTGGTGGAACATTTGCCCATAAGGATATTGCGTTTAAGTTTGCATCTTGGATATCCGCAGAATTTGAACTCTATATTATTAAAGATTATCAAAGACTAAAAGAAGCTGAAACATCAAAACTATCCTTAACTTGGAATTTACACAGAGAAATCTCGAAAATTAATTATAAAATTCATACCGATGCGATAAAAACCTATTTGTTGAATGATTTAACGGAAAGTCAATTGGGTTTTAAGTATGCCAGTGAAGCCGATATGCTAAACGTTGCGTTGTTCAATAAAACAGCTAAAGAGTGGCGAGACGAAAACAAAAATGTAAAAGGAAATATGAGAGATTATGCCAGCTTAAATGAACTTTTAGTACTTGCGAATATGGAAAGTTATAATGCTATTTTGATTGAAAAAGGTTTAGCACAGAAAGAGCGAATGATTGAGCTGAGAAAACTTGCAAGAAATCAAATGTTGTCCTTAGAAAAGTTGGGGCAGAAAAATATAGCGTTATTGGAAGATAAAAAATAAAAGTACGGTCAGATTTTCACAAGATTTTGCAATCCGCAAAAAATTCAGAAAACCCGACCGCTTGTTGTTTTCTTGATTGCGGTTTTATTCTATGTTTACGCAAAATTCAGCTATTGCAAAAAATGCAACAACTCAAAAAAAATTGGCTAAATTTTAACTATTAAGGATTTCTTACAAGTTCAAATTCAACAGGATCAATAATGCAAAACCAAATTCAACTTTATACGTCCGCAGACGGCAAAATTTCCTTACAGGTTTCGTTGGATAATGAAACGGTGTGGCTTACACAACTTCAAATGGCAGAATTATTTGGAACAACGCCAGAAAACGTTTTAATGCACCTTAAAAATATTTATAAGGAGCAAGAAATTGATGAAATTTTAACTACTAAGGATTTCTTAGTAGTTCGCCAAGAAGGTAAACGTCAAGTACAGCGTAGTTTAAAACACTACAACCTTGATGCGATTATTTCTGTGGGCTATCGAATTAGCTCTAAGCGTGCAACACAATTCCGCCAATGGGCAACCCAAACTTTGAAACAATTTTTGGTGCAAGGTTATGTGCTTAACCAAAAACGCTTGCAGGAAAAAGGTGTGGAATTTAGCCAAGCGGTGGCATTGTTAAGTCAAACGCTGACTAACCAAGCCTTGATTAGTGATGAAGGTAAGGCGGTTATTGGTGTGGTGCAGGACTATGCGAGAACTTGGAGCTTATTGCAGGCGTATGATGAGCAAAATCTAGCAGCGATTTCGGTGCAGCAGCCTGAAATGAAACCCTTGGTATTTGAAGATGTTTTAACCGCTATTTCGCAATTAAAACAAGAACTAAAAGCCAAAGGCGAGGCGACTGAGCTATTCGGGCAGTTACGAAGTGATGGCTTGGCATCGGCGATTGCGACCATTGAACAAGGCTTTGGCGGAGAGTGGTTTTATCCGAACATTGCCAGCCGTGCGGCACATTTATTGTATTTTGTGATCAAAAACCACCCGCTTGCAGACGGCAATAAACGCACAGGTTCTTTCCTGTTTTTATGGTATTTACACCAAAATCAAGCCCTGCTTGCTAAACCTGTTAATGAGTTGATTAATGATAATACTCTTGTCGCTCTTGCCTTGTTGGTGGCAGAAAGTTTGCCTGAACAAAAAGAGTTAATGATCCGTTTGGTAGAGCATTTTATTTTGTTAAAGGGGTAGTGGTGTGTACTCACCATTCAAATATAAGATAAAAATGGTGCGTTAGCAAACGCACCCTACCACGCTTTCCCTTCAAAATTCTCCACCAAAAAATCAATCAGTTTTCTCACGGCAAGGGGGAGTTTGTCCCTTGATGGATACATCGCATAAATGCTGAATGTCGGCAGTTGCCAGTCGGGTAGGACGGCTTGCAGTTTGCCCTGTTGCAGTTCGGTTTCCAGCATATATTTTGGCAACATCGCAATGCCGTTTCCGTCTAGCACGGCGTTGAGCAGTGCTTGGGTGTCGTTGGTGGTGAAACGGCTGTTTAGGTCAAGCAATACTTCCTGTTCCCCTTGCGTACATTTCCACGCTTTACGGTTGATGTTATGGTGCGACAAATAGTGATGTTGATACAAATCTTCAGGCTGTTTTGGTGTGCCGAACTGTGCCAAATAATCAGGCGTTGCCACCAGCAATGAATGGCAATCAGCAAGTTTTCGGGCGATAAAATTTGGGTCGGGGGTGTTGGTAATCCGAATGGCAAGATCGATACGCTCGCTGATTAAATCCATCTGCTGATCGTTAAGCAACAGCTGAATATTCAACTTCGGGTGTAACTGCAAAAAGCGATTGACCATTTGCACTAAATGATACGTCCCGAAAGTTTGGCTACTGGTGACACGCAACGCGCCACGCAACTCGCTTTGCTGTACCATCATTTCTTGTTCCATCTCTGCGGTTAAATTGGCAATTCTTTGGCAAAAAAGCACCGCTTGTTCGCCTGCGTCTGTTAGGGCGACTTTGCGGGTGGAACGCTGAAACAGTCGGGCATTCAGCCATTCTTCCATTAAAGCGACATAACGGCTAATCATCGGTTTGGAAATCTCTAATTGTTCTGCGGTGGCGGTAAAACTGCCTGTTTCGGCAACGGTCAGAAAGACCTTAATAGCGGTGAGTTTGTCCATAATTATCCTTTTGTTTCTTAATTAGAAACAATTATATTCTAAAATCGCTGTTTTTCTCTCTTTTTATTTCATTAAAATACATACATCAATGACTTTTATTATACGAAAAATAGGAAAACAAAATGAAAATTTACTACTTATTCGATCCTCTTTGTGGCTGGTGTTATGGGGCGTCAGCGACATTGCAAAAACTCAATGAAATCTATCCGCTTACACTCACGCCAACAGGCTTGTTTTACCAAAGTGGTCGTAAAATGGACGCAGATTTCGCCCGCTATGCGTGGAGTAACGACCAACGGATTGAAAAATTGACCGGTCAGCCGTTTAGTCAGGCGTATTTGGAAAACGTGTTGCAAGGCGAAGGCGATTTTGATTCGGCAAACTGTTTGCTGGCTTTAACGGCGGTACACCAAATTGCCCCTGAAAAAGAGCTTGCTGTGTTGTCAGCGTTGCAGACGGCACGCTATGTGGACGGTTTGGATAATGCGGATTTGACGGTGGTTGAACAGGTGTTACACAAGCTCAATCTTAGCCAAGCTGTGCCGTTGCTTAGCGAACAATCTACCCAAACGGCATTAGCACAACGTCTTCAATTCGGGCAACAACTCGCCCACCATTGCGGTGTGCAAGGCGTGCCGCAGTTGATTGTCGAAAAAGACGAACGGTTGTATATTGTGCCGAGCCAGTTGTTGTATGGGGACATTCAAGGGTTGAAGGATTACTTACAACGCTTATAAAAGAGCGGTGGAATTTTCATAAGTTTTGCATTTGCAAAATTCCCTGAAAATCCCACCGCTTGTATTTTTACGCCCAACCACGCTAAAAATCCAACCGCTTGCTCAAAATCTCTCTTAACAGTTCAAACACTTTTACAATTCGTAAAGGGGTAACCGTTTGATATGGGCGGTAGAGATAAATTTGCCACGGTTGTTTCGGAATGTCGGGGAAAAGTTCCACGAGTTCTCCGCTGTCCAAATAAGGCTGGCAGAACATACCTAATAATTGTGAACAAACTTGCCCAGATAGGGTGGCTTGCAGTTCGCTTGCCATATCGTTACTGATAAATTTGGGGGCGAGTGGTGTGATGGTATGTTCGGCATTGATTTGCCATTGCCAAATACGCCCTTGCAGAGCATTAAACATCGCTGCCAGTGGATAACGTTTAGCCAAATCGGTGAGATCCGCAGGCGTTCCCAATTTTTCGATTAAGGCTGGCGAGGCTACAATTTTTTCTTCTACAGTGGCTAAATGATGCGTAATCCAATCCGGTTCGGGCTTTTGGCAAATGCGGATACCCATATCAATTTGATTATCCACTGCTTTTAACGATGTTAAATCCACACGCCAATCAATGGCTAAGTTGGGATAGGGCGCAATGGCTTGCAATAAGTCCGCTAAAATTTGCGTGTGATTAGGCAGTGGCGGCAGGGTAATCCGCACCGTGCCTTGAATAGCTTGTTGGTTAGTTTTGGCGAAACTGAATAAACGTGCCTCTTCATTTAAGAATTGCCGTGCCTCCACTAAAAATTGCTGACCAAACTCAGTAAGCTGGACATTACGGGTGTTGCGTTTGAATAGCGGTTCGCCCAAAGTATTTTCTAGCTCCGCAATAGTTCGGCTGACGACTTGTGGAGATACAGATAAACGTACCGCTGTTTCACGAAAGTTGAGGGTTTCGCTTGCCACACAAAAGTAACGTAATGCATCCAGTTTATTCATATTGTTCCGTTTTTTGAGATAGAGAATGTATTTATTAGTGATTTTATCAAGATAATAATCGGGCTACAATGACGTGTCTTTTACCAATCTACAAAAGGAAAGAATATGAAAGAAAAATTGACCGCACTTTTTCAACCTTACGTCTTAAATAATGGTGTGGAAATCTCGAACCGTCTTGTGGTTGCGCCGATGACACATTTTGCCTCAAACCCAGATGGTACATTAAGCGAGCAAGAACAACGCTTTTTAAGCAATCGTGCTGAAAATATCGGCTTGTTTATTACAGCGGCAACTCTTGTAGCAGATGGTGGGAAAGCTTTTGTTGGGCAACCTGAAGCGATCCACGAAAGTCAATTAGATAGCCTTGCTCGCACAGCAAATTTGCTTAAAGCACAAGGCGCAAAAGCAATTTTGCAAATTCATCACGGTGGCGATAAATCTATTCCAGCGTTGCTGAACGGTAAGGATATGGTCGCACCAAGCGAAAATGCCGAGGTGGGGGCAAGAGCTTTAACGGAAGCTGAGATTTTGGCGTTGATTGATGCTTTTGGCAACGCCGCAGATTTGGCACTGCGTGCAGGCTTTGACGGTGTGGAAATTCACGGTGCGAATGGTTATTTGATCCAACAATTCTATTCAGCACAAACTAATCGCCGCACCGATGCGTGGGGTGGCAGCCAAGAAAAACGTATGGCGTTTCCAATGGCAGTTATCGACAAAGTGACGGCGGTACGCCAACGACACAACCGCCCAGATTTCATTATCGGCTACCGTTTTTCGCCAGAAGAACCGGGCGAAAATGGCTTAACAATGGCGGATACTTTTGCGTTAATTGATGCTTTAGTGGAAAAACCATTGCAATATTTACATATCTCATTATGGGATTTCTACAAGCAAGCACGCCGTGGCGCAGATGCAACCATCACCCGTATGCAATTAGTTCACGAACGTATTGGCGGTAAATTACCGCTAATTGGCGTAGGCAATTTATTAACAGCTGAGCAAATCTTAGCTGCCTACAGCACCGGTTGGGCGGAGTTTATCGCCCTTGGTAAAGTGGTAATGATTAACCCAACTATCGGCACATTATTGGCAGAAGGGAGAGCGGACGAAATTGTCAGCGAGCTTGACCCAACGCAAGCCGATCACTACGGTATTCCTGATATGTTATGGGATATGTGCATTAAAGGCAGCCCGTGGCTACCGCCAGTGGTAGGGCAAGAGTGGAAGCCTGTGGATTTATAGTTTTAATGAACAAATTTGTGGGGCTAATGTGATTAGCCCCTACAAGTGAGTACATTTAAAAAAAACACCGTCTGAAACCTCAATTTCAGACGGTATTTTCTCTTATTTATCCAACCCTTTTTCTTTCAACCACTCCGCCAAATGCTCCGCCACTTGTACGTTGTTTGTGTCAGACATTGGAAAGTGGGTATTGCCTTTAATCCCCACTTTCGGCAGTTCGATCACTTCTACTTTACCACCGTGTTTGTTCACCACGTCCGCCCATTGTTTGGCGAGGCTTAGGCGGATGCGCCATTGGTCTTCGCCTTGGTTGTCGGACGGTTTGTCGCCGATGAAATCGCCGAAGTAGATCACAATCGGCATTTTGGTCAGTTTTTCAAAGTCCGCTTGGCTGGCGACCGCAGGTTTGATGTCGCCGAATTTGCTGGTAATGGTCGGTGGTACTTCGCCTTCAGGGAATGGGAAGTTACCCGGTTCATATGCCACAATGCCTTTCACTTTATCGCTCTGCATACCGACCAACCAGCCGACAATACCTCCTTGCGAGTGGGTAACCAAAACGCCGTTGCCAATGCGGTTAAACAGTTGGTCTAGGCTTTCGCTAATCACTTTTGCGTCAAATGCGCCGGTATTTGGGGTCATTTGGCGGAAAAATTGGTTAAGCGACTGTTCGTCTTGTGGGAACGCAACGTCTTGATTGAAATTCGGGTAAGTGCCGATACGGAATTGGGCAAACCAGAATTGATCGTCCGGTGTTGCTTTGATTTCGGCGTCCACCGTGCTACGTCCCGACCAGCCACGGCGTGGTTGATCCACTAAATAAACAGGGTAGTTTTTGCGTAAAAAGATATTTTGGAAACCTTCACGACCGTCCGGTGTGGTCTGCCAAGTCCGCATAGATTGTCCTGCACCGTGTAAGAATACCAACGGATAAGGGCGTGGGTTGCTCGGGATTTGGTAAAACACCGTGGCGTGGTCGCCGTGCAAGGTTTGTCCGCCTGCCTGAACGGACGCATTGAACACGTCCATAAAGTTGTTGCTTGCTTTCTCTTTGGCGATTTCAGGTAGCGGCTGATAAGTGCCACTACTGGTTTTCACCGTACCGCCCACAGCAAAACTGCCTTGTTGTTCAATGGAAAGTGGGGCGGCGAAACTTTGCACCGCTATCGCACAAGCGGTCAAAATTAAGGATAATTTTGCAGATTTTTTTAACATCGTTTACTCCTTAAAAATTGTAATTCGGGGCTAATAAGCGTTGCAATTTTTCGTCGTGATGTGGTTTCACTTCAGGTTGATTATCAAAAATCATTACCTTGCCATTTTCACGAGTGTAAGCGTCCCATTGCGGTAAACCTTCGGCGTTTGGGTTGCCTGTTTTAGCGAAGTTTGTCCACGCACGGCTCATTTTATCGGCAAGGGCTTGAGCATCTTTGCCACCACCTGTCGCCTGTGCCATACGCTCTATGTTATTGAACACAAAAGCGATTTCGGCGGTGTGATAACTCATCGGCACACTGTTAAACACTGGCGTATCCCAACTGAAAATATAGTTATACACAGGCGCACCTTGTTGATCCGCTTTTAAGCGAGCAGTTTTTAAGGCTGGCGTACGTAGGAAACTATCCACATACAAGGCATCGGCAATCATTCGGTTTGGATAAGCCTCACGGAACGCCGCCACGATTTCATCGGTTTTGTTGCCATATTTGGCTTTTAAGCGATCCATTGTTTCACTTTCAGTCCAAGTAAAGCGGTTGCTTTTTTGTGAATTTTGCAAATCCATTTGCAGTGGAAAACTTTCCCATTCCGTTAAATTTGAACCGATCAGCAACGGAATATCTTTGGCGATTTCAGGGTATTTTTCGCCTACAGGTTGTTGTGGAATGAGTTTGCCATCTAATGTTGGCGTCCAAAACAAGGCATAACTCGCACCACGCAGAGCGGTGATTTTTTGCTCTTTTGCTGTTTGTTTTAAGGCTTCATTTGCTGAATTATTGATCTGCTCAGGGGTGAATTTTTTCAGTTCATCAAGTGCGGTTGATTTTACCCCTAAATTTTTCAGCGTTAATTCGGTTACACGTTGGCTAACTTGTGGATCGAGTAAGTTCATTCCCATTTTTTCTACCGCACCGCTTTGCACTACGGCTTTATGGAACAAGCCTTTTGCAGACGGCATTGCCATTAAGGTCAATACTTTCGCACCGCCACCGCTTTCGCCGAAAATCGTAACATTATTCGGATCACCACCAAATTGAGCGATATTTTCTTTCACCCATTCGAGTGATGCGACTAAATCTTGCATTCCCAAGTTCGCCGAGTTTTTATATTGCTTACCATAAGCGGACAAGTCCAAAAAGCCCATTGCATTTAAACGATGATTGACCGACACTACTACCACATCGCCTGTGCGTGCCAAGTTCGCACCGTCATAGCTGTCTAAATCGTTCGATGCACCCGACTGAAAACCGCCGCCGTGTATCCACACCATCACCGCCCGTTTTTTGCCGTCTGACACCGAAGGCGACCAAACATTAAGATTTAAGCAGCTTTCGCCTTCCGTCATTTCAGGGCCTGTGAAGAAGAACGAACGTCCGCCCATCGGCACTTGCGGACAGACTTCACCATAAGTTAAGGCTAATTTTTCCCCTTGCCAGTTCGCCACTTTTTGCGGCGGCATAAAACGCTCGGCGGTGGCATAAGGCACACCTTTATAAGTTACCACGCTATTTTGCACATAACCTTGCACTGCACCTGCTTGAGTTTGCACCACCGCAATATTATTGCCTGCCTGAACTTGCGTTTCTGCGTAGCTCATTGTCGTCATTGAAATAGAGGCAGAAAGTAATAAAAGTGGAAACAGTTTAGATTTTGTTGGTTTCATTATTTGCTCCTTTGGGGGAAAGTGCGGTTGGTTTTTGCAATGTTTTTTCATAAACCGACCGCTTGTCTATTATCCGCGGTGTTCCGCCAACCATTTCACCATTTTCGGATCACGATGATTGAAGATAATTTCATCACGGTTGAGTGTGGCGATTTGGGCTAAATCTTGTTCATCAAGCGTAAAATCAAAAATCTCACGGTTTTCGAGCATACGTTCTACTTTGACTGATTTCGGGATAATCGCCACGCCACGTTGATTAAGCCAACGCAAGACCACTTGTGCCACCGATTTGCCGTGTTTTTGGGCAATTTGGGTTAAAATCGGGTTGCTGAAAATCTCAAACTTGCCTTCCGCAAGTGGCGCCCACGCTTGTTGCAAAATGCCGAGTTCTTTATGGAAAGCGATTTCCGCATCACGTTGATAGAACGGGTGCGTTTCGATTTGGTTTACCGCAGGCACAATTTCGTGGCAAGTGATTAAATCCATTAAGCGATCCATATGAAAGTTGCTCACGCCGATAGAACGGGCTTTGCCTGCTTTATATAGATCTTCCATCGCACGCCATTGCTCGTGGACATCGCCAAAGGGTTGGTGCATTAAATATAAATCCACATAGTCCAAACCTAAGCGAGTTAGCGAATTTTCAAGGGCTTTTTGGGTATTTTCGTAGCCATTTTCACGCTGTATCCATAATTTTGTCGTGACGAAAATTTCTTCCCGTGGAATACCGCTCGCTTTGATTGCACGTCCAACGCCAGCCTCGTTGCCATAAACGGCGGCGGTGTCTAATAAACGATAGCCTGCGTTTAACGCTTCTAATACCGCTTTTTCAGTTTCTTCATCGCTCACTTGAAACACGCCAAAGCCAACCATAGGCATTTCAATTCCGTTATTTAATTTTACTGATTTCATTTTTTTACTCCTGTGTTATTTGAATGAGCGCATTATAGATGAGCAAGATTGTTTTGATTAGTAGGGAATAATTTGATACGCTTTTGAATAAAATTCAACAATCAAGGGTTTTAAGATGATTGATAATATGAACGAGCTGCGCAGTTTTATTATCGTGGCACAAACAGGCAGTTTTACCAAAGCCGCTGCACGGCTGAATGTCTCGACTTCGGCGTTAAGCCATTCAATGCGCAAACTGGAAGAGCAGCTCAAAATCAAACTGTTCAACCGCACCACCAGAAGTGTCGCCACCACCGAGGCGGGCGAGCAACTTTTCAGGCAGCTTTTGCCGCTCTTTGAAAGCATTGAAGATAACATCAATGCGCTCAGTACCTTTCGGGATACGCTAAACGGCACGTTGCGCATTAACGGCGCAGACCACGTTTTTATGTATGCCATTTGGGATAAATTATTGAACTTTATGGAAAAATATCCCGAAGTCAAATTAGAACTGACCAGCGATATGAAATTTACCGACATTGTCGCAGGGCGGTTTGACGCGGGGATTCGCTTAGGCAGAGAAGTGGATCAGGATATGATTGCGGTGCGGATTTCCGATGATATGCAAATGGCATTGGTCGCCACGCCCGAGTATTTGGCAAAAAACGGCACACCGCAAACCTTGCAAGATTTAACCCAACATCAATGCGTCTGCGTGCGAATGCCGACTTCCGAAGGCTTGTTCGTTTGGGAATTTCGCTCGCCCGACAGCCAAGAAATCATCAAATTCACCCCAAACGGACGGTTGGTAGTCAATAACAATTACCTCGCCCAAAAAGCCTGTCTCTCCCACTTAGGCTTAGCCCTAATGCCCAAAGACCGAATGGCAAAAGAGTTAGCGCGTGGCGAAGTGGTCGAACTGCTGCCTGAATACGCAATGCACTATGACGGCTACCATCTTTACTACCCCAACCGCCGCCAAAACTCACCGCTGTTTAAAGCGTTGGTGGAGTGTTTGAGATAGAGTGTTTGAAATAGGGAAGTGCGGTTATTTTTGCAAAAGATTTTGCGAAAATGACCGCTTATTCATAAGCAATTTTACATTCTATGTAATGAGCATTATAATAATCAAAATTAAACAAATTGGTAAATATAATGCTCAATAAGTCAAAATCTGCCATTATCTTTCCTGATTATCAACAAGCCTTAAATCAGCTTGGGGAAAATATCAAACTTGCCTGCAAACGCCGTAAATATACGCAAACCTTGCTCTCTGAACGCACGGGGTTAAGCCGTTTAACCATTCGCAAAATTACTCAGGGCGACCCGACTGTTTCTATCGGGCACTACACGGCTGTGTTGGGCGTGTTAGGTTTGGTTGATGATTGGAAATTGGTGGCTCAAGATGATGAGCTAGGCAGAAAATTGCAGGATATTGCGTTACTAAAGGGGAAGAAATAGATGCAGGTTTATGTTTTTGCGGATTGGATTGGGCTTGAACAACCCACTTTTGTAGGTACGCTCAACGCCGATAAAATTAAGGGAAAAGAGCATTTTCGTTTTGCCTATGATGAGCATTGGCTTAAGACTTTTGCTCAACAAATCGATCCTGACTTACAACTGTTTCGTGGCGAACAACATAGCCAAAACACGCAGAATTTTCGGGTTTTTCTCGATAGTTGTCCCGATCGTTGGGGGCGATTGTTAATGAAACGCCGTGAAGCATTTAAGGCAAATCAAGAGCAACGCCGACCTAATCAGTTAGGAGAAATTGATTATTTGCTTGGTGTACACGATACCAACCGTATGGGGGCATTGCGTTTTAAAACTGATTTAAACGGCGATTTTCTTGATAATCAAAGCCAATTTGCGACACCGCCGATTTCATCATTACGTGAGCTGGAATATGCCTCGCTGCAAGTTGAACAAGATAACACACAAGATAATGATTACCTAAAATGGCTTTCTATGTTGATTTCACCCGGCTCATCATTGGGCGGAGCTAGACCAAAAGCCTCTGTGATTGATGAAAATCAGCAGCTTTGGATTGCCAAATTTCCCAGCCGTTATGATGATTATGATATGGGTGCTTGGGAATTTGTTGCTTATCGCTTGGCTTTACAAGCAGGTATTCAAATGGCGGAATGTCGTATCGAACGTTTTAATCAACCCTTTCATACCTTTTTAACCAAACGCTTTGACCGCCTTGGCACGCAACGGCTGCATTTCACATCTGCATTGACACAACTCGGCTATTACGATGGCGATTATGAGGCGAGTTATTTGGAAATGGCTCAGTTTCTCACGCAACAAGGGGCTAACACCAAAGCGGATTTGGCTCAACTTTGGCGGCGTTTAGTGTTTAATATTGCCATCTCAAATAGCGATGATCATCTGCGTAATCACGGTTTTTTGATGGCAGATAACGGCTGGCGGCTTTCGCCTGCTTATGATTTAAATCCCGTACCCTATGCTCAAGGCTTACATTTAAACATTACCGACAGCGACAACCGACTTGATTTTCGTTTGGCTTTTGACGTGGCGAATTTTTTTCAACTGACACCAAAACAAGCGGATGAAATTTATCAAGATGTGATAGAAAGTGTGAAACATTGGCAAACAGTGGCAACTGAAATTGGTATCAGTCGAGCCGAACAGGAACGAATGAGAGGAGCGTTTAGGTTGGAATAGGCAAAGAGCGGTCGTTTTTGCAAAAGATTTTACGAAAACCACCGCTTAGCTTTTTCAGGCAGCCGAGTAAAACGTGCCGCCCCTGAAAAATGCTCGCTCGGTGCCGCCGTCCATTGATGTTGCGGATAAAGCTGTCTCCCAGTTGAGTACACTAAGTTGTGCCGAATACTTGAGAAACGGACAATTGCAAATTTTATTGCCAAACCTACCGCTTGAAAAATGGCAATTTTATCTGTACCGCCCTTATCAGACGCTAACCCCGAAAAGAGTGTTAGTGGTGTTTGATGTGTTGGAAAAAATTTTAAAGGAAAAGTTTGGAGAAAGAGCATAAGCGGTCGAATTTAAGAGAGATTTTGCATTTGCAAACTGCTCTTAAAATCTCACCGCTTGTTTTGTGTCAAGTCATTAACGTGTAATGTTTATCGCATTTGATTTGGCGTTAATCCCCATTCACCGGCGGATGATTGTCCTTTCACATCGCCAACAAACAGACGAATTTGGGTGCGGAATTTTTCTACTTCTGCACGATTTTCCATAAATTGCTCAAATTGGGCTAAGTTTGCGTTTGGATATTCCCAAATGGCTTTATAGCCTTCAGGTTGTTTTACGTCTGTACGCACAGGCCACATATACCAAACATTTTCTTGGAAATCTTTATCTAATAACCAGCTTAAATAAAGTTTTGCCGCTGCCGGGTGTTTGGCGTCTTTTAAAATCGCCGCACGTTGCGCCCAAGCCACAAAACCTTCTTCGCTCGGTAACACAAATCGGGATTTCGCTGTTGGATCAACTTTTAACATTCCATCGGTTGAGAAAGTCGCCGCATAAGTTCCAGCCTCCACTTCATCTGCCGGTGCTTGTGTGCCACGCACAAAGTGCGGTTCGTTTTTCATTAAATTTTGTAACCAATTCCAACCGTATTTATCCACGGCTAACTTATAGCCAAACAGCACGGCATCATCATCGTTCGGATAAGTTGAGATGATTTTGCCTTTTAATTTCGGGTTGGTGTAGTCGGCAAAGGTGGTTGGCGTTGGAATATCACCGAGTGCTGTTTTGTTTGAAACGTTGCTAAACGCATCCACAAATACACCTGTCCAAGCGCCGTCTTTATCTTTAAACGCTGGGTAAACTTTATCCCAACCCAGTGGTTTATACGCCATTAATACACCTTCCGCTTTCCAACGTGGGTAGTCTTGCAAGGTTTGTAGTTGTACCACGTCCGCTTGCAGATTTTTGGTTTCCAGTTGGTAATCAATGCGGGCATCGTGTACTTTGCTGTAATCTACGATGGTTTGCAGTTTCATTTTTGGGAAACGTTTTTCAAAGGCAGCTTTAATACCGTTTTGTTGTTCAGCGGTGTCGCCGCCGGCATACACGACTAAGGTGCCGCCTTCTTTAACCGCCGCTTGATAAAGTTCGTCTAAAGAACGGTTTTCAACATCCACCGCAAAGGCAGAAGTGCCGATTAAAGCGGTCGAAATTAGGGTAAGTTTTGCAAATAGTTTCATTGTGTTTTCCTTTTTATCATTAAGTCTTAAAGCCATTCCACTTCGCCTGTTACGACAGTTGCACCAATTTCAAGGTAGGTATCGCCACGTAATTCAGGGTAGGCTGATTTCATTCGTTGAATGAGATCTTGGCTGTTTTGAGCTTGAGCTAATTCTTCTTCTAAACGAAGTAAGTATTGTTTGTTAAATTCAATAACTGTTGGGCAAATTGCGCCTAAAAAGTGCGCTGGGGCAACGGCTTTCGGTTGAAGAGCTGCCATATCGCCTAAAATATCAATCCATTGCTCACGAGATTTTTTGGTTGGGTTGCTGGCAATCCAAAGGTGAATACCTTGGAACAACCAAGCACCGCCAAATAATACTTTGGTTTCTTCCGACCATAAGTAAGTACGCATTGGATCGCGCGCAATGCCTTTAATATCAATGCGATGTTTGCCCACCATAAAATGATCTTCGTGATAAACATCGGGGATCATAAACATTCTCGGCGCATTGTTACGCTCTTTTAAAATCGGTTGCCAGTATTCAATTTTGCCGATTAAGTTGCGTTTAATGCCTTCCACGGTGGTTGGGCGTGCAACGACTTTGGCATTGGGAAACGCGGAGGCAATAATGCTTAAACCAAAGTAGAAATCAGGGTCAAAGTGGCTGATGTAAATGGTTTTCAGTGGTTTGCCGGTGGCTTTAATGGTATCAACAAGATACTGTGCGTCATATTTTTGGAATTGAGCATCGACCAGCATCATTTCATTTTCAGCCTCAATAATGGTGGAAGTGACCGAAAATAAACCGTTCTCTTGTGGGTTAAAGCTATAAATTTTTAATTCGTCTTCAGGTTGGGTTAAATCGTAACGTTTCATTTTTTTTCCTCTGCGTGATGAATGTCTGCATTATATTGAAATAAAAAATAGGAAAAATAGCGTTTAATGAATATAATTGTTACAAAAATTGTAATAATAGAGGTTTAATATGGATCGTATTGAGGCGATGAACATTTTTCTGACGGTGGTTGAAACGGGGAGTTTTACTACAACAGCAGATCGGCTGGATTTATCTCGTCCAATGGTAACCAGAGCAGTAGCATTGGTGGAAGAGTGGTTTAATGCACGATTATTGCAACGTACCACACGCCGAGTTTCGCTGACTTCCGCAGGAGAGCGAGCCGTAACACATTGCCAAAAAATGGTTGATTTAGCGGCTGAAATTGAACAAGACATCTTGGCACAACAAGGGGAGTTGCAAGGCTCACTGCGGATAGCCTCAAATTCATCATTTGGTAGCACCCATTTATTACTGGCGATTAAAGATTTTTTGCAACGCCACCCCAAATTGAACATTCAATTTCAATTAAGCGATCAGTCGGTCAATTTAATTGATGAACGCATTGATTTGGCGATTCGCTTTACCAACCAGCCCGATCCAAATTTAATCGCTCGCCCTTTAGCGACTTGTCATTCGCTATTGGTCGCCAGCCCTGAATACTTGGCGCAAAAAGGCGTTCCGCAAACACCACAGGATTTGGCGGAGCATATCTATCTGGCGCACGCCAATATCAACCGCAAAGAGTGGAAGTTTTACCAAAACGAGCGTGAAATCAGCCTAGAACTCACCAGCCAATTCACCACCAATGACACCGGCGCATTGTTAAATCTTACCCTCGCAGGCGGCGGCATCGCAATGCTGCCGAAATATCTCTTAAACGAGCATCTAGCTAGTCAGCAATTAGTGCCAATTTTAACCGACTGGCAACTCCCAACCTATCAAATTTACGCCCTATATTCCTCTCGCCACAAACTGCCTTTAACTATCCGCACATTGGTGGATTTTCTGGTAGAGAGATTTAGGGGAGTGAGTTGGTAGGGGGATGTTAATTTTATAATTGAAAGTTTTGATGTTTTTCACAAGAGTTTTAAGTGTAGTTGAAACTTTTTGGGTTTTAAAAGTGGTTTTGTAAAAGATTTTGCAAAAACGACCGCTTGTGGAGTTTTAGGGGAGAACCCCTCCTTTTTCTGCATATAAACTGGCGTGTTTGGCACATTTTTATGCAAAAAGATGGCTTATACTGCGTCCACTTTTTTAACAATGAGGAAATGTGATGTTCAAAAAATTACTTTTAACTACCGCACTTTGTTTACCTTTTTCGGTTTTAGCAAACGAGACTTTTACTTTAAAGGTCAATGGGTTAGAGAATGGTTCGTTTAGTCAAAAGCACTTATTAAGCGCCAATTATGGCTTTGGTTGTTCAGGTGAAAATTTATCGCCTGAAATCGAGTGGAAAAATGCGCCAAAAGGCACTAAAAGTTTTGTTTTGACGGTTTATGATAAAGATGCACCAACAGGATTAGGTTGGGTGCATTGGGAAGTGGTCAATATCCCAGCCAATGTGACTAAATTGCCTTTAGGGATTACGGCGCAATCAGATAAGTTGCCGAAAGGCGCATTACAAACACGCACTGATTTTGGCGTGCCTGGCTATGGTGGTGCTTGTCCGCCGGTTGGGGAGAAACATCGTTATGAATTCACGCTAACCGCCTTGAAAATAGAAACATTACCGAATGTTACTGCAGAGAGTACACCTGCATTAGTTGGGTTCTTTACCAATGCGAATGCCCTTGGTAAAGCGCAGTTTACGGTGGAATACGGTCGTTAAGGCTGCCGCTCAAGTTTTTGCTTGGGCGTTTTTTATACCTACACGAATAAGTTTTTGTTGCTCATTTTGTATGGGTTGCGAAAACGTTGATCGTACATCAGAGGGCAAAAAACCAAAACGTTGCTTAAATCGAACCGTAAAACGTGATGGGCTACCATAGCCCACTTCATTGGCTATATGAACAATTTGCCACGATGTGATTTGCAATAATGTTAATGCACGAGACATTCTGACATCGGTTAGCACGTCTCGAAAGGTGGTTTCTGCTTTATTCAATGCTCGGCGTAAAGAGGTTTCACTTAAATGCAACTGCTCGGCAACATATGTTAATGTCCAATGAAATGCAGGATTAGCCGCTATCATTTTCCGTACTTGATGTAATAAATTTTGGTTTTCGTATGAGCTAAAACTCAGGTTTTCAGCCTTTAACCACGCCAATAATTCAAAGAGTTTTAACTTTAAAACCAATTCGGGCAAATGTTCGTTGCCTAATGCAAGAATGGCTTGTTCAAATTGCCTTTGTAATGCGATCTCGGGTTGGATTTTGTGTAATTCCTGTACTGGGTTGGCAATACCAAATAAATCAGCAAATTCATCCACGATTGCTTGCTCTAAAGCAATCCAACAGGCTTGGTAATAACCGTTTTCCGTATCAGGGTTGTTCAGCACATCAAAGGTTTGCCCCGCACTTAATAACACCATTTCCCCAGCATAAATAGTTAATTCCTGACCACGCCAACGTAAGATTTTGTATCCCTTCTGAATATATAAAATGGTCGGTTCATCAATTGCCATTCGGGTATAAAGTAATTTGTGATGTTGTATAACTGTGCCACTATTAGCAAGGCTAGAGCGAGCAAGAAAGGTGCGTTTTGGCATAAAGTGCGGTTATTAAAGGGAATTTGTGAGTATATTGAGAAGAAGTCTATCAGTTTCACAAAGAAAACAAAAGTTATAGAAAGACGGTATAATAGTTTTATTTCAAAATTTGAAACAGTGATATTCAAAAATCGCTATTTTTTCTCCTTTTTATTTCAATATAATGCATGCATCAACAGCGATAATGCTGAAAATATGAATTAATAATAAAAGGAAAACCCAATGAAAAAATCTCTTTTACTTTTAACCGCACTTTTCTCTTCAACCGTTGCAATGGCACAAACGACACCGGAGCAAAACAAAGCGAATGCGTTGGCGTTCTATGAAATGGCGTTCAATCAGCACAAAGTGCAAGAGGCGACCGATAAATATATCGGTAAAGAATACTTGCAGCACAACCCGACCGTGGCGGACGGCAGTCAGGCTTTTGTTGATGCCTTTGCACCGTTTTTAAAAGCGAACCCGAAATCACGCGCAGAGATTAAACGTGTCGTGGCGGACGGCGATTTAGTGATGTTGCACGTTCACAGCAAATTAAACGATGAAGATCGTGGCGAGGCGGTGGTGGATATCTTCCGTTTCGATAAAAACGGCAAAATCGTAGAACATTGGGACGTAATCCAAGCGGTGCCTGAAAAAACGGAAAGTGGGCGTGGGATGTTTTAAGCGTTAGCTGATGATAAGCGATGGGGGTTGCAACTTGTTTGTGGGCCCCATTGTTTTTCTGGAAATGATATTTTTGATTTTAAATATCAATTAATTTATCATTATTTATTGGTTAAAGCTATTAAATGAATAGTTAGACAAATTCCGCCAAAAGCCTATACTTGTTCACAAGTTCCGATTTTACACGGAATTCATCTCAACAAATAAGAAGGAAAATATTATGTCAGCAGTAAACACACTCAAAACTTTACATGCCACAATCAAAACATTCACTTTTGAAATGCAAAAATATCATTGGATGGTAAAAGGCAAAAACTTCTACAATCTACATAATGCTTTTGAAGAGCTTTATGATTGGGGCTTTGAACAAGAAGATGAAGTAGCTGAACGTTTGCTAATTATTGGCAGCGAGCCGTTGCTTTCTGTTGAAGAAGTACAGGCATTGAACAAAATTGTGGTATTGCCAAAAGTGGATTTAGCGGAAGGGAAAATGATCGCTAATCTTAAAGCATCATTAGAAACCATTTTAGCTATTGCTCGTCAAGGTTTAGAAGCGGTTGGCGATGATGTCGGCACAGACGCGTTGCTTTCTGATCTTGTTGCGGATCTCGAAAAACGTTTGTGGATGTTAAATGCTTATTCTGCTTAATGGTAAGCTCAGCCCATAAAATGAATAAAAAAAACCGCACTTTTCAGCGCGGTTTTTTTGCTATTTAAGCTAACAAGAAATCGGGTAGCCAATTTGTATTACTACAACTTAGCCCCCTAAGAACTGTACAAGCAAATTTCTCTGCATACAGCTCAAGCCTTTCTATTAACTGCTACGCAGTCGGTTTCGCAACGTTCAAATTCAGGCGATGAATTTGTTGGTGACACTCGGGATGTACTAAACATCTGTTATTTAGTGAATCTGTTCCACCATACATTTTGTAAATTATATGATGATCGTGCCAGCCGCTTTCTTTCGTTATTGACGTATTACACAATGCACATTTTCCTTTCTGCTCTTTGTAAAGAGCTTGCCATTGCTGCCTGTGTGATTGTTCATCATACATTCTGGCTTGAGCAAGGTTTTCTCCATACATTTCCCATTCAGGTAAAAATGGCTTGTATTGTGATTTTATCTTTCTGTGTCGCTTAATTTTCACATATCCACAATAGAGTAAATCTATTGGGATTTGTTCTCCTTTATTACTGTTGGTGACTGTGCCGAAAATCCAATTCCGAGTTGCATTTGAATAAAAGTATTTCTCTTTAATCCAGATTTTTCCTTTGTTTGGATGTCTTCGTCTGCACCAACGCCATAAGGCTTTCCAAATTAAACTATCCATTCGGTTAAATATCACTTTAGCCACAACGTGTTTATGATAGTTTGTCCAACCTCTTATCATTGGATTTAATACTTTTATTAGGTCATCTTGTTTCGCCATTTTCATTTTTGAAATTGATTGTTTTACCTTGTCATAAAATGCTTTTGCGTTTTTCTTACTTGGTTTAATAATCAATTTTTTATCAAAACGTTTAACAGTCCAACCTAAAAAGTCAAATCCGTGTTCGATATGCACTACCTTGGTTTTACTTTCCGATAAGGAAAGTCCTCTTTCTGCAAGAAAGTTTTTCACCATAGGGATAACTTGTTCTTCCAGTAATTCTTTTGATATACCTGAAATAATAAAGTCATCTGCATACCTAACGAGGTATGTCCGATGTTTTGCTATTTTAAGACTATTCTTTGCACCAAAGTGCTTGATTAGCTCTTTTTCTAACCCATCTAACGCCATATTTGCCAACGTTGGAGAGATAATACCACCTTGCGGTGTCCCCTCCGTTGTTGGTTTTAGTTGACCGAACTCAACAACACCTGATTTTAACCATTTCTTGAGTATTCGCTTATTCATTGGAATATGCTTGAGTAGCCAGTCGTGGTTAATAAAATCAAAACAACCATGTATATCTGCATCCAGTACCCATTCTGCCATTTGGCGAGATTGGTTTCCTTTTGTTGAAAATATACTATGTATATGTGATATAGCATCTGCCGTTGAACGGTTTAATCTAAATCCATACGAATTATTGTCTGCTGTTGTTTCTGCTATGGGTTGCAATGCTAGTAAATACAACATTTGCATTGCTCTATCTTTCATCGTGGGTATGCCTAATGGACGTTTCTTCCCATTTGACTTTGGAATGAAAACCCGTCTTAATGGTTTAGGTTGATACCCTTTACTTGATAGATCTTGTATAGCAATCCATTTGGATTCAGGTGTATCCCAAATCCGTTTATCAATACCAGCGGTTCGTTTGCCTGTATTTTCCGTCACCCGTCGTACTGCTAATGCTTTTGCATAAAACGAGTGGGTAAGCATTCGTTGTAATTTTTTAACCTTACGCCAATTGCTTTCCTGTGTTGCCTTCGCAATCCGCACCTGCATTCCTTTCACATATCGGTTTGCTTTATACCAATTGATATAATGCCATTGCGATATATGTGAGGTCGCTGGAGCTAGACTGCTTACTAATTTCTTAGTATGATGAGTTTGCTCTTTCATACTTACCTCCGTTGAGAGATAAGTTTTCTTGGTAAATTAATAGTACCTCTTTCAGTTTGGACACCTCAAGAGTTGCTATTATTACCAATAGACTTACACTCTTGAGTTATCGCTAAGGATAAAGAGTGCGTGCGTTGGTTTTGTTTGATTTTTTTCAATCAGCAAGCCAACGCTCGCTTTTATCCCATCTAAACTTTAAAGGAATTTGTCAGACATCTTGCGATGAAAGACCGGTTAGAAGTCTGCACCCTTTCGGGTTAGGTCATATTTCATACCCTATTTGTATCATTACAGTACAACCTTCGCTTTCTCTAACTTCTTTTACCTACACCTCCAACAGCATTGCTTACGCGTTGCCTGCCTTTTCAGGCAGAAATATAGGCTTACCAAGTTCCATTATTACTACACGGATAGGGAAGATATAGTCTGTTTCCCGACAGTGTTTATGATGACGTATCCCAAGGCTAAAATGAGATAACCCACTGCATACCTTTTGGTTCAAGCCGATAGCGACCGTAGGCTTGTTCTACATAACGAGAATTACGACTATTCACTTACGTTTATCTTTCTATCCAACCTAGCCCCTCAACCCAATGGTCGTTTCGAGTCTCTTATTAATACCTCACAATATTAATAACCTTATCGGGGGTACATTGTCAGGAAGCTCCGCACAAAACCGTTGCCGGTTATGCACTATCCCTAGGTTACTGTTAGTCATATAACAGGTTACACTCATTTATTTCTTCGCAACTGCATATATCAACGTTGAAACAAATTGTAACAATAGTAATAACAGCTTACTCATACTTAACTAAGTTGTTACCTAATACAGCAATAAATAAGCCTTTGCTGGTTTGCTTTAAAACTTACTTTATCCATTAAACAAATGTTTAATAGTACTTTGTTTACGTTTAATCCTCTAATAGGAAATAACTAACCTTTAACAAATAAAAGCTCATTTGTTAGTAATGATTATTTCAATGAAAGGGGATTTGGGTAAATTTAGACCGAGAAGTAGCCGTGCTGTTCCGCAAGCCATTCACGGACAACTATTACTTTCAAGTTGCTGAGAGTGTTTCTTAATAAAAGAATATCCCGAAGTACAGTAAATAAAGATAAGTGTAAAGGTGGCAACCAAATAGAAGAAATTCCACTTTCTTCTACTCGAACCGTCTCAGATTGCTACGGTATCTTTCGGACTTTATTTATAGTAGGGTTGAATAATCATTCTTTATGGACGATATGACGTTTTGGATTTGACCCAAGTCACTCTATAAATAGGCGACTAACGGTAGTCCTATCTTTCGATAACGGATCTTGCTTGCTTACTCCTCTTAATATTTATCTAAATATTAAGTACATAAAAGTGAAGACCATACCTTATTACCGCATAAAGTTGGAGATATTCTTACCAACTTAGAACTAGATCTTGAGCAACGCTCCTTTTCTAGTCTGCTACCCAAACTCTTCCCGAGAAGATCTGAATAGTCAAGAGAAAGCTACATTACATAGCTTTCTCTTAATTGAGTTAAATCCTTGATATATAAGGATTTAACCCCCAGTAAGCACGACACTTGTCGCACTTAGCCTTTGTAGTTATAGATGTGAGCTACTAAGTCTAATACTTTGTTTGAATAACCGGTTTCGTTATCGTACCAAGATACTAATTTAACGAAAGTATCTGTTAATGCGATACCCGCGTCAGCATCGAAGATAGAAGTTAATGCACAACCGTTGAAGTCTGTAGATACTACTGCATCTTCAGTGTAACCTAAAACGCCTTTTAATTCGCCGTTGAAAGTTTTACCTTCAGCTGCATCTTTGATAGCTGCTTTGATTGTTTCGTATGAAGCTGGTTTTTCTAAGTTAACAGTTAAGTCAACAACAGATACGTTTGGAGTAGGAACGCGGAAGGCCATACCAGTTAATTTACCGTTTAATGCCGGTAATACTTTACCTACTGCTTTAGCTGCACCAGTTGATGATGGGATGATGTTTTGTGCTGCACCACGACCACCACGCCAGTCTTTCGCTGATGGACCGTCTACAGTTTTTTGAGTTGCAGTTGTTGCGTGAACTGTTGTCATTAAACCATCTTTGATACCGAAAGTTTCGTGGATAACACGTGCTAAAGGTGCTAAACAGTTAGTTGTACATGAAGCGTTAGACACGATATCTTGACCTGCATAAGCAGAGAAGTTAACACCGCGAACGAACATTGGAGTAGCGTCTTTAGATGGACCGGTCATAACTACTTTTTTTGCACCTGCAGTGATGTGTTTACGTGCAGTTTCGTCAGTTAAGAATAAGCCGGTTGCTTCAACCGCAATATCAACACCGATAGCGCCCCAGTTTAAGTTTGCCGGATCGCGTTCAGCTGTTACACGAATTGTTTTACCGTTAACAACTAAGTTACCATCTTTTACTTCAACAGAGCCATCGAAACGACCGTGAGTTGAATCGTATTTTAACATGTATGCCATGTATTCAACATCGATTAAGTCGTTGATACCTACAACTTCGATGTCATCACGTTGTTGTGCAGCACGGAATACAATACGACCGATACGGCCGAAACCATTGATACCAATTTTAATTGCCATAAGATTTTCACCTATATTTTTAAGTTAAACAAAATTATCACGATTCAGTTTACTTATTTTTGAGTAAACCTAGTCGTCACTTTGCGATTATAGCACGGTTTCTTTTCAGAACAATCCAGACTATGAAAATAACTATAACAAATAAGCTTTATGTGATCTATGTCAAATTTTTAAAGAAAATTTAATCGCTCGAAAAAACGCCGAAAAATTTCCCCGCACTTTTTGATAAATTTTGGCATAATAGCAATAAGGTTAATTCCATTGTGTAAAAGGAAATTCTATGTCTCAAGGTAACTTATATATTTTGTCTGCACCGAGTGGCGCGGGTAAGTCTTCATTGATTGCAGCATTGCTAGAAAAAGATATGGCGAAGAAAATGATGGTGTCGGTTTCTCATACTACGCGCCAACCGCGCCCAGGTGAAGAAAATGGGGTTCATTATCATTTTGTTGATGTGGCTGAATTTGAGCTACTGATTGACCAAGGGGCTTTTTTAGAATACGCGAAAGTATTTGGGGGGAATTATTACGGTACTTCATTGCCTGCAATTGAAAAAAATCTTGCGGCAGGCATTGATGTGTTTTTGGATATTGATTGGCAAGGCGCACAACAAATTCGTGAGAAAGTGCCTAGCGTAAAAAGCATTTTTATTTTACCGCCTTCTTTGGCAGAGCTGGAACGCCGTTTGATTGGGCGTGGGCAAGATAGTTCAGATGTCATTGCTGAACGGATGTCAAAGGCGATGGATGAAATTTCCCATTATAATGAATACGATTATGTCATTGTAAATGATAATTTTGAGCAGGCTTTAGCGGATTTACAAAGTATTTTGCGTGCAGAAAAATTAACTTTAGGCTATCAAGATAGTCAAAATCGCGCGTTGATTCAGGAACTACTGGCAAAATAACTTGGGTTTTAGTATCATAAACAACCCTTTTTAAGAAATAGACATCACTTTGGAGTAAAAATATGGCTCGTGTAACAGTACAAGAAGCTGTTGAGAAAATTGGTAACCGTTTTGATTTAATTTTAACGGCTGCGCGCCGCGCAAGACAATTGCAATTAAACCAGCGTGAACCTTTGGTGCCTGAAGAAAATGATAAACCAACGGTTATTGCATTACGCGAAATTGAAAAAGGCTTAATCAACAACGACATTATGAATATGCAAGAGCGTCAAGATGTGTTAGCTCAAGAGAAAGTAGAAACAGAAGCGGTTTCTTTATTAACAGAGCCAAGTTTGACGCAAGCTAGTTTTGTGGATGTTGAAGCTTAATTAAAGCTATATTTCTTATCGATTTGCACGTTCACGTTTAGTTATTGATTTTATAAAAAGGTATTGTTTATGGAACTCTTTGCCCCTTTAGATAAAATTATTCAGGCTTATTTGCCTAAAGAACAAATTAAATTAGTTGAACGTGCATTTGTTATCGCTCGTGATGCCCACGAAGGGCAATATCGTTCAAGTGGCGAACCCTATATTACCCACCCGGTTGCGGTTGCCGCTATTATTGCGGAAATGCGTCTTGATCATGAAGCGGTAATGGCGGCATTATTGCATGACGTTATTGAAGATACACCTTATACAGAAGAACAATTAGCTGCTGAATTTGGTCATCATGTGGCTGAAATTGTTGAAGGTGTTTCTAAACTTGACAAACTTAAATTTCGTACACGTCAGGAAGCACAAGCTGAAAGCTTCCGCAAAATGATTTTGGCGATGACCAAAGATATTCGAGTTGTGCTGATTAAGCTTGCTGACCGTACGCATAATATGCGGACATTAGGTGCGTTGCGTCCAGATAAACGCCGCCGTATTGCGCAAGAAACTCTTGAGATTTATAGTCCATTAGCCCATCGCTTAAGGATTGAGCATATTAAAAATGAACTTGAAGATCTTTGTTTCCAAGCGATGCATCCACAGCGTTATGCGGTTATCAACCGCGTCATACAAGACGCTCGAGCGAAAGGCAAAGAATTAATTCAGCCGATTTTAGATAATCTTTCTGAATCGCTACATAAAGCGGGTATCCCTTCGCGAGTTTATGGGCGAGAAAAACCCGCTTTTTACATTTATCAATCCATAAAAAATCATTCTCAAAAATTTCGGACTATCTTGGATATTTATAACTTCCGAGTCGTTACGCATAATGTGGATGATTGTTATCGTGCGTTAGGCTGTGTCCATCATTTATACAAGCCTAGAGCAGGGCAGATCAAAGATTATATTGCTGTTCCAAAAACCAATGGTTATCAGGCTTTGCATACGGCTACTATTGGTGCGAAAGGTATTCCTGTCGCTGTTCAAATCCGTACAGAAGAAATGGATAAAATTGCCAAAATGGGCGTAACGGCGCATTGGATGGTGAAACAAGATGGCAAAACAGATAATACGACCGCGCAAATTAAAGCACAACGTTGGTTAGAAAATATTATCGAATTGCAACAAAGTGCGGGCAATTCTTTCGAGTTTATTGAAAGTGTGAAATCTGACTTGTTTAGCCATGAGATTTATGTATTTACGCCTAAAGGTCGTATTATCGAGTTACCCGAAGGGGCGACAGCCATTGATTTTGCCTATGCTGTACATACTGATGTGGGGGATTCTTGTGCCGGGGCAATTGTTGATCGCGCTGATTATCCGTTAACACGCCCATTAGTATCAGGACAAACGGTAGATATCGTAACGTCACCAAGTGCCAAACCACGAGAAAGTTGGTTGAACGCCGTGGTGACAGGACGCGCTAAATCAAAAATTCGTCAAGCATTGAAAACGCAAGAAGAACAGACCGCACTTTTTGTACCGGCACGCATTTATCATTATGCGGATTGTTGTCATCCTATTGCGGGAGATAAAGTACGAGCTTATGAGTCTGTATCCAATGAATGGGTGGTTCACCATGCAAATTGTCAAAGTTTGGTGCGTCACCCTGAAAGTATTGATCTTCAAATTGAAAACGAAGGACAAGATTTTGAAGTGGAATTGCGTGTATCATTCCAAAATTCAGCGGACTTGGGCAATTTGTTAGTAGCCATTACGTCTGCCCATAGCAATATTCATTCTGTTTGGTCAGAAGATGATGAGAAAAGTAGTTTTGCTATTTTATTAATTACCGCTAAAGATACTAAACATTTGACAACTATTGTGCGTAAAATCCAAAGTTTACCGAATGTTATCTCAGTGACCCGTAACGTGAATGCGTAAGCTATGACTCATTTGCAATTTCTTGATGCTGTACCGTTAACAAGCCTGTCCGGTGTCGGTGCAGCAATGTCTGAAAAACTTAGCCGCCTTGGCATTAATAATCTTCAAGATCTGCTTTTTCATTTACCAACGCGCTACGAAGATCGTACGCGTATTACCCCGATTGCCAATGTTCGTCCTGAACAATATTCCACTATTGAAGGTGTTGTGCAAACCTGTGAAGTGGCATTTGGACGGCGTCCCATTTTGACGGTAAGTTTATCCGATGGCACCTCTAAAATCACCTTACGATTTTTTAATTTCAATGCAGGGATGCGTAATAGTTTCCAGATTGGTACGCGAGTAAAAGCCTTTGGTGAAATAAAGCGCGGTCGATTTATGGCGGAAATTCATCATCCTGAATATCAAATTATTCGGGATAATCAACCGATTCAGTTAGAAGAAAATTTAACGCCAATTTATGCCACAACAGAAGGTCTGAAACAAAATACGTTGCGTAAACTGACGGATCAAGCATTGGCGTTGCTGGATAACATTCCCATCGCAGAAATTCTTCCCCAAGAATTTAATCCTCATGCTTTTAGTCTAAAGGACGCGATCCGTTTTTTACACCGTCCTTCGCCCGATGTTTCTTTGGATATGTTAGAAAAAGGGCAACATCCAGCACAAGTGCGGTTAATTTTTGAAGAATTATTAGCGCATAATTTGGCGATGCAAAAAGTCCGTTTAGGCACGCAGCAACATTATGCATTGCCGTTATTGCCACAAACGGATTTAAAACAGCGTTTTTTAGCCACGTTGCCATTTCAACCTACCAATGCACAAGCGCGTGTGACGGTAGATATTGAACAAGATTTAAAGCGCGAATATCCTATGATGCGTTTAGTTCAAGGGGATGTCGGTTCGGGAAAAACATTAGTTGCGGCATTGGCAGCGTTGTCTGCTATTGATAATGGCAAACAGGTCGCTTTAATGGCACCGACTGAAATTCTTGCGGAGCAACACGCGGAAAATTTTCGCCGTTGGTTTGAGCCATTAGGGATTTCAGTGGGCTGGCTGGCAGGGAAAGTTAAGGGCAAGGCGCGACAAAAGGCAATGGATGAAATTCAGTCTGGCTCAGTGCAAATGGTGGTAGGCACCCATGCCTTGTTTCAAGAAGAAGTAGAATTTGCCGATTTGGCGTTAGTTATTATTGATGAACAACATCGTTTTGGGGTTCATCAACGACTAATGTTGCGCGAAAAAGGGGAGAAAGCCGGTTATTGTCCTCATCAATTGATTATGACTGCCACGCCTATTCCAAGAACTTTAGCAATGACAGTTTATGCGGATTTAGATACCTCTATCATTGACGAATTACCTCCAGGGAGAACGCCGATTACGACCGTAGTGGTTTCTGAGGAACGCCGCGCGGAAATTGTTGCTCGAGTACATCATGCTTGTACAAATGAAAAGCGACAAGCTTATTGGGTTTGCACATTAATTGATGAAAGTGAAGTATTAGAAGCTCAAGCGGCAGAAGCTATTTGGGAAGATCTAACCAAAACTTTACCGCACTTACGCATTGGCTTGGTTCATGGGCGCATGAAACCTGCTGAAAAACAGGAAATTATGGCAAGTTTTAAAGCGGCAGAACTGGATGTTTTGGTGGCGACAACAGTCATTGAGGTTGGAGTGGATGTGCCCAATGCAAGTTTGATGATTATTGAAAATGCGGAACGATTAGGCTTATCGCAATTACATCAATTGCGTGGGCGCGTTGGGCGCGGGAGTACGGCATCATTTTGTGTATTAATGTATAAACCACCGTTGGGCAAAATTTCACAAAAACGCTTGCAGGTATTGCGGGATAGTCAAGATGGTTTCGTGATTTCGGAAAAAGATTTGGAAATCCGTGGGCCGGGGGAAGTGTTGGGGACAAAACAAACGGGGATTGCGGAATTTAAAGTGGCAAATTTAATGCGAGATCGCCGCATGATTCCAACCGTTCAACATTATGCTAAAGCATTGATAGTGAAGTATCCTGATGCCGCAGATGCGTTAATTAAGCGTTGGCTAAATAATAAAGAAATTTATAGTAATGCATAGTCATTACATTGCTATTACAAAGTGCGGTCAATTTTTAATGAGTTTTCTATTTATATTATATGGCAGATAAAGCAACAATTTTATTTTTTGATTCGGGGGTAGGGGGCTTTAGCGTTTATCGTGAAGTGCTCGATTTATTGCCGCAGCATCATTACTTATATGCGTTTGATAATGAAATGTTTCCTTTTTCAGAAAAAACGGAAGATTTAATTATTCAGCGCACGGTGGCTGTGTGCAAAAAAATTAACGAGACCTATCCGCTAGATTTAATTGTCATTGCATGCAATACGGCAAGTACGGTAGTTTTGCCCGCATTACGTGAGACCTTCGATATTCCTATTGTGGGGACTGTTCCTGCAATTAAACCGGCAGCGCAAATTTCTGAAACTAAGCATATTGGCTTATTGGCGACAAAAGGGACAGTAAAACGTCCTTATGTTGATAAATTGATTGAGCAATATGCGTCTGGTTGTCAGGTAGAAAAATTGGGTTCAACGAAGTTAGTGGAAATTGCACAGGATAAAATTCAAGGGGATTCGGTGGATTTAATTGCGCTACGAGATGAGCTTGCGGTATGGAAGAATATCGAAGATTTGGATACGGTTATTTTAGGTTGTACGCATTTTCCTTTAATTAAAGATGAAATACGAATCTGTTTGCCACAAGTGCAACATTTTATTGATCCAGGATTGGCCATTGCGAAGCGCGTGGCATTTTTATTGGAAAATGTGAAACTGCGGTCAAAAAATGAAGTAGAAAATTTAATTTTTTGTACGAAACAATTTGAGATACAGAATAAATTTATGCAGGCGTTGAAGCATCGTTGGGGATTTGAACGTTTGATTGTGCTGAATTTAGATGAATAAAGTAGCACTTTGACTGAGAAATAGGCAGTTGTAAATTAATTTCAAATTTTTTGAAAAAAAGTGCTTGCAAAGGATTTTGAAATCCCTATAATACGCCCCACACAACGACGCGCTGT
>NZ_CABFKI010000019.1 GCF_901764995.1 Actinobacillus porcinus
TTGCGAGCCATGCCGATTTAAATAGTTTTCAGGCAGGCTGAAAATAATTAGCGGTCAAATTCGCAAAATCTCTTGCAAATTTGACCGCACTTTGTGTTACCTAATCAGGCTGTTGTCCATTATGGGCTTGCCATTGACATTCGGTTAATGCCATATCCGTAAAAACTGCCGTGAACGAAGAATTTTCGGGCGAGCAGGCATACACACCAAAGTGAATACGATCGCCGCCTTTGTGTAAATGACAAATCCGCATTTGTTGAAAATGCACGCCGTCATAGGAACATTCCACGCAATAATCGCTTTCACGGCGGCTTAAACGAAACCACATTGATTTAATCTCCGCCGCAATTTCCACCGTTGCCCAGTCGGAATAGCCGTGATTGGTTACCACGCTGCCAAGATGTTGGAATTGCTCATTTTCATATTCAACGGACGCTTTAAGCCAATTTTCACTATCCAAATACAATACAATGCCGCACTGGTCAAACCGTTGCTGGCTGCCTGAAAAATCGCTTTTGACGACAAAACTGAAATAGCGTTCATCGGTTTCCATTTGCAAAACAGGGGCGTTGTCATTTTGGAAGTGATAATAGGTGCGTTGCCACAAATCCGTATGCGGTGCAGTGGTAATCGTAATTTTATTTTCTGTTATTTCATAGGCTTGCGGCTCTCTCGTCCAAACAAGCGACTGCGGATTAAAAGCTTGCATAGTATCTCCTTGATAATCAGAATGGGCATTATAGCAAAGGGGCGGACTGAAAAGCTAAGCGGTTATTTTTGCAAAATCTCTTGCAAAAAACACCGCACTTTTACCCTTTCAACACTTCCACCAATGCCCTAAACAAAGGCGAATTCTGACGGCGATTGGGGTAATAAAGATGATAGCCTTCATAGCTCATATCCCAATCAGTCAGAATTGGGATTAGCTTGCCGTCTGCGATTTCTTGTTGAACCACATCTTGCGGTGTCCAAATAATCCCCAAACCGTTCAACGCATAGCCTTTATGCAGAAAGCCGTGGTTGGCTCTGAACCGCCCTTGCGGTTGGATTTTAACGATATGTTTTTTCGCTTTCGGATCACGAAACTCCCACACCATATTGCCGCCAGTGGTAGGCAGACAATGCAGCAAACATTGATGTTCGGTTAAATCATAAGGCGTTTTGGGCGTACCGTGCTTGGCTAAATAATCGGGGCTGGCGGCGGTACACATTTGTAAATCCGCTGAAATCCGTACAGCAATCATATCTTTGGCAACGTTGTGCCCGAGCCGAATACCGGCATCAAATCGCTCCGCCACAATATCAATAAAACGATCTTCTGCTACCAAATCTAAATGCACTTCGGGATAATCCTGCATAAATTGCGCTAGTTTTTCATTCAACACATAACGGAAAACGTGTTCGTTGCCGTTAATCCGCAAACTGCCGCTCACCGCATTACGAAAGGCACTTAACTCATTAACTTCTTTATCAATATCGTCAAACAACGGCGATAAACGCTGATAAAGCTGTTCGCCTGCCTCGGTGGTGGAAATACTGCGTGTGGTGCGATGAAACAGCTTGATTTTCAACCGCTCTTCAATGCCCCGAATGCTGTGGCTCAACGCCGATTGCGGCACGCCCATCTGCGCCGCCGCTTTGGTAAAGCTGCCTGTGCGTGCCACTAAAATAAAAGCACGCAAGTCATTTAGATTTTCTTTCATTTTGCGATTCATTTAATGAATTTTTCTCATCACTTTAATCTAAATTACCCTACTAATCAAATGTAATTTCTTTCCCTATAATACGCCACATCAAACAACGACAGGAAAACAAAATGAAAAACATCTTAATTTTAGGGGCGAGCGGTAGCCTTGCCAAACAGGTTATTCCCACTTTATTGGCAAACCCTGAATACCGTTTAACGCTATTTGTTCGCAATGCTCAATCGGTCAGCCAATTTGCTGGCGAACGTGTCGCAATCGTAACGGGTGATGTGTTGAATATCGCACAATTAAATGCGGTGATGAAAGGGCAAGATGTGGTTTACGCAGGACTTTCAGGCAATCTGAAAGACATGGCACACAATATCGTGCAAGCGATGAATGAAAATCAAGTCAAACGATTGATTTTTATCAGTTCCATGGGGATTTATGGCGAAACAGGCGAAAATCACGGCGCAATTTTAGAGCCGTATCGTCAATCTGCCCAAGTGATTGAACAATCGGATTTAGATTTTACCCTGTTACGCCCTGCGTGGTTTACCAACGGTTCGGAAATAGATTACGCCTTGACTTACAAAGGCGAGGCTTTTAAAGGACACAGCGTTTCACGCAAAAGTATTGCTGATTTTATTCTCAAATTGGTGCAAAACGAACAATTAGGCATTCGCCAAAGTATTGGTATTGCTAAAGTTTAAATAGGAGCAAAAAATGAAAAATACTCATCAAGAAATTATTGTTGCCATTGGTAGCGGTGCGATTGCACAAGCGATTGTCCGCCGTATTGGCGTAGGCAAATCCATCTTATTGGCAGATATTAGATCTGAAAATGCAGAAGCCGCGGCACAAATTTTACGCCAAAGCGGTTTTGATGTAAGCACAGCTAGCGTTGATGTGAGTGATCGTCATTCGGTCGCAATGTTAGCGAAACAGGCGGGAGAATTAGGAGCGGTTAAAGGCGTAGTCTTAACCGCAGGATTATCGCCATCACAAGCCTCGGCACAAGCGATTTTAAAAGTGGATTTATACGGTACAGCCGTTGTTTTTGAAGAGTTTGGGCAAGTGATTGCCGAAGGTGGTTCGGCGGTTGTGATTGGCTCGCAATCCAGCCATCGTTTAGCGGTGGACGAATTGAGCCAAGCACAAGCCGATGCCTTGGCGACATTACCTGCCGAAGAATTGTTACAATTAGATTTTGTGCAAGCGATTGATGACAGCCTGAAAGCCTACCAAATCGCTAAACGTGGCAATGCCTTGCGTGTGATTGCCGAAGCAGTGAAATGGGGCGAACGTGGTGCGCGCATTAACTGTATTAGCGCAGGAATTGTTTATACACCATTGGCTTATGATGAATTAACCAGCGCAGAACGAGGCGAATTCTACCGTAATATGCTTGCCAAATCCCCTGCTAAACGCGGTGGTACACCTGATGAAATCGGCGCATTGGCAGAATTTCTGTTTAACGCAAGTTATATCAGCGGTAGCGATATTTTAATTGATGGTGGCGTAACAGCAGCCTATAAATATGGTGCATTAAAACAATAATAAAGGAACACAAAAATGCAAAATAACTTTTTAACTCAACTGATTGAACGTCAAGCCTTAAAAGATTTGGTGGATACGTTCTCAAATTTAGCCGATGAAAAACGCGTTACCGAACAAATGCCCTTGTTTACCGAAGACGCGCAAGTCACCACTTATATTGGCGGACAATTATTTGCCGATATGAAAGGTCGCGCCCAAATTGAGCAAGTGTTTAGCGATTTTTTAGCCAATTTTCATACGGTTTACCATTTGAATGGGCAACATACGGTTACGTTTACCAGCGAAACTACCGCCGATGCCATCAATTATTGTGCGGTGAAATTGGTGGGCGAACAAGACGGCAAACAGGTTTTGCAAGACCACAGTGTGCGCTATCAAGACAGTTATATTAAAAAAGATGGTAAATGGTTGATTAGCAAACGCATTGCCAATTTTATGATTAGTGAAAGCCGTGAAATCAAATCGCAAAATGCATAGGGAAAAGAATGAAAACAGTCCAATTAAATAATGGCGTAGAAATGCCAATGGTCGGTTTTGGCGTGTATGAAATTTCAACAGAATCAGAATAAATCAAGATGATGGGAGAGAAGTTATAGCTCCGTATTTTTAACAGATACGGATCTAAATTATTTCAATACAAATAGATTGAATTAATTGTATAGGAGAGTAGAATTTTAATAAATATTAGGCTAGCTAATGAGGTTTCTATGCATTTTGCTCCACAAGTAATACCAAAACACAAAATCTTTTTAAGTTTCCATCATAAAGATGAAGGATATCGCCAGCAATTTGAAAAAACTTTCTCAAATGAAATTGAAGAAGTATTTGTTAATCGTTCAGTTCAGGATGGAGACATCGCTCCCAATAACCAAACAGATACAATTCGTCGAGAAATTCGTGATAATTTTATTTCTGATTCAACTGTTACTATTGTCTTGATTGGCTCAGATACATGGAAGCGTAAACATGTAGATTGGGAAATTGGCTATAGCCTCACCCAAACATCTCAAAATTCTCGTTCGGGGTTAATTGGTATTTTATTGCCAACTTATGTTCCATGTCTTAAGTCTGATAAAAATTGCGATTATCAGCGTACCGAAAATAGTGGATATTACACACCATGTAATATTCCGCCTAGATTGTATGATAATGTTCAAAGTGGTTATGCAAAGATCTATTCTTATCCATCTTCAGCAATGGAATTGAAAAAATGGATTCATGATGCATTTCTAAGAAGGAATCAAACAAATTATAAAAATAATCGAACTTACTTTGCAAATAATCGAGACCAAAGTCAAACACATTGGCAAGATTAATTACTTATGTCGAGAGCCATAAATTTATATAATTTATGGCACCTAAAATATAAGGAAAATATTAATGGCTAATTCTATTACTCCACCACTAGTAGCCCATTTTATATGGCATCCCGATGATAATGAAACTATTTTCCCCATCATCAGGGCTTTTCGTCGTTATTTGACTCGTGATATTGAAAAACCTTTTTCAAGAGAATTGAATATTCCCACCTTTTTATATAGTTCCTATAAACTTAAAACTCCACCAGCTTCCGTACCACAAAAATTAGCAACTCGAGATGTAGTTTTCATTTTTACAAGTGTAAATACATTAATGAATGAAGAATGGAAAAATTATATTGAATCTTTTCCTAAATCAGAGGGATATTTTATAGTTCCTGTTGCTATAGACAAGGAAGGGTTAAATCATAGTTCATCTGGCCGGTTACAGAATCTGAATTTTCTCAGAAGTTTTGATTGGAGTAATGAAAATAAAGAACAATATGGTATTTTATCTTTATCTCATGAACTATATCGATTTGGTTTAAATAATGACATAACAACTAGCAACATAGGAATTGCTTCGTCGATTAAGCTTTTCTTAAGCCATGCTAAAAAAGGAGATACAGGATTAAAACACGCAGAAGCTATAAAGCTTTTTCTTGATAATTCTAATATGCAACGTTTTTTTGACGCAAATGAAATATCTCCAGGGTTTAGATTTGATGAAGAAATTGAAAACCATATAAAAAAATCCACAGTAATTGCTATTTCCAGTGACGCATATTCATCTCGCTATTGGTGCCAGCGAGAGATTTTAAGTGCAAAAAGAGAACGTCGCCCTATTGTGTTAGTTAATAGCCTTGAAGAATATGAAGATCGCGTATTTCCTGCTGCCTCTAATATTCCTTGTGTTCACATTACAGCAGAGCCGTTGTTAGAAAAAGATATTCTACGTATTTTAATTGCTGCTTTATTAGAGACAATACGATTTGAACATGCTCATAAATTATTGTCATATTATCAAAAACAGAATTGGATAAATCCCTCTGCTCAAATCTTTGCAAGACCACCAGAAATACAACAAATAGTTGATCTTTTGGATAAGGGAGAAGAAAAAATATCAGATCTTACAATTTGTTATCCCGAACCACCTTTATACAAAGAAGAAACAGAGTGGACAGATTATTTTGGCATTACGGTTTCAACACCATTATGGTCCAGTGACGAAACTAAAAAATTTAACTATCGAGTTGGGCTATCAATTTCTGACTATTTACCTGATGGATACGAGAAACATCACCAAGATTTGGATGAACTAAAAAGATTTTCTCAGCTATTGGCTCGTCATTTATTAGTTAGAGAAAGTAAATTAATTTATGGTGGAGATCTAAGAAACGATGGTTTTACTCAATTTATTCTTGATGAAGCAAATGTTTTAAAAGATAGGCTACAACTAGAAAGTCTTTTATCTGTGGAAAATTATTTAGCTTGGCCTCTACACATAAAGAAAGAAAATATGAAGTGGTATGCTAATTACGTAAATGTAGTTCGTCCAAAAGCTATTGATATACCTGGTGATATTCAGCATTTAGTTAATAATAAAGAATCGTATCTTGAACCTAATGGCCCTGACAATAAATATATTTGGTCTCGATGTTTGACAAAGATGAGAGAACTATCAGTTGCAGAGTCAGATATAAAGGTATTTGCAGGTGGCAAACTTGAAGGGTACTTGGGGAAGATGCCGGGTCTATTAGAGGAGTTTTTACTTGCATATAAAGGAGACAAGCCCATTTATCTTATCGGCGGGTTAGGTGGGCTAGCGAAACTATTAGTTTCATCTATTTTAAATAAAAACGTTTCTGAAGAATTTACAGAAAAATGGCAAATTACACACAATGCAGGTTACCAAGAGCTACAAGAAACAGCTAAACAAAATGGTCATCATGCAGATTATAAGGAAATAGAAAATATAATTCTAAATATAGATGCTAGCTCTTTAGCTAAAAAAGCAGGCTTAACAGAGGATGAATATAAACGTTTAATGCAAACACCTCTTGTTGATGAGTGCGTTTATCTTATTCTTAAAGGGCTTCGAAAATTACGTTAATTAATGGAAGATTAAAATGAATTCTAAACATAAAGTTTTTATTAGTTATCATCATGCAAATGATCAATGGGCTAAAGAAGCTCTTTTACAATGTAATAAAGAACACAATATCTTTATTGATGGTTCAGTAGATACGGGAGATATCGATGATAATCTACCAGCAGAAAAAATTCGTGAAAAAATCAGGGATGAATATTTGAAAGATACCTCTGTAACAATACTATTAGTAGGAACAGCAACCAAACACAGAAAGCATATTGATTGGGAAATATACTCTAGTATGTATGATGGAAAAATAAATAAGAAATCAGGTATTCTTATAATTCAATTACCTGATACCAATCCCAAGTATTTTACTGCAGCTCATGGAAATAAAGAAAAGAGAAATGTCTATGGTCCCAATATTAACTGGTGCTCTGTTACTTCACTCGAGGAATATGAAGAGCGTTATCCCTATTTACCAGATAGAATTATTGACAATTTACTTAAACCAGAAGCTAAAATTTCAGTAGTTAGATGGAATGATCTTACCCCAGATAAATTAAAACTTCTTATTGATTTAACATTTAACGATAAAGATAATTGTGAATATGACATGAGTAGACCTATGAGAAGTAAAAACTCATAGATAATAGATACAAGGAGCAAAAATGAATAAACTAACTTATATATTTAAAGGTAATTACGCCAATAGAGGAAATGAGAAACGATTTATTTCTGATGTAATATCATCTTTTGACCGAGATGAGGTTACAGGAATTGGAATAAAAGTAAACAATAATCCTTGGGCATTAGAATTATTTACATTTGTAACTATTGATACCAAATACCTCCAAAGAGAGAGATTTTTAAAATGGTTAGACAATAAACATCAAGAAAAATCAGTTATTCATAATGTATTTAGTATAAACTTATTAACAGGAGGAAATATAATCACTTTTTGTAATTCATTTTCGTTAATATCTTTTGATTATGCATTTATCTGGGAAAAATCTCAGGCCGAATCCTTTATTAAAAATCCAAATGAAATTAAACTTTTTTTGAATAAAACCCGTGAGGAATTTGAAAAAGAAAAACCGCAGTATGCTGGTACTAGCTTTCAGGAACCTGTAATTTTTATCAGTCATTCTTCTCTAGATAAAGAAACTATAGCGGTACCTATAAGTGATCATCTTTGCAGTAAGGAAATTCCTATTTGGCTCGATAGGAATGAAATAAAATTAGAAGATGTCAAAAATGATGAGATTATATACAAAAAGATTTACTCAGGCATATCCATATGTGAAAAAGGGATATTTATCGTTACTAATAACTTTTTTAAAACAGAATGGACAACTAAAGAGTTGCAAATCTGTAAAGATTTGGGGAAAAAGATAATTGTATTAGTTTCAAATGAAATGGAATTACAGTTTAATGAATTTAAAGATAAATTAAAATTAGATAATTGTCATATATTCTATGTTGATTTTTCAGAAAATGATTACTTGGATAATGTTATTCGAAATATTATATAAGATGGTCATTAGAAAAGTAGTGAGATTTGCAAAAAATCACCCAAATCCCACCGCACTTTTATCTAAATCTCTTACCCAAACACTTTCGTCAAATGCGCTTTGTAATCAGCGATAAACTTAGGTACGTCAGGAGATTTAATGACATCATTGCAGATAAATGTCGGCAATGCTTCCTTGATACCGATGAATTCGTTGGCTTTGTGGAAGTGCAGATAAACACCGTCCACGCCTTGTCCTTCAAAGAAATCCCCTTGCTCGGTAAAGGCTTCAATCGGGGCGTTCCACGTTAAAGAGAGCATATGTTTTTTGCCGTGGAGCAAGCCACCCGTGCCGTAATCTTTGGTTGGATTAACACGGTGGCGACCATCGCTGTGATAAAGTTTGCCGTGTCCTGCGGTAAAGACTTCATCAATGTATTTTTTTACCGTCCAAGGCTCGCCCATCCACCAGCCCGGCATCTGCCAAATCACGGCATCCATCCAAAGGAATTTTTCTACTTCTTCGGCAATGTTGTAGCCATTGTCAATCACGGTTTCTTGCACGTTATGCCCAAGTTGCTCCAACACTTTGCGTGCGGTGCTGTGTAAGGTGTGGTTAAGCTGACCGTTTGAATGTCCGAAACTTTTTCCACCGTCTAGTAATAAAATGTTCATCTTCTGTCCTTTTTGTTGATTAAAAATGCGCTGTTTCATTCGCTTATTAGAGCGAAGTATAACGTTAGATATACAATAACTAAAATAGTTGGATTGAACATCAATAAAAACAGTCGGATTTACAAAATTTCTGCAATCCGACCGCACTTTCACTAACTAATACGCCGTTTTATTCTTCGCACTTTTTGTTAAACCGTCTAACCACGCTTGGTGTCCGTTTACCATTGGGTTTGGCACGGTTTCCGCCAAGCCTTTTGCCAGTTTACCGATTTGGCTTTCTTCGGTTAGCACACGCACACGGTTATTTGGCAAATCTTCCAACAGCCAAGCGTGATACACATCGCTGAAATCATCGCCTTCGCCAAATGTTCCCGACCACGCCAAACGAGCCGAATTACCATCTTTTGCCGGTTCAAATTCTTCCACTTTAGACGTCACGTGAAAACCGAAGGTATCAAACACAAAAGTCGCCCCTGCAGAAAGCTGTGTGGTTGAACCGTCGCCTACCACAATGTTTTCCGCATTGTGGTAATAAGTCGGCCACGCTTTGGTATCAATCAGATATTGCCACACTTCCGCCACGCTCAATCCTTTAATAATTACTTCGTTAGAAACATAGTTATCGGTTTCGCCCGGGGTATATTTTTCCGGCCAAATAATTGCAGGTTGTGAATATGTCATTTTGAATTCCTCTTATTGATTTAATTAAACATTCGTTAAATCGCTTAACGTGAGATGATTTTAGAAAGGTTCTATTATATTGTCTAAATGCGAAAAATAATATTTAATATAAGTAAAAATGATATTTGTAAAAAAGACAGCAAATCTCACCGCTTGTACGGAGTAAAAATGAAAGACCTACGCACCTTAGATTTAAATTTGTTGAAAGCCTTTGACGTGTTAATGGACGAAAAAAACGTGAGCAAAGCAGCAGAACGGTTGGCGATTACCCAACCTGCGATGAGCGGCATTTTGGTTCGTTTGCGGGAAAGTTTTAATGACCCATTATTTGTGCGTGTGCAACGTGGCGTCGTGCCGACCAATCGGGCGTTGGCATTGGCTCAGCCGATTAAACAACTGCTTTCTGATGCGGAACAGTTACTCAAGCCACAGGCGTTTGATCCACTAACGGCGGAAATGACAATTCGTATTGCCTGCACCGATTATGCAATGCGTGCAGTGATTGTGCCGTTTTTGCGAGTGTTGAAACAACGTGCGCCAAAGATCAAAGTGGCGGTGTTGGCGATTAACGAAAGTGCGGTACAAAATCAATTAGAACAGCGGTTGCTTGATTTTGCGCTGGTAACGCCCGATTTCCACACCCCCGATATTCACGCTAAAGCCTTGTATGACGAGCAATATGTGTGCGCCGTCCGCCACGATCACCCGATTGCCAAACAAAATAGTTTATCGCTAGAACAATTTTGCCAACAGGAACAAGCGTTGGTGTCCTATCACGGCGGCAGTTTCAGCGGCGTAACCGATGACGCACTAGCTAAATTGGGGTTAAGCCGCAACGTGAGTTTATCGGTACAAAATTTTATCATACTGCCCGACCTATTGGCACGAAGCGATTTGCTCGCCGTTGTGCCAAGACGATTGGTCAGCAACCTACCGCAACTTAAACTGTTTGAACCACCTCTTGCTATTCAAGGCTTTACCAAAACACTGATTTGGCACGAACGCACCCATCGAGATGTGGCGTATCGTTGGTTGCGAGAATTGATGGCGGAGGCTTGCCAATAAACAAGCGGTCTTAATTGTCCGCAATTTTCAGGCGGACTGAAAAGCCAAGCGCTCTTTTTTATCTTTCTTCAAAAGGATTAAACAACTTCACGCCAGTGCGGGCAAAGTCGGCGGTGTTGCGTGTTACCAAAACCAAATTGTGTTGAATGGCACTGGCGGCAATCCAGGCATCATTTTCAGGGGCGTGATCGGGAATGTGCAATTTGGCGCAAATTTGGGCAGTTTGTTCGTCAATTTTTAGGATTTTGCCGTGAAAAGCAGGTTTCACGTCCATTTCAAACCAATGGCGCAAGAGTTTGCCTTGTGTTGTATCTTTACGCTCAATAGACATCACTCCACGCTCTAATTCCATCATTACAACCGCATTTGTAAACATCAGATCTTTTGAGGTAGAACGAACCCAATCTGCGACATTCTTATCACATTTATTTTTTGCTAACTTTCTGATTTCGCTAATGATATTAGTATCTAATAAATACATTCTGCTCCCCTAATCATCAAAATCAACCGGGCGGCGTTGCGCTCGACTGCGTGGTTGTAATTCCAATTCAACATCCGCCACGTCAGGATTGCTCGGGCAAAGCGCATCGGCAATGCTAACAAACGGCTTGGCTTGTTGCACCTTTTCATATTCCGTATAGCTCATCAGCACAAACGCTGGCGTGCCACGATTAGTGATAATCACGGGTTCTTCTAAGGCATATTTTTGCGCTTGGCTAGAACGTTGGTTAAATTCACGACTGGTCATAATCGGCATATTGCACCTCCCAATGTAGATAAGTAGATACAAGTTTAGTGCGTTTTTTCATAAAGTAAAGCAAAACAGCGAGAAATAAAATCGCAAGCGGTGGTTTTTTCGAGCGAGATCGCAAAATCTTTTGCAAAACCGACCGCACTTTTCACCCCCTTTGCATTTAGTCCCACTTTTGACTAGAATTTCATTTTTAGTCAAAAACAGGACAATTTATGACATTAAAAACGGAAAGCTATTTTTCGGAAAATCCTGAATTTCCGAGCAAATTGATTGTAGCGACCTTATTTATCGGGGCTTTTTTTGGGTATTTAAACGACACGTTATTAAACGTGGCGTTGCCGACTTTAATGACCGAATTTCAGGTGGAGAAAACCACGGTGCAATGGTTGGTAACGGGATTTTTATTGGTGATGGGGGCGTTTACGCCGATCAGTGCGAGTTTGATTGAGTGGTTTGAAACACGCAAATTGGTGCTGGCAACGCAGTTTACCTTTATTGTCGGGTCGGCGATTTGTACCTTTGCAACGCAATTTGAAATGCTGCTTGTGGGGCGTATGGTGCAGGCGATTTCGGCGGCGTTGTTTGTGCCGTTGTTGTTCAATGCGATTTTGGCAATTTATCCGCCACATCAGCGTGGTATGGCGATGGGGATTGTCACGATGATGTTTACCGTTGCGCCGGCGATGGGTCCAACGATTTCAGGCGTGATTATCGACTATTTCAACTGGCGATATTTATTCGGGCTGACCGTGCCGTTTATGCTGTTGGCGATGTTGATTACCAGCAAATTTTTGACCGTGCGTTTAAATGAAATCACTCGCCCGAAAATCGATCTGCTCTCGGCATTTTTATCTATCGCAGGCTTGAGCGGTTTAGTTTACGCCAGCAGCAACTTTGCGGCGTTGTCGTTAAGTACGTTCTTCGCTTTGATGGCAATATCGTTGGCGTTGATTGTTTGGTTTAGCAAACGCCAATTTGCACTCGCCACGCCGTTGCTCAATTTGCGTGCCTTTCATCACGCTCAATTTCGCTATGCGGTCATCATCTTAGTTTGCGCTTCTTTCTTATTTATGGGCTTAGAAGTGATGATGCCGATGTACACGCAACAGGTGTTAATGCTCTCGGCAACTGCAACGGGGCTGATTTTAATGCCCGCCAGCATTTCGCAAGCCATCGCCGCCCCGATATTTGGCGGTCTGTTAGATAAAAAAGGCGGAAGATGGGTGCTATTGCCCGCCACAATGTTGCTTGTCGGCGCATTGATTTTGATGTGGTTTTGGCTGGATCTTACCACTTCAACGCAGTTACTCAGCGCATTATTTGCCCTAATGGCGTTGTCCGTTTCCGCTTGTATCACGTGCGAAACCCACGGTTTAAACGCCTTAACAAAAGAACTCAACCCACACGGCACGGCAATTTTAACCACCGTTAGCCCAATCGCCTCCGCACTCGGCACCAGCTTTTTTGTGGGAATGATCAATGTTGGCGAACATTTATCCAACGAACTTTCAAGCCAACAAGCCACCTTAAACGGCGTGCATTTATCAATGGCAAGCGCCTTAATTATTGCCGTGATCGCCCTCTGGTTTGCCTTCAAAATCAAACCGCACTTACCAAAAGGAGAATAAAATGCATCTAATGGATAAACTGGGGCAGTCGATTGTGCATATCAATCGTCTCTACGAACAATGGGCAAAGCAACAAGGCATTAGCAACAGCAATTTGCTATGGGTTTATCACAGCTTAATTCATCATCAAAACCGCACCCAGCAAGAGATTTGCGATGAATTTGATATTGCCAAACAAACCTATCGCCACTGTGCAAAGAGCTAGTGGCGCAAGGTATCCTAGAAATTTCGCCTATCTGCACCGATAAGCGTGAAAAACGCTGGCAACTCACAGAAAAAGGCCGCTTAGCCGCCACGCCTATTATCGAACGCCTCCGCCAATTTGAACAACAAGCCTTCGACACCCTCGGCGAACAAGAAAGCGAAAAACTGCTTGTTTTAGCACAACAGTTTGGGGAGATATTGGAAAGGCAGTTGCAGGGGAAAGGTTAGAAAGAAAGGCTAGAAAATGGAAAGCGGTGGGATTTAAGACAAACTTTGCAAATTGTAAAATTTTCTTAAAATCTGACCGCTCTTTACTTTTACTATCTAACTTTTTTCTATGGTTCTAAATTTCGACTTTCTTTATGTTACCGCATAAACCTAAGTAGTAATGATTTTGGTGTAAAATATATAACTTGATTTACTCTTTTTTCGTTTACAATTTAAACGCCAAGTTCGTTGTAATAGCAATGTGGTTGTAGTGCAAATGAAAGATTGTTCATTTTTTGATGGTATAGCTTGGGATAACTGTGTTCGTACAAAGCTGGATAAAGTGAAAGAAAATGATTGACTTAGAAAGGGAGATATTTTACTTGCCACAAGAGGCAACAATTTCAACAGAGCTTGCCGCTAACCTATTCCGAGCCACACAAACGGAAGAAAAACTACGCCGAGATAATATTCAGACCAAGCAGAAAAACACCATTTTGCGTGAGCTGTTGAAAGATTTCGCCAAACCTGAATTGGATTTGAAACCAAGCAAAGTTGGCACGTTGGATATTATCGGCAATGCTTACGAATATTTGATTAAAAACTTTGCTGCAAGCGGTGGGCAAAAGGCAGGGGAATTTTATACACCACCTGAAGTATGTAAGAGTATGGTAAAAATAAACAAATCCATTTTGGAGAAAACACCATTATTACTTCCCCGCTAGAAGAACAAATCCAAATCGCCGAAACCCTTTCAACGTGGGATAACGCTATTCATGCCACAGAAAAACTGCTTGAAAATAGCCGACAGCAGAAAAAGGCGTTAATGCAGAGGTTGTTGAAAGGAAATAATTGGCTACAAGCAGATTTAGCAGAATTAGCCGTAATATCCAAAGGTTCTCAGCTCAATAAGAATACACTTTCGGATGATGGACAATATGCCGTTATTAACGGTGGAATTGAACCTTCAGGCTACACGGATAAGTTTAATACAGAAAGCCACACGATTACTATCAGTGAAGGCGGAAATTCTTGTGGTTATATTGGCTTTCAAAAAGAAAAATTTTGGTGTGGTGGACATTGTTATGCTTTAAGTAATTTAAAAATAAATTGTTTGTTTTTATATCAATTATTAAAATACAACGAAGAAAATATTATGCGTTTAAGAGTAGGAAGCGGACTTCCGAATATTCAGAAAAAAGCTCTTGAAAGTTTTTCCCTGTCTTATCCGCAGGATATTAACGAACAACAAAAAATCGCCGAAATTCTTTCAACTGCAGATCAAGAGATCGAAACATTGCAGCGTAAGTTAGAGTGTTTGAAGTTGGAGAAAGGGGCGTTGATGCAAAAATTATTGTAAATATATAGGGGGTATACTATGAAATTAGGACTTTTCTTTGGAGCAGGAGCTGAAATTAGCTATGGTTTACCAAGTGGTGGAACCTTTGCCATAGATTTATTTCGACAAGATCCAACAATATATAAAGAAAGATTAAGAAAGGAATTAAACAATGTAAATATTACTTCCCCTTATGCTGCTAATTGGTTACCTGATGGCTATAAAACAAAACCAATTTATGCTTTTGGGAAAAATGAATTTAGTAGCATTATTGAATCATCTATACAATATAAGAGACATAAAATAATTGAGCATTTAAACAATTTTGACAATTTATGTGAAAAGGTTATTAAAAATCTTGAAATTGATGAAGATAAAGTATCTGATTTATTTAGTGATAAAACAGGAATGGAATTAGGTGAGATACTATACACACATAAGATTCAATTAAACCCTATCTTATCAAATAGCGTTACTCTTTTTAATTCAAAATATTATTCAGCAATACTTGAAATAATTAAGCTCGGAAAAAATGTTGATGACCTTAGAAGATATGCTATTGCTTTTTTACAGCTGTTAGTTGGCTCTCATGGACATGACTTAGTAAAAAAATTAAATGAAGAGTTATTTACTAATACTCCAGATGACTTACCAATTTTTGATGATATTTTTGGGATGTTTAGATTGGAATTTAATCAAGTTGGTTCAGAAGCTTTAGAATTGCTATTAGGTCAGAAGAAAATTTTTAGTGTAAATGAAGATGGAGACTTGATATGTTTACTATCTGCAATATGTCAGAAAGCTTTAGAGTATATTTTTGTTGATGTTCTAGATTATCAAAAATTACTAGATGAACATTTTAGATATTTATTTTCTCCAAAAACAGAATGGGCAAAATTTACAAAAATGGTGGTTTTTTTAGAAACTGCTAGAGATTATATAAAAAATAAAGTTCCTAATGATTTAAAAAATAAAAATGGATATTATAATGACTTAAATCAATTAAATTTTGATGAAATATCCTTACTAGGGACATCAAACTACAATAGTATTATTGTTGAAATTCAGCCAGCTTTGTCAAGTAAAATCATTCACCTTAATGGTAGTGTAACAGATTTCTATAATCCATATAAGAATAGTATTGTTCAATTTAATGAAAAACCCGAAAATTTAGAGCAAATACATATTCCATTTATTTTAACTCAAAGCGGATTAAAGCCCTTAACGTCAGTTGAAATGTCTAGACGTTATGTATCTTTATTTGATGCATTTGTTAATTCTGATGCCGTAATTGTTGTTGGTTTTGGATTCAATAAAGATGATAGCCATATTAATGGATTATTCAGAGAACTAGTTGAAATCCATAATAAGAAATTATTTGTTGTTGGGGTATCTAAAGAGAAAGAAATTAAAGAAGCAACTATTTTTAATTTAAGAATAGATAAAAATAGAGAGAATATTATTGCTATATCTGTGGATAGAGATACTAGACAAAAAGACGGAAAATTATGGCTCGAATACATTAAAGAGCAAATAATATCTTAAATAACTAGATGTTATGGAGAAAATATGAACTCAATCCCCCACACCCTCGAAAAACACACCTCCAAACTCCCAGCCATTCTGTTGTTACACAACCTTGGCTGGCAGTATCTTTCCCCTAAGCAAGCCTTAGCTTATCGTGAGGGGAAGGTGGTGAATGTGGTATTGGACGTGGTGTTGCGGGAGGTGTTGAGCCAACGTACGATTTCATATCTTGGGCAAGAGCGTGCGTTGTCGGCGAAGGCAGTAGATAACTTGGTGGCGGAGCTGACCAGCCCGAAGTTAAACGAAAGTCTGGTGGGGGCGAATGAGCATTTTTATAATCACCTGTTATACGGCATTACCGTTACCGAATTTATTGACGGCAAGAAAATCAGTTGCACCGTGCCGATTATTGACTGGGAAACCTCTAAAAACAATCAATTTCATTTTACCGAAGAATTTAGCGTAGCGAACGCTAACGGTTCATCGGTGCGTACGCCTGATTTAGTCTGTTTTGTTAATGGCTTGCCGCTGGTGGTGATTGAAGCCAAACGCCCAGACGGCAAAACGGAATATCAAACGTGGAACGACACCAAAACACGCAACGAAGCCGATAAAATTCGCTCTCGTATTGCTCGTAGCCTTGAGATTGATTTTGACAACGATCCTTATGCCAAAGCCCGTTTTTCCGGATTATTGCAACAAGCCATTGAAGAAGCTGAAGCCTTGTTCGACCACCCGATAAAACAGTATCTGCTGTTTAAAGAATTTGAAGAACAAATGGCGGAACGTAAATTGCCCGATATTCCCGACCGCTTTGGCGACAACTATGCGGCACAAGCCTATTTCGGTGTATTTAAAACAGTTTTACCTGAAACCCTATCGCAAGGCGAAGACTTTTGGGTTGATTTGGCATTTGAGATCGATCAGGCAGTTTTACGCTGTTTAAGCGAACATTCCATCAACCTTGAACAAGTGGAAAAAGACATTCGTAAACAGCTACTGCCGATGATATTTAAAATCTGCCAAGCCAACGGCAGCGGTATGTTACAAGCCAAAGAGATTGTCGAACGGATAGTACAAATTGTGCGAGTTGGGCGTTCAAATGGATAAGTTTGATCGGGTTATCATTCCTTATGGCGACCAGCATTTTACCGTTCGCTTAATAAAGAATGCCAAATATAAACGGCTACGCCTAACTGTGCAACCCACGGGCGACATCATTGCTTATGCGCCGCCACAAGCGGTCAGAAATGAGCTGATTTTTGCCATCAGCAAACAAAGTCAATGGATTGCCGACCAGTTGCAATTTTTTCAACAAAACCCACCGCTTGTTGAACGGCAATATATCAGCGACGAAAGCCACCGCTACCTAGGGCGACAATATCTGTTAAAGGTATATGAAACGCCAAATAAACCCAACCAAGTCCGCTTATGGCGTGGGCAGTTGGAGGTGTCTGTGCGAGAAAAAACGGCACAACAAGTTCAACAATGCTTGGATAACTGGTATCGACAAAAAGCTAAACAGATTTTTACTGAACGTTTAAATTGGCTGCTACCGCAAACATTTTGGGTCACAACAACCCCTCACATCCGTTTACGCACAATGAAGACCCGTTGGGGAAGTTGCTCCGTTCAAGGCTCACTATGCCTTAATCCCCACCTAATCAAAGCCCCGAAAGAATGCATTGATTATGTGATTTTGCACGAACTCTGCCACTTCGCCGAACACAACCACAGCGAACGTTTTTATCGATTAATGGGGCAAGTGATGCCACAGTGGAAGGAAGTGAAGACGAGGCTTGATCGGGTGGTTTAAGAGAGGGAAATGCAAGCGGTAGGATTTGAAAAGAAATTTACAAAGCTATTTGGGGCAAATATGATTTGCCCCTAAGTTTAATCTCTAGCCCTATCCTCCACCGTAACCGATGTCAATTTAGCTAATTTCGGGGCAAGCCATTCTCGTAGGTCGTCCATTAAGGAATAAACCACAGGCACGAACACTAGGCTCAATAAGGTTGAGGCGGTTAAGCCGCAGATAACGGCGATTGCCATCGGTGCTCGGAATGCCGCACCTGCACCGCTAGCAAATACCGCTGGGATCATTCCTGCGACCATTGCGATAGTGGTCATCAAAATTGGGCGGACACGTTCTGAGCCTGATTGAATAAGGGCTTGATGGCGTGCCATCCCTTGTTGGCGTTTTTCGATGACAAAATCCACCAGCAAAATAGAGTTTTTGGTTACGATGCCCATTAACATTAAAATGCCGATAACAGAAGACATATCCAACGCCGCACCGTAGGCGAGCAAGCCGACTGCCGCACCGCCGATGGACAGCGGAAGTGCGGTCAAAATGGTAAGCGGTTGCAAGAAGTCCTTGAACAACAGCACCAACACCAACAATACCATCACCACGCCAGCCGCCATTGCAAAGCTGAATTGGCCGAACATTTCGTCCATCATTTCCGCATCGCCCGATGACGGCACACGCACGCCGTCAGGCAGGTTTTGCATTATCGGCAGTTCGTTGATTTGCGATAATGCGGTGCCGATGGTTTGTCCTAAGGCTAAATCCGCTTCCACCGCAATACGGCGTTCACGGTCGAAACGTTCTAAACTTGCCGAACCTGCCCCAAATTGAATATCGGCAACGGTATTCAATGGCACCGTGCCACCATTGCTACTTGCCACCCGCAGCTGGCGAATAACTTCGGGCTGGTTGCGTTCGTTTTCCGCTAACGTAACCCGAATAGGAATTTGGCGGTCGGGTAAATTAAAGCGTGCCGCATTGCCGTCTGTGCTGCCCAGCGTGGCAATTTGTAGCAAATTTCCCACCGCTTGTGGGCTAACACCTGCTTTTGCCGCCTCGTCCGCACGCAACTTGGCTTGCACTTCGGGTTTCATCAGCGGTGCGTTAATCTGCACATTTTCAACGGTAGATAAACCTTGCATTTGCTGTTTCAGCTCATTTGCCGTCTGCTGAAGTTTGACAGGGTCATTGCCGGTCAGCAAAATCGACACATCTCGTGCCGCCATTTCGTTGCGAAAGGTAATCCGCACATCTGCAAATTGTTTCAAGGTTTCTCGCAATTTGTCTTCAAATTCCTTTTGCGAAATCGACCGCACTTGGTGGGGTTTCAGGCGAATAAGCACTTCGCCCTTGTTGATTTCGCCTGAACCTGCGGTGGTAAACACCAGCGCTACTTCGTCATATTGGCGAATAGTGCGGTCAATTTTTTGCAAGATTTCATCGGTTTGTGCCAGCGTGCTACTTGGCGGCAAGGTAACATCTAACTGGCTCATTCCCGTGTCGCCTTTCGGCACAAAGCCTGTGGGTAGCTGCGGCAAAATCATTGCCGATGCCAATAAAAACACGCCACCGAGCAATAATGTGGTTTTGCGAAAATGCAAGGCTTTTGTCAACAGCGTTAAGTAGGCTTTTTTCAGCCTGCTTGAAGAGATTGTCGCAGATGTTTGAGTAGCAGACGGTTGCAACAAATAGGCAGCCAACAAAGGCGTTGCCAAACGAGCCACCAGCAAAGAACTCAACACTGCTGCCGCAACGGTAATGCCAAACTGCCCGAAATATTGCCCTGTCATACCGTCAATAAAACTCACGGGCAAAAACACTGCCACAATACTTGCCGTAATTGCCACCACCGCCAAACCAATAGCATCAGACGCATCTAAGGCAGCCCGAAACGGTCGTTTGCCTTGATGAATGTGGGTTTCAATATTTTCAATCTCAACAATGGCATCGTCCACCAAAATCCCAATCACCAAAGTAATGGCTAACAGCGAAATGCTATTGAGCGTATAGCCAAGCAGTTGCATTATCCAAAAGGCAGGCAAAATCGACAAAGGCAAGGCAATCGCCGCCACCAAAGTTGCACGCCAATTTCGCAAAAACAACCACACAACCAACACCGTCAATGCCGCCCCTTCTAACAGGGTCGCAATCGCCACATCGTAGTTCTCTTTCGTGGTATTCACCGAATTATGCACTTCCGTCATCTGAATATCGGGATAATTGACTGCCAACCTTTGCAACGCTTGCTGAACGCCTTTTTCCACCGCCGTATCGCTTGAGCCTTTGGAACGGAACACCTGAAAGCCCAACACTTCACGCCCATTCAAACGCGTACGGCTACGAACATCGGCGTGGCTGTCGCTAATGGTCGCCAACTCCGCCAATTTGACTTTACGATAATCGCTCAACGCAATGGGTAAATTTGCCAAATCCGCCAAACTTGGCTGACTGCCCACCACACGAATGGATTGCTCTTGGTCGAACCATTGCACACGCCCGGCAGGCACATTCGCATTCGTCTGTGCCAGTTGCTGGCTCACCTGCTCAGCAGTAATGCCCAACGCATTGAGTTTTGCCGATTGCAACGCCACACGCACTTCACGCTTTTCACCGCCAAGCCGTTTCACTTGCTGCACACCATTGACCGCCAACAACTCACGGCTTACCGCATCATCAATAAACCAAGACAGCTCCGTTTGGTTCATATTCGGCGATTGCACCGCATAATAGCCCAACGCACCACCTTCCGTATCCATTCGCTCCACCACGGGGTTATCAATGTTTTGCGGCAAATTGCCCCGAATTTGCGTAATGGCATTTCGCACATCATTCACCGCCCGATCCGTGTCCGTTTCCAACCGAAATTCCACCGCCGTAACCGATGAACCTTCGGTAATGGTCGAAGTAATATGCCGCACCCCAGCCATTCCCGCCACCGCATCTTCCACACGGCGAGTAACGGTATTTTCCAATTCATCCGCCGACGCCCCCGTTTGCGTCACCGTAATATTCACCATCGGAAACCGCATATCCGGATCCGCATTAATCGGCAAGGCTTGAAAAGCACGAATACCAAGCACGGTTAAAAGCAAAAACAACACAATAATCAGGATTGGGTGATGAATAGCCCAAGATGATATTTTGAAGTTCATAAAAGTCCTTAAAGTTACTAATTGATAGGAATTTTAGTAAATTTTAAGACTTATTTCAAGTAAGGGTTGGGGTGATTGAAAAAGAAAGCGGTGGGGTTTTCTGAGTTTTTTGCAGATTGCAAAATCTTATGGAAATCCCACCGCTATTTTTAATACTTCAATACTTCCCCTTCTTTCGGCACAGCAACCTTGCTTAATTTATTTTCTTTCACAAATTTTCGCATTTCATCAGAAGTAACGGCAGCGTGATTGACGGCGTCCATATGCACGGTAATGATGTCAGCGTTCGGGGCGGCTTGGCGAGCTTTGGCAACATCGGCTTTGCCCATAATAATGCTGTCTGAAAAACCTTGTAGTTGAGCGTAGCCTGTATTCATTACAATGACTTCAGGTTTATAGCGGTTGAGTGCAAAATCCACTTCTTCATTCCAAATGGTATCGCCTACAATATACAGCGTTTTTTCGCCGTCTGCTTGCATCACCACGCCCATTGCCTCGCCTGCTAATTCAGCTAGCTGCGGAATAGCATACATTGGATCCGTGCCGTGTTGTCCGCCTGTTTTGCTTAATTTCACCTTGTTAAATTCGGTATTTTTGCCGACTACACGCACATCTTTAAAACCTTGTGAACGGATAATTCGAGCATCGCCTGCATTTTGTACGAAAATCGGTAAGGTTTTCGGTAACACTTTTTGTGCGTATTCGTCCCAGTGGTCATCGTGGGTGTGGGTAACAATCACGGCATCTACGCCTTCAAGCACTTTTTCTACGGGTTCTTTCATATCAATCAAAGGGTTACGTTTTTGGCTGTTGATAGTGCCTTCAAATCCTGCGTAACTGCCTTTCGGTGCAAGATAAGGATCGACCAAAAACGTACTGCCTGCCATTTCAATTTTAGCGGTGGCGTTACGGATATGTTGATAGCTAATTTCCGCATTAGCCGTGGTTGCAACGGTGGTTGCCATTAAAGCAAAAATAAGAGATTTCAATTTCATTCTGTTTCCTTTTGTAAAAAATAAGATAAATTAAACCGCTTGTTTGCGATGGGGGTATTATGAAACCGATGAGAAATGAAAAACATTGACTTATTATTCAAAAATCGTAAAAATCGGGTCAAATTCATTTAGCGAGTAAAAAAGATGTCTATTCCAACCGTTGCCTTAGTGCTTTATCCCCAATTTAGCCCTTTTCATTTTTCCGTGCCTTATA
>NZ_CABFKI010000020.1 GCF_901764995.1 Actinobacillus porcinus
GTTGGAAAACACCTTATGAAGTTTACTTCAAAAAATCGTTGCACTTGGTTTGACAATTCAAGCCATAAAATAAGGAATTGATTCAGCGGTGGCATTAATACTTGCTTCTATACCAAATACAACTTTATAACTATTTGGTATGGAATAATAACCAGCTTTCAAATCTTTTCCTAACTCTCCAGCAACATATTTTATATCCCCACCGATACGAGTAATTTCATTAGCTGCTGTGCCTGTAACTTTAGTCACTCCCATTGCAAGTGGTTTTACACCAAACACCATAGATGGTGCACCATAAATTAAATCAGCTGTGTCTTGAGATATTCCGGTAAGTTCTGTTAATGCTTGAGAGCCTATAGGAGAATAATATTTACCAGTGTAAACTGCTTTTATGCCTGAAGCAGCTAAATCACTGCCATAAGTAACCCCTAAAGCACCTGCTGGAATGGCAACAATACATCCAGAGCCGGCTGTTCCAGTGCAAGCTCCCATTGTTCCTAGAGTTGAACCTGCAACAATAACTGCTCCTCCTGCTGTTTGACTTGCACCGATTGCTCGGGTAGTTACTCCATACTGCGTGTCAACTCGATTTAAATGGTCTATACCTCTATCCACATAATTATCATATTGGAATAACTTTCTACGGTAGCCTGAGATGCCATCAAACATATCATAATCAGCCAACTGTTTAGAAAGTAGGTCTCGTTCATTTGCAAACTCTGCTTGGTTTCCTAAATCCTCCAATGCTTTTGCTTTGGCATAGGTCTCGGTATATTCAGGATCATCATTTGGAATTTGAGCAGAACAATGTACTAATGCACAAGCGGCTGCCGTTAAACGAGCTTCTTTTTCCTTGTCTCCATTGGCAAGTTCTTTAATTCTTTGTTTCTCTTCAGGATGCAACTGCCGATTAAATCGCTCCGCCGTTAATGCCGTCACAGCACCTTGAGCAGCAGTGGCACGGTCGCCACCAATCACAGCCCCAGTCGCTGCACCAATTAATGCCGCACTGGCTTGTTGAATGGCTTTGCGTTCGTCTATTGTTAGTGTTTTATCTTGTTCGTATTGGGTTAAATATGCTTCAACTTGGGTATTCAACCATTCTGACGTCATTCCAGCTGTAGCACCTGCCACGCCATTGCCACCACTGAGTTGTGCGGAAATAAAACCCACTAAACCGTGTAGCGCGACTTTTTCTAAGCTGCCATCTTCCCAACCCATTTTTTGCGCCAAATCTCCCACAGCTGTTGCGCCAATTTGGCTTGCGAGACTGGCGATTTCTCTATTTTCTTGGATTGCCGTTAAATCGTAGGCTTTTACTTTTTCATTTGCTGTGGCAACATCACGCGAAAGTGCGGTCGACATGTCACTGTTTTTTGTATTGAGTTGAATATTTGCGCCAATCGCCGATTTTGTCGTAGCTGTGCGACTTTCGTGCATATTGCCTAGCGCGCTGACTGCGCCTCCCACAAGGCTCATCGCAGTCGCTGCCATATTGGTGGAAACCCCGGCGCTGATGTTTTTAACCTCAACTTCGCTACGGTTTTCAATATTCTCGGCAGTGAGTGAGCCTGTGTTAAATTGGTTTTTCTCTGCTGTTGCTGTGCTTTGTACTACACCACCTTTTAAGTGCGTATTGCCTGCCACATTAACCGTCATTCCGCCATCACCGATCTTCAATCCAGATTGTTCTTCAACTTGGGCGTAGTTTAGTTTGGCGTTGTTTTGTGCATAATTTGCCGATGCACTTGAGCCTGAGCCGTAAATTGCCACCGCAGCAGACATACCGGCTTGAGTTTGTTTGCTACTGTATTGATTGCTGTCTTGACGGCTTTCAATGATTAAATCACCTTGAATATCCGCCGCTAATTTTTCAGCGTTGACCACGGCACCACGAAGTGCGGTGTTATTTTGGCTTGAAATCGTTACCTGTTTGCCGTTGAGATAGGTGTTGGATTGGGTAACGGTATTCGTGTTTTCCTTACCTCTGCCTACTTGTGCCGAGCCCTCTACACCAAGCCCAAAGCTATTACCGCTCATCCCTAAGAAGACACCAACATTCCAACCACTATTTTTGCTGTCCGTGCGGTTTTCATAGCTATCTTGTACGGATTCTAGATTGATATTTTTGGCACTCTCTAGCGCAATTTGTGTTGCTCTTAAGGCTGAACCTATAATATCTAAATCACCTTGTGTGGTTTTTAACTGAATATGACCTGCTGTAAATTCGCTACCGCTATGGGTGATTTGTGTGGTATGGCTTTCTTGTTTCGATTTGCTGGCACCAACACTGACAGAAATTTTCACACTCGGTTGACTCACCGCGGTGCTATTTTCTCCAGCTTGGGTCATATTGCCCAAATTGCCTAGAGTATCTAAGGTATTTGGGGCGGTATTTAGATTTCTGCTGATATCTTGCGCTGCTTTAATGGCGAGCAGGGATTGTAATTTGCTGTTGTGTGTTTGTTTAGCACGTTGCATCGTATTGGCGACAGACATTGCCATGTCCGTTAGAGAGCTTGACAGCGCAATCGTCAACCCCGACTGTTTATATTCATGAGATTCGTGGCTTTCGATGCGGTCTTTGCCGGCCTCAATTGTGAGGCTTTCCCCTTGAATCGACAGGGTTTTATCTTGTTGGGCGATTAAATCTGTGCCTAACACATTGGCGTGTTTGCCCGCTTGAATGCTGACATCGCCGTTAAGTGAACCAATGGCACTGCGTGCGTCAGATTGTGTCCAGCCCTCGGTTTCAAAGGCGTGTTTTTCAGATTTTGAGCCAAAGGTAATGCCCGCCCCACCGCCTGTAAATACTCCTGATGTCTTCTTGGTTTCGCGATATTCGTCTTTAAAATGGTTGGTGCCGGCTAAAAGACTGACATTTTCCACCGCACTGAGGGATAAATCCTTATCCGCGACCATTTGTACCGCCGTAGCATGAAGATTTTTGCCTGCCATCACCTGAATCTGTTCACCGGATAATTGACTGCCTACAAGGGTTTGTGCAGCTTGATGTAAATCTGTGGTTTTAATGGTTTTGGCCAGGCTGCCACTTTTATATCGATGATGCTCTTCAAGATTTGCGCTTGTGGTTGCCGTACCTAATGTGATGTTGTTTTCAGCAAGGAGAGCGAGGCGTTTTTCTGCTTCAAGTTGCGCCGCTTCGCTTTGAATGGAAGCGCCTGATAGCACCACATCGCCCTTACCTTGTACGCGGCTGATTGCAATGCCTTGTTGGCTTTCGTGGCGATAATGGTCACCACTGCCTAGGTTTTCACTGTGTGCCGTAGAAAGTGCGGTTAAATTTAAAGCGTTTTGGGCATTCAAGTAAGTGACGCCTGAGCCATCATTGATGATGTCTGCACCGGTAATGGTGAGATTCCCGGCGGCAATTTGTAACGTGCCATTTTCACCTTTGACATGTAGCAAGCCTTTGCGGTCAAGATGGGTGTCTTTGTAAGCATACCCATTAAGATTGACGTCATCGGTGCGTAAGGTGCTTTGGTGGGTCAGATTCCCCGTGACATTGAGCAATAGGGCATTTTCGGCGGTAATGTTGCCGGTGTTGTTCATATCGCCGTTGATGTTGGCGCTGAATATTTTGGCGGAAAGATTGCCGCTGTTGGAAAGACGGTTGGCATTAAACAACGCCACATCACGTCCGGCAATCGTGCCTTGGTTGATGAGTTCTTGGGTTTTTAAGTCAAGGTTTTGAGCCGAAATCAACGCACCGTTAGCCTGTAAATCCCCCTCTTTGATGACTGCATACACTTTGGGCACCAGCACCTTTTGTTGGCTACCATCTTCTAGGGTTACGGTTTCTTCTTCCAGCCAAACAATATCAGAAGTTAGGCTTGCCACTTGACTTTGTGACAGAGAAACGCCGGGGCGTAAATTAAATTTTTGTGCAAAGGTGATACCGGCATCCATCAGTCCACGATATTGGCTGTCAAAATCCGTATAGTTGCCCACAAAGTTTCTGCCTGTTAAGCGGTTGATTTGCTCTCGCACTAAACGCTGTTCATAATAGCCATCACCTAAACGTTTATGCACGTTTTCGTGGTCATGGCGTAGGGCGTTGTACATATAATCGGAGCTGAGCCAACGTTTTTGGTTGGTAAAAGCAGGGTCGGTTTCAACAAGTACACGGTTGGTTGGATTTGCATTGACCCGATACCACACATTCTGCAGAATCGCTAAATTCGGCTGAATACTGCGCACTTCTTGTTGTTCGTTCAGCGCAATGCGTATCAGTGGGCGAGCAAGCGAAACGCCGCTTGTATCGAATACAAGCGGTAAATTTACCGTTAGAATTTGCAAAATTTTAATCATAAATAACCGCTTGTATTACACCTGTGTTCTACATTGTATGCTGTGAACAATTGTTATGATGAAAAGGCCTGTATTAGCTTGTATTTTCAAGGCTTCTAACAAGGTAAAATTATAAGCAGCATACATTATGGAACACTTCCTACTTAATCGCTATCTCATATATAAAATCCACATTTTGGTTTTTTAGAGCATCTTTAATATTATTCAAGATAATCATATCATACTTTCTTGGTTTGAATTTACATATTAGTTTTATTACCATCTCTTTCTCTTTTGCTTCTGAAGTATTTAAATACACTTCTCCACTTTCCAAATAATAAAGATATAGATTTAGTTTATCTTTGAGAAAATAGAGATGTTCATCATTCCATTCTAAATGGTCAGTAATAATTAAAAAACACTGGTTACCCTCGATGTTTATAATGTCAATGCTGTTTTTATCTAAAATACTCATTTTATTTTCTCTCTAGTTTCTAACAAGATCAAATTATAAACAGTATACTTTGTGGAACACCTCCAAATTATTTATATTTTGAAATAAACCAAAAATAATAAATCGATATTATCAATGAGGCAACGGCAGATCTAAGATAAAGATCAGCCCCTGGGTATTTATTCCATTGGTAAGTTGCCAAAATAGTAAAAAAACAAATTCAAGCTAACTATAAACATAGTAAATACAATGCTTAAACAAAGAAAAAATAATAAAAAAACAAAAATAAAAACATATAATTTATTTTTCATTTCGGGCTATAAAAATAACACTTTTATAATAGCTAGCAATATAGGTATAACAAACCAAATTCTATAATATAAAAAAAGGATAAATCTTTTTATTATTGATTCAGTTTGTTCTTGATGTATAAGTTTACTTACATATATATCAGATAAATGTCTATATATTTCACCATTATCTCCCATAACTATACTTTCATCGTTAAATAATTCAGCAATTTCTATTAAAACTTTTAATGAAATTTCATCAGGATTAGAGAGCCATAAGCTATTATCATCATAAGATATAAAGAATTCATACTTATCTTTATAAAAAATTCTTTTTTCATAATCTACGGAGAATCCTAAACTTGTCATTTTGTTTGCAACTTGTTCAAAATCAGATAATATCTTATCAGAGCTAGGTTTATCTGAGTTATTTACAATAGATACATGATAGCCCATATTATTGCTCCTGCTTATCTGTAGCTATTTTATAAAGTTCTGCCCCTCCATTTAAAGAGCCCGCTCCCACTGGTAATTTTTGAGTATTGATTACGCCAACATTAGGCTTATATAATATAGGAATACCATAACCATAATGTTGCTCATATTTTCTTATATGTGCTCCCCACTGATTAGGAGTGGTTAAATCAGACCAAACTTTTGTTCCTGACCAACTTAAATCTGGTTGCTTACCGGTTGATTTATTTGCGCCTTTAAAATAACTATTTGCAGAATCAGATAACTTAGAAGCATACCCATAACTTTCTCCTAAAGAATCCCCCGTTGCTCTGTGAATCTTTGTTCCTGTAATAGCTGCGTTATTCATTATATTAACAGAATCTTTAGCTGCTGCATCTGCCGCTTTTGTAGCTTTTGCAACATCACTACCTATAACTACTGATTGCTTTGCCGTGTTACCGACTCTGTATGCGTCTAGCCCTGCACTTACTCCTGCAGGTAAGAATGGGACAGCAGTCGCAAAACTATCATAAATTAACCCTACTGCATCTATTACAGCAGAGCCATAATTGCCTTCATTTACGTTATATACGAGCGAGGTTGTTCCTATTGCAATATTTGCAACATCCCAAGCAGTTTCAGGTGTAATGGCATTATTCTCCACCGCCCGTTTCCCGATCTCACTCCCCATAGCCGCACTTGCAGTACCATCATTAGCAATGAATGTGGATGTCAAACCACTTGCCACTTGGCTTAAGAACACCACATTTTGCTTTTCATTTTCCGTGAGTTCTTCGGCTTTTTTGCCGTTGTAGAGTGTGTTGGTGATAACCATGGCGGCGGCTTCGCCTGTGGTGGCTGCCGCGGCACCGGCTAGGGCGTTGTTGCCTGTTACTTGCGCTTCAAGGGCCCCCAGAATGGCGTGTGCAGCTAAGTTAGCGGTTTTATCAACATTGCCGTCTTTATCGGTTGTCCATTGTTTGATTCGTTCATTTAAATACGGCGATGCCAATCCCACTGCTGCTTGTTCAATGCTACCGCCTGCAATACCTTGTAACGCAGCGGTAACCGCTTGAATGGCTCTGCCTTTTGTGCTGCCGATGCCGTAATTATCATCATAGCTCGCTTGAAGTGCGGTGAGATTTTGTTGTGCTTTTTGATAGACGGTCGATTTTTCTAAGTCCTCTTGGCTAATGCCTTTTTCTTTAGCGTCTGCTTGAAGTTTGCCGACCTCTAATTTAGCTTTTTCAATGGCTTCGCGTTCTTTAAAGGTATAAATGCCTACTAAATTGGAAGCGATTTCACCCACTAATTTCGCCGCTTCTTGATTTTCTTGGGCTTTGGCTAAGTCTTGTTTTTTGACTTTTTCGTTTGTGTTTTCAGTATTGCGATTGATGTTTTGTGCGTTTTTATCTTCCGTAATAAGCGCGATATTTGCCCCAATCGCGGATTTTGTGGTGCTGTAGTTGGTGTCATGTTGATTGCCCAGTGCGCTCATCGCCATCGTCATAGCGCCCATCGCGCCAGTTCCAACAGCGGCACTTTCGGTTTTTAACTCGCTATGGTTTTTAATCTCTGTGGCACGGATGGTTTGCGTGTTGAGTTTGTTGTGGTCGGCATCCGCATTGCTGGTAATCACCGCGCCATTTAACTGCGTATGTCCGTTCACGGTCACATCCATGCCACCTTTGCCAAGATGGATGCCAGTTTGTTCGTTCACTTGTGCAGTATCTAATTTAGCACGAGTATAAGATGCGCTAGCAGAAGCACCGCCACCCGACCCATAAGCCACAGAACCACTTGCGCTAGCTTGGGTATTTTTACTGGTGTATTTTTCACTATCCTGGCGACTTTGTAGCGTTAAGCTGTTGAGTTTTGCTTTCCAACTATCTGCTTGGATGGTTGCTGCATCAAGGGTTAAACCACCTCGGTCACTATAGGTTTCAAGGTTTTTAACGTTCCAATGATTGTTTTGCCATGTTTCACTGTCGATATTCGTTTTGCCTTTGCCAAGACTTGCACCGCCCTCAAGACCAATACCGAAACTATCGCCGTTAAAACCGACAAAGACCCCAAAAGATGCGCTACTGTTTTTACTGGTGGTGTAGCTGGAATAAGTATCTTTTACACCCCGAGATTCAATCCCTAATTTTGCCTTGATGTTGGCATTTTCCGCTTGAATATCAACGCCGTGAAATAATGCTTTGCCTTCCGTTGCTGTCGCAATCACATTACCGGCTGAAAGCACCGATTTATCATGGGTGACTGAATAGGTATCGGTCTTGGTTTTTTGTTTGCTGGTGCCGTAACCAATCGATATTTTTACCGCTGGATTTTCAGCGGCGGCTGCATTTTTATTGAGATTGTCTAATTGCTCAAGTTGACTGAGCGTCTCTGAGACTTTCTCCAGATTTTGTGCGGCTTGCGCTATCTCTGTGGCGGCCTTCACCGCATACAAGGATTGCAATCGACTGCTTTGGGTTTGTTTTAATTGACGAACGGTATTGTAAGTTGCTAAAGCAGCATCTGTCACCGGTGTGGACAGCGCAATCGTCAACCCCGACTGTTTATATTCATGAGATTCGTGGCTTTCGATGCGGTCTTTGCCGGCCTCAATTGTGAGGCTTTCCCCTTGAATCGACAGGGTTTTATCTTGTTGGGCGATTAAATCTGTGCCTAACACATTGGCGTGTTTGCCCGCTTGAATGCTGACATTGCCGTTAAGTGAACCAATGGCACTGCGCACGTCAGATTGAGTCCAGCCCTCGGTTTCAAAGGCGTGTTTTTCAGATTTGGAGCCAAAGGTAATGCCCGCCCCACCGCCTGTAAATACTCCTGATGTCTTCTTGGTTTCGCG
>NZ_CABFKI010000021.1 GCF_901764995.1 Actinobacillus porcinus
AACAGTTCGCTTAGGCATGGAAGTTTTGCGGCATTCTGGCTACACAATAACAAGGGAAGACTCACTCGTGGCTGCAACCCTGCTTACTCAAAATCTATTCACACATGGTTACGTTTTGGGGAAATTATGAGGGGATCTCTCAGTGCTCAGCATGTTTGAGTGCTTTACTCGCCGCGGGTTGAGAAATATGTAAAACTTCAGCCGCACGCGTTAAGGAACCACAAGTCATTACAGCATAAAAGATATCGAGATGTCTTAATTTCATTCCATGTAGCCTACTGATTATTTATTTCTACGGACTATTCTAACGAATAAAGTATAAATAATCAGATATACTCGTCATAATTCAAATTTTGGTTTAGTTGTCACGAGAATTAATTCGTAAACGTGCAAGCTAAATAGATTGACTAGGGGAATATACGGGGTAAGAAAGCGGCTCGGCATACTGCCCTATAATAAATTGTTAGGAGAAGTACGCCGAGTAGTGTGTAGCTATTAGGTAAAGTATGTACCAATTTCAATAAATATTTTAATTAAGATACTGTTTGAAATATCAACAATAAAGGCACCGACCATAGGAACGACAAGGAAAGCTTTATGTGATGGTCCAAATGCTTTTGTGACTGTTTGCATATTCGCAATTGCTGTTGGTGTTGCTCCCATACCAAAGCCACAGTGACCCGCGCTGATCACGACAGCATCATAATCTTTGCCCATCATTTTGAAGGTGACAAAGCAGGCAAATAGCACCATGACAACAGTTTGTACAGCAATGATAATTAATACTGGCCCTGCCATGCTTGCCAATTGACCAAATTTTAATGACATTAACGCCATTGCCAAGAAAAGCGATAAAGCAACGCTACCTAATACATCGACGGTCGGCTCAAACACTTCGTGTTTAAATACATGAGTCAGTGTATTACGGATAATAATACCGACAAATAAACACCAGACAAAAGTAGGCAGTTGCAGAAAAGTATCTTTAAACAATGCACTGATATAGCCACCAACAACAATACAGATAATCAGCATTGAAATGGTTTCAATAACGTTATTTGCATTGATTTTTCTTTTGACGCTTGGTTGCTCAAAAGCTTCAACGATAGTGTCGCGCTCTTGCTCGGTTGTTTTAGGAATAGAGACCTTTTTCAAAAGATGACGGGCAACAGGGCCGCCAACTAAACCACCCAACACTAATCCAAGTGTTGCACAAGCCATCGCTAATTCAACGGCGCCTGTTACACCATATTTATCAGCGAGAATAGGGCCCCATGCTCCGGCATTACCATGACCACCTGTTAGAGTAATTGAACCTGCAATTAAGCCAATAAATGGACTTTCATTCATCATGACAGCCATACTCATGCCGACAGTATTTTGAATGGCGATTAGGATCGTTACTGCAATAGTTAATAGAACTAACGGCTTTCCTCCTTTAATCAGTCGAGAAAAGTCAGAACTTAGCCCGATAGAGGAAAAGAATGTGAGCATTAATAAACTTTGCAATGAAGCATCAAAAGTAAACGAATAACCTGATGTTTTATCAATAATTAACAGAACAATTGCAACAATAAAGCCACCAACGACGGCTTCTGGTATGTGGTTTTTTTGTAGGAACGGGGTAAATTTTACGACAAACATTCCTATGAGTAGCGCGATACATGCGACTAATAATGTATAACTGGCATCTAGGATCATTTTTTTACCTCTATTAGTTTACCAGAATTTTCACTATAACAATTTAACAATAGTGAAAAATGAAGTTACTTTGGTTAACTAATCTTTAACAATGAGTTTTATTAGGGTATCCATAACTTTTAGTTAATAGGGTCATAATTTTAGTGTGATCTTAATCATGAAATATTAAAAAGATTAAAATAACAACAATGGTATTTAATGATGGGTAAACCTAAATACCATGCGGGATCCGCACTATTTTCGGTGATAGCAAAAAATAAAAAAGTATAAATAATAAACAAAATTATAAGAGAAGGAGAACATGATAAGCGCAGGCCGAGCAATTTAAAGAAGTGTGATATACAACATAAAACAGCAGCATGACCTTTCTATATTTCGTTGCTTATCGAAGTGTTAATTTTCGGGTGGATTACTCTGTTTGTTGATTAATAACGGAGAAAAATATGATTGCTGTAATATTTGAGGTGCAAATACAACCCGACCAACAAACTCGCTATTTGACTTTAGCTGAGGAGTTAAGACCACTATTAAGTCATGTAGCTGGTTTTATTTCAATTGAACGTTTTCAAAGTCTAGCTACAGAAGGAAAAATGTTATCGCTATCTTGGTGGGAAAACGAATACGCAGTTCTGCAATGGAAAAATCATGTTTTACATGCGAAAGCTCAACAAGAAGGGCGAGAGTCAATATTTGATTTTTACAAAATTAGTATTGCTCATATTACTCGCGAATATTCATTTAAAAAGGACAAGGATAATGTTTGATGTTCACGTTGTTTTAGATAATCAAATAGGACAATTAGCATTACTAGGAAAAACATTAGGTAATAAAGGTATTGGATTGGAAGGGGGAGGGATATTTACGGTTGGTGATGAATGCCATGCTCATTTTCTTGTTGAACAAGGAAAGGAAGCTAAAATAGCGCTAGAGCAAGCTGGACTGTTAGTACTTGCGATCCGGACACCATTAATTCGTAAGTTAAAACAGGAAAAACCGGGGGAACTTGGCGAAATAGCACGAGTATTGGCGGAGAATAACATTAATATTTTAGTGCAATACAGTGACCATGCTAACCAACTGATATTAATAACGGACAATGATAGTATGGCTGCATCTGTTACGCTCCCTTGGGCAATAAAGTGAACTTGCGATGGCTAATTTAATACGAAAAGAGGTTACCTTTGAGTCCTCAATAGCCGCGATAGGGGCGGCTATGTCTGACATTTCACGAGTTAAAATACTCAGTGCTTTGATGGATGGGCGAGCTTGGACGGCCACTGAGCTAAGTTCTGTGGCGAATATATCAGCTTCAACGGCGAGCAGTCATTTATCTAAATTATTAGATTGCCAGCTAATCACAGTAGTAGCTCAAGGCAAGCATCGTTATTTTCGGCTAGCAGGAAAAGATATTGCTGAATTGATGGAAAGTATGATGGGGATCTCCTTAAACCATGGCGTACATGCCAAAGTTTCCACGCCAGTGCATTTACGAAAAGCACGTACTTGCTATGATCATTTAGCTGGCGAAGTTGCCGTTAAGATCTATGATTCCCTTTGTCAACAGCAATGGATCACTGAAAATGGTTCAATGATCACATTAAGTGGTATTCAATATTTTCATGAAATGGGAATTGACGTTCCTTCCAAACATTCACGTAAAATCTGTTGTGCGTGTTTAGATTGGAGTGAACGCCGTTTCCATTTAGGTGGGTACGTTGGAGCCGCATTATTTTCGCTTTATGAATCTAAAGGGTGGTTAACTCGACATCTTGGTTACCGTGAAGTTACCATCACGGAAAAAGGTTATGCTGCTTTTAAGACCCACTTTCACATTTAAGTTGTTTTTCTAATCCGCATATGATCAATTCAAGGCCGAATAAGAAGGCTGGCTCTGCACCTTGGTGATCAAATAATTCGATAGCTTGTCGTAATAATGGCGGCATACTATCAGTAGTAGGTGTTTCCCTTTCTTCTTTAGCGACTTGATGCTCTTGATCTTCCAATACGCAACCTAAAGTAAAATGCCCCACAGCGCTGAGTGCATATAATGCATTCTCTAGTGAAAAACCTTGTTGGCATAAAAAGGCTAATTGATTTTCGAGAGTTTCATACTGTTTTTCTGTAGGCCGTGTACCTAAATGTACTTTTGCTCCATCGCGATGACTTAGTAAAGCACATCTAAAACTTTTAGCGTTATTACGTAAAAAATCTTGCCAGCTTTCCCCTTCTAAAGGGCAAAAGTGAGTATGGTGCCTATCTAACATCTCAATGGCTAAGGCGTCGAGCAAAGCCCGCTTATTTTTTACATACCAATACAATGTAGGCTGCTCTACACCTAGCTTCTGGGCGAGTTTACGGGTTGTTAAACCTTCGATTCCGACCTCATTAAGCAGCTCTAATGCGCTGTTAATCACTTTACTTTTATCTAATCTAGACATCATTAATTCCTAATTTTTGTTGACACTCTATCATTGATAGAGTTATTCTACCACTCCCTATCAGTGATAGAGAAAAGTGAAATGAATAGTTCGACAAAGATCGCATTGGTAATTACGTTACTCGATGCCATGGGGATTGGCCTTATCATGCCAGTCTTGCCAACGTTATTACGTGAATTTATTGCTTCGGAAGATATCGCTAACCACTTTGGCGTATTGCTTGCACTTTATGCGTTAATGCAGGTTATCTTTGCTCCTTGGCTTGGAAAAATGTCTGACCGATTTGGTCGGCGCCCAGTGCTGTTGTTGTCATTAATAGGCGCATCGCTGGATTACTTATTGCTGGCTTTTTCAAGTGCGCTTTGGATGCTGTATTTAGGCCGTTTGCTTTCAGGGATCACAGGAGCTACTGGGGCTGTCGCGGCATCGGTCATTGCCGATACCACCTCAGCTTCTCAACGCGTGAAGTGGTTCGGTTGGTTAGGGGCAAGTTTTGGGCTTGGTTTAATAGCGGGGCCTATTATTGGTGGTTTTGCAGGAGAGATTTCACCGCATAGTCCCTTTTTTATCGCTGCGTTGCTAAATATTGTCGCTTTCCTTGTGGTTATGTTTTGGTTCCGTGAAACCAAAAATACACGTGATAATACAGATACCGAAGTAGGGGTTGAGACGCAATCGAATTCGGTATACATCACTTTATTTAAAACGATGCCCATTTTGTTGATTATTTATTTTTCAGCGCAATTGATAGGCCAAATTCCCGCAACGGTGTGGGTGCTATTTACCGAAAATCGTTTTGGATGGAATAGCATGATGGTTGGCTTTTCATTAGCGGGTCTTGGTCTTTTACACTCAGTATTCCAAGCCTTTGTGGCAGGAAGAATAGCCACTAAATGGGGCGAAAAAACGGCAGTACTGCTCGGATTTATTGCAGATAGTAGTGCATTTGCCTTTTTAGCGTTTATATCTGAAGGTTGGTTAGTTTTCCCTGTTTTAATTTTATTGGCTGGTGGTGGGATCGCTTTACCTGCATTACAGGGAGTGATGTCTATCCAAACAAAGAGTCATCAGCAAGGTGCTTTACAGGGATTATTGGTGAGCCTTACCAATGCAACCGGTGTTATTGGCCCATTACTGTTTGCTGTTATTTATAATCATTCACTACCAATTTGGGATGGCTGGATTTGGATTATTGGTTTAGCGTTTTACTGTATTATTATCCTGCTATCGATGACCTTCATGTTAACCCCTCAAGCTCAGGGGAGTAAACAGGAGACAAGTGCTTAGTTATTTCGTCACCAAATGATGTTATTCCGCGAAATATAATGACCCTCTTGATAACCCAAGAGGGCATTTTTTACGATAAAGAAGATTTAGCTTCAAATAAAACCTATCTATTTTATTTATCTTTCAAGCTCAATAAAAAGCCGCGGTAAATAGCAATAAATTGGCCTTTTTTATCGGCAAGCTCTTTTAGGTTTTTCGCATGTATTGCGATATGCATAAACCAGCCATTGAGTAAGTTTTTAAGCACATCATCATCATAAGCTTTAAGTTGGTTCTCTTGGATCAATTTGCTGACAATGGCGTTTACCTTACCAGTAATGTATTCAAGGCTAATTTTTTCAAGTTCATTCCAACCAATGATAGGCATCACTTCTTGGATAGGGATAAGGTTTTTATTATTATCAATAATATAATCAAGATAATGTTCAAATATACTTTCTAAGGCAGACCAACCATTTGTTAAATCAGTTTTTGTTGTGATGTAGGCATCAATCATAATTAATTGCTGCTTATAACAGGCACTGAGTAATTGTTTTTTATTTTTAAAGTGATGATAAAAGGCACCTTTGGTCACCAACGCTTTTCCCGAGATCTCATCTATTGAAACAGCTTGATAGCCTTTTTCAACAAACAATATTCGTGCTGAGTTAACCAGTGATTGATAGGTACTCTTAAAATTTTCTTGTTGATGATTTTTATTTTCCATGATAGATTTAAAATAACATACCGTCAGTATGTTTATGGTATCATGATGATGTGGTCGTGACAATCTTAAGAACATTTAGGTTATTTTATGTATATTGAACAGCATTCTCGCTATCAAAATAAAGCTAATAACATCCAATTAAGATATGATGATAAGCAGTTTCATACAACGGTTATCAAAGATGTTCTATTATGGATTGAACATAATTTAGATCAGTCTTTACTGCTTGATGATGTGGCGAATAAAGCGGGTTATACCAAGTGGTATTTTCAGCGGCTGTTCAAAAAAGTAACAGGGGTCACACTGGCTAGCTATATTCGTGCTCGTCGTTTGACGAAAGCGGCTGTTGAGTTGAGGTTGACGAAAAAAACTATCCTTGAGATCGCATTAAAATATCAATTTGATTCCCAACAATCTTTTACACGTCGATTTAAGTACATTTTTAAGGTTACACCAAGTTATTATCGGCGTAATAAATTATGGGAATTGGAGGCAATGCACTGAGAGATCCCCTCATAATTTCCCCAAAGCGTAACCATGTGTGAATAAATTTTGAGCTAGTAGGGTTGCAGCCACGAGTAAGTCTTCCCTTGTTATTGTGTAGCCAGAATGCCGCAAAACTTCCATGCCTAAGCGAACTGTTGAGAGTACGTTTCGATTTCTGACTGTGTTAGCCTGGAAGTGCTTGTCCCAACCTTGTTTCTGAGCATGAACGCCCGCAAGCCAACATGTTAGTTGAAGCATCAGGGCGATTAGCAGCATGATATCAAAACGCTCTGAGCTGCTCGTTCGGCTATGGCGTAGGCCTAGTCCGTAGGCAGGACTTTTCAAGTCTCGGAAGGTTTCTTCAATCTGCATTCGCTTCGAATAGATATTAACAAGTTGTTTGGGTGTTCGAATTTCAACAGGTAAGTTAGTTGCTAGAATCCATGGCTCCTTTGCCGACGCTGAGTAGATTTTAGGTGACGGGTGGTGACAATGAGTCCGTGTCGAGCGCTGATTTTTTCGGCCTTTAGAGCGAGATTTATACAATAGAATTTGGCATGAGATTGGATTGCTTTTAGTCAGCCTCTTATAGCCTAAAGTCTTTGAGTGACTAGATGACATATCATGTAAGTTGCTGATAGGTTTCCAGTTTTCCGCTCCTAGGTCTGCATATTGTACTTTTCCTCTTACTCGACTTAACCAGTACCAACCCAGCTTCTCAACGGATTTATACCATGGCACTTTAAAGCCAGCATCACTGACAATGAGCGGTGTGGTGTTACTCGGTAGAATGCTCGCAAGGTCGGCTAGAAATTGGTCATGAGCTTTCTTTGAACATTGCTCTGAAAGCGGGAACGCTTTCTCATAAAGAGTAACAGAACGACCGTGTAGTGCGACTGAAGCTCGCAATACCATAAGCCGTTTTTGCTCACGGATATCAGACCAGTCAACAAGTACAATGGGCATCGTATTGCCCGAACAGATAAAGCTAGCATGCCAACGGTATACAGCGAGTCGCTCTTTGTGGAGGTGACGATTACCTAACAATCGGTCGATTCGTTTGATGTTATGTTTTGTTCTCGCTTTGGTTGGCAGGTTACGGCCAAGTTCGGTAAGAGTGAGAGTTTTACAGTCAAGTAATGCGTGGCAAGCCAACGTTAAGCTGTTGAGTCGTTTTAAGTGTAATTCGGGGCAGAATTGGTAAAGAGAGTCGTGTAAAATATCGAGTTCGCACATT
>NZ_CABFKI010000022.1 GCF_901764995.1 Actinobacillus porcinus
GACACCCAAGCTGTGGATAACGTTATGGTTTATGTTGCTAGTTTACTATAAATTTAATATACAAGGGACACACTGTGTGTGTCCACTCTATTTTTAGAATTTAACAGTAGCGGACACACGCAGTGTGTCCCTACTAATATATAAAGGACAACAATCAATGCACTTTGAAAGACGTAGCCACTGGAGTGGTGAATTAGGACGTGAAATGTATTTCAACGTCTATGGACATGCAGGTAAACCTGTTATTGTGTTCCCTTCATCAGGTGGAAACCAAAACGAATACGGCAATTTTGGTATGATTGATGCTTGCCGTTCTTTTATTGAGCGTGGCTTAATTAAATTCTATACCCCCGACTCTTTTGATAGCGAATCTTGGCTTGCAGAATGGAAATCGGGACACGATATGGCACAAGCGCATAACGCTTACGACCGCTATATTGTGAATGAATTAGTGCCATTAATCCGCCACGAATCTCATTGGGGCGGCACAATGATCGCAACAGGTTGCAGCATGGGAGCTTACCATACGATTAACTTTGCGCTCCGCCACCCAGATCTATTTGATACGGCAATTGCGCTAAGCGGTGTCTATGATGCACGTTTCTTTACCGATGAATACTACGGCGATGAAGCAGTTTATTTTAACTCGCCAATTGATTATCTTTGGAATCAACACGATAGCTGGTTCTTAGATCGTTACCGCCAAAATCACTATATCGTTGCAGTGGGACAAGGCGCTTGGGAAGAGCAACATGTTGCCGACACACGCCGCCTACAAGCCGCCTTTGAAGGCAAAAGCATTTTAGGCTGGTTCGACTACTGGGGACACGACATGGCACACGATTGGCCACTATGGCGCATGCAAATGCCTTATTTCCTAGGTAAATTAGAAGAGCAAGGGATTATCTAACTAAAGTTAGATACCGACAGCGCCTACGGCATAATCGATTATCTCCTATAGAGTAGCTTTAGCACTCATAATTAATGATTTGACATAGTAAATAAAAGAGTTGGTAATAATTATTCTTCTAATTATTACCAACTCTCTTTATAAGAAATCCTTTTCTAACATAATCTTATGCCACTTCATTAACCGTTATAAATAGATAACTTATATTTCGGTTCTTTCTCCAACCAATTTGTTGTTTTCTCATTATTGTTATATTCTATTTTTGCATTTCCTAAATTAATCGTTAAAATGCCATGGTTACTATTTTTAATTTTGTAGGTTTCATTTGAAAGGTTTAGTTATCCGAATATTTGCAGCAGTTGCGTTACTGCTATGGGCGATTGATATGGTTTTCCCATGGCAACAATTAATGCGCTCTGAAGAAAATCATTATACTGCCTTGAAAGAGCGTGGTTCATTAATTGTCGGTACGTTAAATAACCCTGTTTCTTATTTTATTAATGCGGAAGGACAGGCAGGGTTGGAATACGATCTTAGTAAAGCCTTTGCGGATTATTTAGCAGTTGAATTAAAAATCGAAGTCTTTGAAAATATCGAAGATCTCTTTGCTGCATTAGAAGCACATCAAATCGATGTCGCTGCCGCCAATTTGCTTTATCACCCGAAAAAATTAGAACAATTTCAATTAGGCCCTGCTTATTATTCTGCATCTTGGCAACTCGTTTATCGGAAAGGGGAAACACGCCCAACTTCATTAGCTCAATTAAAAGGAAAATTAGCGGTCACGAATCATCCGCAATTACTAGAAATTCTCGCTGAACAGAGAGAAAAATTACCAAATCTCACCTGGACATTACAAAATCGCCGTACGCCAGAAAGTTTATTATTGCAAGTCGCGGATGGAAAGATTGACTATACTATCGCTAATTCCATTGATGTGTCCGCGGCTCAACAAGTTAGACCTGAATTAGCCGTTGCTTTTGACGTGACCGATGAAGCCAGTGTGCATTGGTATCTTCCCAATAGTTCTTATAATGATTTACAAGCTGCGCTACTTGATTTTATGAACAGTGCCATTGAAAATGGACTCATCGCGCGCATAGAAGAAAAATACTTTAATCATTTCCGTAAATTTGATTATGTGGATATGCGTTCCTACACGCAAGCCATTGAAAAAGTCCTGCCGAAATACGCACCGTTATTTGAAAAATATCAAGGCGATTTAGATTGGCGTTTATTGGCTGCGGTGGCTTATCAAGAATCACACTGGGATGAAAATGCCACTTCGCCAACCGGTGTGCGCGGTATAATGATGTTAACCAAAGCCACGGCAGAACGAATGAAAATTCAAGATCGAATGGATGTAGAACAAAGTATCAAAGCCGGCTCTGAATATTTACATTGGCTTATTGCACAAGTGCCTGACAGTATTCCCCAAGAAGATAGAATCTGGTTTGCATTGGCTGGCTATAACATGGGGTTAGGTCATATTTTAGACGCTCGCCGATTAACGAAAAATCTCGGTGGAAATCCGGATAATTGGGTTGATGTGAAAAAAAATCTTCCCTTATTGGCAGAAAAGCGTCATTATTCTAACTTAAAGTATGGCTATGCTCGCGGTTATGAAGCGTTTCAATATGTGGAAAATATCCGCCGTTATATGAATAGCATCACAAATTATCACCGTGTTCAAGACGCACAAAATGGTGATACATCCAACACAATAACTCATCAGGAAAAATAGGATAAGGTGACATTATGGCTACAAGAAGAACTTTTTTAAAGAAAAGTCGAAAATCCTTAAGCTTATCAAGAGCGCGGCGCACTCATCGATTAAAACAACTTCGCCGTCATAAAAATAAAATTGCAGAGCGTAAAAACTTACACTTCTTCATTTTACAAAATGAATAATTTTTTTACCGCACTTTTTAAGTCAAGTGCGGTTTATTTTTATGCATTTTCCGGCTTAAAGGACAAAATTAATGGTCAAAATCTCGTTAACGCCTTGTAGTAAAAGGATTTTACGAGGTTCAAAGGTTTTGAATACAAAAAATGCTTTTATTGCTCAAGTCCTGATGTACAAAAATACGGCAAAATTAAAGACAAACAACGCTATAAATGTAACCATTGTGACAAGCAATTTTTAGGTGGAATTAGGCTGGATAATCATCAACTTTGGATGGAATATGCCTATGGGGAGAGATGAAAAATGAACATATTGCCTATTTGGAAAATTTCACTCGTCAATCAAGGGGAACACAATGACAGACACATCACTTAACGTTGATTTACGTAAAATGTCCTATGAGGATTTTAAGGAATTTATGAAAGGATTAGCAACGATTTATTCAGAATCTACCTTTGATTTCAGTTTCTTTTCCCTGCATAACTCCTTGAGTAGTATCGCTAAACAAATAGATCGTCCGCTATATAGCTTATTTACCATTTATGGTGCATACGAAATCGCAGATAATCAAGTGGTATTAGCCGTTTTTGATATATGCATCAACCTTGATGACGATGAAAGCGAAGAAAATAAAAGACCTAAAGTAGAAGTGAGCTTTGCAGAAGATACCACTCGTTTACGTTGCCCAATGAGTGTAAGAGATTTACTCACTCAATCAGATTATGTATTACGAGCAGAACAAACTTTTCCCCGAATAATGGAAGAAATGCTCTTAGAAAGAGAGAAAGAAAGACGAAAATCAACACCTATCACGTTTACTGATGAAGAACTTGAGTTACTATTAGAAGGTAGCATTCCATTTGAATAAGCATACATTGTTAGATCTAACTTGAACTAAAATGCCTTTAAATTTAATTGGTTAAAGGCATTTTTTTATGGCGGTTAGATTTGAGTTTAGGCTTTGTGCAACTGCTACATAATACCGGTTAATTATTTAGAAATAACCACTTTTGAGCCATCTGCAAAGGTAATTTCGCGTGCAACAAATAAAATGTTAAGAGATTGTTTTGGATCTTTGATGATTTCCTGTGCCGGTTTTGGCATCGCTTTGAATAAATCTAATGCTTTTACTTCAATTGTTGCTCCCGGTTGGAAAGGCTGTTGTGCAAGGTTTACGCCTACATTAGTGGTGTGCACAGCTTGATTATTTAGTGTGAAAACAGAACGCCAAGCAATTGAGGCGATTGCTTTTTGACCTTTATTCTCAATACGATAAGTAATCAACATTCCTTCATTTTTTTGATTATCTTGAGCGATATTGCGAGAGATTGCAGAAATATTCACTGATTTATTGAACACTTGTAGCATGAGTTCTTGTTGTGAAAGTTCTGCTTGGCTAGGTTGAATTGCGGGTAAAGGTTGCCCTTGTGTTGTTTGGGCTTGTTGCTGTGTATTTTGTTGATTTTGGGTTGCCGGTGTGTTTTTTTCTACACCTTTTATTTTGTCGCATCCCACGAAGAGTGTGGATGCGGCTAATAACAATGCTAAACTGGCTTTTTTGTTCATTTTAACTCCTGAGTTGACAAGAAAAGAGCCAACATTATAGTGTCGGCTCGATAATTTTTGTCAATGATAGGCAATTGGCATTTTTCAGTCAATTAAATTATGTTTAATTTATTCATTTTTAAATTCATCCATGAAGCTTTGGGCTTTTTCCACCATTTCTTTTGAACCCACAAAAAGTGGAACTCTTTGATGAAGTTCGGTTGGAATAATATCCAAAATACGATGATAACCATCCGTTGCGATACCGCCTGCTTGTTCGGCTAAAAAAGCCATTGGATTTCCTTCATATAATAAGCGTAGTTTGCCGTTAGGATAGGTGGTTGCACTTGGGTAAATATAAATTCCTCCTTTGAGCATATTGCGGTGGAAATCTGAAACAAGTGAGCCTATATAGCGTGATGTATAAGGACGCTGTGTGGCGGCATCTTCTTCTTGGCAATATTTAATATATTTTTTTACGCCCATTGGGAATTTGAGATATTGCCCTTCGTTGATCGAGTAAATTTTTCCTGTTGGTGGAATTTGCATATTTTCGTGAGATAGGCAAAATACGCCAAGAGAGGGATCGTAGGTAAAACCGTGTACACCATTGCCTGTAGTATAAACTAACATGGTTGATGAACCATATACCACATAACCCGCAGCAACCTGTTTGTGCCCTGGTTGCATAAAATCTTCTAATGTCACCGGGGTTCCTATTGGGGAAACTCGGCGATAAATAGAAAAAATCGTACCAACGGCGACATTCACATCTATATTGGAAGAGCCATCAAGGGGATCGGTTAAAATCACATATTTGGCATTTCTACCACGTTCTGTATCAAAGGCAATGAAAGAGTCCTCTTCCTCCGAGGCGAAACCTGCTACTTCTTCTCGTGCCATTAGTGCGCGTTTAATGGTTTCATTGGCGAAAACATCGAGTTTCATTTGGTTCTCACCTTGTATGTTTTCATTATCCGCCAAGCCTAAAATATCGGTTGTTAATCCTGCACGGTTAATATCGCGATGGATAATTTTTGCCACTAATCGAATTGATGAGAGAATGCCAGTTAATGCGCCTTTGGCGTGAGGAAATTCCATTTGTTTTTCTACGATGAATTCATCTAGGGTTTTCATTTGATTGCTCCTAAAAATAGCTAAAATTCAAGAGATTATGACCGCACTTATTCTGCGATAGACTTGAATATACAACTTAGATTATTATAACGTTTCGTATTTCTTAGCAAATCACGAGATTTAAACAATGTGATCGAGATCGCATAATTTATTACGGAAGCAAATTAAGAGAAGAACATGAACAATAAACATATTCATATTTTAGGCATTTGTGGCACATTTATGGGCGGTGTTGCCATGATCGCAAAACAACTGGGCTATCATGTCACTGGATCGGATACGAACGTTTACCCACCCATGTCTACATTCTTAGAAAATAGCGGTATTAAGATTATTCCAAATTTTGGTGTAGAGCAGTTACAACCCGCACCAGATATGGTGATTGTAGGCAACGCAATGAAACGCGGAAATCCTTGTGTTGAATATGTGCTTGAAAATAACTTGCCTTATACCTCAGGCCCGCAATGGTTACATGATAATTTGTTGCGTCATCGCTGGGTATTAGCGGTATCTGGTACGCACGGAAAAACAACCACGACAGGTATGTTAACTTGGATTTTAGAGCAAAATGGGTTGGAACCCGGTTTTTTAATTGGGGGGATTTCAGGGAATTTTGGTATTTCTTCACGTTTAGGTAATAGCCAATATTTTGTGATTGAAGCGGATGAGTATGATACGGCATTTTTTGATAAGCGTTCAAAATTTGTTCATTACAACCCGAAAACGCTGATTATCAATAATATCGGTTTTGATCATGCGGATATTTTTGATGATATTCGTGCTATTCAACGCCAATTTCATCATATGATTCGGACAATGCCAAAAAGTGGTTTGATTTTATCGGCTGATTCAGAAACTACAGCAAAAGAAACGCTTGATATGGGATGTTGGTCTGAGACTCAGTTTTTAGGGCAAGATAAAGAGTGGTTTGCGGAACGAATTACGAATGATTGCAGTCAGTTTGCGGTTTATCATCATGGCGAAAAAGTGGCTGAAGTGCATTGGAATATTGTTGGTCAACATAATATGCATAATGCTTTGATGGCTATTGCGGCGGCACATCATATTGGTATTTCTGTTGAAAATGCAGCAAACGCACTTTCTACTTTTATTAATGCGAAACGCCGTTTAGAAGTGAAAGGTGAGATGAATGACATTACCGTTTATGATGATTTTGCTCATCATCCTGCAGAAATTCAAGCAACATTGACCGCACTTCGTGATAAAGTCGGTGGAGGTGTACGTATTTTGGCAGTGCTGGAACCACGTTCTAATACGATGAAGATGGGGCATCATAAAGGCGAAATCGCACCGGCGTTAGTGCGTTCGGATCATGTATTTTTATTACAGCCAGATAATATTCCTTGGGAAGTGGCAGAAATTGCCGCTAATTGTGTGCAGCCTACGAGTTGGAGCGCGGATATAAATAAGTTAGTAGATATGATAGTGAAGGAAGCTGAGCCGAAAGATCATATTCTTGTTATGTCGAACGGTAGTTTTGGGGGAATACATCAGAAATTATTGGAGAAATTAGCGAATAAATATTCAAATTGTTGAATAAATCAGCGCTTATAAATTAATTTCAACTTTTTTGAAAAAAGTGCTTGCAAAGGATTTTGAAATCCCTATAATACGCCCCACACAACGACGCGCTGTTGTGAAAACAAGAAAAGCCAGCGTGTCGTTATTTTTTGCTCTTTAACAATTTATCAGACAATCTGTGTGGGCACTTGTAAGAATTCGTTTTGAA
>NZ_CABFKI010000023.1 GCF_901764995.1 Actinobacillus porcinus
TTTGAGTTTGTTGGAACAAGCGGATTTGGTTGTGATGATCGGTTGGGACAAGTTGGAACAAATACCGTCTGCCGCCTTAACGCAGGCATTGCAACAAGCGGCACGGCGTGGTGCGACCGTTGTAGGATTGTGTTACGGCGCTTATCCCCTTGCCTATGCAGGTTTGTTGAACGGCAAAAAAGCCACCACGCACTGGCTGGGCGAAGCGGATTTCAGACAGCGTTTTCCGCAAGTGAAATTAGACTGCAGCGCCATTTATATTGAAGATGAAAACATCATCACTTCCGCAGGCACAGCAGCAGGGTTGGATTGTTGCCTCGCGATTGTTCGCCGCCAATATGGGGTAAAAATTGCCAATCAACTGGCTCGTTTGTTGGTCATCTCGCCCCATCGGGAAGGCGGACAAGCACAATTTATTGAACAGCCCATCACTCGCAAAACCGCCAATGAAAACATCAATGAATGGCTAGACATTATGCGAGCCAACCTAAACGTAGATTATTCCATTGACACACTCGCCGAAAAGTTAATGATGAGCCGTAGCACCTTTACCCGCCATTTCCGCAAAGCAACGGGAATGGCATTGACCGAATGGCTGATTGAAGTACGGTTACAAAAAGGACGAGAATTGTTAGAAAGCACCAAGCTCAACATTGACGAAATCGCCCACCAAATCGGCTTTCATTCCGCCACCGCCTTTCGCCAACACTTTAAAGCTAAACATCACATCAGCCCGAAACAGTGGCAAAAACGGTTTTGGGGTGGTTGAAAGGAAAGTGGTGGGATTTTCTGAATTTTTTGCAAATTGCAAAATCTTGTGAAAATTTGACCGCACTTTATATGGTTTAATCAGGCTGTTGTCCATTATGGGCTTGCCATTGACATTCGGTTAATGCCATATCCGTAAAGACCGCCGTGAACGAAGAATTTTCGGGCGAGCAAGCATAGACACCAAAGCGAATACGCTCGTTACCTTTATGCAAATGACAAATCCGCATTTGTTGAAAATGCACACCGTCATACGAACATTCCAAGCAATAATCGCTTTCACGGCGACTTAAACGAAACCACATTGATTTAATATCCGCCGCAATTTCCACCGTAGCCCAATCAGAATAGCCGTGATTGGTTACCACGCTACCAAGATGTTGGAATTGCTCATTTTCATACTCGACCGAAGCTTTCAACCAATTTTCACTATCCAAATACAACACAATGCCGCACTGGTCAAAGCGTTGATGACTGCCTGAAAAATCTGTTTTCACTACAAAACTAAAATAGCGTTCATTAGTTTCCATTTGTAAAACTGGGGCGTTATCATTTTGGAAGTGATAATAGGTGCGTTGCCACAAATCCGTATGCGGTGTTGTGGTGATGGTTATTTTATTTTCTGATATTTCAAAAGCTTGCGGCTCTCTTGTCCAGACAAGCGATTGGGGATGGAATGTGTGCATTGTTACTCCTGAGTAATGAGACTGTATTATAGTAAAGATTTCATACATATTGAAAAACAAGCGGTAGGATTTTGAGAAAAATTTGCAAATTATTTTTTCAAATCCCTTGACCTTAACCCTAGGTTAAGCTTTAACATGATGTTCATTCAATCTCAATAAAAATAAGGACATCTTATGAAATTACATAAATTCACCCGCTCATTGTTGCTTTTAAGTTTAGGCATAACCGCTTTTGCTCAAGCACAAACACTTTCTATGGAAGTGTGGAAAAGCCCGACTTGTGGCTGTTGTAATGAATGGATCAGCTATATGCAGAAAAACGGTTTTGAGGTTAAAGTCAACGAAACAGGCAATTATGATGCTCATAAGCGCTTTAACATTAAATATGAACATGCTTCTTGCCACACAGCCGTGATTGATGGCTATGTGATTGAAGGACATGTACCTGCTGAGGATATCAAACGTTTACTCGCAGAAAAACCCGATGCAATAGGCTTGTCTGCACCGGGAATGCCAATTGGTTCACCAGGTATGGACGGTGAAGCATACGGCGGACGCAAAGATCCTTATGATGTTGTTTTGATTAAGAAAAACGGTGAAAGTGAAGTGTTTAAATCCTATAACCAATAGGGGGGGGGAAAGAATGAAACGTCGAGATTTTTTACGTTATGGAATTGGAATTAGCTTAGCCAGTAGCTCGCTTTATAGCCTTGCGAATATGATGAACCACGCACAACATGGCAATATGGCGATGATGCATTCAGTACCTACTGGCCTAATGCCAACTGAGGCAATGCCGTCAGGTTTATCGCTTAATGGGATGTTGCCAAAACTTGCTAATCAATCGACTCAAGCTGGGCTATTCAAAGCCACTTTAAAAGCAGAGCCAATTAAAATTCGCCTCGCAGACAATAAAGAAACGGAATTTTGGGCTTATAACGGACAACTACCAGGGCCACAAATTGAAGTATTTGAAGGCGACACCGTAGAAATTGAATTTATCAATCACCTACCACAACCCTCAACAGTACATTGGCACGGCTTAGATGTACCAAATGAGGCGGATGGTAACCCGATGGATATGGTTGAACCGCAAGGGAAAAAAGTCTATCGCTTTACGCTACCTCAAGGCAGTGCTGGGACATATTGGTACCACCCTCATCCACATGACCATGTTTCCGAACAAGTCTATAAAGGCTTAGCAGGCACTTTCGTTGTTAAAGCGAAAAATGATCCGCTTGCACACTTTCCTGAACAACATTGGGTGATTTCCGATCTGCGTTTAAATGCCGATGGCACCATTCCAGCAAACACGATGTTAGATTGGATGAACGGTCGTGAGGGTGAATTTGTGTTAATCAACGGTCAATATCAGCCCCAGATTCAAGTGAAAACGAATGAACGAATCCGTCTTTGGAATGCCACTAGCGCTCGTTATTTTCGTTTAAACATTCCAGGGGTGAAATGGATTGTGGTGGGTACCGAAGGTGGTTTACTTGAAAAACCTCGCTCGCCTGTTGATGAACTGCTACTCACGCCAGCCGAACGTGTTGAAGTGATTATGGTGGGTGAAACGCAAGGAACAGTCAATTTACAAAGCGGTTATTATGATCGCCGTAAGATGATGGTGCAAGAACAGCCTAAAGATCTCACTTTAGCCACAATTCAGGTGAAATCAGAACCTGTTCAGTTACCTGAAAGCTTAAGGTCCTTGCCTAACTGGGATGAGCCAAAGCAGGTTCGCCAAATTCGCTTTAGTGAAAAAATGATGAACCATACGAATATGCCAATGATGAATCACGGTACACATCACGCTACTACAACACCAACGGACAACCCTATTCCACCAATGATGAATGGTATGTTCTTAATCAACGGTCAAACCTTTGATATGAACCGTATTGATTTTGTTGCCAAATTGAATGAAGTGGAACAGTGGGAAATTTTCAATGAAAGCCATATGGATCATCCGTTCCATTTGCACGGCACTCAATTTGAAGTGATTCAACATACATTAAACGGCAAAACCTTCAAGCCAGAAGGCAGGGCGTTAAAAGATGTAGTCAATTTGCGCCCTTATGAAAAAGTGATTATTCGCTTTAAGCAAGGACACACTGGGTTGAAAATGTACCATTGCCATATTTTGGAACATGAAAATCTCGGTATGATGGGGATGTTTAAAGTGGAATAGTGGTATCTAACCATAAAAAACAGAGGGATTTTCGTGAAAATTTGTAAATCGCGAAAATCCCACTGCTTATCACTGCCTATTCCAACGGTTTAACAATGCAACAAGTGAGAGCATCACAGGCACTTCAACCAATACACCAACCACAGTGGCTAATGCGGCGCCTGAATGTAAACCGAATAGCGAAATAGCCACGGCAACGGCTAATTCAAAAAAGTTGCTGGTGCCGATTAAACAAGCTGGGGCGGCAACTTGATGAGGTAGTTTTAACCATTTCGCTAAGAAATGTGCCAAAAAGAAAATGCCGTAAGTTTGAACCAAAAGAGGAATGGCGATCAGTAAAATCACTAACGGTTGCGCTAAAATGGTTTGTGCTTGGAAAGCGAATAACAGCACGACGGTGAGCAATAATCCCAAAATGGAAAAAGGCTTTAACCTTTGGCTTAATCGTTGGATTTTTTCAGCGGATTGCCCCAATATATTTCGGGTGATCCAGCCTGCAAGAAGTGGCAACAATACGTATAAAATAGTGCTGTAAAGCAAGGTTTGCCACGGGATTTGAATATCGCTAATCCCTAGCAAGAAACCCGCAATCGGTGCAAACGCAAAAATCATAATGATGTCGTTGATGGAAACCTGCACCAAAGTGTAATTAGCATCGCCACGCACCAATTGCGACCAAACAAACACCATTGCCGTGCAAGGCGCAACACCAAGTAAAATCATTCCTGCGATATATTCTGTCGCCGATTGCGCATCAACCCATTCCGCAAAGAAGATACGGAAAAAGATCCAACCGACCAACGCCATCGTAAAAGGCTTGACCAGCCAGTTAATAAATAAGGTTAAAGCCAAACCTTTCGGTTTTTTGCCGACATCTTTAATTGCCGACCAGTCGATTTGGATCATCATCGGATAAATCATCAGCCAAATCAGCACCGCAACAGGTAAATTGATGTGTGCGATTTCTAATTTGGCAATCCCAGAGAACAATTCAGGTTGCCATACGCCTAGCCCAACACCAACCATAATGGCTAACGCTACCCATACGGTTAGAAAGCGTTCAAAAAGTCCCATTATTTTGTCTCCGCAGCAATCACATTCCCATCTTCTTTAATAAAATCCGTTTGCAAAGGACGGGGCGAGATTTGCAAAAAGACTTCCGAAGGGCGACATAAACGCACGCCTTTTTCGGTGACGACAATCGGGCGATTGATTAAGATTGGATCAGCTAACATAGCGGCAATTAACGCATCATCGCTCAATGTTAAATCATCTAACCCTTTTTCAAGGTAAGGAGGCACATTGGTTCTGAGTAACTGACGTGGTGCCAATGCCATTTTTGCCAATAATTCACGCAAAACCGTTTCACTCGGTGGCTGTTCTAAATAATGAATAATCGTAGGCTCAATGCCCAAATGACGAATAAGCGCTAATGTATTGCGAGACGTACCGCACTTTGGATTATGATAAATCGTGACTGAACACATAATTTCTCCTTATATAGTTCAAGAGTTATTGAAATAACAGGCGAAAATTTTTTAACAACAGTCAATGGAACAATGCTCACGGCTATTTTTACAACAATTTTGCGTCAAAAATGCGGTTAAATGCAGCATTAACGTTAAATTGGCATAATAGCGAATAAATCTTCCTTCTTGAGTGCTATAAACTAGCTCCGCCTGACTTAAATTTTTTAAATGAAAAGAGAGATTATTCGGGGCAAGATTAAGTTGTTTCGCCAAATCGCCGGCTGTCATTCCTTCAGTTCCCATTGCAGATAAGGTTTGGAAAATCCCTAAACGAATAGGCGAAGAAAGGCTTTCAAATAAAAAACTGGCTTGCTCGGTATTCATAAAAAATCCCTCAATAATAAAACGCTATAATGATACCCCTATTAAAGGAAATATTTCAAGCATTGTTGAAATATTTATTTTTGAGAAAAGTAAGCGGTGGGATTTTCCAACATTTTTGCAATTCGCAAAATCTTGTGGAAATCCCACCACACTTTACAATACACGTTTTCCTACTCATTTCCACATTACCGATTTAAACGATCCTTTTATTTTCTGCTTATTACGATAAAATAACTTTCTCTGTTACCTGAAAAATAAGCAAACACAAAATAGAAGGTTTTAAAAATGTTTATTCCTGCAACATTTAAACAAGATAATTTGGCGGAAATTGCCACATTTATTCGATCACATTCTTTAGCAACACTTATAACACCCAATGGAGAAGTTGCTCATATCCCTATGATTTTACAGACAAAAGAAAATGGTGAATTAGTTTTGGTTGGGCATTGTTTTAAACGTAACCCCATTGTTTCTGCAATGTCGCAACCGCAGACTTGGCTGGCTATTTTTCAAGAGAATGGGCATTATATCTCGCCGAACTGGTACCCGAATAAAGCAATAACACATAAAGAAGTGCCGACTTGGAATTATCAAGCGGTGCATATTCGTGGAGCAGTACGTCAGTTGGACGATGTTGTCGCAGTATTAACGGCTCAAACTGATTTTTGGGAAAGCTGCTTGCCGAATAACACACCTTGGCAATTAAGCGATGCGCCAGAGGATTATTTGCAAGCCTTATATCAGGCGATTGTCTGTTTTGAAATTAAGGTAGAAAAAACTGAAGCACAGTTTAAACTTAGTCAAAATAAAGATGCCGCAACGAAACAAAGTATTTGCCAAAATTTACGTCAAATTAATAGTCCACAAGCCTACACAATGGCAGAGTTAATAGAACGCTATACAAATAACGCTTAATAAAATATAGAGCGGTGGAATTTTTTGAAAATTTTGTAATTCGCAAAATCTTGTGAAAATCCCACCGCGCTTTACCCTTTCAACAAAATAAAATGCTCCACCAAACGGATCATCAACTCTTTTTGCTCGGGCAAACTTTCTGCCACCAATAAAGCAAGGGCAACCAAAGTGTTATCGTTAATCAATTCATTAACTGGTTTGGCAAGCAAGGCTTGATTTTGATGCAGTTTGAGTTGCCCATTGGCAGAATTGCACACCACGCACTGATGAATCCCCTAATGATTTTTATCAAAATCATTAAGTTAAGGTAGATACACATCTTGTCATATGATCAAATGGTTTCGCCAAAAATCAATAATCAGACAACAAAATGTGCGAACTCGATATTTTACACGACTCTCTTTACCAATTCTGCCCCGAATTACACTTAAAAC
>NZ_CABFKI010000024.1 GCF_901764995.1 Actinobacillus porcinus
GCAGGAGGAACAGGAGGGTGCATGCTTGGTGATAACGGCAATTCCGGGAGTACCGGCGGCTGATCTGTCTGGAGCGGATTTGCTCAAAGCGTGGCCGTCAATGGGGCAGCAACTTGGCGCTGTTCACAGCCTATCGGTTGATCAATGTCCGTTTGAGCGCAGGCTGTCGCGAATGTTCGGACGCGCCGTTGATGTGGTGTCCCGCAATGCCGTCAATCCCGACTTCTTACCGGACGAGGACAAGAGTACGCCGCAGCTCGATCTTTTGGCTCGTGTCGAACGAGAGCTACCGGTGCGGCTCGACCAAGAGCGCACCGATATGGTTGTTTGCCATGGTGATCCCTGCATGCCGAACTTCATGGTGGACCCTAAAACTCTTCAATGCACGGGTCTGATCGACCTTGGGCGGCTCGGAACAGCAGATCGCTATGCCGATTTGGCACTCATGATTGCTAACGCCGAAGAGAACTGGGCAGCGCCAGATGAAGCAGAGCGCGCCTTCGCTGTCCTATTCAATGTATTGGGGATCGAAGCCCCCGACCGCGAACGCCTTGCCTTCTATCTGCGATTGGACCCTCTGACTTGGGGTTGATGTTCATGCCGCCTGTTTTTCCTGCTCATTGGCACGTTTCGCAACCTGTTCTCATTGCGGACACCTTTTCCAGCCTCGTTTGGAAAGTTTCATTGCCAGACGGGACTCCTGCAATCGTCAAGGGATTGAAACCTATAGAAGACATTGCTGATGAACTGCGCGGGGCCGACTATCTGGTATGGCGCAATGGGAGGGGAGCAGTCCGGTTGCTCGGTCGTGAGAACAATCTGATGTTGCTCGAATATGCCGGGGAGCGAATGCTCTCTCACATCGTTGCCGAGCACGGCGACTACCAGGCGACCGAAATTGCAGCGGAACTGATGGCGAAGCTGTATGCCGCATCTGAGGAACCCCTGCCTTCTGCCCTTCTCCCGATCCGGGATCGCTTTGCAGCTTTGTTTCAGCGGGCGCGCGATGATCAAAACGCAGGTTGTCAAACTGACTACGTCCACGCGGCGATTATAGCCGATCAAATGATGAGCAATGCCTCGGAACTGCGTGGGCTACATGGCGATCTGCATCATGAAAACATCATGTTCTCCAGTCGCGGCTGGCTGGTGATAGATCCCGTCGGTCTGGTCGGTGAAGTGGGCTTTGGCGCCGCCAATATGTTCTACGATCCGGCTGACAGAGACGACCTTTGTCTCGATCCTAGACGCATTGCACAGATGGCGGACGCATTCTCTCGTGCGCTGGACGTCGATACGTGAAGCCCGTAAAGAGCGTGGCGAGCTGCGCGGTAGCGCCCGCTTTGAGAGTGAAAAAGGCGGTCGAGAATTTGCGCCGGGTGATCGTATTGTTTTCTTGAAAAACGACAACTCTAGACGAATTAAGAATAAGATTATTTGAAAAGTAGATAACTTGAAAAATCAGGGGATAGGGCATACAATGGAAAAAGGTCGGGGATAGCTACCAACTACCCCCTTCCCGATTGTCTTAGGACAATCTATTCAAGATGTAAGTAATTAGGTCGAGAATGGTAAGAACTCGAAAACCTAATACCGCAACTACTACGGTGAGCAGTAGTATCATTACGAAGTATTGTAATGCGTTCACATAGATCACCCCCTTAGTGCTATAAGCCTAAGGCAATCGGGCAACGTGCTAAGGACACGTTACACCGTTTGCCGATAGCACAAGGAAGATTTTATCACATAACCGCCTAACAGGGCGGTTTTGTTTTATTCAGGACTGAAAAAGCCGTTGAAACTTGCTTTCAATGGCTTTTTTAGTCTAACAACCGCAGGGCGTTAGCAGAAAGGTGCACGAATTTTCATAAAATTACACGGTAAGAAAGTGTATGGATTTTCACAAAGGTGTACAGATTTTAATAAAATACACCTTAAAGCCTTTAATACCAATGCTTTAGAAAGAAAAAGGGATCGAACTTTTGACATTCGATCCCTTTTTCTGTAATCTGTTTCGTGCGTTCTTTGCTAAGATACAGACCCTAGACAAGTCATATCTTAGCAAAGGGTAGCTAGTAATGCAAGAGATTGCGAAGCGTCCCTACTACCAAAAAACCATTCAACGACGTAAACAGACAAACGCAAACCTTAAATTAGACGGTCTTCAGCTCGGACTTCGGAAGAATAAACAGGCGTAGAAGTGATAACGTTCTTAATACGAAAATTAAGCTCTGTCTCCGTTTCGTGCTACGGTTAGAAAGGCGAAAGCCCCAAGAAATACAAGCACACCTGATAAGCGAGATTTAAGGATAACAGCGAAATTCAATAGGGTCTGAATTTCCAAACTAGGTTAAATGCCACGACGTTTTATTGTTGCCCCATTCAAGCAACATTTGAGAACCGAATAGAAATCTTTTAGTAAAAAGCGTTCTTTTTTGGGTCAGCGGTTAATGTGGACGGTTTAACGGTTTTTCCCCTGCGGGTCGTATTGGAAAGCCATTGAAAAGCTGATGGATAACTCTGCGAGTTACCCACGAGCTTTCCAACAGCTTTCCAACACTAAAAACCTACCGCCCACAATAACCACTTCCCTAATAATAAAATTTTTTTATTTTTATTTTGGTTCAAAGGCTCACGATGTTCGCCTAATAAAACGAAGTCGCCTATCGGCTCCGCTGATTTTTATATATCACTCTCGGGGCTTTTGGTGTACTATTGTCTTTTGTAATAGCAAGGACACAAAAAGGGTACTCTTCGAGTTTCCTTTTTGACCTTGCAAAAGGGCTTTGCCCCCTTGACCCCCGACCGCTTTCAGCGGTCAAAATAGAAGAACGGACACCATTATGAAACGTGAGAAAGAGATAAAAATCAGGCTCACCGAAAACGAGTATCAAGCCTTGTTAGAGAGAAAAACGAAAGCAAGGCTTGCGGAGTGGGTTCGGGAAGTTGCCCTGGAACAGCAACCTAAGCGACAGCCGAAAGTAATCGACCCTGCGTTACTGTTCGAGCTGAACCGCATAGGCGTAAACCTGAACCAAATCGCCCGACAATGCAACAGTCAAAAGCCGAGCATTGACCTTGTTAGCGTGTTGGCGACCTTGCGAGAAATTGAAAAAAATCTCAAAAAATTGCGAGAATTGAGCCTATGATCGTTAAATTTTTTAAGAAACACGGTAAGGGAAAAGCTAGTAGTTGCAAGGCTTGCGTGGACTATTTACTAAATAAGCCTGACGACACCGCCCAAATCCTGCAGGGCGATCCCCGACTATCACAAAGTATTGCTGATAGTCTTGATTTTAATAACACTTACACCGCAGGTTGCTTGTCTTTTGAAGAAAGCGACCTACCCGAAATACAAAAGCGTGAGATTATGGCACGCTTTGAAAAGGCAATGTTTGCAGGGCTTGAGCCTGAACAATATAACATTGCGTGGGTACAACACACCGACAAAGGAAGGCTTGAGCTGAATTTCGTTATCCCAAACGTAGAGATGACAAGCGGAAAACGCCTACAACCTTACTACGACAGGGCAGACCGCCCACTTGCTGAAAACTTCAAGCAGGTAATCAACCACGAATACAGCCTAAGCGACCCAAACAACCCTATAAAGCAAAAAAACCTGATTGACCGCAAAGACCTACCAACCGACAAAAAACAGGCTTTACAGGCGATTACGGACGGTTTAACAGCTTTAGCGAACGCAGGGCAGATAAACGACCGACAGGACGTTATAAATGCCCTAGAACGTGCAGGTTTTGAAATTGCACGCATTACGCCAAAAAACCTATCAATCAAGACTGACGGACAGAATTTAAGATTAAAAGGGGCTTTCTATGAGCAAGATTTTAGATTTAGCACAGACCTTTCAGCAGACATCACAGAAAGAGCTAGAGAGTACAAGCGAGATAGTGCAGAACGCTATCAAACGGCACGAGCAAAACTTGATACAGCAGTTACAGCACGCAGGGAACAATTTAGCCGAAAATATCCAAATCGAGCAGGCGAAATTGATAAAAAATACCGTGAGAATGTATCGCTTGCCGACCCTAATCGCCTTGACGATATTAACCTTGATAGCCATAACCACTCCATAACCACTCCATATCCGGATCTTTAATAAGTTGTTTAAAAATTTTGGTGAATTTATCCAATTTTGTCCATCTTCTAAAAGTTTTAAAAACAGTATTATACTTTCCAAAGCATTCTGGTAAATATCGCCATGGGCAGCCTGTTTTCAGGCGATATAAGATTCCTGTGAAAATATTTCTTAAATTTGGTTTGTCATAGATATTCAAATCTAGGATAATAGGCTTTAGTTTCAACCAAAGCTTGTCATTTACTACTCTCTATTTTTTTATTTCAAATGTTCAACAGACCCTATTATAGAAGCCCCCATGAATAAATCGCTCATCATTTTCGGCATCGTCAACATAACCTCGGACAGTTTCTCCGATGGAGGCCGGTATCTGGCGCCAGACGCAGCCATTGCGCAGGCGCGTAAGCTGATGGCCGAGGGGGCAGATGTGATCGACCTCGGTCCGGCATCCAGCAATCCCGACGCCGCGCCTGTTTCGTCCGACACAGAAATCGCGCGTATCGCGCCGGTGCTGGACGCGCTCAAGGCAGATGGCATTCCCGTCTCGCTCGACAGTTATCAACCCGCGACGCAAGCCTATGCCTTGTCGCGTGGTGTGGCCTATCTCAATGATATTCGCGGTTTTCCAGACGCTGCGTTCTATCCGCAATTGGCGAAATCATCTGCCAAACTCGTCGTTATGCATTCGGTGCAAGACGGGCAGGCAGATCGGCGCGAGGCACCCGCTGGCGACATCATGGATCACATTGCGGCGTTCTTTGACGCGCGCATCGCGGCGCTGACGGGTGCCGGTATCAAACGCAACCGCCTTGTCCTTGATCCCGGCATGGGGTTTTTTCTGGGGGCTGCTCCCGAAACCTCGCTCTCGGTGCTGGCGCGGTTCGATGAATTGCGGCTGCGCTTCGATTTGCCGGTGCTTCTGTCTGTTTCGCGCAAATCCTTTCTGCGCGCGCTCACAGGCCGTGGTCCGGGGGATGTCGGGGCCGCGACACTCGCTGCAGAGCTTGCCGCCGCCGCAGGTGGAGCTGACTTCATCCGCACACACGAGCCGCGCCCCTTGCGCGACGGGCTGGCGGTATTGGCGGCGCTGAAAGAAACCGCAAGAATTCGTTAACTGCACATTCGGGATATTTCTCTATATTCGCGGTTCAGCAGGCATGTCCCCTTTGAGGGCGACCCGACGACAGGATAATCGACCTTATGGTGCGCAAATATTTCGGCACAGATGGTATTCGTGGCAAAGCCACCTCCGCGCTTCATCAGAAAACTGAAGGAACCTCCATTGAATCGAACTAATATTTTTTTTGGTGAATCGCATTCTGACTGGTTGCCTGTCAGAGGCGGAGAATCCGGTGATTTTGTTTTTCGACGTGGTGACGGGCATGCCTTCGCGAAAATCGCACCTGCTTCCCGCCGCGGTGAGCTCGCTGGAGAGCGTGACCGCCTCATTTGGCTCAAAGGTCGAGGTGTGGCTTGCCCCGAGGTGATCAACTGGCAGGAGGAACAGGAGGGTGCATGCTTGGTGATAACGGCAATTCCGGGAGTACCGGCGGCTGATCTGTCTGGAGCGG
>NZ_CABFKI010000026.1 GCF_901764995.1 Actinobacillus porcinus
TCGCTTAATTCATAAATTTGTTCAATGACATCAACGGCTTTAACCTGATCTTTATCACACAGGGACAAATACGCATTATCAAGCTGATGTAAACGGTATTTATCTTGTTCAAAATCAGAGACATGGATATTTTCTCTTTTTAAGACAATCATATCTGCTTTAGTATCAGCAATAACTTCACAGACAATATCTGTCAGTACAACATAATCATCTTTCAAACTTTGAATCATTTCTGCTTTTCGTTTTGCGCTTAACATTTTTATGTCCAAACGGTGTATATGTAGATTCCAAGATGAGAAGCCTATAAAAGTTTATGATTGTTTGAAGCTCAACAAGGCGGAAACGAAAGTCGAATTTGAGTTCGATAAGAAATAAAAAATCGCCCTAGCGGATACGCCAGGGCAATTTTTTACTCACTAGATTCAAGTTTGGTATAGTTATCTAAAGACTTTTCAAGTTCAGAAAAATTGTTAGATAACTTGCAATAAAACTCATTCTTTTTATTCACAACAAGATCATACATTATTTCTGCTTTACGCTGAATTTTATCGGCATTAGACAAAATAATGCGCCGTTGAGAAAGAAGTAAATTTTTATAGTCCTGATTTGGAATAGCATTGACTTCAATCCGATGTAAAGCTGAATCAGGAGCAGGGAGCATATTGTTTAATCGAACAACGCCTAATAGCTTCTTATTCTGTCCTTTAAGAATTTTAAAGGTAGTTGGATTACTACTAGACATTTTTTCATATTTAGCTTTGGGCGATGACAGCGGAGCAAAATACTTATATGTATTCACAACTAAAACAACCCCTAAATATGGCTTTTGATTATCTGCTTTAGCATAATTATATTCTACGCCATTATTCCCGGCTTGCTTTAAAAAGCGAATATATTCATCATCAATATAGTAGAGTTCAAGCGTATGACCTGTCATAAATACCTCATATAGCAAAAAAGAGCAGTCATCGCTGCTCTTTTTTACTGTTACTTTAACACTCGCATTATTTGGTAGCGAAGCACCTACTCATAAAACTCGCATTATTTGGTAGCGAAGCACCTACTTATAAAACTCGCATTATTTGGTAGCGAAGCACCTAATTGAGTAGCACTTATGGCAGCTTACGCCCTTTGACCATAATATAGCTATTTTTCAGGGGTGTTTCAAGTGCTATAACGAAATATTATTAGATTTTCCTTTACTTTTACGGAATTTATGAAGATATTCAGCCTGTTTTAGCAATTTACGCTCTGCTAAATCATACCAAATAATGTTGTAATCCAATTTCATCATTTTTCATCCAAATGTAAAGCCTTGCGAAGGTTTTCCATTACTTGGTCATGCGTTTTTGTTGCAACGAGATTATTCTCTAATTGATGCAACAGTTCGAGTTCATCGTCCGTATATTTATCTAATAAAGCGTTGAGCTCTACAGGATCAATAATTACGGTGCTTGTAAAAAGCTCTTCTACATCGGATAAATTAACTTTTGTGTCTCTTGCCATCACTAAATACTCATTCGTAGTTTGTCGTATT
>NZ_CABFKI010000027.1 GCF_901764995.1 Actinobacillus porcinus
GAGTATTTAGCCTTGGAGGATGGTCCCCCCATCTTCAAACAGGATTTCTCGTGTCCCGCCCTACTTTTCGTTAGCTTAGTACCACAACCCGGATTTCGAGTACGGGGCTATCACCCTGTGTCGCTTGGCTTCCCAGCCAATTCCTCTATCTCTGTCGCTATCACTAACTGGCTCTTCCGCTTTCGCTCGCCGCTACTTACAGAATCTCGGTTGATTTCTTTTCCTCGGGGTACTTAGATGTTTCAGTTCTCCCGGTTTGCCTCACTTGCCTATGTATTCAACAAGTGATAGTAGATTCTTCATCTACTGGGTTTCCCCATTCGGATATCTTGGATTAAACGCTTCTTATCAACTCATCCAAGCTTTTCGCAGATTAGCACGTCCTTCTTCGCCTCTGATTGCCAAGGCATCCACCGTGTACGCTTAGTCACTTAACTATACAACCTCAAATATTTTTACTTGAAGTCTTTATTAACTACTAAACACTTGACTGCTTTTGTTCAGTCAAGATTTTTCTACTCAGACTTTCTTGTTTCAGGGTAAATGTGATTTACCCCTACAGAAAATCTCTCAGTTTTTCAGCTTGTTTCCAAATTTTTAAAGAACAAAGATAATAATTTCATATCATCATGACTAAATAAACAAAGTGCGGTTAATTTTCTATGTGTTTTCAACATTTTTTATTTAACCTTTACTTATTCACTTAGTCATGATGATTGGTGGAGATAAGCGGGATCGAACCGCTGACCTCCTGCGTGCAAGGCAGGCGCTCTCCCAGCTGAGCTATATCCCCTTTCATCATAACTCGATATGACTTTTCCTTTTCGTTTCACTCTTGAGCTCGCTCATTGAGTGGTGGGTCTGAGTGGACTTGAACCACCGACCTCACCCTTATCAGGGGTGCGCTCTAACCACCTGAGCTACAGACCCGAAAGGATTTGGTTTTCTTTGCTTTATTCTATCAAACAATCTGTGTGAGCACTAGCAAGTCGTCTTTTGTTAAGGAGGTGATCCAACCGCAGGTTCCCCTACGGTTACCTTGTTACGACTTCACCCCAGTCATGAATC
>NZ_CABFKI010000028.1 GCF_901764995.1 Actinobacillus porcinus
CGTGTTTGCAGAGTGCTGTGTTTTTAATAAACAGTTGCAGCCAGCTGGTATCTTCGACCGGTTCACCCTTCGTCCGCATGGGACTACAAGCTACGCCGGCGCACCTTCTCCCGAAGTTACGGTGCTATTTTGCCTAGTTCCTTCACCCGAGTTCTCTCAAGCGCCTGAGTATTCTCTACCTGACCACCTGTGTCGGTTTATAGTACGGTTTAGATAAACCTGAAGCTTAGTGGCTTTTCCTGGAAGCGTGGTATCAGTTACTTCATCTCCTTAGAGACTCGTCATCACTTCTCGGTGTTATGAAAGTCCGGATTTGCCTAAACTTCCCACCTACCGGCTTAAACAGACATCCAACAGTCTGCTAACCTAACCTTCTCCGTCCCCACATCGCAGTTTATCCAAGTACGGGAATATTAACCCGTTTCCCATCGACTACGCTTTTCAGCCTCGCCTTAGGGGCC
>NZ_CABFKI010000029.1 GCF_901764995.1 Actinobacillus porcinus
GGATTTTAAGGAATTTATGAAAGGATTAGCAACGATTTATTCAGAATCTACCTTTGATTTCAGTTTCTTTTCCCTGCATAAATCTTTGCGTAGTATCGCTAAACAAATAGATCGTCCGCTATATAGTTTATTTACTATTATGGTGCATACGAAATCGCAGATAATCAAGTGGTATTAGCCGTTTTTGATATATGCATCAACCTTGATGACGATGAAAGCGAAGAAAATAAAAGACCTAAAGTAGAAGTGAGCTTTGCAGAAGATACCACTCGTTTACGTTGCCCAATGAGTGTAAGAGATTTACTCACTCAATCAGATTATGTATTA